>CAINFC010000009.1 GCA_903847975.1 uncultured Acidobacteriota bacterium | reverse complement strand
GGCCTCCTCCAGGTGGGACCGGAATTCGTTATCCTGCTTGAGGGTATCGATGGAGATGATGGCCCGGTCGTAATAATGGAAAGGATTGTGGCGGGTGGGAATTTCGGCCCGCACCCGCTGCAGACCGATGGAATCCAGCCGCACCAGGGGGATGGTGAATCGGGCCCACATCTCTTTTTGAAACTGGGTGAGCATGCTCCTGATGGCCACCACCAGGATGCGGCGCGCCTTGCCGCGTACGATCAGTTCGGAGAGCAGGATGCCCGCTTCCAAGGTCTTGCCCAATCCGACGGCATCGGCAATCAGCAGCCGTTGTCGCGGCGAACCGAGGGCCAGCAAGGCCGCGTCCAGCTGGTAGGGCAGCAGGTCCATGGCGGCGCGATGTCCCTGGTAGATCCGGGTATCGGTCGGTGCGGTCTGGCGCAGCAGGCTCTCCAGATAAAGCCGGGAAGCGAGGTATTGGGCGCTCTCATCCGCCGTCAGCCGGGTTTTGGCCGGATCGAGAAGCTCGATGCGCTTTTCCGCATTGGAAAGAAAAACGGCTTCCCGGTTGCGCACCAGCTCGGAAATCCCGACCACGGATAAAGCCCAGTGCCCGGAAACAGTGAGGTCCACCCGGCGGCAAAGCCATTCGGCATCGCGAATCAACAACCGCATCCCTGGAGCAAAAGAAACCATTTCACTCTACCCCTCATACCAATATCGCTTTTTCCAAGAATAATCGGTAAATAATAATTCAGTTTCTCGCCCTTTGGTACGGACAAATAGGGACAACCAGGATTTTTACCATTCGAAAAGCATGCCATAGGAGAGTGACATCCGGGGTCACGTTGTTTCCAATCCACGGTGGATTGCAGGACACGATCCTTATTGCCCAGGCGGATAGGGCCGAAGCTTTCTCTGACGGATAATGGATATCCTCGCCGGCTTTGCGAACCTCAGGGCTTCCTTGCGGGTGAATCGATCCCGTTCCACAGATCTTCGCAGTGCCGCAGCGGGTACACCGGGAAGTCGCTGCGCATCTGCATTTCCTTGCCGCCATACACGATTGCGCCTCGGACGTTTTGCCCGGAACCGGCCGCTTTTTTAAAGTGGTGCAGGCCTTTGAAAAAGTCCGGGTTGACCGTTGCCGCAGACTTGATTTCAATCGCCAGGATATCCCTTCCGCTGGCAGCGATCAGGTCGACCTCGTTGCCGTTGCTCTCCCGGTAGAAAAAGAGGTTGTTTCGCAAACCCAGATTGTAGCGATGTTTGAGCGCCTCAAGGATCAACATATTTTCAAAAAGATTCCCGCGCAGCGGATCGCGACTCATTTGCGATTCATGGGTCAACCCGAGGAGATAAGACGCCAGGCCGACGTCGTAGAAATACAGTTTGGGCGACTTGATCAACCGCTTGGAGACGCTGGCGTGCCAGGGTTGCAGGAGGAAGACAATGTAGCTTGCCTCCAGAAGCGTCAGCCAGGCCCGCGCCGTGGAATGAGATACACCCACATCGTTACTGAGGCTCTGCAGGCTGAGCAGCTGGGCCACACGGCCGGCGCAAAGCTTCAGAAATTTTTCAAAAAGGGACAGGTCTTTCAACACGGCCAGCTGGCGAAGATCCCGTTCCACGTATGTTTCCAGATAATCTCCCAGGGCCTGCGAAGGGTTCAGCTGCCGGTCGTGGATCCGCGGATAAAACCCTGTAATCATCAGACGATCCATGTCGGCTGGAAGCGTCTGCCTCAGCTCAGGAAAAGAAAGCGGCAGCAGCTTGAGGAGTGCCGTCCTGCCGGCCAGCGACTGGCTGATGACGTTCATGACCTCAAACTGCTGGCTGCCTGTCAGAATGAATTGACCGGGGCGGTCGTCCAGGTCAACCATGGTCTGGATATAGGAAAGAAGATCAGGAGCCCGCTGGATCTCATCGAGAATGACCCCACCGCTGTTGGCGGCCAAAAATCCGCGGGGATCTTCCCTGGCAAACATGCGCGTATCCGGCGCTTCGAGATTGACATACTTCAATCCGGCAAACACCTTTCGGCATAACGTGGTCTTACCGCTCTGCCGGGGTCCGGTAATCGTCACAACCGGATACTGCCGGGCCAGATTCACCAGCACGGGTTCAATCTTTCTATCAATCATATCTTCCGTTTACGATGAAGTTATGTAATATGCCAGTACAACAATCATAATACATATTTTAGAAATAAGCTACCAGGAAAAACAGAAACAAAAAGAAGGAAACAAAAAGAAGGACACCCATTTTTCCGGTTACACGGAAACGGCGGATTTTACGGATCACAGCCGATCCGATCCGCCGTTTCCGCGCAACCGGAAAACGGGTTCTTAGGGGAGAATCCGGACGATCCGGAACCCGAAATCGCAGTAATTGGTGTAGGGGTAGTTGGTGTCGGTATGGTAGAAGGTCGAGGGGAGGTTATTGGCGTAAACCAGCCAGCCTCCGCCTCGACGCTGGCGGTAGACGCCGGAAGTATCGTTCACCGGATTGTTCATCGCCGAAGCGGTGGTGTACGGCGCAAAATAGGTGTAGGGCGAATAATAGTCCTGCGCCCATTCGGATACATTGCCGGCCAGATCGTAAATGCCGAGATAGCTCTTGCCCTGCTCATAGCTGCCGACGTCGACCGTGCCGGCGTTGGTTTTGTAATTGGCATAGGGCTTGAAATAAGCCAGATTGGTGCTGAAATTGCTCTCCTTGCGAAAAACCGCCAAAGAGCTTTCCCACGGCACAGGCCGCCGGTCGTATTTCATGTTGTTGGTGTCATAACGGGCCGCGTGCTCCCATTCGGCTTCGGTCGGCAACCGATAGCCGGGTACGCCGTAAAAACGCGCTGTACCGTTGAAGGTGCAGGACCAGTCGGCCAGATTGTAAAGGCCGGCATACCCTTTCCATTCGCCGAGCATATTGCAGTAGAAAGCCGCTCCGTACCAGGAGACATACACGACCGGCCGTCTCTCCAGGCCGGCCTTGACCGCAAACCGGGTGCCGTTGAAGTAGATTTCGCACCGCTTCCCTTCGTAATCCGCATCGAGATTCAGCAGCTCCTGCCGGTTTCCTTCCTTGTTCGTTACCGTGATGTTGCTGCGGTAATCGCCGGTCAGATAGCCCTTGGCCAGCGCATAGTTGAGCATGTCGCAGTATTCGCCGTTGGTAATTTCGTACTTTCCGATCTGGTAATCGCTGGTGAGGGTGACCTTGCGCACCGGCCCGGAAGGGCCGGAGACAATGCCGCTGACGGTGTAAGGAGCGGTCTGGTCCGGATAGGCGCCCAGCTCGTCGAAACCCATGACAAAAGTCCCCTTGGGCACCGTCACCATGGCCGGCTCCCTGGCGATGGCGGGCTTCTCCGCCGGTTGCCATTCCGCACCGCCTCCCGCCGCAGACCAGGAGGCCATGGCGAAAAAGCTCCCCCATAAAAGTAAATGTTTCACTGTCCGCATTTCAACCTCCGTAAGGAACCGATACTTCCGATGGAATCTACTGCCGGCCGGCCGCCTCGCTCCCGAACCAATGAGGTGCGATCCGGATGGCGGAAAGGGTGATCACCGACCAGGCCAGGCCGACGACCAGAAACGACACCGGGCGAGGGCTCGACACCGTCACCAGGTCGATCCGAGAGGCATTGCCGATGATCATCAGGCTGAAGACAAAGCCGACCGCGGCGGTGAACAGGAATTTGTCGGCCAGTTTTTGCCAGCTGGCATAAATCATGAAACCGCAATTCAGCCAGAGCGTCACGATCCATTCCGGGCAGAAAGGAGCCGGAATGAGCCAGCGCGAAGGGCTCGCCGGAACGTAAACGCCAAAGGCAATCAGGATCGAATCGACAACAAATCCGCCGAAACCGGTCAGAGCGGTCAGGAGGAGCCGCTCCTTTTTCAGCCGGGTGAAGGGAAGAGAAAAAGCGATCACCCCGAGAAGAAAAAAGAAGCCCAGCAGAGGCATGCCGTGGTGGGCTCCGAAGTTGCACGCCATGATGGTGACGATCGAGAGCGGCATGAGCAGACGGTCGGCCGTTTCCCGTTTCATGATTCTTTTGTTTCCCCCCTCACCGGATCTCCTCCCGGCAGAAAAGCAAATGCATTATCGCCCATTCGTATCGGTGCGAGTTTACAATCGGAATGGCCCGGCGTCAAGTGCCTGTCGGCCGATTCGGTTGGAGCGAACCGGCGGCCGCGGGATTTCCGTTTTTCTTGATTTTGCCCCTGAAAAACCGTAAACTCGCTGATGGCAAAATAAAAGAAATTCCATTTCCTGGATGCCGAACCATTGATACCGTCAGGAGGAAAATTATGTTTAGCTTCGCATCGGAAATTCATGCGGAAACGGTCAGGGAAGGGGTGGTCGTCAAACAGCTGGGAACCGGGCAGAACATGAACACTCTTCATTGGGACCTGGCCCCCGGGTCCGTCGTCCCGCCGCATTCCCACGAGCAGGAGCAGTTCGGATACATCATCAAGGGATCGCTGGAAGTGACCATCGGCGACCGCCGGGCCGTACTCCGGCCCGGAGACAGCTATATCATCCCCCCCCATGTGGAGCACGGATTCATTACTCTCGAGGAGAGCGAAGCCATCGATATTTTCAGTCCGGTGCGGTCGGGGGTTTTTCAACCGAAGTAAATTCGATTCATCATCCGATCATCACGCAATTTTAGGAGCAAAGTATGAGCAAAAAGGTACTGTTATTGGCCACCAACTACGGCGCCTGGGCCGAAGAGCTGCAGGCCCCGTGGGATGCGCTGAACCAGGCAGGTTTCGACGTTACCATGGCTACCCCGCAGGGGAAAAAGCCCCTGCCGTTCGCCCTGAGCATCGACCCCGATTTCGATGACCCGCTGCAGCATTATAAAGTCAATCCGCCCGAGGTCTGCCTCCGGGTGAAGCAGATCCTGGAAGGAACCGAGTGGAATCACCCGGCGAAAATCGCCGACGTGAAGATGAGCGACTATGAAGCGCTGGTGCTCACCGGGGGGCCGGGGGTCTGTCTCGACATCACCAACAACCCCAAGGTCCATCGCCTGATCCTGGACGCCTTCCAGGCCGGCAAGCTGATCGGCGCCATTTGCTACTCCGTGGGCGCTCTCGCTTTTACCCGAAATCCGGCCAACGGCTTCAAAAGCGTCCTTTGGGGTAAAAAGTCCACCGCCCATCCACGGGCATGGGATTTCGACTTCGATCTCAGCTATACCCTGGCGGGAACCACTCCGGACAACCAGGGCACCGATGTGGTCACCCCCGGGTTCCTCCTTCCTCTGCAGGATGTGGTTACGGATGCCGTCGGCCCGCAGGGGGAATGCGTGGCCGATGAAGGAGCCAACCGGGTAAAGCCCTGCGTCGTTTATGACGAGCCCTTCGTAACCGCTCTGTCGGTGGAATCCTCCATCGCCTACGGGCAGAAACTGGCCGAGGTTCTCCGCAGCCGCTGAACGGCGAAAAACAGAACTCCCCGCTGATGTGGCCCGGTAATTAGTTGGCAGGAATATGTTCTGCCGTCCCGATGGGACTTGGCATTGCACTGACCCGGCCCGGCAATAAATTGCCGGGCCACAATCCTGCCGTCCCTGACGGAACTTTCGCCTCGGAATAACGGTCCTGTGTCGGGTCGGGAAGCGCTGCGCCCTATGGCTCAGGAGTACCGCAGGGTGTGGATTTCGTTCGGAGGGTACTGCACCGTCCGGGCATACCGGACGGCTGGCTTTCCAAAAATCATGGTTTCCCCGATGAGGTGGTCCGGCGGGATGCCCAGCCTTTCCCTCAGCTCCGGCACCAGCCGGTCGATCGCCGTGGTGGCCACCCCGTCCCAGAGGGTGCCGATTCCCAGGCTGTGCGCATGGAACTCGAACCAGGCCAGGGCGATGATGGAATCCTGCAGCGGCGTCTGGCAGCTCTTCGGCGCCGAGGCAATCACCAGATGGGGAGCGCCGCGGAGCAGAATATCTCTCTGTTGCTGTTCCCACACATCGGCATACCAGCCGAAATACTCCAGTCCCGCCGGAAAGCCCGGCCCGTCGGCAAGACGCCGCAGCCCCGCCATGGCCTCGCTCCGGAATCGGGCCATGGTCTCCTTGCGGTCGATCAGCGTGAACCGGACCTTACGGGAGTTGGACCCGGAAGGCGAATAGCTGGCCACCTCGATCAGCTGCCGGATCAGCTCCGGATCGAGATTCTCGTCGCGATAGCGGCGGATCGACCTCCGCCCCTTCAATAGCGCGGCAATCTGCCGGGGATCCGGCTGGAGCCCTTTCAAGGGGATGCTGTCCGCAGGATTCTTTCCCTGAATGGACAGCGCCCCCCGGGGACAAACCGCCAGGCAGTGCTGGCACCCTATACACCAGGCTGACCATCGTGGGGTGCAGGCCGGGTGTCCGTCTTCCAGCAGGAGGACCTTCGGCGAGCAGTCGCCGACACAGAGTCCGCACCCGGTGCACTTTTCCCGATCGATTTCCAGGGCATGCATGGCTCAGATCTTCAGCGGATTGGATGTATCCCGGGGGTCGGGGTCATTGTAGTGCTTGAAGGGAACCAGGCAGTTTTCATCCGTGACCACATCGATGACCGTAGGCATGTCGCTGGCCAGGGCCGCCCGGAAGGCCGGTTCGAACTGTTCCAGACGCTCGACGCGGTGGCCGTTGGCTCCGCAAATCCGCGCGTACTCGGCAAAATTCGGTCCCGGCAGGCGGTTCATGGCCTCCTCCCCGTGCACCAGCAGGTTGAAATGCTTGATGATGTTGAATTCGCTGTTGTTGTAGACGATCCAGACGATGGGAATTTTGTGCTCCACGGCAGTCATCAGTTCGAAGCCGGCCATCTGGTAACACCCGTCGCCGCAGCCGACAATCACGCGGCGGTCGGGAGCGGCCATCTGAAAGCCGATGGCGGCATTGGTGTGCGAAGCCATGGGACCGAAGCTGCCCGGATTCTTGTAGCTTTGCCCTCCGTTCAGCTGCATGAAATCGGACATCCAGATCATATGCGATCCGGCATCGCCCAGAACGATGGCCCGATCCGGCAGGAGCTCGCTCAGCAGGCGCGAGAGCTGACCGGGGTGCACCTTGGGCCCCGCGTAATCGATCGTCCCGAAACAGTGACGGTCGATTTCCGGCGCCGCTTTTTCGGTAACCGTGACCCGCGCAGCCAGGGCTTCGGTCAGCATCTTCATGGCCGGCCTGGCATCGGAAACCATGGAGAAATCGGCTTTGTACACCTTGTCGACCTCGTCGGCATCCAGGTTGATGTTCATCAGGATTTTCCGGTCGAAAAGATCCCGCTGGAACATCCAGGTCTGCCACTTCGGGAAGGAGGCTCCGACGGCCAGAACCACCTCCGCCTCCCGGAAGGCCCGCTTGGCCCCGGGATCGCCGCAGATTCCGGGCATGCCGACCGAGAGAGGGTGATTGTCGCGAATGACTCCTTTGGCGTCCATGGAGGTGAGAAAAGGAATTTGAAACCGCTCCACAAACTCCAGCAGCTCCGCTCCGGCGTTGCTCTGCACGCAGCCGTTGCCGAACCAGGCGATCATCTTTTTCCTCCCCCGGATGGCCTGGGCCAGATATTCCGCAAAAAGCAGCACGTCCTTTTCCCTGGGCAGGATGGGTGCCACCTTCAGCTCAATGTTGCGATGCCGGGGGTTCTCCAGCCCCGCGAGATCGTAAGGAAGGCTGATGTGCACCGGACCCGGGCGGCCGCCGTAAGCCACGTTGACGGCATCCTCGAACAGATCGCAGACCTCCGAGGCCTTTTCGATCACATAGGACTTTTTGGTTATGGCGCTGAACAGGGCGTGGGAGTCGGCAGTCCGGTGCAGCCCGGATACTTCGCCCAGATCCCCCATACCGCGCCATTTTTTAGGGGCAAAGGAAGCGATGGACATCATCGGGAACGACCCGTTCAGGCCCATGCTGAGCCCCGAAATCACATTGAAAGAACCCGGCCCCCCCTGGGTATTGGTAACGCCCAGCTTTTTGGATATCATGGCGTAACCGTAGGCCATGAAGGAAGCCGCCTGCTCGTTCCGGGTCATGATGGTCCGGATCTGTTTCGATTCGGCGAAAGAGAAAAGCATCGTGCCGCTGCCCTGGCCGGAGCCGGTGAAGGCGGCATCGACGCCGAGCGATTCAAGCATGGCAACGATCGATTGGGCAACATTCATAATGGGGTCCTTTTCCTGAAACCAAAGTGAAGATATGGATAAAAAAGAAATTCCGTATTTACCGACACGCCTGAATTTTACATTGAAAAAAAACAGGGAACAAGAGAAGAACCGTGCCGAAAGTAGGCCGTTCGCCATCTTGACAATTCCTATCCGAGAACCTAAAATGGGCAAGGGAGCAACACGAAATAACCCTATGACAAAACCCGGAACGCTTCTCGGAATCTGCCGTCCCGCCTATCGGATCAGGAACTGAAACAGCCATGAGCAACCCCGCCACAAAAATTGCCATCCTGATGGAAGGCGATTTTTACGAACCGGAAATCTTTTATTACCAGCGCCGTTTTGCCGAAGAGGGCTGGGAAGTCCATCTGCTGACCCGGCTGTGGGGCCAGCCGAGCCTCACCTTTCTGGGGCACGAGTTTCGCGCCCCGCTGACCGTGGGAGAGTCGTTCGAATCTCTGAGCGACGAAAAGCTGCGGGAATTCGGGGCGGTTATTATTCCCGCCGGCTATGTGGCCGACCGGCTGCGCTACACGGAAACCGTCGGGAAGCTCCCCCCCGCGGTGGACTTTCTGAAGCGGGCCTTTGCCGAACGGTCGATGGTCAAAGGGATCATCTGCCACGGCCTCTGGCTGCTGGCGCCCGCTCCGGAGCTGGTGCGCGGCCGGCGCGGAGTGGTTCACAACAACCTGCTGGGCGACGCCGCCAATATAGGGCTGCAGTATGTGGATGAAGACGTAGTGGTCGATGACGATCTGATTACCGCCCGGTCGGGCGGGCACTGCCACCTCTTTGCCCGGGCGATCGTCGATGCGGTGAAACGTCGCAGAGCGACCGACACCTGGAGTTTCAATCAACCAAGCCAACCGTCCGGAAGCTAATTAAGGAAAAAATATGGGCGAGGTCAATTTTACTTTTTCCGACACGATCGCAGGGTATGTCGCTGCCTTTCATCGATCCGAACGATCCTTTTCCCTGCGAACCTCGGATGGACGCGAATTCCGACTATTCCTGACTCCCACCACCTATGCCCGCAAGTCCCAGAACCTGGATGAAGGGTACATCGATGCCACCGGGCAAATGGGGGAGCTGCTCAGCGAAGGAGTGCCGGTCTATGCCTATTGCATCTTCTACCCCGCGGAGCAGGGATTCCGAATCGAAGCCAAATCGCTGATCTTTCCGGGAGATCAAGCCGGCTCCTACCGCCATGAAGAATCGGACTGGTGGCCCCGGCAGGTGCGATCGATCGCCGACAGCTATCTGCGCTGGCAATTCAACTACCCCCAGGAACCGATCGAATATCACAACTACCGCACTTTTTTACATCTGGCCGGCGGCAAGAAAGGCGACTACCTGCAGGAGACCGATACCATTTCCCGGCTGGTCTACGGCTTCGCTTCCGCCTTCCTGCTGACCGGGGAAGACCGGTTCCTGGAAGCGGCCGAAGCCGGAACCGAGTACCTGCGGGAACACATGAAGTTTTACGATGCCGACGATGACATCATTTACTGGTATCACGGCATTCAGGTGTCCGGCGACCGGGAGCAGAAGCTGCTCACCTCGGAATTCGGAGACGATTACGACTCCATTCCCATGTACGAGCAGATCTATGCCCTGGCGGGCCCCACGCAGACCTACCGGATTACAGGCGACCCCCGGATCCTGGAAGACATAGAAAAAACCATCGAGCTGTTCGACAAGTACTATAAGGACAACCGGCAGGGCGGGTATTTTTCGCACATCGACCCCATCACCCTGGATCCGCGATCTCCCATGCTGGATAAGGGAAACAACCGGGCCCGCAAGAACTGGAACTCCGTGGGGGACCATGCCCCGGCCTATCTGATCAACCTTTACCTGGCTACCGGCGAGAAAAAGTATGCCGATTTTCTGGAAGACACCTTCGATACCATCGAAGCTCATTTCCCGGACTTCGAAAACAGCCCTTTTGTCCAGGAAAAATTTTATGAAGACTGGCGCCACGACACGACCTGGGGCTGGCAGCAGAACCGGGCGGTAGTGGGCCACAACCTGAAAATCGCCTGGAACCTGCTGCGCATGAACAGCCTGCGGCCCAAGGAAAAATACGTGGCCCTGGCGGAAAACATCGCCCGGCGGATGCCCCTGGTCGGCTGCGACCTGCAGCGCGGCGGCTGGTACGACGTGGTCGAACGCCTGCGGGAGCCGGGAGAATCCCACCATCGTTTCGTCTGGCACGACCGCAAGGCCTGGTGGCAGCAGGAGCAGGCCATCCTGGCCTATTACATTCTCTACGGGTGCCTGGGGAAGCCGGAATACCTCAAGCAGGCCCGGGAGGCAGCCGCTTTTTATAACGCCCATTTTCTGGATCACGACGATGGCGGAGTTTACTTCAACGTGCTGGCCAACGGTCTCCCCTACCTGATGGGCAACGAGCGGTTCAAAGGCAGCCACTCCATGAGCGGATATCACTCCACGGAGCTGGGATACCTTTCCGCGGTCTACATCAATTTCCTGTACACCGGACAGCCGATGGATTTCCACTTCCGTCCCCGACCGCGCGGATTCCGGGAAAACCGGCTGCGGGTGGCCCCCGATCTTCTCCCGGCCGGAAGCATCCGCATTACCGCCGTCGAAATTGACGGCAAGCCCTGGACGGACTTCGATCCGGACGGATGGACGGTACAGCTGCCGGATTCCGAGCGGAGCCTGCGGGTCAAAGTGACCCTCACCCCGGTCTGCCGGAAGGGAGACTAGCCATGGAAATTCAAGTGCAGGCCCAGGGAAGTCTCACCGTTGTCGTCCTGACCGGAGAAATCGACGGCAAAACCGCGCCCGAAGTGCAAAGCAGGCTCCTGCCCCTGGCGGAAAACGGCCGGAAGCTGGTTCTGGATATGCAGAAGGTCACTTTCCTTTCGAGTGCCGGGCTGCGGGTTCTCTTTTTGCTGAACCGGGCGGCCTCCTCCGGCTCGGGAAAAATCTTCCTGACCGGGCTGGTTCCCGAACTGCGGGATACCATGTCCGTCACCGGGTTTCTCAAATGTTTTCAACTGTTCGACTCTCAGGAGCAGGCCGTCGAAGCCCTGCGTTGAAATGCCCGATACCAGCAGCCGAATCGATTATTATCCGACTCACGAATATCAGGGATTCCATCTGAGGCCCGGCCATCCCTATCCGTTCGGAGCCACCATCCTCTCCGGCGGAGTCAATTTTTCCGTTTTTTCCAGCCACGCCACCTCCTGCACCCTGGTTCTGTTCGATAAAGGAGAACCCCTGCCCCGCGTCGAAATTCCTTTTCCGGACTCCTTCCGTATCGGGAATGTCTGGTGCATGGTCGTTTTCGATCTGGACTGCGAGTCCGTGGAATACGGCTATCGGATGGACGGCCCCTTCGAACCTGCGGAAGGCCACCGGTTCGACCCGACAAAAATCCTCCTGGACCCCTATGCCAAAACGGTCAGCGGAAGGGAAATCTGGGGACAGGACCCCGACTGGCAGCAGCCCTTCCCGCACCGCGGCCGCCTGGTGTTCGAGGATTTCGACTGGGAGGACGACCGTCCCCTGGAGCGGCCCATGGAGGAGCTGGTCATCTACGAAATGCACGTCCGCAGCTTCACCCGGCACCCTTCCGCCCTGGTCAAACACCCGGGAACTTTTGCCGGGCTGCTGGAAAAAATCCCTTATCTGAAAGAACTGGGGATCAACTGCATCGAAATGATGCCGGTCTATGAGTTCGACGAATTCGAGAACAGCCGGAAGAGCCCGACCACCGGGGAAACCCTGTACAACTACTGGGGCTACAGCACCGTCGGATTTTTCTCCCCCAAAGCCGGGTATGCCGCCACAGGCCGGTGGGGCATGCAGGTGGATGAGCTCAAGAATGTCGTCAAGGAGATTCACAAAGCCGGAATCGAGGTGATCCTCGATGTGGTTTTCAACCACACCGCGGAAGGCAACGAGCATGGCCCCACCATTTCCTTCCGGGGGCTGGATAACAAGACTTACTACATGCTCACCCCGGAGGGCTATTACTTCAATTTCTCGGGGTGCGGCAACACCCTCAACTGCAACCACCCCATCGTGCGCTCCATTGTCCTGGACTGCCTGCGGTACTGGGCCGCGGAGTTTCACATCGACGGATTCCGCTTCGACCTGGCTGCGATTCTCGGACGGGATCCCTGGGGGGCCCCTCTCCCCAATCCCCCGTTGCTGGAGAGCCTGGCCTTCGATCCGGTTCTGGCCAAATGCAAGCTGATTGCCGAGGCCTGGGACGCCGGAGGGCTCTACCAGGTGGGCACCTTTCCGGCCTATGGACGATGGGCGGAATGGAACGGCAAGTACCGCGACGATGTGCGCCGGTTCGTCAAAGGGGATCCGGGGCTGGCCGGCGCTCTGGCCACCCGGCTGCAGGGTTCGCCCGACCTGTACGGCTGGAACGGCCGGGGCCCGACGGCCTCCATCAACTTCCTTACCTGCCATGACGGCTTCACCTTGTTGGACCTCTTTTCCTACAACGAAAAGCACAACGAGAAGAACGGTGAGGAGAACCGGGATGGGGCCAACGACAATCACAGCTGGAACTGCGGACGGGAGGGAGCGACCGAAGATCCCCCGGTGCAGGCCCTGCGCCGGCAGATGATCAAAACCGCCCTTTCCATTCTGCTGACCAGCCGGGGCGTGCCCATGCTGTGGATGGGCGACGAAATGGGACGCACCCAGGAAGGGAACAACAACGCCTACTGCCTGGATGACCCGACCAACTGGCTGGACTGGAACCTCACCGAACAGAACCGGGATCTGCTCCGCTTCGTGCAGCTGCTCCTCCGGCACCGCAAGGCGCACCCCTTGCTCCGCAGCAAGAAGCACCCCTGCTTCCATAGGGGCGGGTTTGAGGAATATCCGGAAATTTCGTTCCATGGCCAGGCCCCCTGGCAGCCGGACTGGTCCGAGGAAAGCCGTCGGCTGGCCTGTCTCTGGAGCGGACGGGACCGCCAGGACGCTCCTGCGTTTCTTTACTTTGCGGTCAATGCCCACTGGGAAGGAGCCTGGTTCGCACTGCCCCGGATTCCGCGATGCTGGCATGTCGCCATCAACACCGGCATGCCCGCCCCGGAGGATATTTTTGCACCCGGGGAAGAAGTACTCCTCTCGGATCAGAGCGGCGTATTTTTGTCCCCCCGATCCGCCATGTTCATCATCGGCAAATGAGTCAACGGGAGAATCGTATGGCCTTTGAAGTCGCTTTGGAAACAACCCCGGAAACGGCAAAGATCACCCTGAAAGGAGAACTGGATGCCGCTTCGGCACCGCGGTTCAAGGAGATTATCGAAAAGGCGGCCGTCTCCTCTCCGGCCAGACTGGTCCTGTTCGTGAACGATCTGACCTTTCTGGCCAGCGCCGGACTGCGGGTTCTGATCTTTGCCAAACAGAAAATGGGTGCCGGCGTGCAGATTTACGTGATCGGCAGCCAGGGGCCCGTCCGTGGAACCCTGGAAATGAGCGGTTTCCACCACAGCGTCTACCTGCAGGACTCCTACGGCGATTAGGTCGATATGACCCGGCGTGTCTTTGCCGCTCATCTCGATGAGCTGGCCGGATTGCGGCAATTTGTCGGCGAGATGGCCCGTCAGGCCGGTCTCAGCCCGGAGGCGGATTACCGGCTGCGTCTGGCTGTGGACGAAATCGCCACCAACATCATCACCCACGGGTACGAGGAGGCCGGCCGTTCGGGCGATCTGGTCGTCTCCGCGGAGGTGGACCCTTCGGAGCTGCGGATCGTACTGGAAGATTCGGGCATCCCCTTCGACCCGCGGAGTCGGGCGGTCCCTTCCAGAGATCAACTGGAGCGGCCGCTGGAAGAGCGGGCAATCGGCGGGCTGGGGCTTTATATGGTGATGGAGGGGGTCGACCGGTTCGACTACGAATATGCCGGGGAGCGCAATCGCAATATCCTGGTCATGCGCCGATGATTTCCCGATTTTAATTCAAAGAAGGAGCACCATGATGCGCCGATTTTCCCGGTTTTTTTCCTCCATCCGAAAAGTGTCGGGGCTTTTATGCCTCTCCCTGGCCCTTCTCCCGCTTTGCTTCTGCAACCTATCCGCGCAGGAAAAGCAAAAGCCGGCTCCGGCCGGGCCCCTGGAGGGGCTGAAATTCGTTGCCGTTCCGGAAGGCTGCTTCGAAATGGGAGATACTTTCGGCGAGGGGGAAAAGCAGGAATTACCGGTCCACACCGTTTGCCTGCCCGGCTTTTCCCTGAGCGCCACACCGCTGACCGTGGCTCATTTCCGGAGGTTCGCGGATTCCACCGGCTATCGCACCGAGGCGGAGAAGGGCGACGGCTGCACCTTTTTTAACAGCCAGGGGTGGGGGCGTGTTGCCGGGCTGTCCTGGCGGAATCCGGGATTTCCGCAGGAGGATAACCATCCGGCCGTATGCCTCAGCTGGAATGATTCCCAGGCCTATTTGAAATGGCTGAACAAGGAAACGGGACAAAATTACCGCCTGCCGACCGAGGCGGAATGGGAATATGCCGCCCGAAGCGGCGGAAAAAAAGAGCGCTATGCCGGGTTCGACGATGCCAAGGAGCTATGGCGGTACGCCAATTTCTGCGACGTGCGCTGCAATGCCGCCTGGAAGGACGGCAGCCAGGATGATCGCCATTCCTTCACCGCACCGGTGGGGAGCTATCGCCCCAACGGGCTGGGCCTGTTCGACATGACCGGCAATGCCTGGCAGTGGACCGGCGACTTTCACAGCAGCACCTACTATGCAGAGAGTCCGAAGAACAATCCCCAGGGTCCGGCGACAGGCACCGGCCGGGTGATCCGCGGCGGCAGCTGGAATCGCAACTACCTCGGAATCCGGGCGGCGGCGCGCCTGATCCACGACCCGGCGGAGAGGGGCAGCGGGCTCGGCTTCCGCCTGGCCGTCCCCACGGCCGGCCGGTAGAACGAGAAACAAGCAAGAAAAAGGTTACACGCAAGCAGCGGATACACCGGGAAGTCGCTGCGCATCGGCATTTCCTGAATCGTAGACGGATGAGTGAAGAGATTATAGGCCGTTGAATTTAAGGGCCAGCAGGGTCATGTCGTCCGACTGGGGCACGCCATGGGAATGCCGCTCCACCTCCGCGCGGATCCTTTGCACCAGGGAGACGGCGCTTTCCGGTTCCTGCCGGCTCAGGGCATCCAGGAGCCTTGACTCCCCGAACAGGCCTTCCGCTCGGCTCCTGGCCTCCGTAACACCGTCGGTATAAAGAAACAAATAGTCGCCCGGCTGCAGCTGCAGGGTTTCGGTTTCATATCGGGAATCGGCCAGGGGCCCCAGCACGAATCCTACCTTGGGGCGGAGATAGAGAAAGTTCTGCCCCCGACGGTAGTGCGCCGGCGGATTGTGGCCGGCATTGGCAAACTCCACGGCGCCCGAGCGGAAATCCAGAATACAGCAGAAGACGGTGACGAACATGCAGTTTTCGTTGTTGTTGGCCAGTACCCGATTGACCTTCTCGAGAATCTCTCCCGGATCGGCCTGCTCCCCGGCTTCGGCTTTCAGAAGAATCTTGGCCACCATCATGTAAAGCGCCGCGGGAACTCCTTTGTCGGAAACATCGGCAATCAGGAAGCAGAGACGGTTTTCCCCCAGGAGGAAAAAGTCGAAAAAATCTCCGCCCACCTCCTTGGCCGGATCCATGCGGGCATAAATCTCGAATTCCCGGCGCTCCGGAAAGGGGGGAAAGATTTTCGGCAGCAGGCTGGTCTGCACTTCGTAAGCCACGTGGAGCTCGCTTTCCATGCGTTCTTTGGCGGCGGTTGTCTCGGTCAGGTTGCGCACGTAAATGCGCAGGTCTTCGGTCATCTTTTCGAAGGTTCGAGCCAGAGCTTCCACTTCATCTCCCGAATCGGGGATGGGAATACGATAGTCCAGGGCCCCCGATCCGATGGCCTTGGCTCCCGTATCCAACTGAATCAGGGGGGCCGTAATCTGGCTGGCGATTCTGCCGGAGAGAAGCAGGACCAGAACCAGCATCGCCAGAAAAAAAAGAGTCAGCAGCACGGTGACAAAAAGGATCCGGTTTTCCATCCGCTCGCTGACCTGCCGGGTGGCCTCCTGAATGGCTTTTTCCGGCGGCAGCATGGGAGCGTAAATGACCTCCATGGGCAGCAGCACCAGAACCACCCAATCGGTCGATTTGACCGGTGCGCAGGATACCAGGGTATCCTTCCCATGAATCTCCCCCCGCAGCACGCCCGGTTTGCTCGCCGTCACGTATCCCATCAAGGCAGTTTGCTGTTCCTGGCGATCGAAGCGAAAAATTTCCAGCTTCTGGGGATCCGACCAGAGCCTACTGCTGGCGGTCATGCCCCGGCGGGCCAGTACCCGTTGCTGATGGTCGACCAAAACAGCCTGGGCCGTGGCGGTCGAATTCACTTTCATAATCCGCTCGGCGATGGTTTTTACCCACATGCTGATCCCCACGACGGCGACAACTCGATCGTTCCTGAGGACGGGCTGAGAGCAGGAAATCTGCAGGTCCCCGGTCTCGGCATCGATAAAGGGGCCACTCCAGCTGGGTTTTCGGGTTTCGACGGCCCGGCGGTACCATTCCCGATGGCGGGCATCGTAATCGGCAGGCAGGCGGTCGGTCCAGGGAAGGCGGCGAAACAGCCCGGAATCCAAGCCCAGCATGATTTCCGCCAGAAAAGCATCGCTTTCCAGCCAGCCCTGCGTCAAGGAATCCAGGCCGGACGTCCAATCCATCGCCGGGTCAAGAGCCGCGGCGGGAATCCCCTGCGGAATGTGCACCACGGAAGTGTTGGCCGTATCGGCCGGCCGCTGCCGGGCGGTGTGGGAACTTGGCAACACACTCTTTTCTCTGCCGTCCAGAAGAAGGCTCACTGCTTCCGCCAGAACCCGGACATCGGATTCGTGATAGTAAAAATCGGCATCGCAAAGGTCCGCCTGGCTCTCCGCCAAATGCAGTAGACCCCGCTCCGCCTGTTCCTGCAGGGCGGTTTTGCTGATACGGATGGCATCGCTTCCCAGGCCCAGGTTTCGCTGCAGCGCGTACCCCCCCAGGCTGCGAATACCCCAGGAGGCCAGAAGAAGGAAAAGAAGCAGCGCCAGAGAGGTAATCACCAGCATGGCAATCAGAATCTTCCGCCGGATACCGCAGCGCCAGAGAGGAGCCTGCCTCCAGGACCGCAAGGTCCAGCCCGTTTTCAACATAAAGCCTCCAGTAGAATTAAAATAAGGACACCCATTTTTTCGTTTACACGGAAACAGCGGATGGGACAGACCGATCCGATCCGCCGGGATCCGTAAAATCCGCTGTTTCCGCTTAACCGGAGGGGCGGCCGGGCGGCGGAATCAGCGGGTGGGGAGGAGTGCGACCGATTCGATCCAGGGTTCGGTGCGGGAGCCGAAGTGCAGGAGAACGCGGTAGCGCGGGGGCCCGCCGCGCCGGGTCTCCAGGCTCGCCAGCTCCCGGGAAAAGGGCGGCGGCACATGGATTTCCGGCGGGAGGAGCTGGGCGACATAGCCCCCCCAGCGGGCGGGTTTGGACCCGGCCGCCCGGGAATCATCCGGCTCTTCGAGAATCGCATGGATCAGCGCCCGGACAATCAGGTACTGCCGGGCGTCCGGATATTTGCCGCGCAGGGTCTCTGCCGAGAGGCCGGCATCGGCCACAAAGAGCCGGCTTCCTTCCGGGTCCGCTCCGTCCAGGCTCTCCCGGGGGCGGTTCGATTCGCGGCCGGACGGGGCCGGACGCCCGCCTTCCGCGGCGGCGGAACCGCTCTGTCCCTTTTCGGCGTGCTGCTGCCAGCGGGGGCCGTCGTATTCCAGCACGACGAACGCCTCGCGCCGCAGCGGATACCGGAAACCGGGATCGCTGCCCGCAGCGGCCGAGCAGTCGAAGCCCAGGTCCTGCAGCCGGGCGCGGTCAAAAAGATACTCGCAGTTTTCCGGGGGAGGAAAGAACTGGCAGGAGGATTTCCTCCAGGCCAGGCGCAGCCGGATACTGGAATCATCCGGATCCCTCATCGCTATCGGCAGCTCCCGCTCCGTCAATTCGATGGTTTGCACCGGGCCTTCCCTTCGGTTCTGGTACACGCCCCAAAGGGCCAGGGCATTGGTGACCACCACCAGAGCCAGTCCGGAAATCCATCCCGCGTGTTTCACAGGGAGGCCTCCCGGGTGCGCAGCCGCAGCTTGCGGAAAACATGGAGCAGCGCCAGGGCGATCAGCCCGACGATCAGGCAGAAAAGGTATTTGGGCATCCAGTCCCACCACCAGGAGAAAAGCTGGTCGAAAAGAAACAGGGCGAAGAAGCCCGCGGCCAGGTTCATCATCCCGGCGTCCCCCCGGCGGATGCCGAGGGCCAGGGTCAGCCCGCTGGTCGCAAAGGCCAGCAGGCGGTAGGCGGAGGAGACGGTTCCGGCATCCAGCGGAAGGTAGCTGACCCGGCCCCCATGGATCAGGGAAAGCAGGCTGAAAAAAAGGAGCGTGAGCCCGATCCAGCGGCCGGTGTCCGCAAACTCCGCCGGCAGCCGCCGCCCAAGGAGAGGAATGGCCGCCAGGAGCACCAAACTGGCGCCCAGAACATTCTCCGGCCGCTGCAGAAATCCTTGCCAGTAGGCGCCGGTGGCCGAAGTGGCCACGCCGGCCAGAAAGATCAGCAGGCTGAAAATACCGGCCACCAGCGGGAGCCTCAGCCGGTAGGCCGAGGCCAGGATCAGGGCAAAAGCGCCGCCCGCCAGAAAAGCGCCCGGTGTGGGAACGATGTTGAAAAGGCTACCCAGCACACCCATGTTCATATAAAATGCGGCAATGGCCACCAGGCTGAGCAGGCTGGTGTAATAGGCGGTCTTTTCCCTACGGGCCAGAAAGGCAATGGGTGGCAGCAGCACCAGGGGCGCGGCGACCAGCAGCACGACCTGCAGCGGCGTGGCCAGCGAGCCCCAGATGCGCAGGAAAAACAGCACCAGTGCGGCGCAGAAGGCCAGCCCCCCCAGCGTGGACAGGATGTGCATCCCCAGCGAGAACCGCTTCTGGGAATCGCCGAGATCGACGTCGAACCGTTCGGCAAGCTCCCGCAGCCGCCCTTCCAGGTGCCCGTCAAGCCGGCTGCGCTGCTCCGCGGACAGCTCCAGCACCCCCTGGCGCAGCAGTTCGTCCAGCTGCTGCCGGAAGGCCAGGATGCGGTCTGCCTGCCGCTGGGCTTCCCGTTTGCTCGAGGAGGGTTTCATCCTTGTTCCCCGCGCCTAAAGGTTCACCCAGCTCCCTTTTCCCGCAGCATCCCGGGCCAGAAGACAGATGCGGGTGATCCGCAGGGCATCTTCCGCGCCGACCAGAGGGGCTCCCTTGCCACGCAGGAAAGCCACGAAACTGGCCAGCAGGTCCGGAGCCTGCGGCATCTCTTTGGGCAGCTGCCGGCCGGCAGAGGAAAACAGGGTGATCTGCTCCTGGCTCTCCAGCACCTCCAGGACCCCCTCGCTGCCGGCAATGCGCAGCCGGTCATCGCCGTGGGTCGGGGCGGAGTCCGGCCGCAGAAAATCCATATGGCACACCGCCGTTCCCCCGTTCTGCAAGCGGAACAGCAGCCCGGCGAAGTCCTCGCAGCCGGGCCACTGCGGATGCGCTTTGTTGCCCTGCAAGGTCATGACCTGGGTGAATTCGCACCCGGAGACGTAGCGCATGAAGTCGATGGCATGGATCCCGACCCAGGGGATGGTTCCGCCGTAGATCCGGGCATCCTTGTAAAACCAGGGCCGCTCCCGGCCGAATTTGTAGGACTTCTGGCTGCTGATCAGGATGGGCTCCCCGACCCACCCCTGCCGGACGGCCTGCCGCGCCGCCTGGAAGCGGGGCGAGGAGCGCAGGGTGAGCATCATGCTGAAACCGGTGCCGCTCTTTTTTAGCGCGGCCTCCAGGTGGTCCAGCTCGGCCAGGGTCGTGGCCGCCGGCTTTTCGGTGAGCACGTGAATGCCGCGCTCGGCGGCCTCGCGGGCGGCCGCGGCATTTTCGGCATAGGGCAGGCAGATCCCGACCAGGTGCGGCTTTTCCTGGTCCAGCAGCCGCCGGTAGTCCTCATAGATGCGGGTGTCGGGCAGAAAGGCTTTATGCTTCTGAATCCCGGCAATGCCATCCTCCGGCCGCCCCTTGGCCAGGGCGACCAGCCGGGCGCCCGGGACGCCGAGCATGCCGTCCAGGACCACGTTGGTGTGACCGTCCTTGCCGATCAGCGCAACGCGCAGCGGGCTTCCCTCCTCCGGAAATCCGCGGAACGGAGCCCCCGGCGAGGCGTGCAGCGACAGGCCGGAAGCGGCGGCGGCAGACAGGAAGTCTCTTCGATCCATAGGGGGTCCCTTTCCCAGTTGAAAACAATTTCCGTTAATGTTATTCGGACCGGAAAACCGCTGTCAAACGAAAGCGCGGAATTTCCGCCCAAGGTCACGGCAGCCGCGCCGACTGGTGCGCCACCAGCTGCCAGCGCCCCTGGCGCTGCACGAACACATGGAGCACGGAAAGCTGCATCACGCTGGCGGCGGTCGACTGGACATGCACTTCGGCGCGCATGGCCACGAAAGCCACGTCGTCCTTGAGCAGGTAGGCTTCGATGGCCTTGTAATCCACCTTGCTGTACTTCAGCTTCCCGGTGCGGATCCGCTCCATGTAGCTGGCTTTGGAGTCCCGATCCCCGCTGGAGTGGGTATACACCAGGTCGGGCGCCAGCAGCTTATCCAGAGCCTCGAGGTCCGCCCGGACGATACCGTCGGCCCAGCCGCGCTCCGCCTTCTCCACCTCGGCCTTCGGATCGGCCGCAGCAAGATTTCCCGACACCAAAAAGAAAACAATCAGCCCGAGCCATAAATTTCTCATCGATTTTCTCCTGTTCCAAGTAAAACGGGTATAGCGCAAGGCCTGCGACGGCAAACCCGCTGCCAAGCATTTTGCACGCAAAGGCACTAAGATAGCAAGGATACACACTCCGGCATCGGGAAAAATTCCGGGCCTTCCAATTTAGCCGGCCGTCAGGGCCTGCTTTCCACCTGCCGGTAATGGGCCAGCAGGGAGGCCGGCCGCTGCGGAATGGACAGGCGGATGCCTTCCATCAGCTCCCGGCCCGTATTTCGTACCGTCAGACCGTAGTCTTCGTAGTGCATTTCGTAAACCGCCGATTCGACGAGCCCCCGCAGCCGCACCGGAAGGGTGTCCTCCTGGCTCTCCTCCCGCCGGAACGCCAGGATGATGCCGTCCGACTCCTTCGGGCGGTGGAACTGGCAGGCCAGCCAGACCCCGTTGCCGGTGTTGCCGCGGACCGGGGTCAGCGGATAGTAGTCTTCGTAGAAATAGGGGCGCAGGCGCTTGAAGTCGGCGATGTACTTCTGCATGGCCGCCTGGCTCATCTCCCGGCTGTTGACATCCCAGGCCACCACCAGGGCGCTGCCCAGGCTGGAACGGAAGTGGTAGGGGGAAAAGGTGAAGTTCCCCGTGCCGTGCAGCGGGAGGTAGAAATGCAGTCCGTAGGTGTGGCACTGGTAGCCGTTGGGTTCGCCGTACTGGTAATCGGTGCGCCACAGCGGCGAGCTGCGGGACACGGTCTCCAGGTCGATGCGCCGGCCGCCGCTGGCGCAGTTGTCGATCACCAGGTTGGGAAAGCGCGCCAGGAGGGCATCCCAGTATTCGTACAGGCCTTCGATGTGCCGGATCTCGGCCATGCCGATCCGCTGCGCCGTGTCCTTCCGCTCCCAGTAGCGCCAGGGATCGAAATTGAAATCCTGGCGGTAGTAATCCACGCCTTCCCGGGCCAGGGTATCGGAAATGGTGCCGGTCAGCCAGGCCAGGGCATCCCGGTTCCCGAGGTCAAACAGCAGGTCCGGCGAGCCCGGAACGCCGAGCAGCCACTCGGGGTGCTGCTGCTCGATCAGCGTCCCCTTGCGGACGCGCTCCGGCTCGAACCAGAGGATGAATTTGGCGCCCGCCCGGTGGATGGCATCGGCGACCGGCTTGAGACCGTTCGGAAAGTTTTCCCGGTTGACCGTCCAGTTGCCGACATGCTCCCACCAGTTTCCGCAGCCGGTGTACCAGCCGGCGTCGATCCAGAAAACCTCGGGCACCACCCGGAACCGGCGGAAACGGTCGACGAGGGCGACGGCATAGGATTCGGTCAGGCAGGAGTACTCGTTGCACGGCGCCGGCCCGCCGTAGCCCAGGCCGGCGGCAAAAGGAAGCTCGGCCATCTTCCCGCCGATTTTCCGGGTGTGATGCGCCAGAATGAACTGCCGGAACCGGTTGTGGCCGGTCATCCGGTCGGCACCCTCCCAGAAAAGCAGGGCGATGCGCGGGGTGCGGATTTCCTCGCGGGGATAGAGAACCAGCTGCATCTTTTCCATGCCCGCTTTCACCGAAAGTGCGCTTTCCTCCGGGCGCTGGATTTCCGCATACCATTTTCCGGACCATCCCACGGCGGCCACCACGCCCTGCTGCCCCGGCAGCTCCAGGTTGAAAAACGGGAACGCGGTGGTGTCGGACGATCTCCCGCCGGAAGGGGTCATATAAACGCTGTCCCCGACTTTGAGCTCCGTGTCGATGGGCTGAAAATCGCTCCTTTCCGCATTGCTCCCCCGGGCGCGATGCAGGAGGAACGGTCCGCTCTGCCGGCCGGTAAAAGAGTGGCGCAGAACGGCCGCCTTTTCCAGCAGCGGCGTATTCCGGTCGGACCGGTTCTGAAATTTCAAAACCCACTCCACGGCGGGGAAATCCCTGAACCGCGTCAGAAAACAGCGGACCGCCAGGCCCGTTTCCCTGTCGGAATAGGTGACGACCGATTCCTCCCTGGCCGGATCGGCCGATTCCACGGTTTCCCTCCGGTAGTCCCACCGGGTAATAAAAAGATCGGAGCTCCTCCCTCCATAGACAAAGGAAAAAGGAGGAACCTTCTTCTCCGCGAACTGTTCGCTGATCCACTGTCCGACATCGGGACCGGATTCGCCGGCCCTGGCGGCAGGAAGAAAAATTTCCGCAAGGAAGAACAAATACAGGATAAAAACGGGGAGAACTTTTGTTTTCATAAAGAAGCGATGTTATGGAAATAAACAGGTGAAATGGATAACAGCACCGCGCTGCCGGGGGTCTTGCCTCCATCGCCGAACATGAGGAGATTGTATGGGGTCCGGAGGGCAGGGTCAAGCGTTTTCCGTTTTCCGCCGAATAAATCGCTGCCCGAAAAGGTAAAATAAGGTCAGGGAAGGAGGAAAGGGGTATGATACTTCGGATACAATACACCGACAACCGGTACGATATGGTCAAGGGGTCCATGCTGGACCGGCTCATTGAGGATCATCAGATCACCCGTTTCAGGCGGTCCAGCGGGTGGGTGACCATTGGAGTGGATCCCGTTCGGACCGGCAATAAAAAACCGGGATACAGCGGTCCGGAGCGGAGAACGAATGAAGGGTGAGGGAGTTCTGTTTTCGGGAAGAAGTTTTCAGCATTTTTACCATCTGACAGCCGGGGCGGCCGTGTTCCTGGCCCTGGCCGGCAGCGGAGTTCGGGCCCAGGACCGGCCGGGGCTTTTCTTCCGGGAAGACTGGAAGGAAACCCCGGCGGCCACGCCCGTCACCCAGGAGCACGTTTCTCATCCGGATCTGCTGCTCCTTACCTACGGGCCCGGCAAAGAGGGGATCAAGAAAAGCCATCACGACAAGCCCGCCGACGATCCTTTCTATATATGGACCGGGACCTGCGCGGGGAATTGTGCCATCGCCCTGCAGCGTAAAAACGGGCTGGTCGACCTGACCGGGCAGGCCAAAATACGATGGAGGACCAAACAGAGCGGCTTCCGCCACCTCCGCCTCATCCTCAAGCTGGCGGACGGAACCTGGCTGGTCAGCGATCGCTCCGAAGGCCCGACGCTGGACTGGCGGGAAAGCGAAATCAGCATCCAGGACATCCGCTGGCGCAAGCTGCGGATCGATGCCATCGTGGAGGATGCCTGGGTGGATCACCCCGACCTCAGCCGCGTCGAGCAGATCGGCTGGACCGACCTGATGACCGGCGGCGGCACGCCCGCCTCCTCCCGGGTGGACTGGCTCGAAGTGTACGGCAAGCCGGTCGAACCCCGGAATTAAGGGAAGGAAGGAAAGGATTTCTCAGATTACATCCGCTTTCATCCGTCCCATCCGCTGTTTCCGTGTAACTTTCTGAAATCAGGCGGAAACCATTCTTTACTCACCGGTATTCCTGGGGATGAGGATTTTTACCGGCCCGATCAGCCCGGATTTCCGCAGCCCGGAATCCCTGCTGTAATACCGGAAAGTGGTAAAGGTAAACCTGCCCGAGCTTCTCGGCGTGCCGTTTCTTAACCAGTCCGGCCATTGGCCCTTCACGATTCCGTCGTCCGGTTTTTGCTCATCGCCGATCAGCCGGTTTGCCCAGAGGTTGGCCACTTCGATCTCCAGCAGATTCTTCCCGGTACGCAGGGCATCCGTAATCCTGACGCGGAAAGGAACGGTCCAGAGGGCTCCCATATCCAGGCCGTTCAGTCTCACCCGTGCCAGTTGATTCACCTCCCCCAGATCCAGGAACCACTCGGATTTCCCGTCCGGCACCACGCTTTCCGGGAGTTGGAACGCAGTTCGGTAGGTCGCAATGCCGGAATAGTACCGGATGCCATCTTCCGGTCTTGCCGTCCAGTCTTCCAGGCGATCCCAATGTACCAGCGGCGGACCGCCCCATTCCGGATCAAAGGAAACAGACCACGGCTTATCCAGGATCTGCTCCGTCCATTCTTCGGAAAAATTCCTGCCCGCAGGAACTTTCCGCAGACGGCCTTTCGAAAAAACAACCAGGAAACTCTGGAAGGGCTCGAATTTCATGGGAATGACGGTGCGTTCGGCCGCCATTGAATATTCCGGCAGCATCCTGGTTTCCCCGGTTACCGGGTTCCAGAGTTCCGGGCTTCCCTGAACGGATCGGAAGGAACATTCCGCGGATACCTTCTTATCGGTTTTATTGGAGACAAAATAGAGATCCCAATCGCCGGATGTTCTATGGGTGTACCTCAGGTTGCTGCCGCAATCAAAGTCTTCCGGCAGGCCGAGTTTCCGGATCAGCGCGGAGGTGGCCTCGTAATCCGGGTAGAGTTCCGGAAGCGTATGATCGGTAAGGCTTCCGCCCCAGTATACGGCGCCCCGGCCGACTCTCCTCTCTGCGACAAGGGCAGGCGCCTCCAGGCCGCCCCACAGCTCTGCGGCCTTTTTCCTGATTTGCCGGTCGCATTGCGGATAATTTTCCAGGCCGGGAGCTTTTTCCGGCGGCGTGCCGACCAGGTAAGCGCCGGCCCGGAGAAGCGATTCCAATCCGGCCAGCAGCCCGGGGCTCATGGTTTGAACGGCCGGAAGAACCAGCAGACGATAGGCTGCCCCGGAGGGAAACACGATCCGGTGATCCCGGACGGAGGCATATTTCATCAAAGCCTTCGGGGAGCACCCGTCAAAGTTGTATCCCCTGCGGTCGGGCAGGGCGGCCTCCCCCGCCAGCGCCGATGAGGGCGGATGGAATACCAGGGGGGCGCCTTCCGGCGTAAGGTAGAGGATGTCGGCAACGGTCCGCCCCTGCTGAAGCACATACTGACAGCGGGAAACATACCGGTGGTAACCGTCCGCCATCGGCCACCAGGTCTGCCTCCCGTCCCAATGCACCCCGAACGGCCCCATGGTCATTCCCGGCTTCAGGTTGCCGTCAAAGGGCTGGTGGACAAAAGTATGAAATACAAAATGGTTGATTCCGGCCGCAAACGCCCAGTCGCTCTGGTCTTTCATCGAGCCCGGGTACTGAATCCACCCGTCTTTGCCTGCCTGGGCGGTGAAGGCTTCGGCGGCAGCCACTTTTCTGCCGTGAACATGCGCCAGGGAGGCCGCTTCCGTGCAGCTGTATGCGGAGTTATAGCCGATGCCTTTGCTCCAGAATTCGCCCATCGGAACGTCGGCCGCCTCGCCATAATCCAGGTCGGCGGAAGGGTTCCCCGCATAAGGTTCCAGCGAAAACTGAAATCCGTCCCGGGAACAAAGCTCTTTTACCTTTCGGGAATAGCTGCCCGCAACCAGCTCCGAGGCGGTAAGGCGCACGTCCCATAAAAAACGTTCGCTAACCTCGCGGGAATCGACAATGTATCCTGAAAAGACGGGGAGGAAAGGCAGGCAATCGTATCCTCTCGCCCGGATGAACTCCCTGCGGAATTCATCACTCCAGTTCTGGGTTCCGATTTCCCAGCTGTCGATATGAACGGATTTCCACCCGCCCGGCTTGTTCTTATCCGGTTTCCCTACCAGGGAAATGAGCCTGCCGATGTAGGTGTTGTATTGAAATTCGATGGCTTTGGGGTCAAATACGCTGCTTTCGAACCCAAGTCCAGGATGAGGGGCCGGACGGGTAACGGCGCCGTTGTTTCTCTTCCCGAAACGGACCACGGTCCAGTTTCCGGGCGGAAAGGAATAGTCCAGCGTCCCGTCCGACCGCAGATGCATGCTGAGATCGCGGATGCTCCCGGAGGAGACGCAGGAAAGCGGATCCGCCCCTGGGTAATCGGCCGCAGCCGGGTACCACGGCATCGACTTTTCGGGCCAGGCCGTATGGCCATAGCGGATATACAGGGCTTTCCTATCCAGCGATTCCAGGGAATCCCCCCGGGCCGTCGTCGGGAACGCCAGGACGCAGACGTCGGCATAGTAATCCTCCCATCTTTTTTTCAGATCGGGGGAAAGCTTCAGTCCTGCCCCTCCAAGGGGAGGAGCTTTCGGAGGCGGCACAGGCAAAACGATTCTCTGGTTCGTCCCTCCCTTTACATCCAAGGCGGAGGAGACCAGCTGCTGCATGGACTGTTCCGCCTGGATCCAGGGGCCGCCGCTGCCGGACCAGCCCGGGCCCATGCCCAGCGAGAGCCGTATCCCCAGCCTTTCCGACTCCCGGACGGCGTGCCGGAAAAGATCCAGCCAGGGCTCGCTGAAAAATTCGACGCTTCCGCGGGGAATGCCGATATTGACCTCGAGAAACAGAGCGTGCCCTATCCCGGCCGCCTTCATCGACTCCAGATCCCGGGTAATGCCCTCCCTGGAAAGATTCCCATCCATGAAGTACCAGTAAACGCCGGGGCGGGCCGAGGCCGGCGGGTTAAGAAACCCTTCTTTCAGCAAGGAAAAAGGAATCCGGCCTGGATCCGGGTTGCTTTCGCTCCCCCTGGCGGGGAAGGAAGAGAGAAGACAGCAGAAAAGAAGCCACTGGCATTTGCGGGCAGATGCAACAACTCCCCAACCCCGGGATTTCAAAACAAAGCGAAGTAGGGTCAACAAGGGCAGGTGGTCTCCATGGGCAGCCGTTATAGGTAAGCAGGCAGTTGCTTTGCTCTCAATTCCTGCGACCCGGCAAGCATACGACAAGGCCACAGGGAAATCAAGCGGAAAAGGGAGCGTGAAAAATGGGTGTCCTTATCGGACCTTTATCCGCTTATCCGTCTCTTGAACTCAGCGGATCGTCGCTGTATACTGCCGAACGGACAAGAAAATGAGGAAAAGCGATAACCTGTCCGCCCGGCACCGCCTTCTGCCGGCCCGGCGCATGACTCCCGCCCCTCCCGCGCGGCTCGTCCGCCTGCTCACCCGGGCCTACGCCCTTCTGTACCGGACGCTGCGAATCGAGATGGTCGTGGAGGACCTCCCGGTGCGTCACCTGCGGGAGTACCGCTTCGGACCCGAGCTCTGGGCCCTCTCCGAGCGCGACGCCCTCGCCCTCGCCGGGACTCTGAGCCGGGCCCGCTTTACGGTCCTTGTCGCCCATGGGCGCGACGGGGACTGGGCGGCAACGGCACTCCGGGAACTGGGCGCCGTCACCGTCCGGGGAGCCTACCGGCGCGGCGGCGCCGCGGCCTACGCCCGCCTACTGCAGGCTCTCCAGGAGGGAGCCGGACCGATCGGGCTGGTCGTCGACGGCCCCGTCGGACCGGAGGGGATCGCCCGGGAGGGGGCGGTGGCCTGTGCGGCCGCCACCGGCCGCGCGCTCCGGCCCGTATCGGCCGCGGCACGAAGGTCCCTGGTCTTCCGGCGAAGCTGGTCCCGGATCTGGCTCCCTCTCCCGTTCACGCGCCTCGTAATCGCCTGCGGCGCCCCGATGCCCGTCCCGGAACGGGCCAGGCGGGAGGAGAGAGAGGCCCTTACGCAGGAACTCACCCGGCGGATTGCCGCTGCCCGGCGGATTGCTCTCGACCGCATTCGGGACCCTGCCGGCGGGCCGTGAGACGTTTCCCCCGACGCCGGTGCCGCGGCCGGATGTCCTAAACTCCGGTCCGGGGGTTCACCGAAATGTACTGCCAGTGGCGGTCGACGTTGACGTTGACTACCACCAGATTCCTGCGGGAACCGATGAACCGGCGCTGCTTCTCCCCTTCCTGGCAAAACTCCCTAAAGGATGGCGGAGCCGGCGGCAACCTTTCCGACTTTGACTCCCGTCGCCTGAAAAAGGAGAATTCCCGATAACCCGGGAATTTTCTCAAGGCTGTTCACGCCCACTCAGGTTCTCTCGCTCCTTGCTATGGGTAGCAATCAGAAAAATGTAATCGCTGGGTATAACTCCCCCTTCGATCAGGATTTGCTCCATCAGTATCAAAAGCTGAAGCAGATGAACTGAACATTCATTCTGTTCGAAGTTTCCGGCAATGGCATGCAGCAGCGGATGCAAAAGAGTACCGCCCGTATTATTGCAGGTCAGCACTTTCAATATCCGGTAGGCGTAATCCAGGATCTCGTGGCTGCGAATCGCTTCCGAAGGATCGTTGGCCACAATTTCGGCGAGAGAGGGTTGAAAGCATGTCCTCTTCACGGATCCGTCTCTCTGTGTTTTGACCGAATCGGGCAATACATCCAGAATCCGGTTTACCAGGCTAACCTGGCGAGGCGTAAATTGCAGCCGCGCCGGTCCCACATACTCCTTCATGACAAAAAGGCCATCTTGGGCCAAGGCTCTGTTGATACCCTGGAAAAGGAACTCGAGCCGGTCGATGTGATGAATGGTCCCGCTGGTAAAGATCAAATCCCATGGGATTCGGTGCGGTATTTCATCGGTGTTCAAATTCAATTTGGCGTAATGAATGATGTCCTTCATCCCGGCCTGGTCGGTGATCGCTTGCTGCTGCTGCAGCAAATCCGGGGCAATGTCGGTAATCAATATGGAACCGAACATGCCGGTTTGCGCCAGGGCGATGGCCGAAGTGGATGTTCCGAACTCGCAGCCAATCACCAGACAATTCATTTGCGAAAGGATCTTTCCTGGCGGGAAAAAACGGCAAACGTACCGAATGATGTCCTGGCCCTCGGCCATTAGCAGGGCTTCGTGTTTTTGAACCTGGCTTAATAGCTCCCAGTATTCCTTAAAATCCTTGCTGCCATAGGCGGTAGAGGGATCGCTCCACTTCCGGATCACTTTATCCTCTTCCGGAGGAGGCGTCGAGGTCATTTTTTCAAGCATTGGGTTTTCCTTTGTGGATCTCATTTATCCGGAGAGGGCCTGTTGCCCCCCCTGCACACGTAATATGGCTTTCCTCCATTTTGAACAACCAGGCGAGTATACGGCACAGTCAAATCGCAATCAAGGGGAAAGGGAAGCGGGAGGAGCAAAACACGGTTCCGCGTATCATCACTTTCCCTGACGAAAAAACGAACGAACGCCGGCGTACTTACGCCTGGCGCAGCCTCCCGCAGCCGGGAAGCCTTTCCCCTCAGACCACCTGGGGCGTGAAGTTGTTCAGCCGGCAGAAGTCGACCAGTTCGCGCCGATAGTCCCCGTAGAAGAAAAGCTGGTGAAAGCCCGGAAAATCCAGAACCCGCTGCTGGCCGTCCATCTTCACCTTGACCGACACCACGCAGCCGCCGCTGGGCGGCGCATCCATGTTCTCGACCACCGACCCCGTGGAGATCAGCAATGTGGAGGGCCGGCCGCCTTTGCGGTCCGGCTGGACCACCAGGCAGGTGATCCGCTGCCCCACTTTCCAGATCGTGCGGGGCACGGCATCGCGGTCGCCGTGATGATGCACCAGGTCGAAGGGCTCGGGGGCGGTCCCGAATCCGTGCAGGCAGGTCGGACTGGAGCAGTGCGCCCCGATCAAGGTATCGTCGGAAGTGTCGGCCACCGGATCCTGCTGAAAGCCGGGCCGGTCGAACAGGTATTGAACGATGATGTGCGTGGCCAGCGCCCCCAGGTCGGCCTCGCAGGCGGCCGGTATGCCCACGTCATTCATCCGCGACCAGGCGATGCAGGGCAGGCTGACCCTGGTCTTCCCCAGGGCGCCCAGGCAATCCATGGTTATGGCGTCGGCTTTTTCCTCCTGCAGGATCCGCCCGGCCACCAGGTAGCTTTTGATCCCCTGGAGAACATCCTCGCGGGTAGCCCCTTTCCGGGCCCGGGCTTTCGAAAGATACTCCTCGGCCATCGCAGTCACCGCGGCCGTGACCGGCATCTGCTGGTACATCTCCAGGAACCGCGTGACCGGGATGTGCTGCAGGCTGATCCCGGTGTCGGCCAGAACCGATGACTCCCTCCTGTCCCCGGCGATCACCACCGCCCGGCTGCGGCGCATGCGGGCGGAAGCCTTCATCATTTTCAGTCCGTAGGCCGCCTGGCGGAAATCGTTGGTGGAATAAATCACGCACCGCGGCAGGCCCGCCAGCGGGCCGGTGTTGGTGGTAAAGGAAGTGCCCAGGGGGGAATATATCACCGCGGGCAGCCCGCTTTCGGCCGCCAGACGGGCGCTCGGCCAGGCGTGCTGCTGGCGGTCGAGAAGCAGTACCAGCAATCCGTCGACCGCTTCCGCCTTCGCCTGGCGGACCCAGGCTTCGGCCTCCTCCAGGCGGTAGAGGGGCTCCTCCCGGAGATCCAGCCGGATGTTCATGGATTGCGCCGCCGCCCTGGCTTTTTCCGTGTACATGCGCCGGGCCGCTTCGCCGTCGTATATGGCGCCGGGCCACAGAATGCCGTATTCCTCTTTCCGGCGCACAAAGGCGGCCTTGACCAGGGGAACGCAGCCGGCGGCGGGACCGGCCGGCTGGATGGGGGGAACCGCGCCGCTGCTATCCTGAGCCGCCAGCGCCGTCCATGGGACCAGCGAGGTTCCTGCCAGCCCCAGGGAGGAATCGCGCAAAAATTCTCTCCGGCCCGCCGGCCGGCAGCACAGACAGTTGTGTTTCCGTTTCATGAGAGCATTTCTCCGTTTCCTCCTCCCTCTGTTCCCTGCTTTCGGGGGCCTTCCTGTTTTTCACAGGAAGGCAGGAAAGTCAGGAAGAAGATTGTGGTTTGGGTAAATTCTTTCCTATCCGAGGCCGTGTCCGACAGTGTGACGGTGGCGCGTGGAACGGCCGGGCACCGCCAGCATCCGCGCGGCAAATATCCAAACCGCCTTCCGGCCATAACCGGTGCGTCCCAGGCTGTCAAGGCAGGAGCGCTTCCCTTGATTTTCCCTTCCGACTTTTCCAGGCATAATGAATCCTTCCTGACAGGGAGAAAGTTCCCTGTTTTTCTGCAGGAGATTATACGTGCATCGCGTTCCGGAACAAAGCGGATGGATTTTCAAAAAAGACCGGCGGCCCTCGCGGTATTACCGGTCGTCGTCGTCGTCCCCGTCGGCCGATGCGGATAAAGCCGGACGGCCCGAACGGCCGAACAGGGCGCTGCGCACCGGCGCGGGATAAGGCACGTCCGCCCCCTTGATGCTGTGCCAGAGCGCCCGGTTCAGGGCATCCTCGTCCTCGCGGGTCAGCAGGTCGTACTCCGAGAAGTCGAGCCGCAGGGAAGTCCGCGCCCCGAAGGCGTTTTCCGGATTCCTGGCCGTCAGATCGATGCGGGCCGGGAGACTCTTGTACGCGGCAAAATCCGGTTGCGAGGTGAAGCTGGCGTACATCGGTGTAGCCGCGGCATCGTACTGGCTCATCGGCGGCAGGCCCAGGATCAGCTCCATGGTCCGCAGCATGGAGACGGTGGTGTAAAAAGTGCTGTCCAGCGCCCGGCGCTGCGCATAGGGAGAAATCACCAGGGCGGCGGTGCGATGGGCGTCGACGTGGTCGGGGCCGTTCTGGGCATCGTCCTCGATGACAAAAATGGCCATCTCCTTCCAGAAGCGGCTTTGGGAGCAGGCCTCCACGATTTTGCCCACGGCCACATCGTTGGCCGCCACGCAGGCTTTGGGAGTGAACGATCCGGGCCGGGTCCCGTTGGTGTGGTTCTCGCCGAGAGACATCACCATGAAACGGGGCAGGTCGCCCTTCTTTTCATATTCCCGAAGCTCGGCAATAAAAACGTCGGCCTTCTCGAAGTCACGTTTGCCGGCGGCCCGGGCGGCCTGCCACCCGGCGCTGGCATGACCTTTCAGCGAGGTGGCCCCGTCGACGCTCCGCAGCGGCTCCGGCGGGGAATCCGGCCCCGTGGCATAGACATATTCCCCGTAGCTGCGGTAGGAAACGCCCGCCCGGGCGCACAGGTCCCAGATGAATCCGGCCGGAGGCACGGTCGATTTTTCGGTCACCGGCCCGCGCCCCCGACCGGCATACTGCGCCGGCCAGCTGCGCTGGGTGAAATCGGTCACGTAAGCGCCCGTGCTCCAGGGGTGGCCGTCCATGGAAACTTCTCCGCTGCAGAAGATGTTATCCAGCAGGACGTAGCGCCGCGCCAGCTCGTGCTGGTTGGGCGTGACCTCCTCCCCGAAGAGGGCCAGGTTCGGATCCCCGTTCCCGCGCGGCTTGCCGTCGTGGTCGCGAAAATCGCCGAAGACCTGGTCGTAGGTGCGGTTCTCCTTGATGATATAAAGAACATAGCGGATCGGGGACTTGCCGCCCTTGCGGGAGGGGATCGGGTTTTTCCCCGAAGCCGGCACCCGCGCCGGCTTGTCCAGCATGGCGTCCTGGAAGGGGGTGTTGTCGAACACCTGGCGGGAATATTTGGCCAGGGCCGCCTCGTCCGGCATGGGAAGGGTGGAAACCAGGCCGGTCATCATTTTGCCGATATATTCGAAATTCCTGGGAGCCACCGGATCGATGGGCAGCGGCGAGGAGGGATTGGGCCTGGTTCCCAGGCCTTTCCCGCTGCAAAGGAAAAGCCGCTTGCCGTCCGGCGAAACCGCCACGGCCGTGGGGTACCACCCCGTCGGGATGAATCCCTTCACCCGGCTGGAGTCGGTCTTCGAAATATCGACCACCGCCACGGCGTTGTTGTCGGCGTTGGCCACCAGGAGGGTCTTCCCGTCGGGCGCGGCCGCCAGGGCGCCGGGCGTCGCCCCGGCCGGCGATTTGGGCGTCAGGGCCACCCGCAGGCGCTCCCGCGTCCGCCCGCTCTGCGGATCGTGCACATAGACCATGTCCTCGTTGCCGCAGGATACGAAAAGGCGGTCTTTGCCGAGAAAAAGCAGGTCGTTCGGATGACTGCCGGTCGCAATCGTCCGGGTGGTTTCCAGCCGGTTCATATCGACCACCGCAACCTGCGCCTGGGCCCACAGGGTGACGTACAGCTCGCCTTCGACCGGGCCGGCCCGCAGGCAGTAGGGTCGCGAGCCCTCCTCCAGCTTCCGGATCCGGATCGGCTTCCCCTCCGGAAGACCCAGGGCATAAAGCGTATCGGTGGCAATGTTGGCCGCAAAGAGGGTTTTGCCGTCCGGCGAAAGAGCCAGCCCGGCCAGGTAAGCCTGCCCCTTGCCCGGCTCCTTCTGAACGTCCCGGGTCAGCCCGGGGAGCACCAGCGGAGATTTCATCTCGAATTCCCCGGTGGGCTTTTTCTGGAAAACGTGAATCTGCGGGGAGGCGCCGCCGGAGACGTAGATGGCATCCCCCGCCGGGGACCAGGCCACGCCGTTCCAGGCGCGCTCCACGGGAAGCGACTGGCGAATCCGGCCGCTGGCGGTATCCACCAGGTTCAACTGGTGCGGGGCATAGCCGGCGTTGGCCAGGGCCAGGATTTTCCCGTCCGGGCTGAGCGCGGAGCCGAAAAGCATATCTCCCGTATTCTGGTGGGTGCCGGCCGGCGTGATCCGCCAGCCGCTGTGCAGCGTGCGGGCTGCTTCCTGCGGGGCGCCGAAGCAGGCGCTTCCCCAAACGAACAACAGGCAGGCCCAAGTCCAAAGACGCATCGTTCTCCGCATGACCAATCCTCCCCGGTAAAAGTGATGGAGTCATTATACAAGGAAACATTCATTCATGAACCGATCCGCGCCAGCCCATGGATTCTTTCATAGGCAAAGGCCTGTTCCCGGGGAGACGGACAATAGGTCACCGCGATCAGCTTCAACCCGGGTCTCCAGAGGGCCGCCGCGGCGGCCGTGGCCGATTCGGCTCCGCCCACCAGGCGGGCGTTCAGCACCAGCCCGCTTTCCGGCAGCACTTCGGCGAAAGGGGCGGTCGGATTCGGGCAGGGATCGGTTTCGGCGGTAAAGGCGCCATCCACCCCGACCAAACCCGGGAAAGAGGCGACCAGGCGAAGCTTCCGGGACCAGTCACCGCAGGAGTGGAAGGCAATTCCGCCCCAGGCTCCTGCCAGGCGCTCCACGGACGGAAGGTTCACCCGGCGGTACATCGTCTCGGAAATCATCAGCAGGTTGTCGTCGCTGAACCCCACCCCCCCGAACACCCGGGAGGAGGCGAATCCGTGGCCGGGGAAAACCGCGGTGCGGCCCAGCAGGGCAAGCTGCTCACGGGTGAATTCGGCCAGCAGCTCGGCAATCAGCAGGAGCAGCTGCCGAACCGGCTCCGGATCGTCCAGCATCTCCAGCAGCAGCCCGTTGATATCCACGATCTGACAGGCGGTATTGAACGGCGACTGGGTGTCGGTCAGGCTGATGGGCAGCCGGCCCGCGGTGCAGTCCAGGAAGTAGCGCATCATTTCGAGAGTATGGCGGCCGATGGGCGTATCCCGCACCGGGCGGACCGGCGCGGAGAGCGCTTCCCGGGCGCAGGAAAAGAGCGGCCGAACCATGGGCGCCTGCCCTTCCGGCCAGTAGTACTCCGCCCCGAAGGCTCCGGCTATGGTGCCGATGCCGTACCAGGGTTCCAGAAAGTTCGCACAGTCATTCTCATATTCCAGGCCGGCCTGCAACCCCCCGAGCTGCAGCCGCAGGGAGGACTGCATGTCGCGGCACAGGTGCGAGAAGACCTCGCCGACTCTCATCCTGCGGTGGACCAGAATGCCGCTCTGTGCCGCACGAAATGCCCGGCAGCGCTCGAGGCAGGCGCTTTCGCGGTCCTCGAAAGCCTCATAGTCGAAGCGTTCCGGGGCGACCGGCTCCACCGCCGTGGCCTGGGCGTCGGCCCGTAAAGTATCGTAAGCGGTTTGTTTCGTCATGGCGTGGGATTCCTCCGGTTGGGGTCGGAAAGTTACGCGGAACCAGCGGATATCAGGGATCACGACGGATCGGATCGGCCCTCATCCGTTCCCGCCGGCGTTTCCGTATCGGCTGCCTTGCGCAGGGCGGGCTGGAATTCGATTTTGTATAGCTCCAGAAACGTCAGGAACAGGGCGCAGACCAGAGGTCCGAGAACCAGGCCCAGGAAGCCGAAGACCTGTATGCCGCCGAAGGCGCTGAGAAAGACCAGCAGGGCGTGCATGTCGGCCTTCCCGCGGATGAAATAGGGCTTGAGGATATTATCCAGGCTGCTGACCACCGTCACCCCGAAAAAGAGGATCACCGCGCCCTTCCAGGCCTCCCCGACCAGCAACTGGTACATGCCGGCCGGCATCCAGATCAGAAAGGAGCCCACTGCCGGAATCAGTGAAAGAAAACCCATCAGCGCCCCCCAGAGCAGGGCCCCGGGAATTCCCAGCAGCGCAAACAGCAGACCGCCGGCAATGCCCTGACAGACGGCGGTCATCAGGCTCCCGTACAGCGTGGCCTGGCTGACTTCCAGGAACTGCCGGATCAGCTGCTCCTGGTAGTCGTCCGGCAGGGGGCTCAGCTCCTTCAGGGAGGCCACGATGCGCCGGCCGTCCAGAAAAAAGTAGTACATGGCGGTCAGCATGATCAGGAAGTCGAAGATGAAACCGGCCAGCTGCCCCAGCAGGCTGGTGCTCTGGTCGACCAGGAAGGCGCTGATGGCGTTCAGGCCCTGCAGCAGCGCGGCCCGCCAGTCGATCTGGTCGAGGCGGACCCACAGGTTGAGCTGCTCCCAAAGCCCGGAAAGCTTCGGGCTTTTTTTCAGGTACTGCTCCAGGTCGATCCCCGATTTGAGCGTGGTTTCCACACGGTGGTAGGCGTCGATGGACTGCCCGGCCAGCATCAGGATCATCCACAGAATCGGCAGGATGATCAGGACGGAGATCAGCACCACCATCAGCAGGGCGCTCCAGGAGGACCGCTCCCCGAGCCGCCGGTTCAGCCGCAGGTAGAGGGGAAAAAACACCGAGGACAGGATCAGCGCCCAGGTGAGCGGAACCATGTATGGGATGATGATCCGGTAAAAGCCGTAGAGGATCAGGGCAAAGCAGATCAGGAAAAAGGCGCCGGAAAAATAGCGGACTCCCGTCGGTTCCGGCGAAGAAGGATGGTTCGAATGGCTGCTCATTTCTTTTCGATGACCGATTGAATTGTTTGCACCACCCGGCGGCTCTCCGGCCATTCCAGGGGATCCGGTTCATTATACATAATATGAACGCGATCGCCCCGCGGCCCCCACACCCGCGGATCGGTGGGGCCGAACACGGCGAAGGTCTCCGCCCCGCAGAACGCGGCCAGGTGGGTCATTCCGGAATCGTTCCCCAGGTACCAGCGGGCCCGTAGCAGCTGGCCCGCCATCTCCCGCAAGCGGCACTGCGACAGAAGCGGCATGGAATGCCGACCGGCAAAATCCGCGATCCGGGGCTCGATTTTTTCCTCGGCGGGCCCCAGAACCCAGGCCACTTCCCAGCCGGCCTCCGCGAGGGCCAGGGCGGCTTCCTGGAAGCGTTCGAGCGGCCAGCATTTGCGCGCCCCGCCGCTGCCCGGATGGAGGATGCCCCGCGAGGCGGAGCGCGTCCCCTGCCGGCAGAGCGGGTGGCGGGCCGGCGGGGCGTCATCCGGAAGGTCCGCCGGCAGGTGGACCCGCAGATACGGCCAGTCGCGAAGGCCGCGCCAGAGGTGGTCGGCGGCGTGCACCCCGCTTCCCGGCTCCGGAAAGGAGGGAGTCCACCAGGCGCGCTCCTGAAAAATGCGCTCCAGCCGCCGGCGAAGATGCCCTTCCCCGTCGCGCGCCCAGGCCACGCAGAAGGAAAAGGAGGCCAAAAAGGTATCCAGGGCATCGTCCTGCCGGTCGTCGAATAGGTGGCAGAAGAGCGGACGGTCGATGGAAAAAATCCGGTCCGCCAGCGGAGTTCCCTGCAGCCATTCCAGGCAGGCCGGGTAGCCGATCCAGTCCATCGAAGACAGCGGCAGACTGCCGCTCACCAGCTCCGCCGCAGGCAGGGCCAGCAGGACATCCCCCAGGGCTCCGGGCCGCAGGATCAGGCCGCGCCCCGCTCCGCATGCCCCGCCGCTCATCCCCTGGCTTTTGGCTTACGGCTTCCGGCGGCTGCGGGCGGTGCCGCCTGAGTTGCGGGAAACGGGCAGAGCCGGGCCAGCGGGCACTCCCCGCATCGCGGCTTGCGGGCCGCGCAGATCCGGCGGCCATGAAAAATGACCTGGTGCGAAAAGTCGATCCAGACTTCGCCGGGAAGGAGGCGCATCAGGTCCTGCTCGATCCTGCCGGCGTCTTCCGCCTTGCTCAACCCCAGGCGCTGGGCGATGCGCGAGACGTGGGTGTCCACCACCACCCCCGAAGCAATCCCGAAGGCATTCCCCAGAACCACGTTGGCAGTCTTGCGGGCCACGCCCGGCAGGGTCAGCAGCTCTTCCATGGTGGAAGGCACCCGGCCCTGGAACTGTTCCACGATCCGGCGGGCCGCACCGAGAATGCTTTTGGTTTTGGCCCGGAAGAACCCGGTGGACCGGACAATCGACTCCACTTCCTCCGCCTCCGCCCGGGCCAGGGACCCGGCGGTGGGAAAGCGGCGGAACAGGACCGGGGTGACCATGTTGACCCGCTCGTCGGTGCACTGGGCGGAAAGAATGGTGGCTACCAACAGTTCCCAGGGTGTCCTGTGCTGCAGGGCGCAGCGGGCGTCCGGATAGGTCTCCGCCAGGATCCGCACAATTTCAGGGATGGCTGTACCTTCCTTGGTTTTCTTTTTGGCAGTCGCGGCCATGGATCCTTACTCCTTAGCGTGATTTCAGGTAGAGCCGCATCTCCCGTATCCAGGCGGCAAAGCGGATCACGGAAGAATAATCGGCGCGCAACAGGGAAAACATCCTTCCGGCATTCAGCTTGTCCGCAGGCACGCCCCAGACGGTCTCCGCCCGCCAGCGGAGGTAGGGGCTTTTCCAGGGGCGAAGCCGGTATCCGCGGGCCACCACCCGGTAATAGCGGATCAGCTGCAGCCAGAGCAGAGGGTTCCCGATTTTCTTCATTCGAACGCCCATCGAAAATTTTCCATAATCATAGCCCAAACCGCAAAAAAAGCGTAGAAAGCGGGTGTACCGGTTTCCGAAAGTTACACGGAAACAGCGGATTCTGCAGATTACCGCGGATCGGATCGGCTTTTTTCCGTTCCATCCGCCGTTTCCGTGCAACCGGGAATGGAGCCCCCCAATTGCTTACCGTTTCCGCACGACTGCTTCCCACATCAGGCGCATGGCCTCTCCGCGCGTGAACGGCCGGTTCCGCGGACCGGAGCTGCCTTCGGGCAAGGGTACGCGAATCAGCGCGGCGAATTCCGAGGCAGGGACAGCCGGGTCATCGGCCGGATCACCGGCATGCACGGCGCGCATCAGCGCCATTGCGTCCACCGGCGCGGCCCGCAGACGGCGGAAGCCTTCGCCCCACACTTTGGCCGTGCTGCGCTTCAACGGCTCGCCCAGCCGCGCGTCATAGTCGGCAAAGAATCCCTTGGTGCCGAAATACTGGGAGGCGGCAACGGCCGGGTCGTCGCTCGACACGTCCAGGTCATTGAAAAACGCCAGCATGATGTGATTCGCCGCCAGGGTGCGCAGCAGCGTGTCGGATTCGATCCGCGCCGGGGGCCGGCCCTCCCGCAGGGACTGGAGGGCGGCATGGGCCGCCGACTCCGCGATGTGCATCCAGGTCGCCTCGAGCCGGATGGTGTTCCAGGCCACGTGGGTCGAACTGACGTTCACCGGCACCAGCAGATTGTCGATATGCTCGGGAAGGAGCGTGCGGTAGGGAAGCTGGCCCGGGAAGGACTCGTTGTGGAGCATCATTCTCCCCTCGGGCATGCTATCCTCCACGGTGCGCATGGTGCAGGCATGGGAGTCGACGTACCAGTCGGTGATGGCAATCGCGTCGGCATGCACCGGCGCGCGCCGCAGCCCCGGAGGAAGCCGGACATCCTGCTCCGTGTAGATGGCGCGCCCGGTCAGCCGGCGGCCCTCGCGAAAATAAAACTCATAGGGGCGATGACCGTTATCGGCAAACTCGTCCCGCGGCAAACCGAGCTGGAGCCAGTAGCGCCTTTCCTCCTCGGGCACCGAGGGATCGTGCTGCCGAAACCAGACGGCCGACATCGTGGCGTGCCAGAACCGGTCCATGATGGCCCGCCGGATGCCCCCGTCGCCTTCTACCCACGCGTTGTGCGGGCCGATCAGCTGCGGGCGGTTGAGACCGATCTTCGCATTCGGGATCGGGCCGATCCCGGAACGCGGCATCTCCAGATCCCGCACCAGGTCGGGATCGTAATTCGCGGGCTTTTCGATGGCCACACGGTTGGCCGGGTCCGAAGTCAGGATGGTGCGATAATTGCACGCCTGCACGTTGGCATCGGCCTCCCCCGTGCTGGCCGGCAGCAGGATCTCCCAGTCGGGAAAGGTGCGCAGGTTCAGCCGGGCATGCACCTCGGCGATCCGCTTTTCCGCCGGCGTGGGAGGCGCGCGGACAACACGAAAATAGGCCACGCCGGCATGCGGCTCGTTGAACTCGGAGCGCGACTCTCTTCCGAAACGATACCGGACCTTCACCAGCGGCAGCAGATCCGCTTCGTAGGTGCAGTCGGCGAATATCCGGCCGGTCGCCCGCACGGTGCGCGTTCCATCCGTTTCGCGAAAGGCGAGCGAACGGACGGCGGCCCCTTCCCGTTCGGCCCCCACAGGAACATATCCCTTCAGGAGCGTCACCCTCTTTTCCGCGGTGACGAGCTCCGTCAGGATCCGCTCCGCTACGCGCGGCTCAAATTTGCCGTTGGCGTGTCCCGCGGGTGCCGGCAGGGAGTGACGAAACTGCGGCGAATTCTCGCCGTAGGTTCGGCGGTAGTGATCGAAGATGGCCTGGCGAACATAATCGTAAAGCGGCGATCGCCGGCCCATGTGCAGCGTATCCCAAACGCCGAGCCCGCTCGAAAGCATTCCGCCGAGGTGGGCATTGTGGTTTACAAGCAGAACGGTCGCGCCTCCGCGAGCCGCGCGCACGGCCATCACGATTCCGGCCGGCGTGCCGCCGACCACCACGAGATCGTAGTGCCGGGCGCCGACGGCGCCCGGATCCGCGGCGGCCGCGGCCGGGCACGAACCGAAGAACAGGATCACGGCGAGAGACAGGGGAGCCTTGGGGAACAGCCAAGCGCCCTTTCCTCTCTCCGGACCCGGTCCGATTTTCCTTTGAATCATATAGAATAAGAAGAAAAAGAGAAAAAAGGACGCCCTGTTTCCGGGTTACACGGAAACAGCGGATTTTATGGATCACAGCGGGCCGGATCGGCTTTCCTCTGTTCCATCCGCCGTTTCCGCACAAACCCGAAAAGCGGGTGTACTCAATTCGATGGGAACACCCATCGAAAATCGCTGTACGACCACAGCCGGGATCCCTTGGGGACAGCCACGCTCCCTTTTTTCTCTCCGGATTCCCCCCCGGTCACCGCCAGGCGGATCCGGCTGAATTTTCCTTTTTCATAATCATAGCTCGACCCGTCGTCGTCGTACAGCTCGTAGACGGCATCCTTGCTGCCGTAGTGCCGGATTTCCAGAGGTACTTTGCCGTCCGGAATCCGCAGGCCCTCCTCCAGCATGGGGATGATCCCGCCGTCGCGCACATACACCGGGATGCGGTCCAGGCCGGGAGCGACGGTCAGGATCTCCCCGTCGCCGGCCGGACGGCCGGTATAAAAATCATACCACTTCCCCTTGGGGAGAATGACTTTCCGCTGGCTCTGGCCGGCAAAGAGCGGGGCCACCAGCAGCGAATCCCCCAGCAGGAACTGGTCTTTGATTTCCCGGCGGATCGCCTCGCCATAGGGGTTCGCGGAGGAGTCCACTGCGCCGGCTACCTCCTCGGCGGCGGCGGCAAATCCCGGGTCCAGGTTCATCGCCCGGACAGGCGGCGTACCGTAAAAGGCATAGTCGGCAAAGCAGTTGTAAAGATAGGGGAGCAGGCGGAGGCGCAGCTGGGCGATCTCCCGCACCTGGGTCTCCACCTCGGGGAAGGACCAGGGCTTGGTCCCGTCCGACCAGGCGTTGAGCATGGCCAGCGGAGAAAAGCAGACGCTCTGCATCCGCCGCAGCCATTCCTCCGCGGTGCGCGAGCTGCGGACTTCCGGGGTCCACAGCACCCCGAGGAACGAGCTGTTGACCAGGGCGGTAATGAAATCCGGGTGACTGTAATAATCGTTGTAGACCACGAAAGGAAAGGAGGCGGCACCGGAGTTGGTGGCCCGCACCAGCCCGTAGGTCCGCAGGTTCCGCTCCCGGAACAGGGAGGTGGCCAGCTTCTGCATCATCACCCCGTACAGTGTCCGCATCTGCTCCGCGGAAATTCCGGAGGGAAATTCGGCGCTGTCGGGCCAGAGCCAGCTGTCGTACCCGTCATTTTCATCCATCTTGTAGCCGCTGACTCCCTGGTCCAGGTGGTGCTTCCGGAAATGGCGGCCGAGCAGCTCCTGGACTTCTTTCCGGGAATAGTCGGGAACCAGCCCGGCCCAGACCGTGTGCGATGCGGTGTAGGGCTCGATGGGCTGGAAGAGCTCCGATTGCGGCGAAATGTAGGGATTGAGCCAGAGGTTGAGATAAATCCCGCGCCGCTTCAAATCGGCGGCCAGCCCGGCCGGGTCCGGGAAGCGGCCCCGATCCCATTCGTAGGTGCAGGGGTAGGACCGGCTTTGCCAGCCGGGCTCCAACCCGATCACCGAGAGAGGAAATCCGTGGCGGGCGAACTCCTCCACCTCGCCGCGCACCTGGTCGGCGGTGTAGAGCGTCGGCACCCGATGCCAGAAACCCAGCCCCCAGCGTGGCGGCAGGCACCCTCCGCCCTGGAAAAGGTTGTAGCGGCGGACGACGTCCAGCAGGCCGGGCCCGCCGAAAAGATAGACTTCAGCCCCCTCGGCGGCGATGACCGCCTCGACGTTGTCCGAGTAGGGCCTGGCGGTCCACTGCCGGTCGGTGTTTCGGTCGCGGACCTCCGGCGGATGGCGGCTGTCCTTGCGGACCGCCGTTCCTACCCATATATCGATATAGCGTGCGGAATTGATCCAGATGCCGTAGCCCCGTGAGGAAACATAAAAAGGAACCGGGGCATGGGTGCGGCCGTTGTCCGTGCCGCCGTAGTGGTCCATGTGCAGCCGCAGGATCCGGCCGCGCTGCTCGACCGTTTTGAAATGGAGGCCCAGTCCGAAAATCCGCTCCCCTTTTTCCAGAGGAAAATGCAGGAGGGTTTTCCCTTCCCGGACCTCGCCGCGGATGAGCGCGGGCTCCAGGGGACAGGGTACATCCCCCATGGCTTCGAGAGCTTCGCGCCTGGGGGACACCCCGGCGGTCTGGAGGAAATGGACGGAATCCGGACGGCCTACCGCTGCCGACCAGATGCCGGGCAGAACCCGGGTCCATTCGAGCGTCCGCGCCGCAGCCGCAGCCGGGAGCGGGGCCGGAATCAGCAGAAAGAAAAGTACCAGAGCCGTCACCCGGTTCATTTAGATTCTCCTTCCCGCCGTAGGAGGGCTTTAGCTGTCGCGGGGCATCATGGCTAAAAGGGTTTCGCGGATATGGTCCGCATCCAGCCCGTATTTCCGGCGGAGAATACTCTGCTTGCCGTGCTCGATATAGTGATCCGGCAGCCCGATCCGCCGGACTGCTAGGGGGGTCAATCCCTGCTCCTGCATCATTTCCAGAACGGCGCTGCCGAAGCCGCCCATCAGGTTGTGCTCCTCCGCAGTCAGCACCCGGCCGGTTTTGCGGATCGAGGCACAAATCAGCTCCACATCCAGGGGCTTGACGAAGCGGGCGTTGACCACCTCCACCGACAGCGCTCCTTCCCCGGCCAGCCGGCGCGCCGCCTCCAGGGCCGGCTCGACCATGGTCCCGATGGCCACCAGGGTCACGTCGTTCCCTTCCTGCAGGATTTCCGCCTTGCCGATCCCGATGGACCGGAGTTCGGCATCGAAGGCCACCCCCTGCCCGGTGCCCCGGGGGTAGCGCACCGCAATCTGCCCCGGATATTCGACGGCAGTCTTGATCATATGCCGCAGCTCATTTTCATCCTTGGGCGCCATGACGACGATATCCGGCAGGTGCCGCAGGTAGGCAAAATCGAAGCTGCCATGATGAGTCGGCCCGTCGTCGCCGACCAGTCCGGCGCGGTCCAGGGCGAAGACCACCGGCAGGTCCTGCAGGCATACATCGTGGAAAATCTGATCGTAGGCCCTCTGGAGGAAGGAGGAGTAAATGGCGATCACCGGCTTGTACCCTTCGGTGGCCAGGCCGGCGGCGAAGGTGACCGCGTGCTGCTCGGCAATACCCACGTCGAAGAAACGGCCGGGAAACCGCCGGGCGAATGCCTCCAGCCCGGTTCCCGAACACATCGCCGCGGTCAGGGCCACGATCCGGTCGTTCTTTTCCGCCAGCTGCACCAGGGCGTCACCGAATACCTGGGTATAGCTGGGAGCGCTGCTGTCCGGCTTTTCCCACTCGCCGGTGTCCACGCAAAAAGGCGGAGTTCCGTGAAACAGCACCTTGTTCTTTTCCGCCAGCTCGTATCCCTTGCCCTTACGGGTGAGCACGTGAATCAGCGTCGGGCGGTCGACGTTATCCCGAACATTGTGCAGGGTCTCGATCAGCTGGTGAAGGTTGTGCCCGTCGATCGGTCCCACATACTTGAAACCCAGCTCTTCAAAGAGCATGCCGGAGGTCAGGAATCCTTTCAGGAACTCGTCCAACCGCTTGCCGAACCGGAAAAACGATTCCCCGATCAGGGGAAGAGGCCGGACCAGGTGCTCCACCTCGGCTTTCAGCCGGTTGTATCTCGCCCCGGTAATCACCTGGCTCAGATAGCCGGCCAGGGCACCCACGTTGGGCGATATGGACATCTCATTGTCGTTCAGCACCACGTTGAATTTCCGTTTTTTGGCCCCGGCATTGTTGAGCCCCTCGAAAGCCAGACCGGCGGTGAGCGATCCGTCCCCGATGACCGCGGTCACGTGGAAGTGCTCGCCGGCAATATCCCGGGCGGCAGCAATGCCGAGGGCAGCGGAGATCGAGGTGCTGCTGTGGCCGGCGCCAAAAGCGTCATATTCGCTTTCGCTGCGCTTGAGGAAGCCGGAAATCCCGCCGTGCTGCCGTATTGTGGCAAACTGCCGGCTGCGACCGGTGAGGATCTTGTGGGCGTAGGCCTGATGCCCGACATCCCACACCACTTTATCCCTGGGCGTATCGAAAACATAATGAAGGGCGATGGTCAGCTCCACGGCCCCCAGACTGGAGGCCAGGTGCCCGCCGGTCTTGGAGATGGTGTCCACGATCAGCTTGCGCACTTCCTCGGCCAGCATCTTCAGCTGATCCGGGGAGAGCTTGCGCAAGTCCTGAGGACTTTCCAGATTTTCAAGCAATGTTCCCATATTCCCGATTCGATCGACCTGCAAAAGAGACAAAAGGATATCCAAATTATCCGGAATATGGTAGGGGAAGGTTAAAAACCGTCCATCCGTCGGATCCTCCCTCACCGGAAGGTCGAGGAAGTTGGGCCTGCTGTCGCTGTCGAAAGCCCGGCAAAGGCCGTGATCCGGAACTCCTCCCGGAAGCCGCTTGCCTATTTTCTGCCGGTAACCGCCTCGACCATGTGCTGCATCAGAGCGGTAAAATAGGCCTCCTGGTCCGGGCCGCACCAGGACATCAGGCCGGTTTCGTAGGCGATGTTCCCCTTGGAATCCATCATTTCGCTGTAATAGCGGTCGGGCGAAATGTAGCCGCCGTAGGATCCGCAGAAGCTGGTCGGCCAGAGAGCGATATTGCGCCGGGAGGCCCAGCTTTTCCAGGAATTGCTGATCTCACCGCTGAAATCGCCCGGCACCCCGAACAGCACCAGGTCCCCGATCCGGACCGCCTGGATCCAGGCGTATCCCGGTATGCCCAGCAGACGCCCCAGCAGCGGCGAGATCCTCCATCCCGGGTTCAGGATGCGTACCTGAAAGGGAGGCAGGAGGATATTCCCGCCGATAAAATCGACCGGAACCCGATCCTGGAAAGGCAATCCCGGACCGCTGCCCGCCAGGACCAGCTGGGCCAGCTGTTCGCCGAGAGCCCTGGCGCGCTCGAAACCGCTTCCCGGGGCACCCCGGCTGCTCATGCTGCCGACCGCTCCGCCCATATAGATGGTCATGCCGCCGGTGGCCTGCTCGATGGCTGCCTGCAGATAGCCCGGATAGTCGGCGGAAAACTGGAAGTTGTCTTCGCCGAGGACGGTGGGATGGGCCGAAAAACGCACCAGGTGGCAGATTTTTCCGTTCTCCTGCTCGATTCGTGCAAATTGAAGATCCGGGTCGACTTCCGCCTGCCGGGTCCGGTTGCGGACGAAAGCCCCTGCATCGACGCTTCCGACGGCCATTTTGGCCGGACGCAGGGAGCGGACCGCCTCCAGGGCGGCGGCGGTAAAGGAGCGGATCAGGAGTTCCGGCACCCTGGGATCGTAAGCGCCCGCAAAGGCCCGGGCCACCAGGCCCGGGGCCAGACCTCCCGGCCCGCTGTGGGTATGGCTGGCGCTGAAAAGCAGGCTGTTGGGCGCAATGCGGGCCTCGGCCGACACCGCCTTGCGCACCGCAGCGGCCACCGGATCGGGAACCAGGAGAAGGTCCGACCCGAACAGGAGGACGGTATTTCGTCCGTCATGGAAGGCCAGGGCCTTCACCTTCAGGGGATCGTGCGCGCCGGTGGAAGGCCGGCCTTTGCGCCCGCCGAAACCGGCCAGCGGAACGCCCGCCGGGGGGGTGATGTCGGCTGCCCCCCAGCCTGCTTTCAGCAGGCCGGGAGCGCCGGCCGGCGCCCCACGGTTTGCGGCATCCAGCGCCGCCAGGGATTGCCGGAAATATTCCTGGTTGCGGAAGCCTGGCCCGTAGGTCGGCCAGGGTCCTATAAAAACGACAAAGGCGCACAGCGCGATCAGGGCACCGACCCCCAGTCTGGTTCCAATCTTTTTCCACGCCGCCATGGGCAAACCTCCGCAGCCGGATGTGAATTCCGATGTTGAAGAGCGAATCCGCACCGCAGTCCGGCCTTCCGGCTCCGGGTGCGGATCCGGTTCCGGTTAAACCTGGCTGAAGGGCAGAGGGGTCAGAATGAAGTCGGTTACGTTGGAAACCGTATTGGCGTATTCCGGCTTCTTCGAAAGCTCCTTCCACTCCGGAGCATCGCGGAAAACCGCCCACGACTTGTCGAGAGCCGCCATGTCGTCATGCACCAGCATGTACTGCAGGTTCGGCATCAGCGGCCCGAAGAGGGTTTCCCCGAAAAAGACCGGATTCAACCCGCACTTCTGGAAAATGGCGATTTCGCCCCCCTCGTTGAACATCTCGATCTTTTTCTTGGCGATCTTTTCATTATGGCTTTCGTAGATCCGCAGCTCGAAAATGCGTGGCTTTTTTTCCGCTGCCTGCGCCGGCACCACCAGTTTGGGCAGGTGGCTGAACGCCAGCATCAGGGTGGTCTCGATGCGCACATACGGAGGATCCGCCAGCGGCATTTCCATCAGCGGCGCCGCCGCCTTGACATATTCGGCATCCTTTCCGAGCCGCGCCCCCAGGGTGAGCGCCGACTCGATCGTGGGATGCGGAATCAGTACATACAGGGAAGGCCGGTTGGCTCCGTACTTGACATTGAACGCGCCGACGGATTTGATCCCCAGGCGGTTGACGGCCGGGATGAGAGCCCCGGAAAGGTAATCCTGGAGGGGCTTTTTCTTGTCTCCCAGGTTGGTTTGATACAGGCGCAGTTCCAGGTATTCCTGCCTGGCTCCGGCAGCTTTTCCTGTCGTTTGGGCCGAGGCCGGCAGGGATGCCGCACCCGCGGCAATAGCGGTTGATACAAAATTTCTTCTATTCATAAAGGGTAGTACCTCCTGCGAGAACATACCCCAAATAGGGATAAAATTCACTACCGGAAATGCAGAAAGAGGTCGGCGATTCGGCGATCGCCTCGGGCGGTGCGACTTGACAGGCACAGAGCGTGATGATAAAAACGGGTTTTCCCTTTTTCCCTGGAGGAATCATGAAACACGAACGGCGCTTCGTCCATCCGGCAACCGCTCTGCTTTTCGCCTGGAGCCTCCTCTGTGTGGCCGTTCCGGCCCAGACCTCCCCGGAGGCTTTTCTCGGGCACCCCGTGGGGGCGGACCGCAAGCTGGCCGACTACGGCCAGATCCGCGCCTATTTCGAAAAACTGGACCAGGAATCCCCGCGGCTGCGCCTGATGGAAATCGGCACCTCCACACTGAAAAAGCCGATGATCATGGCGGTCATCACCTCCGAGCAGAACATGGCCCGCCTAGACACCTTCCGGGAGATCGCCAAAAAGCTGCGCAACGCCGGCGCCCTGCCGGAAGACCAGGCCAGGGCGCTGGCCCGGGAAGGAAAGACGATCGTGCTGATCACCTGCAGCCTGCACGCCTCGGAAATTGCGGCCTCGCAGATGTCGATGGAGCTGGCCTACGACCTGGTGACCGGGAAAACCCCTTTCGACGCCGCCCGGGTGCTCGAGGACGTGGTGGTGCTGCTGGTTCCCAGCTCCAACCCGGACGGACAGGTGATGGTGACCGAATGGTACCGCAAGTATGTCGGTACCAAATTCGAGGGCGGCTCCATGCCCTGGCTTTACCACCGCTACGCCGGGCACGACAACAACCGCGACTGGTTCATGTTCAACCTGCCGGAATCGCGGGCCGTCACCCGGGTTCTTTACCATGACTGGCTGCCGCAGATTCACATCGATGAGCACCAGATGTCCTCCACCGGGGCCCGCCTTTTTGTGCCCCCCTTCATGGATCCGCCGGTTCCCAACGTTCAGCCCGCCCTCTGGCGGGGAGTCAATTTGCTCGGCACCCACATGGCCTACGACCTGCAGCAAAACGGCTTCAAGGGAATTACCCACGGCCGCAGCTTCACCGGCTGGTGGATCGGAGCCTGCGACGACACCTCCTGGCTGCACAACAGCATTGGTCTGCTCAGTGAGGCCGCCTCGGTGCGCGTGGCTTCCCCCATCTACATCGAGCCCACCGAAATTCCGACTTCCTATGTGGAAAAGCGCATGGAAATTCCGGACCCCTGGATGGGCGGCTGGTGGCGCCTGCGCGACATCGTGGACTACGAACTGGTCCTCTCCAAGAGCCTGATCCGGGCCGCCTCGCTGCGCCGCGAGGACCTGCTGTTCAACTCCTATCGCATGTTCCGGAACTCCGTGCTTAAAAAAGAGGAGGGGCAGCCCTTCGCTTTCGTCCTTTCCGCCCGCCAGCACGACTACCCCACCCTGCTGCGCATGCTGGAAATCCTGCAGTTCGGCGGGGTGGAGATCCACCAGGCCAGGGAGAACTTCGTGGCCGGAGGGAAAGCCTATCCCGCCGGCTCCTTCGTGGTGCTGCTGGCCCAGCCCTACAAACCGTATGCCTGGGCGCTGCTGGAGCGCCAGAAATATCCCGACCTGCGGCAGTTTCCGGGCGGACCGCCCATTCCCCCCTACGACAACGCCGGCTGGACGCTCCCCCTGCAGATGGGAGTCGGTTGCGATCCGGTGAAGGAGCCCTTCGAGACCCGCCTCGAAAAATGGGTAAAAGCCGAGCCCTCCGCCGCCCCCGTTCCGACGCAGGCCCCTTACCTGCTTCTCGATTCCCGAATCAACGCCTCCTATGCCGCCGCCCACGAACTGCTCCGCGGCGGGGCGGAAGGCTGGCGCACCCGGGAGCCGCTCTCCGGCAAAGGCTTCGAGGCCGCCGCCGGAAGCTTTCTCTTCCGGAACAGCCCGGAGGTTTCCCGGGCGCTCGTCGCGCGGCAGGGGAAATGGGGCCTGCCGGTGCACCCGCTGGATGAGGCGGGTTCGCTGCCCCGGGACCCGCTGAAGAACCGCCGGGTGGCGCTCTACCAGTCCTGGCGCGCCAACATGGATGAGGGCTGGACGCGGTACTTCCTGGACGATTTCGGCATTCCCTACACTACGCTGCACAACGCGGATATCAAGGGGAAGAAGGACGAAAAAGTCAACCTCAAGGAAAAGTACGACGTGATTCTGTTTGCCGACGAAAGCGCCGACATCATCAAAACCGGGAAACCCTCGCCATCCTCGGAATATGCGCGCTACGTCACCCCGATGCCCCCCGAATACGAGGGCGGCATCGAAAAGGAGGGCATCGAGGCCCTGAAGTCGTTCGTGGAGCAGGGCGGTATCCTGGTGCTGCTGAACGGCGCCTGCGAACTGGGCTTCAAGGAGCTCGAGGTGCCGGCGCGCGACGTCACCAGCCGCCTGGAATCGAGCAGGTTTTTCTGCCCGACCTCCATTCTGCAGATCCTGGTAGACAATACCAGGCCGATCGGATATGGCATGCCGCGGGAAGCGGCGGCGGTCTTTTCCGACAGCCTGGCGATGAGCACTTCGCTCCCCTCCGGGGACTGGAACCGCTCCGTGGTGGCCAGCTTTCCCAAGGAGGGCGTACTGCTCAGCGGCTGGCTTCTCGGCGAGGAATACCTTTCGCGGAGAGCCGCAGTGGTCGACACCACTTTTAAAAGCGGGCACATCATCCTGATCGGCATCCACAGCCAGCTGCGCGCCCAGGCGCACGGCACATACAAGTTCGTTTTAAACGCCCTGCTCTACCCGGAAATGGCGGAACCGGCCCGGTCGGAATAAAGTCGCCATGCCTGTGTCCCAGCGAACCGCCCTGCTCCTCCTGGGAGCCGCCCTCCTGCTGCCGGCCGGTGAGCCGCGGGGGCAGCAGAGCCAGAACCCTTCGCCGATGGTCGAGCACACCCGCCGCCATCCGCGCCTGGCCCCGCGGGAGGCGCCCGGGCGCCGGGAGCCCCTTTTGACCGGAACGCTGTTCATTCCGGAGAAAAGCCGCGCGGCCCGGCAGGCGGAGCTCTTCGTTCACTTTCACGGCGCTCCCTGGATTGCGGAGGCAGCCGTCGCCGGGCAGAAGCAGGCGGTGCTGATCAGCCTGCAGCTCGGCAGCGGCTCGGGAACCTACGCACGGCCATTCCAGGATGCCGAGCTTTTCGGCCGCCTTCTGTCCCAGGCCGAAACGACTTCCGGAATGCGCTTTACCTCGCTGACCCTGACCGCCTGGAGCGCGGGCTACGGCGCCATCCGGGCCATTCTCGGCGTGCCGGAGTACTATCGGAGAGCGGACCGGGTGCTGCTGATCGACGGACTGCACACCGGCTACCGCAGCGGCAAGCCCGGTCCGCTCGAGTCGGAGATCGAAACGGAGTCGCTGGAAATATTTCTGCGCTTTGCCCGGGATGCCGCCGAAGGCCGAAAGCGGATGCTCCTGGTGCACACCGAAATTTTTCCAGGGACCTTCGCCAGCACCACCGAGACCGCCGATTTTCTGCTCCGCCAGCTGCAGCTGGTGCGCCGGCCGGTTCTGCGCTGGGGGCCTATGGGCTCCCAGCAGATCGGAGAAGCCCGGCGGGGGAATTTTCACCTGATGAACTTTGCCGGCAACACCGCTCCGGATCACGTCGACCTGCTGCATGCCCTGCCGGAGTGGGTCCGGATGCTTCGGAAATAAACCTATGACCCGCCCACCGAGACGCTACTATCCCTGGGAACTGCTGGCCCTGTGCTGGATGGCCAACTTTCTCAACCAGGGGGACCGCCAGATCTTCAACTCCATCCTGCCGCTGATCCGCAGCGGGTTGGGAGCCACCGACGTTCAGATGGGCCTGGTGGCCTCCATTTTCACGCTGGCCTTCGGACTGCTGATTCCGATCGCCGGCTGGCTGGGCGATCGCGCCAGCCGCAAGTGGATCGTCTGCGGCAGTCTGCTTACCTTCAGCTTAGGCACGCTCTGCACCGGGCTGAGCGGCGGCCTGATCACCCTGATCCTGTTCCGCAGCATTGCCACCGGCGCCGGGGAGAGCTTCTACACCCCATCCGCCCTTTCGCTCATCGGGCACTACCACCGCGAGACACGCGGGCTGGCCATGTCCATCAACCAGACGGCGCTTTATGTGGGTGTGGTCTGCAGCAGCTGGATCGCGGCCTTTATCGGGGAGCGGCTGGGATGGCGCTATTCCTTTTTTACTTTCGGAGGCCTGGGATTGCTCCTGGCCGTGCTGCTGGTCTTCCGGCTGCGGGAGGACCTTCCCGAAGACGGCCGCCATCGGGCGGACAAGCCGAAGGTCGGGGAAATCCTGGGCGCCCTGCTCCGCAAGCCCACGGTTTACCTTCTGACCGCGGCTTTTGCCTGCATGGTCTTCGGCGGCCAGGGCTTCATGACCTGGATGCCCACGCTGCTTTACGAAAAGTTCCAAATGCCGCTGTCGGAAGCCGCCTTTCAGTCGGTCTTCCTGCACTATCTTTTCGCCTTTTTCGGAGTGATGGCCGGAGGGTGGCTGTCCGACCTCTGGGCTCCCCGGTGGCCGGTGGCCCGGCTCTACCTGGGCAGCGGCGGACTGCTGCTCAGCGCTCCCTTTCTGTACCTGGTCGGGGCGGCGGAAGAATCCACCCTGGTCTATATCGCCCTGGCCCTCTTCGGCTTTGCCCGGGGAGTATACGACTCCAATATTTACGCCGCCCTGTTCGAAGTGGTGCCGGAGCGCTACCGCTCTTCCGCCTCGGGCCTGATGATTTCCTTTGCGTATGCCACCGGGGCCGTGGCGCCCCTGATTTTGGGCTATATCAAACAAAACAGCAGCCTCTCCCTGGGCATGTCCCTGCTGGCCCCGGTTTACGCCTTGGGCGGGCTGCTGATCTGGATCGGAGCCCGCTTCTTCTTTCCCGGCGACCGGGTTTGCCGGGACGAGAGCGTCTCCGGATAGGAGGAGGAATATGAATCGGATCAAGAAGGATGACCCCTGCGCGGGGACGCTCTCGCGCCGAAATATGATCGGCGGACTTGCCGCCGCGGGACTGGCTGCGACGAAGCTCTCGGCAAGCCCTGCGGAGGCCCTGGCGGAAGGCGGACCCTGCCGCATGTTCTCTTCTCTTTCACCGGGGTCCATCGGCATGAAAACCGGCCCGAAGGAATCGATCGCCCTGGCTGCGGAGTTCGGCTTCGGGGGAGTGGAGCCCAACGCCGCCTTCCTGGCGGACCTGAGCCTGGAAGCCAGAAACGAGCTCCGGGCGGAGATGAAAAGCAAGGGACTGCGCTTCGGCACGGGGGGCCTGCCGGTCGACTTCCGGGGAGACGAGGCCCGGTTCCGGTCCCAGCTGGAAGCCTTGCCGCGCCTGGCTCAGGCCCTGCAGGCGGCCGAGGTGGGGCGGGTAGGCACCTGGATCATGCCGGGGCATCGCGAGCTCACCTACCTGGAAAACTTCCGCCAGCATGCCGCCCGGTTGCGCGAGGTGGCCCGCATATTAAAGGACAGCGGATTGCGGCTGGGCCTGGAATACGTCGGCACGCCGACCGTGCGCCAGCCGCAGCGCTACCCCTTCCTGCACACCATGCGCGAGCTCCGCGAACTGATCGGCGAGATCGGAACCGGCAACGTCGGCTTCCTGCTGGACAGCTGGCACTGGTGGACGGCCGGGGAGACGGAGGCGGACATCGCCGCCCTGCAGCCGGCGGAGGTGGTCTCCGTGGACCTCAACGACGCTCCCGCCGGCATTCCCCTGGAGCAGCAGCAGGACGGCAAGCGGGAGCTGCCCTGCGCCACGGGAGTGATCCCGGTAGCCGCCTTCCTGGGAGCCCTGCTGCGCATCGGCTACGACGGACCGGTCCGCGCCGAGCCCTTCAACAAGGCGCTCAACGATATGGAGGACCGCGAGGCCTGCGCCGCGGCCGCCGCCGCCCTGAAAAAAGCTCTGGCCCTGGCAGGCTGCCGGTAGCCCGGAATCCCGCCAGGCGACCCACGCATAATGAACCGGTAAAAAGTCCCCAAGGAGGCGGAAAGCCTCAAAGACTTTCTACGAGGCCATCTTGAATACGGTTGGGAGCGGACCTTCCGGGCGCCTCAGCTGTGAACGCCGGGGGCTTCCCGGCCGGTCTGCTCGACATATTCCGAATAGGAGCCGCCGTAGGTCACGGGAGCGTCATGCTCCTCACCGGCCAGCTCCAGGACGTGGTCGGCCAGCCCGCGCAGGAAGGTGCGGTCGTGGGAGACGAAGAGCATGGTTCCTTCGAAGTCCTTCAGGGCTTCGACCAGCATCTCCTTGGTCGCCAGGTCCAGGTGGTTGGTGGGCTCATCGAGCACCAGGAAGTTGGGCGGATCCATCAGCATGCAGGCCATGATCAGGCGGGACTTCTCCCCCCCGGAGAGGGAGCGGACCCGTTTCTCCACTTCGTCCCCCGAAAACTGGAAAGCGCCCAGCAGGTTGCGCAGAGCCCCGAGACCCTCCAGCGGGTACTCCTTCTGCAGCTGCTCCAGCACCGAGAGGTCCGGGTCGAGCAGCTCGAGCGACTGCTGGGCGAAGTAGCCGAGCTTCAGCCCGGCACCCAGGCGGACCGTGCCCTGATCGGGCGGCAGGACCCCGGCGACCATCTTCAGCAGAGTCGATTTTCCGGCTCCGTTCCGGCCCATGACGCACCAGCGCTCGCGCCGTCGGACGTGAAAATCGAACTGCCGGTACACGGTTTTCTTTCCGAAGCTCTTATCCACCTTCTGCAGCATGGCGACATCCTCGCCCGAACGGGCGGGCACCCGGAAAGTCCATCGAACGATCCGCCTCTTCTTGGGCGGCTCGATCCGCTCGATCTTGTCCAGCGCCTTGATGCGGCTCTGCACCTGGGCGGCCTTGGCGGCATGCGCCGAAAAGCGCTCGATGAAACGCTGCTCCTTGGCCAGCTTGGCCTGCTGGCGGGCGTAGGCCGCCTCCTGGTTGGCTTCGCGGAGCTCCCGCTCGCGAAGATAAAAGTCGTAGTTGCCGGAGTAGGTGATGATATCGCCGCCGTCGATTTCGATAATCCTGGAGACGATCCGGTTCATGAAGTCGCGATCATGGGAGGTGATCAGCAGGGTGGAGCCGGTGGTTTTGAGATAGTTTTCGATCCAGAGGATGGATTCGATGTCCAGGTGGTTGGTTGGTTCGTCCAGCAGCAGGACATCGAATTTTCCGAGCAATATTTTGGCCATGGACACCCGCATCTTCCATCCGCCGGAAAGCGTGCCGACATCCTCCTCCATCTGTTCCTCTTCGAAACCGAGCCCCGAAAGGCAGGCGCGCGCCCGGGTCTCCAGTTCATATCCGCCCAGGTGCTGGTACTCCTCCTGCACGTGCCCGAAGCGGTCCAGGATCTCCTCCAGCTCCCCGCTGCGGTCGGGATCCGCCATGGCATGTTCGATCTCCGTCAGCTCATGATGCAGATCCCCCAGCCGGCCGCTGCCGGCGATGGCCTCGTCCAGGACGGAGCGTCCGGCCATATCGTCCACCTCCTGCCGAAAGCAGCCGATGGACACCTTTTTAGGGATGGTGATGTCACCGTCGTCGGCGCCCTCCTCCCCCAGGATCATGCGGAAGAGGGTCGACTTTCCCGACCCGTTCGGCCCGACCAGGCCGACCTTCTCCCCGGGATTGAGCTGGAAACCGGCCTCCACAAACAGAACCTGCCTGCCAAATTGTTTACTGACGCCGGAAAAAGAAATCATAAAACCTCGACCCCCGGGGCGGCACGGCCCCGGAACCATGAAAAAAGTGCGGATTGTAAGGGTTCCTCCCCCGACTTGTCAAGCCGGTCTGTCCACCCCGTTGAGACTCGGGCACCATCCCGGGGGCCGGTGGATTGGTTTATTCATATACCTGGCCTGACCCAAATTCCCAAGGAACGGAACATTTGCGATTTCCCCTTCGTACAGCCCGTTAGAAGGATCATAAAAAAGGAGGAAATCCCATGACAAAGAAAAGATGGATTGGACTGATCGGAAGCGCCGTCTTCGTTGCCGCCACCAGCTCTCTGGCCTACGCGCAGGCCAAAACCCCCTGGCTCCACGTCGAAGTCAAGGAAAACCGGGATCAGCAGGAAATCGTCAAGGTAAACCTGCCGCTGTCCATGGTGGAAACCGCCCTGGACGTCATCAAGAACGAGAAATTCAAGGACGGGCATTTTCATATGAAAATGCACGGGGAGATGACCATAGCCGATCTGCGCAAGCTTTGGGAAGAGGTGAAGAAAGCCGGCGACGCGGAATTCGTCACCGTGGAAAAAGCCAAGGAAAATGTCCGCGTGGCCCGCAGCGGGGGGTTCCTGCTGGTTAAGGTGACCGAAACCGGACAGAAAGAAAGCAAAGTAGACCTGAAGGTTCCCCTGCCGGTAGTGGATGCCCTCTTCTCCGGGCCCGGGGAAGAGCTGAACCTCCGCGCCGCGGTGCAGTCGCTGCAGCAGAGCGGCGTCGGGGAAATACTCACGGTGCACGACCGCAATACCGACGTCAAAATTTGGATTGAGTGAGGCATGCCATGTTAATCGCCAAGAATATTTTCCTCGGCTTCCTGGCCTTTCTGCTCCTCGGTGCCGTTTACCTTATCCAGGCGGGAATTGCCGTGGTGGATGTGAAAACGCCTGAGGCCCGCATCTGGATCCCCGTGCCCGTTGCCCTCGGGCACTGGGCCGGGGATCTGGCCGACTGGAAGCTGGAGCGCCAGCCGCAGTGGAACCAGGTCATGAAGTACCGGGAAACCGCCGCCAGGCTGCTGCAGCAGCTGAAGGATCAGCCGGATGCCGATTTTGTGGAAGTGCGCAACGCCAAAGAGCAGGTGCGCATCTACAAGGAGAACGATGCGCTGCACGTTTCCGTCATTTCCGACAAGGAAAAAGTCCGGCTGCGGATCCCGTTGCGTATCGTAGACAAGGCCATTGCGGTTCTGGACTCGCCACGGCCCGGCCTTGGCGATCTGGTGTCCTGCCTGGAGTGGCAGCCCGCCGGAGATCTGGTCGAGGTGGAGAACGACAAGGAGCACATCCGCATCTCCCTGCTTTAGAAATCCCCTTTCGGCCGGAGCTCCTGCCAGGAATTCTCCAGCACCGGGCGGATGACGCGGGTAAACTCCCGATACGCCTGGCCCTGAAAATGAAGCCGGTCGCTTAAATAGAGCTCCATCCTCGGATTCCCCTCCCCGTCAAACAGGACCGGGTTGACATCGATGAAGTCCACCCGGTCCGTCCCCTCGCAGTACTCTCGGACCATGGCATTCACCTGGTCCACCTGCGCCCAGCGGTTCTTTTTCTGCGGCGCCCGGTTGATCGAGACGTAAAAAAGGCGGGTCTCCGGCAGAGCCCGGGCGACCCGTTCGGCGAAGGTGCGGAAGCGTCCGAAAATCCCCTCCGGAGCCAGAGAGGCGTTGATGTCGTTGCTGCCGCAATAATAAACGATGATCCGCGGCCGGTAGGGAAGAACAATCCGGTCCATGTAGTAGAGAACCTCTTCGGTGCGCGATCCGCCGAAGGCTCGGTTGAAAACCGGGAGCGGGGCCATGTCCTCCGCCAGGCTCTTCCACTGACGGAAGATGCTGCTGCCGACGAAAAGGATGCCTCGCTCCGGCGGCGGGTGGACGGCATCCTCCTTCAAAAAAGCCTCGATATCGGCGGCAAAGCGGACGGACGGACCGGGGTTTGCCGCTTCCTGGGAATACAGGGGACGGGCCGCTGCCAGGCTCAACGCCAGAATCGCCCACCCGAACAAGGTTCGAAGCCGATTTCTTTTCATGATTCCACCCTCCTTGCTTCAGCGTACGGGTTCAAGGAGCGGGCCGAGGAACCGGAAGAGCTCCCGGGTGGCCGGGTCGTCCGGCAACCCGAGATCGGCGTTGATCCGGCTGTGGGTGGTTTCGCTCGCGCCGAACACGGTGACGGGAATATCCGCTTCCCGGAGCACGGCTGCCAGGCGTTTCGCCTGGGCGGTGACGTCGGGATGACCGGCAACATGAAGAAGGAGGAACGGCGGAATTTCTTTCCCCCGGGCCACATGGGTGACGGCGGAAAAGTCGATGTGCTTCCGGGGGTCGTTGCCGAATTTGACGCGGTGGCCGAACTCCGGGAGCGGCAGACCGTGCACCGTCTGACGGATTTCCGCCGTGGTGATGATGGCCGGGATGTCATAGGTGTCCCCATCCACGGGCACACAGCCCCGGAGTGCGCGGAGCGGGACGCCTTCCGCTTTCAGGTAGCGTTCGTCGATGCAGAGCAGGGCGGCCAGCTGAGCGCCGGAGGAATGCCCCATCACGAAGATGCGCTTCGGATCGCCTCCGTACTTTTCGATGTTTTTGTAAACCCAGCCGAGCGAGCGGGCGACATCGCGAATCAATTCGCCCATTTCCACTTGCGGAAGGAAGCGGTGATTGGTGGCGACAAAAAGGAAACCGCGTTCGGCAAAAGCACGCGGCTTGATCTGCACGCTGGTCTTATCCCCGGTTTGCCAGCCGCCGCCATGAATCCAGAATACGACGGGAAGGTTCCGGGCGCCCGCGGGCGCGTAGACGTCGAGCACCTGGCGCTCGTGCGCCGGCGGATCCGCATAAGGGATGTTGGAGGTCAGATTCTGGGCCCGCGCAGCAGACAGGAGCAAAAGGAAAGTGAGCGTTTTTTTCATAGTCTTCCTTTCTTCGATCAAGGTGCAAAAAGTCGAGAACCCATGGGGGTTCCGGATCACAGCCCGGGGTTGCGCCGCACAGGCGCTACCCCGGGTAGGCGGATTTGTTTAAAGCCCTTGCAGGGCTTCCGAGACTTTTTGCACCTTCATCTTAACTTTTTACGCCCTTTTTCTCAAAAGTCCCCCGGGACCGTATTGCGCCGCCCCAAGGACCGGCGACCATATTTCTTGAGCCATCCAGAAGGAGCCGGGACCGAAAAGCCGGGCTATTGCTTACGTAAAATATTCATTATAATGTGTTCGCCTGGTCTGACCTCAAACTCGAAACGCAAGGAGAAAGTATGAAGAAGATCCTGATTCTCGCTGCTGCCTTCCTGGTCCTGGGTGCCGCCCTGAGCGCCCAGGAAAATAAAAAAGAGATAACCGCTCCGGGAGCCAGACTGGAAAAGCTCGCCGGGGATTTCAAATTCACTGAAGGGCCGGCCTGCGACGCCCGGGGCAATGTTTATTTCACCGATCAGCCCAACGACCGGATCATGGTGTGGAGCGCGGACGGCAAGCTGAGCACCTTTCTGCAGCCCAGCGGCCGCGCCAATGGCCTGACTTTTGACCGGCAGGGAAACCTCTGGGCCTGCGCCGATGAGAAAAATGAGATGTGGATCGTCTCCGCCAACAAAAAGATCGACGCGGTGATCAAGAACTACCAGGGAAAGCTGCTCAACGGCCCGAATGACGTCTGGGTGCGGCCCGACGGCGGCGTTTACTTCACCGATCCGCTGTACCGGCGCCCCTACTGGCCGAAAGATGCTGCGGCCCGGATGGAAGGCCAGTACGTTTTCTTCCTGGCCGCGGACCGCAAAACCCTTCGGCCGGTGGCCACCGACCTGAAGCAGCCCAACGGAATCATCGGCACGCCTGACGGCAAGCTGCTGTATGTGGCCGATATCGGCGACAAGAAAACCTACCGCTACGAAATCCGGAAAGACGGCTCGCTTGCCAACCGGAAGCTCTTCTGCGAAATGGGATCCGACGGGATGACCGTCGATGCAAAAGGAAATATCTATCTGACCGGAAGGGGCGTCACGGTATTCGACAGGAAGGGAGCCAAAATTCAGCAGATCGAGGTGCCGGAGAAGTGGACCGCCAACATCTGCTTCGGCGGAGCGGATCGCAGGCTGCTGTTTATAACCGCCAGTACCGGTGTCTACGGGATCCGCACCAAAGTCAAAGGCGCCGGAAGCCAGTAGCTGCAACCTGGAACGCAGAAAGGAGGACTGCGGAATGAGAAGATCAGGGGCTTATATACTTTTTTTACTGCTCGGGCTGGGGAAGGTTGCCTTCGGGGCGCCTCCGCGGCCCGTCGCCCGTACCTTCGAGGTGGAGGGGGTCGCCGTGATCCCGCACGTGCGGGCCGAAGGGATGCGCTACCGGCAGCCGGCCTCGCCGGACATGGGGGCCCGAATCCAGCTTTTCATCCGCGCCGGTGACGGTGCGGGGCCCTCCGACCTGTTGCGCGTGGACGGGAAAACGGCGGAAGAGTGGATCTCCTCCAAGGGATGGCACTGGCACGATACGCCTTCGGTTTGGACCCCGGGCGCCAGAACGGTCCCCTCCGGGGCGAGAATGGTCTGGCAGTGGAACCAGGTCCGCTGGGACCCCGGCGAGGAAAAAGAAATCGAATACGGCCCGCCCGGGAAAGAGCCCCTGCTCCGGGCGCGCCTCCGTTTGTCCAGGCCGGAGGTGTGGATTTCCGCCCTGACCTTCCTGGGCTCCCAGGCCGGAACGGTTCCCGACACCATGGTCCTCTACCTGGCCAACGAATCCGGCCGGCCGGTGCAGATGACCGGCTGCCGGCTCTATCTGCCGAAGGAGAGGACTTCCTGGCAGCAGATGGAGTCGGAAAGGGAAATTCCGTGGAGCGGCTCCGGAAGCGGATCTCCGCTCCTTTTTCCCGCGGACGGCCGTATTGCGCCGGGGGAAAAAGGAGGCCTGCGGGCCGCTGCCGGACCTTTGCCCCTGACGTACGGAATCGTCGAACTGCAGCTCCGGGACCGGGACGGGAAGGTCGATTCGGTCCGGGCCTACCAGCGCATCAAAAAGGAGGCATTCGACATCAGCGGCGGCTGGGTGGCCGGCCCGGCCGGCGGCGGCAATACCCTTCATTTTATCCCCTTCCTGAAGACCCTGAAGCGGATGCACATCAACACCGCCCATCTGTCCGAAATAGCCGGCTACACCGATCAGACCGGGCCCGGCGGACTCTACCGGCTTTACCCGCTCAAGTTTTTTCACAAGCTGCAGCCCCTGGAAAAATATGACCGGGAACCCATGCTTCCCCGGATTCACGCCGTCGAGTTTCTCGGCGAGCCCCAGTACGGAGGCGGCCGCCCGGTCCCGCCGCAGGAGGTGTGGAAGGCCCTCGAGCCCTATGGCGGCAGCCGCCTGGCCACCACGCTGACCAACAGCGAGGAGCGGGTGTGGCGCGGCTACATGGGACTTTCCGATTACCCCCACTATGACGCCTATCGCGTCACGGCCCCCTCCCCTGATTCCTGGCGCTCCTACGACCGCTGGGAGGGCGTGCGCATCGGCTGGGGCGCACCCCTGGAGACCATCGGGGAGATGTGCCGCTCGCTGCGGGAGATGAGCCGCCCGGCGCCCACCGCCTACTGGTCGCAAGGCCCGCATGCCGGCTGGGGCGTCCTCGACGGCCGGCGGCGGACCTCGCCGACCCCCGACGAAATCCGGCTGCAGGCCTACCACGCCTTGGCCGGCCGGATCACCTCGCTCTACTGGTTTAATTTGAGCCTGAAATCGATCCTGAAATTTCCCGATACCCTCGAAGAGATTACCCGGGTCGGGCGGGAAATCCGGCTGCTGGAGGATTTCTACCTGGAAGGGGATGCCTACCGGTTCCGCCGCCTGCATCGCGAAGGGAAGCCGGACTGGGACCTCGCTTCCGTGGTCTCCCCGCAGGGGGCAGTTCTGTTTGCCCTGGATCTGGACTATTTCCCGGATCCGCAGGAAAAGGTTTTCCGGTTCCGTCCGCCCCGGCCCGCGGTATTCGAGTTTTCGCTTCCGCCGTTCCTGGGCAGGCCGGCCGAAGTCTTCCGGATCGATGCCGACGGAGTGCACCCTGCGGAAAGCGAACCTCTTCCCGACGGGATCCGCATCCGGGACAGCCGGCACAAAGTGGCCGTGTATGTGGCCGCCCGGTCCCGGGGACTCCGCCCGCAGCTGGAGAAAAAATGGCTGGCGCTGCTGCAGTACGAGAAAGCATTCGAATTCGACCCCGCCCGGAATGCAGCGGACCTCGAGGCGCTGTGCTCCATCCCCCAGGGGAAATAGACCCGGGATGAATCCGAAGGCTCCCGGCGGCAGTCCCTCGATCTTTACTGATGGGCGCGTCGACGCACCCGCTTTGACCGGGGATGCGGTAAAATAGCCATATGCATTACCGTACACTTCCCTATAACCAGTCGCTGACGTTATTGACGGATCTCTACCAGCTGACCATGGCCTATGGCTATTGGAAGACGGGGATCCACAACCGCGAGGCCGTCTTCCACCAGGTCTTCCGCCGCCACCCCTTTCAGGGCGGATTTACCGTGGCATGCGGCCTCAACTACCTGATCGATTTCGTGCAGAACCTGCGCTTCGAAGAAAGCGATCTGCGCTACCTGGCCTCGCTGCAGGGCAACGACGGCGAACCGCTCTTCGACCCGGAGTTCCTGTCCTACCTGGAAAAGCTGGAATTCAGCGGCGATATCGACGCCATTCCGGAGGGCACGGTGGTGTTTCCTCACGAACCTCTGGTCCGGGTGCAGGGGCCTATCCTGCAATGCCAGCTGCTGGAAACGGTGCTGCTGAACATCATCAACTTCCAGACGCTGATCGCCACCAAGGCCGCCCGCATCTGCCTGGCCGCGCAGGGCGAGCAGGTGCTGGAGTTCGGGCTGCGAAGGGCCCAGGGAATCGACGGCGGACTGGCGGCCAGCCGGGCGGCCTACATCGGGGGATGCTCCGCCACCTCCAACCTGCTGGCCGGAAAGATCTTCGGCATTCCGGTGCGGGGCACCCACGCCCATAGCTGGGTCATGTCCTTCGACGACGAACTCGAAGCATTCCAGGCCTATGCCGAAGCTATGCCCAACAACTGCGTTTTCCTGGTGGATACCTACGACACCCTCGAAGGAGTAAAAAAAGCGGTCACGGTCGGAAAATGGCTGCGCGGCCGGGGGCATGAAATGGTCGGCATCCGGCTGGATTCGGGCGACCTGGCCTACCTGAGCAAGGAGGCAAGGCAGATTCTGGATGAAGGCGGGTTCCCCAAGGCGCTCATCGTGGCCAGCAACGACCTGGACGAAAAGATCATCCACAGCCTGAAGGAGCAGGGCGCCCGGATCGCGGTCTGGGGCGTGGGCACCAAGCTGATCACCGGCTACGAAGACCCGGCCCTGGGCGGCGTCTACAAGCTGTCGGCCATCCGCGAGGAAGGCGGGGAGTGGAAGTTCCGGGTGAAGCTCTCCGAGCAGGCCATCAAGGTGTCCAACCCGGGCATTCTCCAGGTGCGCCGCTATTACTCGGAAAACGAGAACATGGCCGATGTTCTTTATCACCTGCCCACCGATTTATCGGCGGGCTGCGTGATGATCGACCCCCAGGACATGACCCGCCGCCGGCAGATTCCGGCCGGCACGCGGTGCAGCGACCTGCTGGTCCCCGTCTTCCGCAAAGGGCGCCGGGTCTATGAGACGCCGCACCTCGACCAGATCCAGCATACCACGCGGCTGAACCTCGAGCGGTTTCACGGCGGCATCAAGCGGCTGGTCAACCCGCACCGCTACCCGGTGGGGCTGGAAAAATCGCTCTTCGACATGAAGACCGACCTGATCCTCCGCGCCCGCCATCTCCCGCTCTGAGCCGGTCGGCGACCCCACAGGGGAAGAACATAAAAGGGAGGACTCCCAAACGGATTCGTTTCCAGGTTTCATCGGAAGCGGTGCCGCGGAAGCACTTGACAAAAAGAGAGACTCCCGGTATCGTCCGATTCATGAGCGATACGACAAAGCCGCACGCCGCTTCCGGACCGCATTTCCGGCATGTGGAGGTCTTCCGGTCCTTTGCGGAAGCGGAAAAGGCAGACCGCGAATTCTGGTTGGCCTGCTCTCCCACTGAGCGGCTGGAGGCCTTGGAATGTATGCGACAGGCGGTTTTTGGGTATGATCCGCTTACCACCCGACTTCAAAGAGTGTCTGAGACTGCTCGGCGAACATCAGGTTGAATATCTTCTCATCGGCGGGTATGCTGTAGGCTACTACGGCTTCCCACGCGCAACCGGGGATATGGACATCTGGATCAGCTCCCTCGAGGACAATGCGGCACGGGTTTCAGCGGCGCTTCAGCAGTTCGGCTTTTCCGCGGACCAGGTGCCGGCCGCTCTCTTTACCCTCCCTGGAAACATTGTGCGCATGGGCGTTCCGCCGCTGCGCCTGGAGATTATCAATGTGATCAGCGGCGTTGCATTTGCAGACGCATACGCTTCCCGGCTCGAGATCGTGCTGGATGGCGTACCGGTCCGGCTGATCAGCCTGGAACACCTGAAAGCCAACAAGGCCGCAGCCGGCCGCACCAAAGACAAGCTCGACCTGGAATACCTGCCATGAAGCCCGACCGGCGATCGGTTGAGTCGGACAGGAGTCTATTTCCGATCCCCCAAGGCGATCAAACTGGATGGCCCGGCAAAAAGTCGGGAACCCCCAAAGAGGTTCCGGATCACAGCGCGGGGTTGCGCCGCACAGGCGCTACCCCGCGCTGGCGGATTTTTTTAAAACCCAGCCCGGAAATGGCTGCGCAAACACCTGCCATGGCTGGATTTTGCGCAACCCTTTCCGGGTTGACGCCTAAGGGCGTTCCTACCCGGGGTAGGCGCGACGCGCGCCTACCCCGGGCTGTGTTACGAAGCCCTTTCAGGGCTTTCCCCAACGGAAATACGGAGATG
>CAINFC010000008.1 GCA_903847975.1 uncultured Acidobacteriota bacterium | reverse complement strand
TCCCGACACTGCAAAGCATATCCGCAGCTGTGGAAAAGCAATTTGAGCAATGGAAAACGGGTACGGAAACCCTTAGGAAACTCTGTGCCTTGTAGTTATCATTCGCAATTATATATGTCCGCGCGTATAGCTAGGACCATACCGTTGTCCAGGTCCGTTTGGTTGGGCACAGTCGATTTTCTCAGGTCGAGGTTGCCAGCCGGACCACCAGGACGGAACAGGGTGCTTCCCGTATTACTTTCTCGGAAACACTTCCCAGAAAGAACCGCTGCAATCCGGACCGCCCATGAGTCCCAACTATCACCAGTTCTGCCGGAAGATCTCGAGCCGCTTCCACAATCGCAGTGCCGGCCGGACCATGAGCGAGAATTCCGCGCGAAGCCTGGTACCGGGCGACACATTCATCCAGTCGCCGGGAGGAGAGGGCCTGCAACTCCTGAAAAATCCCGTTATAAGGCACCGCATAGGTCATTTCTTCGGCAACCACCTCCGCCGTGGGTGACATCTTGAGTGCTTTGGTCATCCCCTCCTGCGAATTTTCCCTGGATTGATTTTTCCTGGCCAGATAAGCGTTGAGACACGCCTGTCTCTGCTCCCCGGAAAGAGTGCCTACTTCTTTGGCGATCTCATCCCAGGTGAAAACCTGGATCATATCCGGGCCCGCAGGGATGACTGCGGAGGCAACATCCAGGGAGTGCAATAGGACCAATTCTGTCTGGCGATGGCCTGCCTCGCAAGCGCCTGCTGCGAGCGCGGGCATGGCGGGATCGGAATAATCCGTGGCCGCCAATACGGCACCCTTACCGGACTCCCGAGCTACGAGCACGGGGCAAGGAGCATAGCGCACAATTCTTTCCGCCGTCTGGCTCAGATGTTGCCTGCCGCTCCCTTCTCCGACCACGATCATGCCGGCTTTGGCTTCCTTGGCTACCTGCAGTACGGCCGCATAAATACTCCCTCTTTCCACCCAATAATGCTTGGCGGTCTGGGTATGGCCCAGGGTTTGCAGAGTCAAAGTCATCATCGTATCCAGGATCTCATCTTCCCCCATCAATTCCTTCAGATAGCCATCCTCTTTCCACCTGGGGAAAAAAGTGTGGAATACGCCCATATCCGGAAGAATATGGCAGACATGCAGATCCGCTTGATGATGCGAGGCAAAGGAAGCTGCCTGCCGCAACGGTTCCGCCGATGTGGCATCGAGGCGGATGGCCGCCAGGACCGGGCCTTGCAAGGAAAACATAGGTAACTCCTTTCTTTCGAAAACGTCGAGTTCCCCAAGATGAGCAAAACGACGACCAAAAGGATTCATTCTGTTGGGATTTTTTTTACTGACCTCCGCCAGATCCCCTGTCATGGTTGTTCGCAGCCGAATGGTTTCCCTTTGTCCTTCGATTCCGTTTATTTCGCAGCCTCGCCGATCTGGATCTGGTCTGCAGGGACGATAAAAATATTACGCATGACATCCCGAACCAGACTCTGGAGCACAAATCCTACGGCTAAGCTTAAGACTCCAATGACGGAGATGGTCAGGGCGATAGGAATGCCGGCCTCACTCAGAATCATCATTATGGCAACACCGAGCACCAGTCCACTAACCGCATGGCTGGTGAGTTTTGCCTGGGACCGTATTCTTCTCTCTGTTTTCGATAGGGTTCCTGTATTTTCTCTCAGGGCCAGACAATCCACTTGTTCGGCGCTGAGATGGGTTATTTTCAAGAGTACATTTGTACCGATCAGAATCCCGATAATGCGAAGCAGTCGAATGGCTACTTCGGAAGGATTGACCTGGAGAATCATCGGGATTCCGACTGCGGCCAGAAGGACAATAGAAGCATGGAAAAGGATCCGCGGCGGAGGATGAAATCTCGGTTCGATGGTCCGTTCCGAATGGAGCAAACGGATGAGAGAGGATACCAGCCATCCGATATAGGTCGAGTTCAGGATAAGTGTAAGGACCACTACGCTTTCCCTGACATAGCTGACTACTTCGACTGGGGAAGGTGCCCAGTAGCAAAGGTAATATAAGATGGATGACAGCAGAACGGATGGAATCAAATTGTCGGAATAAGTGAGAAGCAGGTCTTCGATTTGATATTCGGTCCTTTCGGCCCACTTTTTTGAAAAGAAATGGATGCGCCACCGTATAATCGCAGCAGCAAGGAGAGTGGTAATCGGATAAATAGCATAACCGTTGTCCAGCCAGCTTTGTTCGATGGCAAATCTCATAATGGCTCCGTCTCCTGCTACCCCAGAAAGGACATCTTTGCCGGGGAGAACGGATCTCCAAAACCAAATTACCACCCAAGGCATGCCTGTTCCATACCCCGGAAAGAGTATTTACCGGACGAAAAAGACACCAGGGGATACAAATTCAAGAACGGAATACTTGGGGTTTTCTGCGGGAAAAAAGTCCCTATTCAGGTTTGGGGGATTCCTCATAAAACAACATGCTGTTTGGCATGTCCCCTCCCTATTTACAGAAATTCGGATAAAACCGACTGAATCGCCGAGGCCCAACCGTCGGGGCCGATACCCTCCGCCAGGACCAGGTTGGGTAAAGCTTCCTTGATCTGTATGTTGTGGGTTCCATCGGCCTGCTTTACCAAAATGGGGATGGTCACCTCCCGGAGCATAGCCAAGTCATTTGGGCTGTCGCCGAGGCCGACGGCAATCGTGGATTCGTTTTTCTCCCAGTATTTCCTTAAAAGCCAGCGGCAGGCGATGCCCTTATCGTTGTTGCCGAGGATATGCCAGAATCTCCCGCCCCGGGAACAACTCAGGCCCAAGTCTCCAATACGCGCCACAATCTGCAGGATGGCTGTTTTTTCTTCGGTCAGGATGAGAAAGGGTTCGTCGTATTCTCTTGCCATGGCCAAACGGGCCGCAGCCATTGACAACCCGGCCAATTCCGCTATTTCCTGCACGTTCATATCCGCAAAACTCCGAATCGGTATGCCCGTTTCGGTTTTTACCTGATTCAGTTTCTGTACAAGCATCTCGCGGCTTTCGCCCAGTTTCAGACAGTCGTATGGGCCGGCTCTTTCAAATGGAGCAGCACCTTTCGGGAAGTAACCTCGTCGCCAATAAATGGCACCGCCGTTTTCCACAATAAAGGGGTGGGAATTTCCGATTTTTCGTCGGAGCAGTTCCACTTCCGCCCGGGTTTTACTGGAACAAAAAATCAAAGGAATCTGTTTTCGTCGGATAACCGGCAACAGGTGCTGCAGTTGGGAATAGCCGTAATCCTGGTGGGATAAAAAGGTCCCATCGAGGTCGGAAAAAAGGAGGAGCTGCGGTTTAAGCATGGGATGAATACTTTGTCGCGGTACAAAGCCCACCGGCTCCTAGAGTTTGTTCCTGATTTCTAGTTTTCCCGTGACTGGCTGCCATTCAGCCGAACCACCAGGACGGAACAGGGCGAATATCGCAGAACGTATTCGGCAACGCTCCCAAGCAGCAACCGGGACAGCCCCGTTCTTCCGACCGTACCGATCACCACCAGCTCCGCATCTTCCCTTCTGGCCGACTCGACGATCGCCACTCCCGGGGGAGTGAAAGCCACTCGGACCGCACCTGCGGCGCCGAAGCGGTGTAAGGCCCCTTGCAGGCGCTGCTCCGCGTTTTGACGGAGCCGGCCCAACTCCTTGGCAGAAAGCAAACCGCCGGGAAACAAGGCTCCGGTCAACATGTCCGGGGTGTGCGGACGGGTTACATCCAGGCTGTGCATCAGGAGAAGCTCACACCCCATTCTTTGGCTCTCCTCCACCGCCGTATGGATTTCCGGTAAAGAACTATCCGCAAAATCGGTGGCCGCCAGGACTTTTTTCTGGTGGGATCCCGGATGAACGACCAGCACGGGGCAGGTCACTTTCCGGACAATCCCTTCCGGATCGTAATCGACTGTTTTCCCATACAGCCATTTCCTGGGCCGGTAAGGAAGGACCAGAAGATCGCATCGGGTGCGGTTCGCCTCCGCAGCAATTGTCTCTACGGAATGCCCCGAGCCCTGGTGGAAAAATCGGGAGTAATGCTCAAAAGACATGATTCCGCGTAGACTTTTCGGAAGATCATGGCTTCCCAGAGAATTCCGGTGTAATTCCTGCAGGACCACCTGTTCCCTGGCTTCGGGGAACGGTATGCCCTCCAGGCTCCGGACCACAGGCAGAAAGGTCAATCGGCTCCCATCGTGTTCCGCCCGCAGCTCGGCCTGCCGGGTGGTTTCCGCTTGGTCCATGCCGGAGACGAGCGCGCAGAGGATATTTTGAAAACGGATGGACATGACCGTTCCCTACTTGCCTTGCCGGCAGTAACGTATCAGAGATGCTGGACCATTCCCAGCATTACGACCTCCGGGGGGGACCGGTCGCCGGTTTGCCCGTCCGCCGAGACGGTCGTGAATTGCCTTTCGCGGATTTCTGCTTTTTTCACCCAGCGGGACATCTGCGTCTTCACGGCATCGATGCGCGCCGGGCAAACCGGCGGTTCCGATGCGGAAGAACAGCTCACTTCGAAGTGAAAGAAGAAAGGTAGAGCCCCGGCCCGGCGGCTGAACTCCGCCAGGAGCAGTTTTTCTTTGCCGGAGAGGGTCGTGGACTTTTCCTGGAATGGAATGGTGTGAACGAATTCAGAGCCGGTAAGCCGATTTTGCAGCTCCAGGCTGGCCGGCCGTCCCAAGCGGCCCAGGATCAGGTTTTCCAGGATCAATTTACTTTGCTCGCTAACCGTCTTGGCGGAAGTAAGATCGCACTGCAAAATAACAGGCGCACCCTCCGATTCCAAAACGATCCGCTCCTTCTCCAGCTGAACTCCGGGCAGCATACCAAAGGCATCCTGCGTCGCTTTCTGCACGGATTGCAAAATCCGCTGTTCGAAAACGACCAGGGGCATGCGGTCCATTTCGGAGCGCACATATTCGCGGACCGCCTCTCCGCCGCCCTTCAGGATGTCCAGCTTACGGGCGGTATCGCCGACTCCGGCTTCTTCCACAATGACCTGCTGCACATCCAGCCGGATCTTCCGATTCAGCTTCGCCGACAGTTGTTCGGAGATGCGGCGGATCACATCGCCATCGAACCGGTTGATGGTTCGAATGACGACTTCGATCGGGATTGGGTCTTCCGTGCTGTTGAAATCCAGGCCGGCAATTTTGGATTTCCTGGCCTGTTCCAGCTCGGCTTTCAAAAATCCGGAAATCTCTCTTTTCAGGCGAGCCTGGCCGGCAGCCAGCGACAAGGTATGAACCAAAGGAATGGAAAGCAGAAGGAGCAAGGCGGAGGCAATCAGGATGCGGTTCCGGACCATAAAGCGATGCTGTTGCGGGGCCATTTGCTGCTTCGGCCGGAATCCCGCCAGAAGGAAAACCAGATCGGCACTGATCACGATGGCGGTCATGTTGGTGAAAAACAGCATGAAACCACCGGCAGCCGATGCCCAATGCTGGGTGCTCACGCCATAGCCGGTGACCGCCAACGGGGGCATGACCGCAGTCGCAATGGCCACCCCCGGAATGATGGTTAAGCCCTTCTGCCACTTGACCAGGGCGACGGTTCCGGCAATTCCCGAAAAAATGGCGATCAGCAGGTCCATCAGATTCGGGTTGGCCCGCGCCAGAATTTCCGGGGTTAACTCTTTGAGTGGGGAGAGCCAGGTGGCCAAGGCGGCAATGCCGATGACTTCGAGAACGCTCAGGAAAATATTGGTCAGGGCCTTTTTCCCAAGCTGCCAATCGGCCAGGGTAAGCGCCAGTCCGGAAGCCAGGATCGGGCCCATCAGAGGGGAAATCAGCATCGCCCCGATGATGACCGCCGGGCTGTTGGTCAATAACCCTAAAAGCGCAATCAGACAGGCCAGAAACAGCATGAGCAGATAGGTCGGCCCGAAGCGGCGGCTTTCGTCTATATCGCGGTAAATTTCTTCCAATTGGAGCGATTCCAGGTGCGGGAAAGCGATCTGGCTTATTTTCATGGAACGACCTCTTGTAACTGGAATTGAAGAACGACCGCACCTGGCCGATAAAAATAAATCGATTTCCTATCGTCGTGGATCGATGGCGCTTGGGGGCTATCCGCATAGATTCCCGATTCCGTGGAGAAACGGAGGAGAAATCCGGCCCGACTCTCTATTCCCGGCATACCGGAAACATGGAAGGGAGATTCTCCCTTTCCCCGAAGGCGAACCATGGCCAGAACAGGGGGCAGCCTGTCGTGCTGCGGCCAAAAGAACCGGATGACACTCCGACCCAAGGACGCGACCTCCACCTGCCTTCTGACGGCGCCTTCCCATCCGTAGATTTCCTTTCGCAGACGGATCAGGTCCTGGTAAAGGTGCAACGTGCGCAAACCGGAGCACTGGTTCAGCTCTTCCCATGGCAATTGACTTCTCTGGAATGTTTGCGTAGCCTGAGGATCAGGAATGAATTCCCGCTGGTGCGGATCGGCAAAGGATTGGAATTTTTTAAATTCCAGACGCCTTCCTTGAGTGACCTGTTCTCCCAGGCGGCCTTGATGGTCGGTAAAGTACAAAAAGGGACTGGAGGCCCCCCATTCTTGGCCCATAAACAGGAGCGGAGTTTCCGGGGAGAGCAGCAACAGAGCGGCCGCCGCCCGGTATTCTGCCGGGTCCACCAGGTGATGGAGACGCTCCCCCAAGGCCCGATTGCCCACCTGGTCATGATTTTGCAGGCAAAAAATGTATTGATTTTTCTCCAACCGGCGAGCATTCCTCCTACCCGAATTGCGGCTGCTTCGCGCATGTGCGCCGGCTCTTGTCCAGCCCTGACGAATCGTATGCGCCAGGGCACCGGTCGTACCCCGATAGCTCCGGTAGTAGCCGTCTCTCTCGTTCGTAAAAAAGCGATGTGCCTGGTGGTGAAAATCGTCGACCCAGATTCCGTCCAGTCCGAAGCCGCCTTTCTGAACCGGCCGGCATAAACGTGCCAGATTTCGGTTATCCTCCGCGATCAGGAGAACCCGGCGTGAGCCCGGCGGCAGGGATTCCCGAATTTCCATGCTCAGCTGCTGCAGAAAATGTCTCTTGGAATTATCCTTCAAGGCATGGGTGGCATCGAGGCGAAGTCCGTCGAGGTGAAACTCGTGAATCCAGTAGAGTGCATTTTCCAGAAAAAACCGACGGACATGTCCGGCATTTTTGCCGTCGAAATTCACGGCCGCACCCCAGGGCGATTTGTGCCGGGAGGAGAAATAGTCGGGAGAGTAGGTTCCGAGGTAGTTGCCGTCAGGTCCCAGGTGGTTGTAAACCACATCCAGGAAAACGGACATTTCCAGCTGGTGGGCCCGGTCCACCAGCTGCTGCAAGTCCCGGGGGGCGCCATAGCAACGGGCGGGTGCAAAAAGTGCCACGCCATCGTAACCCCAGTTCCGCTTTCCGGGAAAGTCTGCTACCGGCATGATTTCGATGGCGGTGATCCCCAGTTTCTGCAGGTAGGGAAGTCGTTCTTCTGCCGCAGGGAAGGTTCCCTCCGGCGTGAAGGTTCCCACATGCAGCTCGTAAAAAAGCAATTGGCCGGGATCGGGCCCCCACCAGTCCGAGTCATTCCAGGGAAAATCATCCAGCCGGACAATTTGCGAAGGGCCATGTACTCCCAAAGGCTGGTAGCGGCTGGCGGGATCGGGAAAGCATCCCTGTTCCTCCAATTGAAAGCGGTAAGTGTCTCCCGGTCGCCAATATCGGAAGGTCCCGGAATGGTACCCCTGATCCGAGGCAAGGAGAGGAAGGCGATCGGAAAGATTGTCCGGGCCGGCCAGGCAGACCCAGACCTGCCGGCATCCGGGTGCCCATACCCGAAAATGAGTCTCTTCTTTTTCCATCCAGGCGCCGAGATTGGGTTTCCAAGTCATGGAATGCACATCCTTATATTTACCAACCGGTTTTAAGCCGGAGAAGCGCCACCGGGAACTCCGCCAGAACCTGATCTAAAGGGAGGACAGGTTGTTTGTCCTTCCAATGAGAAGAGACCAGGTTGTCGCTAAAAAGATCCTGCCATTGCGTTGCAGACCAGTTGCGGCGTAAAGACAGATAGGTTCCTTCCCAAGCGGCTGCTCCCGGCTGCAAGGGAGACTCTCCCTGCAAAGACAGGAAGAATCGGCCGCAGACGATCAGAACCAGTTCCTTCCCTCTGCGGCGGGCAAAAGCGACAACGTGACGGTGCTTGGGGCCCCTGGCATGAAGAGGCAGGTATTCCCCGTAAAGAAATAGCTGGTGGTGCGCTTTGCGGAATTGAAGTGCCTCCCGTGTCAGGAACAGCTTGACAGCCCCATCCTCCGGACTTCGGGCCAATCTTTTCAGCCTGTCTGGTTTCGACAGATGGCTGAGCCGGCTTAACTGTGCCTGCAGGTCCCGGATGGCATTAAAATCGACAATCCGGCGATTGTCCGGGTCCACCAGGGTGAAGTTCCAGGACTCGCTGCCCTGGTAAAAGTCAGGAATTCCCGGCGAAGTTATTTTGAGTAAAACCTGGGAAAGAGAATTGGCCCATCCGGCGGCTATCAACGGCCCGGCAAAATCGGCAAAGTCCTGCGGAAAGGGATTCCCTCTCTCGGCTGCAAGAATCTCTCCTATAAACCGGGAGACCGCTTCCTCGTAGGAAGACTGAGGATTAATCCAGCTGGTATGGATCTTGGCTTCCCGCATCGCTTTCATCATGAAATCCGTTGTTCTCTGCCGAAGAACTTCCCGGAAGGCGGGGTTATTTATTTCAAACGGCCAGATCCCAAGCATCGTCTGGTAGATGAGGTATTCCTCATTGGCGTCCGGGGCGTTTTCCGAACCGGCTCTTGTTTTGTGAATCCGGTTGATTTTTTGCCAGGACCGAATCTTCTCCAGCCAAATTTGGGGAATTTCCGAGAGGGCATTGATGCGGGCGCGGACATCTTCGCTGCGCTTGGTGTCATGGGTTGAGGTGGACAGCAGAGCATGCGGCCATTCCATTAACCGAATCCGGTTCTTGCGGTGAAAATGGAAAATCGACATGCCGAACTGCTCGGGATTTCCGCCCACTTCGTTCAGCGAAAGAAGCGGATAATAACGATAAAAGGCGGTATCTTCCATTCCCTTGGCCATGACCGGTCCGGTAAATTGCTGTAACCTCATGATGAACATACGTCGGTCCATTTGCTGTTCCGCCGTCAACCGCGGAGGGTTTCTGAGCAGAAGCACATCCTGGACAAAATCAAACACGGTGGCGCTGGTGGCCGGACTCCTTCTCCTGGCCGCCTCAACCGCACGGTGAATATGGGCCTGATCCGCCGGATTTACCTCCTTATCGTGGAGCCCGATATAGGTCCGGTAGACCGGAAAGCAGGCGACGATTTCCGCCAGTGCATCGCGCACGCTTTCCAGGGTGAAATCCCTTGACCAGCGGTGCTGCTCCGCGATGCGGGCCAACCGCCGGGCCAGGACATTCAACTCGCTGGACATGGATACTTTTAAAATCAGCCTTTTGCACTCGTACAGCAAGTTATGGAAATGGGTAGTCACGCCGGTAACATGCCGGTAAAGACGCTGAAACGTTTTTCTTTGGGAGGTGTCGACAAAAATGCCGTTCAGGAAATTCAAAAAGCCGTAGCCGGTCGTTCCTTCGATTTCCCAAAGAGGGTTCAAATCTTCTTTGCCGACCAGAATTTTCTCGGCTACCACAAACAGGGAGCGCACCGGTCTTTTCGATTTGCCGGAAAGTGCGCCGGACAGGCAGGTTTCCGTTTGCGCACAGGATGTCCCCGGCAAACCCATTTGGCGATACGACTCCTGCAGCCGGTGAAAATATTCCCGGGGTTCAAACAACCCGTCCGGGTGATCGATGCGCAGACCGGACACCCAACCGCGCCGGATCAGCTCCAGAGCGAGCCGGTGCGTATCGGCAAAGACTTCGGGGTCTTCCACCCGCAAGGCGGCCAGATCGTTGATATCGAAAAAGCGCCGGTAATTGATTTCATCGGCAGCCACGCGCCAATAGCTAAGGCGATAAGCTTGGCTGCGTATCAGATCCTCGAGGTCGTCGAAGCTGGAGGGATCCCCCACTCGCCCGTTTAAACGCTCCAGATACTTCTGCAGCATTTCATGAAACAAAGAGTTGGTCTCC
>CAINFC010000007.1 GCA_903847975.1 uncultured Acidobacteriota bacterium | reverse complement strand
CGGGCGGCCCTCCCGGAGATGAGGTAGGGAAAAGGAGCGAGGGAAGGATCGCCTGACCATCGGAAAAGGACCCAACCGCCCAAACCCGGAGCAGACCTGGAAACGGGCTTTTTTATTCTGCCGCAGGCAATACCGCTGGCGGTTGTGTCGCCGGCCGCGATCCCGCCAATCGGTCCGTATCCGTGTTCCCCGCCGACCCTTTGTCCGGATTTCCGGCTACGGTTTTCCGGCTTTTTTCGCTCCGCGCCTGACCGGTGCTTTTTTCAGGGTGCGGGATTTCGGAGAAACTTTGGCTGCAGCCGACTTTTTCGCTTGTCCAGGAGTCGTCCTTTTTAAAGTCGCTTTTTGGGCAGCAGATGCTTTTGCCGGGGCAGAAACCGACCCGGCCGGTTTTGGCTTGCGTTTCGTCTGAGGCTTGGCCGGCGGGGAGGTCGCCGCGAGCTCCAGGCCGAACAGTTCCGACAACCCTTCTTCCGCCAGGATTTTTTCTTCCGGAGGCGCCTCTTTCGACAACGGAAGACCCTGCCCCGCCTTGGAAATGAGCTCCATGTGGTCCACCTGCCGCAACCGGAAAAGGAGTTCCGGCTGGGAGTCGAGCCGGGAGCCGATCCCGTACAGCACGGCGGCGACATGCTTGCACATATAGGCCCAGTCCGGACAGCTGCAGGAGAATTGAATCTCCTTCGGCGCCGGAAACAGCCCGGTTCCGGGTCGACAGATGCGCTCCATCACTCCCTTGGAGAAGCGGCCCTGCAGCAATTCCACCAGCGAGTCGATCCCCCCGGCACAGTCGGTGCAAATCGCCTCCCATTGGGCACGGGACACGGAGGCGACCTGAATCCTGGTCTTGTAAATCGAAGACCCGCTGACCAGGGCATTCACTTCTCCCTCCTGCACCTGGAGATCGATCACCGAGCCGTTGCGCACATAAGTCCGGCCGCGGGGCAGCCGGTTGCTGAAATCGCTGTAGCGCTCCAGATTATCGCACCAGGCACGCCCCCAGAAGGTGTGGGCAATGGTGCGGCCGGCGATGGCCACACCCTGCAGCTTGCTTCCGCCTTTGTTCATCCTGGCGATTTGCCGCTCCGCTTTACGCCTGCGTTCGGCCACCGACACATAGGGTTTCCATCGGAATCCGTACATTCCTCACTCCTTTAAGGCTGCCGGGAGATCGAGAGCGACCAGCCGCAGCAGTTCTTCATCGTTCATTTCGGTTACATTCAGCTCCCCGCTGCCGTCCAGCAATTCCTCGGAAAGCTTCTTCTTGGATTCGATGAGGTCGTCGATCTTTTCTTCGAACGTTCCCCGACAGATAAATTTATGGACCAGGACATTCTTCTTCTGCCCGATACGAAAGGCGCGATCCGTGGCCTGATTTTCCACCGCCGGATTCCACCAGCGATCGAAGTGAACCACGTGCGAGGCGGCGGTGAGATTGAGCCCCGTCCCGCCGGCTTTGAGGGAGAGCACAAAGAAGGGCGCGCCGTCCTCCTGCTGAAACTGCCGGACCAGCTCCTGCCGTTTCTTCACTTCCGTTTCCCCGTGCAGAACCAGGCCGGTCTGACCGAAGACTCCGGCCAGGAAGGACGCCAGCGGGGCGGTGATTTCCCGAAACTGGGTAAAGAGGAGCATCTTCTCCTGTTTGGCGGCAATGACTTCGCACAGTTCGCGCAGCCGGGCATACTTGCCGCTGTCGTCCTCCTCCCAGCTTCCGTCCCCCAGCCATTGCGATGGATGATTGCAGATCTGCTTGAAGCGCATCAGGAAGGAGAGCACCGTTCCCCGTCGCTGCAGGCCTTCTACCTTTTCCAGGCGTTCCCGAAGCTCGCCGACCGCCTGCTGGTAAAGAGCGGCCTGTTTGCGGCTGAGCGAACAGAAGGCCTTCAATTCGGTTTTTTCCGGCAAATCGGCGATCACGCTGCGATCGGTCTTGAGTCGGCGCAGGATGTAGGGCCGCACCAGGTCGCGCAGCGGCCCATAGAGGTTGCCCGGCCGATCGGCCAGAGTGCGAGTGTAGCCGTTAAACTGCTTGGCCGTCCCGAGGAAGCCCGGATGGAGGAAGTCGAACAGGGACCACAGATCGGTGAGCCGATTCTCGACGGGTGTTCCGGTCAGTACAATGCGCGCCTGCGCTTTCAGCTTTTTGGCGGCCCGCGTCTGCTGTGCGCCCGGGTTCTTGATGACCTGGGCTTCATCCAGAATCACCAGCCCCCACTCGACATCTTCCAGCCAGGAAAGCCGCAAAAGAGAACCGTAGCTGGTAATCACCAAATCGACATCGGCTGGAGGCGCGGCGTTCCTGTTGCGGCGCTCCTCAGCCGACAGGGCGGAGGGGTGAGCAATGAAGGCTTGGAGCCCGGGAGTAAAACGGCGGATCTCGGCGGCCCAGTTGGCCATCAGGGAGGCAGGAGCCACCAGCAGGTTGGACCGGCCGGCGTGCACCGTGCTTTTCTTCCGCAGAAGGAGCAGGGCCAGTACCTGCAGGGTTTTGCCCAGCCCCATATCGTCGGCCAGACAGGCGCCCAAACCGAGTTCGGACAGAAAATGCAGCCACTGCATCCCCGTCTGCTGGTAGGGCCGGAGGACTCCCTCCAGGCCGGTCCCTGGATGGAGCCAGCCGGCGTGATCCGGGTGGCGCAGCCGCTTGAGGACATCGGCCAGCCAGGGACCAGCCACGACCTTGGACCATTCGGGATCGGCGCCACCCGATTCCTCGGGCGGGGTGATATCCGCCCCGGCGAGCATTCGCATGGCTTCCGCAAAAGAGAGCCCCTTTTTAGCCGCCAGCCTTTCGGCGGCCCGGTACCGGTTCATCATCGTTTCCAGCCGCTGTCGGTCGACCTCCACCCACTGGCCGCGAAGCAGAGCCAGCCCGGCGGAATTTTCCAGCAGCTGCGCCACCTCCTTTTCGCTCAGGGGCTCTCCGTCCAGGGTAATCTCCACACGGAAATCCAGCAAAGCATCCTGACCGAGCGAAGACCGGCTGCGGCTTCCAACGGTGGCCGTCACCTGGGGGCGGGCGGGACGGCCGGCCTTCCAAACGGCCGGCATGCGCAGGACGATCCCGGCGCGCTCCATAACTTCGGCATCGTGCAGGAACTGAAAGGCCTGCCGGACGGACCAGCGCAGGGGATGAAAGATTTCGCCGGCATCAATCATTTTTTTTAGCCAGTCGCAGCTTTCGGCCGCCCGCTGTACCGGCAGCAGAAGGGACAGCAGCGACTCGCGCCGGTTCGCTCCGGCATACTCACGAAGGGCCTGGCCCAGGGGAAGGTGTTGTGCGGTACCCTGGGACGACAGCTGATGCGTATAAGTGGCCAGAAAGGCGAAGGGCGACTGGGGGTCCTTTTTGTTTTCCGCCAGATTGAAATGAACCCGGCCGATCACATTCCAGGCGGGATTCAGGGATTTGAGAAAAACCGGCAGGGTGACTTTGGACTCGGCCAGCTCGACGCCCAGGGCGGTTGCGATTTCCCCCCAAAGATTCCGAAGAACCTCCACTGTGAGGTATTCCGCGCCGGGCATAACCGGTGCGGCTTCGGCCAGCGATTGCAGGCGCTCCTCCGGCGGCTGCAGCGGCGGCACCTCGAACCCTTCGGTGTCGGATCGGGTACAGAGCGCGGTCACATAGGCGCCGGCCAGCTCGCGCCAGTAAGCGAAAACCGGAGGCAGCAGCGCCCCGGTTTCGGCCGCTCCCAGCCGGAGCAGGCCATGTCCGGCACCCCGCTGAAATGCCTGGCGGATGCGCTTTCCCAGCTCCGCGGGCAGCACCGGTGCGTCCTCGGAGGGAACGAGCCGCAAGTGACCCTGCGGGGACAAACCAGGAATAAGGCGATCGTCGGACACCCGGGTATTCTAAGGAATGAGCGGATTGCTGTCAATGGCCACCGTCGAGGATTCCGGCGGAAGCCCTGCAAGGGCTTCGGATCGCAGCCCGGGGTTGGCGCGCTTCGCGCCTACCCCGGGTAGGGACACCCGTGGGCAACAACCCGGAAAGGGTTGCGCAAAATCCAACAATGGCAGGTGTTTGCTCAGCCCTTTCCGGGCTGAATTTCAACCAAATCCGCCTACCCGGAGTAGCGCCTGCATCGCAACCCCGGGCTGTGATCCGGAACCCCGTTGGGGTTCCGGCTACTTTCTGCACCTTCATCCTTCCTGAGGAAGGTGCAATAAGTAATGGACGGGTCCGGCTCTACCGTCCCGATGGGGACTTGCCCCGTGCCGGAGCCAGCCCGGCAATCATTTGCCGGGCAAAAATCCTGCCGTCCCTGCCGGGAATTTGCCACGGAATAACCGTCCTGTGCCGGTTTACGCGGGGTATCCCAAGGCCATGGCGGAGCGCAATGGTACGATCTCCGCTATTGTAGGCGAAGCAGCTTAAATCGACGTTCCGGAACTCGAGGCGAATGGAAAAAGCCGACCTATTTATTTCATGCGCTTAACCGACAAAACAGGAAGCAATCCCGTTTTGTCCGGTCCCACATCCAACAGGTCGTTGGCATGCCCCAAAGGGGGTATAACGCGGATATAGCCAGGACCGGAGCTTCCCGGGGGGCCCCTGGGCACCCGGGGAAAACGGGGCGGAAACAGGATGGTTACAAAAAAATTGGTAGATGGCGGCAGTTTTTGCTTGACAAAGTGTTATTTACACACTATCATAGTGTCATGAACACACTATGCTGGCAGGTAACGGGCGGTTCGGTACGCGGCCGGGAGCATGGTTCCACCGGCCGGAACAACCAGGACGCCTTTTTCTGGCGGATGGCGCCGGAAGCGCTGGCCGCCGTGGTCTGCGACGGCTGCGGAAGCGCCCCGGAGAGCGAAGCGGGCGCCCGGCTTGGGACCCGCCTGGCGGTGGAGAGCCTGCTGCGCACCCGGCCGGAAGGCCGGGACCCCGTGGCGGTGCTGGAAGAGGCCCGGCAGCGGATTTTGCAGCAGCTGGAGCGGATGGCCCGGGCCATGTCCGCCGACCCCCGGGAGGCGATCCATGACTGCTTCCTGTTTACCATCGTGGGGGCGCTGATCGCCGGGGAGCGTGCCACTCTCTTCGCCATCGGGGACGGCATTGCCGCAGTCAACGGAGAAACGGTCCGCATCGGGCCTTTTCCTGATAACCGGCCTCCTTATATCGCCTATGGAATATTCCCCCCGGAAGGTTTCGAGGACGCCGGCGCCTTCCGCTTCCGCATCCTCGCCAGCCTGCCGGCCCGCGAGGTGCGCTCGCTGCTGATCGGCACGGACGGGGCCGCCGAATGGGACCGGCTCGAGGATCAGACCCTTCCCGGCAAGGGGGAGCGGGTCGGCCCGCTGAGCCAGTTCTGGAGCGACGATTGCTACTTTTCCAACCGGGATGCCCTGCGGCGCCGGCTGGCGATCCTGAACCGCGAAGCCATTTCCCTGGACCGGAATGCCGGCCGGATCGTGCGCCGTCCGGGCCTGCTCGGGGACGACACCACCCTGGTTGCAATCCGAAGGAGTTAACCCATGGAAGTCTATATAAATGGACGGCGCATCCCCATCGATCCCCGGCACTCCATCGGCAAGGGGGGCGAGGCGGACATTTTCGATATCGGCGGCGGACGGGCCCTGAAGGTTTTCAAGAGAGCCGACCACCCCGACTACCAGGGTCTTCCCCTGGAGCAGAAGGCGGCCGAGGCGCGGATTGCCGAGCACCAGCGGAAGCTGCCCGCGTTTCCCCGCACCCTCCCGCCGCGGGTGGTGCAGCCCCTGGATCTGGCGCAGGATGCAAAAAAGCGGATTGCCGGCTACACCATGCATTTTCTCCAAGGGGCCGAACCGCTGATACGCTATGCCGGCCGTGACTTCCGCGAGAAATCCGGGATCGGTCCGGCGGCGCTCGCCGACCTTTTTTCCGACCTGCACCGGACGCTCGAAGGCGTCCACGTGGCCGGGGCGGTGGTCGGCGATTTCAACCCGATGAATGTCCTGGCGCTGGGAACCGAAGCGTGGATGATCGATGCCGACAGCTTTCAGTTCGGGCCTTTCCCCTGCCGGGTATTTACCGCCAGGGTTCTGGATCCGCTGCTTTGCACCTTTTCGGCCCAGGGCGGCATGCCGGTCCGGCCCTTTACCCCCGAATCGGACTGGTACGCCTTCACCGTCATGCTCATGGACTGCCTGCTGTATGTCGATCCCTACGGAGGAGTCTACCGGCCGAAGGATCCCGCCCTGCGGATCGCCCACGAGCTCCGGCCGGAGAGGCGCATCACCGTATTCCACCCGGAGGTGCGCTATCCGAAGGCCGCCATTCCCTACTCGGTGCTCCCGGACGACCTGCTGCAGCACTTCCACCTGGTTTTCGAAAAGGACCGCCGGGGGCCGTTTCCCGCGGCCCTGCTCCGCGAGATGCGCTGGACAAAATGCCCGGCCTGCGGCCGGGAGCATGCCCGCGCGGCTTGCCCGTTCTGCCCGTCGGCGCCCCCGCCGGCGGCGGTTCGCGAGCGAACCGTGGTCCGCGGAAAGCTGACCGCCACGCGCCTGTTCCGAACCCCCGGAGTCATTCTGGAGGCGGCCGGGCAGTGCGGGGAGCTGCTCTGGCTTTACCATGAAAACGGATATTTCCGACGCGAGAACGGCAGCCCGATCCGGGAAGGACAGCCCGATCCCCGGACCCGCTTCCGCCTTCTCGGCGCGGAGACCTGGGTGGGCTGGGGGAACCGCCTTCTCGGAATGGCCCCGGGAAAAGAAAATCAGTCCCGGTCGGTCGACACCTGCGAAGGGCGGTCGGTCTTCGACACCAGCGAGCGGCACCTCTACCGGGCCGATGGCGGCTACCTCTTCCGGGATGGCCCGAACGGCGCGGAAACCGTGGGAGAAGTCCTGGAATCGCAGACCCGCTTCTGGACCGGCCGCCGCTTCGGCTTCGGCTTCTACCGCGCCGCGCGCTGGAATGCGGCTTTCGTGTTCGACGCCCTGGGCCGTGGAATCAACGACCGGGTGCCCGTCGCGCTGCAGGGGGAGCTGGTCGGTGCGACCTGCACCTTTTCGGACGAGCTCTGCTGGTTCTTTGCCGCCGTCAAGCAGGGCGCCCGGATCCGGATGCAATGCCATTCGATCCGTCCCGACGGCGGCCTGGATGCCCGGGCGGAGGCCGAAGAGGGGGACGGCTCATGGCTTTCCGCCTCCTGGCGCGGCTGCTGCGCCGCGGGCCGCTTTCTTTTCGCCCCCTCGGAAGAGGGGATCCTCCGGCTGGAAAACCAGGGAGGGCAGATTTCTATCACCAGGCAATTCCCCGATACGGAACCCTTTGCCGATTCCGGCTGCCGGCTCATTCCGGGGAAGGATGGAATTTATGTTGTGCGCCGGCAGGAAATAGTTTATTTAACCCTGTAGCGCCGGATGGCAAACCGGCGGCAGGCTTTTTCAGGAGAACAAAAATGAAAAGTAACGAACTTCCCTTTCCCGGACACTATTCGCCCCGAAATGCCCGGGAGCACGCCTATTGCGTGACCGACATCAACCGGCTGGCCCGGCAGGCCGAGGAGTGGCAGCACCGCCACGACCTGAAGCCCTCCGGCGGCGACCGGACCCGTGTGCACCTGCTGGTGATCGACGACCAGGTCGATTTCAGCTTCCCCGCCGGATCGCTCTATGTCGCCGGCCGCTCCGGCACCGGAGCGATGGACGCCCAGCAGAACCTGGTCGAGTTCATCTACCGCCACCT
>CAINFC010000006.1 GCA_903847975.1 uncultured Acidobacteriota bacterium | reverse complement strand
AGGGCTTCGTAACACAGCCCGGGGTTGGCGCGCTTCGCGCCTACCCCGGGTAGGGATACCCGCAAGAGATAACCCTGAAAGGGTTGCGCTCAATCGAGCAACGGTAGATGTTTGCGCAGCCCTTACAGGGCTGATTTTAATAAAAATCCGCCTAAGGGCTGTATGCAAAATGGTTTTTGGTGGCAAAAAATCAGCGTATGGCGATGGTCGCTCTGGCGTGGGCGTGCCGGGCAGCCGGCTGGTCGATCAGATCCAGCTGCAGGGCATAGGTTCCCGGCTGAAATCCGGAGAGCGGCAGCTGGTAGCGGCATTTCAGGACGCGGCGCTCGCGGTCGTCATACTGCTCCAGGAGATAAGGCGGAGTCTGACGTAATTTCAGGCCGCCTTGCCAGAAGCTCAATGCCAGCTGGACAAAAGGCTTCCGGCTAGCGGGATCCTCCGACGCTCCGTACACTTCGAAAACCACATAAAGCGTGTCGGCGGCACGGAAAATCCGGGTCACGCTGGGAACCAGCTTCTTCCCTCCCGAAACCAGTGGATTTCCCCAGCCGCCGCCCTGGCGAAAAAATTCCCGCATGGACTCATCGACCTTGACGCGTACCGCCTCCTGCGGGCCCTGGACGTCCTGCAGCTGGGAACCGAGAAGGAGCGAGCTGAGCGAAAGCCCGGACGGTGGCAGGGCGGGGATCTGCAGCTTTTCTTCGAATACCCCCAGCTTTCCAGTCTGGTTCTCGCGGACCAGGAATTTGATGGCGTACTGGCCGGGCTTGAGATAGAAGCCGGTGTCGTATTGAATCGCTTTTCGGGTCAGCGACTGAAAGGTGAGGTCGTCCAGCTTCAAACGCACTGTATCCTTGACGAAAGTGATCAGTTTGTCTTTGTCGCCGCGCACCTGGGCCACAAAATCGAACTCGGTCTGGTGCATCCCCTTTTTTTCCAGAAAAGGAATATTGATGGACGGGAAGCGAAGGGAGACCGGTACGTAGTTGACATCTCCGCGGGTGCGGAAATAACCCGAGGAGAGGGCCAGCGGAAACTCCGAGGACAGTGCCGCCAGCGAGGCCGATTCCTCGAGATGCCGCTGACGCTCCGACCGGGTGAGAAGAGAAAAATCCTTGGGGGCATAGTACCCTTCGCGGTGCAGGACCGAAGCTCCCGGCACCTGGACGGTTACCTTGATTCTCCGGAACTTGCCGTCATTGGCGGTATGGTTGGAGTAGTAGCCCAGAACGTAGTAGTGCCGGATGTCCTCCCGGACCTGGGTGAAGACCGGAGACAGATCATTGTTGTCGAAAAATGCCTTCCCCCCGGTATCTTCCGCAAGGGTCAAGAGGGTATCCTGCGAGGCGGAAAGACCGGAAAACTGGTTGCGGACGGCGCGCCCGTTGAACTGCGACCGGCTTCCGGTGCTGGCGCGGGAGGCATCGCCCCCCGAAGGCAGTGCCACCAGGCCCCGGGCATCCACGGGATAAATCGAAAGATTTGCTTTTCCCGCGGCGGCAATGGTGGCCCGAAGCTGGGCCTGGTTTTCCGTGCCGGTGCGGGTAATGCCGCCGGAGTAGTGGATCAGGGCCTTACGTTCCGGATAGGGGGCCAGCCATTGGGCGATGGTTTCAATGGCCGCCAGCTTGCGATCCGAATTGAAGATGTTGAATTCGGTTTCATCTGCGGCAAAGGCTTCGCTGGCGGTTTCGTCCGCAGCGGTTTCTTCCGCGGATGTTTCCGATGCCGCTTCCGGGGAGTCGATTTCCTTGACAAGATTTTCCAGGTTGGTGCGGAGCCGTCTCCGGTCCTGGGTGAAATCCTGAACCACTTTCGGGCTGTTCTCGAAGGTGACAATGGAAACCAGGTCGCCTCCGGTCATCTGCCGGTCGATGTAGTCCAGGGCGGACTTTTCGGCGCGCACCAGGTCCGGAAAGGGCAGGGAAGTCAGGTCGAAAAAGAGCACGATCCACCGTTTATTACGTACGTCGGTCGGCCCCGGCGGCAGAGGCGAAGGCGCCGGACTTGTCTGCTTCGGTTCACCGGCCGCAGGCTTGGGGGGGGCGACCAGCAGGCGGCTGGAAATTTCGGCCGGCGGCTGCGATTCCTGGGAGATGATATCCTCGACGGCGAAAAGCAGAATCTGCTGGGGCTTGCCGTCCTCGAGCAGGGTGAAATCCCCGGAGGTCAGGCCGGCCAGCGGGCGTTCCTGACGGTCGCGGACGGTTACATCGACAACCACAAGGTCGGCTCCCACGCGGAAGGTGGCCTGCGGATTGGACGCGGTCTGCGGCGCCGGAGGCTGGGCAGCGGAAAGTCCTGCAAGGGCTAAGAGGAGGGTCGAACCCAGAAGGGGAAGGCCGGATTTAAGCATCATGGTGCAGTCGGGGAATCAGAATCAGAACCGGAATCGGAGCGAAAAGTTCATGGAACGCATGGCCTGAACCTGGGTGATCCGGCCGAAGGTAGAGGAATTGACCACCGTGCTCAAGCCGCTGAAATTGGGCCGGTTGAACACGTTGTTGGCCTGCCAGACAAAACTCACCGAGCGACCCTTCTCATCCAGCCGGATATCCTTGGTGGCGCTCATGTTCACCAGGAAGCTTCCCGGCCCGGCAATCGTATTTCGACCGGCATTGCCGAAGGTGCCCGGTTTCGGAAGCTGAAAGGCAGCGGTATTGAACCAGCGCATCAGGGTTCGCTCGGATTCAGCCAGCTGGACCGTCATGCCGGTGGCATCCGCTCTTTCCGACTGGCTGCCGCCCGTTCCGCTGTTGTTGACCGCATTGCCCAGGATCCGGGCGGTGAATGGGGCGCCGGAAGATAGTGTGGCGTTGCCGGTAAACGTCCAGCCGGAAAGCACTCGCGAGGCCAGCCCTTCATTGGCCAGAAATTTTCGCCCCGGGCCGAAAGGGAGATCCAGCATGCCGTTCAGGTTGGCCCGGTGGCGAACGTCAAAAGAAGACAGTCCCCTTTCCGCACGGAAATTGCTGTCATCCTGGACGACCAGCTGTCCGCCTCCGATGCCCGCGGCATTATCGATCGACTTGCTCCACGTATAGCTGCCCGCCAGAGAAACTCCACGGGCAAATCTTCGGCTGACCTGCATCTGCAGGGCGTGATAGGCCGAAGCGGCACCGGAGGTTTCCAGGATAAAATTGCCGGCCTCCTCGATGCGCCGGCGCTGCTCGGTGGTCAGTGTGGATCCGGACGGCGCGCGGTTCGGCGCGCGGAGCAGATCGAGCCGGGTCCCCTTGGTGCCGATATACCCCAGATTCAATACCAGGCTGCGCTTGAGGTTCTTCTGGATGTTGAGATTCCAGGATTGCACATAGCCGATCCGGTAATGGCGGTCGACGGCGTAGGAGTTTCGGACCGTGGTGGAGGGGTCCTCCGGAAACCCGTTTTTCAGGGTCAGAACCTGAAAAACGGAAGTAAGCAGGTTCTGGCTTACAGCAAAAGGAGGCTGTCCGGCCAGTTTGGGGAACACCTGATCATAGATGTTCAGGTTGTAGAAAATGCCGTAGCCGGCCCGAAGGACCAGGTTGGAGCGCGGGCTGGGGCGGTAGGCCAAACCGATGCGGGGAGCGAAGTTGTTGCGGTCCGGATCAACCAGCGATCGGGGATATTTTCCGGAAAAGGGGCCGTCCCCGCCGGGGAGCACCACGCCGACGGCGCTGATGCCGCTATTGATGTCGAGATTGGACAGGTGATCGTATTTTTCCGTAGGCGGCTGCGCGTACTCGTACCGTATGCCGGCATTGACCGTGAGCCGGGAAAGAGCGCGCCAGTCGTCGGATAGAAAGCCGCTGTAGGTATTGCTGCGCAGGTAGACGTTGCTTCCGCCATAGCGGCGGGAGGTTTCCTGCGCGAGGCCCAGCAGGAAATCGGCAAAATCCAAACCGGTGGCCGAAAGGGGATTCCCCTTGGCGTCAAAATCGCTGGTGGCCAGGCCGGAAAATTGGAAGGTGCCACGACTGTTTTCGTCCACATAGCGGTTGGAAGCGGTATGGCGATAATCGAAACCCATACTCCAGGAATGCTTGCCTTGGAGGATGCGCAGGCTTTCGCTGAAACCGACCGTCTGCTGCACGCGGCGGGAAGGATTGCTCAACCGCATATCCCCGTAGTTGGTCAGCAGGATGGTGGGGATTCCGTAATTAATGGGGTCGCGAGACAGGCCCAGGATACCCAGCTCGCCGATCACGTCGGTGGTATTGGAAAAGCGGTTGGAGGTCAGGTTGCGGTTGCGGTTAAAGCTGATCTGCAGCTGATTGGACATACCCCGCCGGAACATGGTGCCGGATTGCAGTTGAAAATTCTGACCGCGGGACGTGCCGCCGGATTCCAGATCAGGGAAAGGGTTGCCGGAGATGCGCCGGCTGCGGTTGAAGGCATAACTGATGTTGATATTGTTGCGTTGCTTCCATCTGCCCATAACCCGGACCGAAAGCTGGTCGCTGCTGGTCGGCACGCTCTCCTGGAAAAAATAATTCTGCACCAGGCCCGGCTGGTTGGGGAGCGGAAGGTATTTCAGCAGGCCGAGCGCTGCGGAATCCAGGCGATTGGCCGGAATGATGCTGTTAGGGAAAAGGCTCCTGTTGCCTATCGGTGAGGCCGGATCATAGATCCGAACCGAATTCCCGGACCGCAGGCGGGACGCGGAAAAATCTCCCTGGCGCTCTTCCGCCAGGGGTACCGTGCTGGTGGCGTCATAGCTGTTGCGGCCCCGCTGTCCGGAATAGTTGATCATGTAAAATGGCGCCTGCCGGCTCTTTTTCCAAAATAGAATTTTCAGCGGGCCGCCCAGGGTTCCGCCGAATCTTTCATTGGCATAGGCCTGTTTTTTCTGCTCCACGCCGGTCAGGGAATAGGGACGCGCGTCCAGTGCGGAGTTTCGCAGACTGAATTGGATCATCCCCTGCGGGCGGTTCATCCGGTTGCCAAACCCGACGCCCCGTCCGGGACCGCCGGCAAAACCTCCTCCGCCCATCGGCATGCCGCCTCTGGCGCCGGCACCGCCCGCCATGGGCCCAGGACGGCCGCCGGCACCGCCCGAACCGCCCAGGCGGCCCGCTTCGCCGATCATGCCGTTTTGAATACCGTTCTGGAAGAAGCCCTCCCCGGGCTGGCCTGGCTCCTGAATACCAAGGCGCTCGCGGATCAGCTGGAACCGCGGATCGCTCATGAAATCTCCTCCGGGACCCTGGGGCGCGCCCTGTACGCCGAAGTTGATGCTTCCGTTGATCAGGAAGGCTTCCGACGGGATATTGGAGGCGGAGGCATCCGGAGAGCCAGGCGCCTCCGAGGATTGGGCAGCGCTCATGGAGAAGGTCGAATTGTCCGACCCTTCCGTGGAGCTTTGCAGCGTCATATTCTGAAAAGGCCGAGACTCCCCCGATTGTCCCGGAACTGTATTCCGGGCGGCTGCCTGCCCGGCCCTTCGGATATTCCCCGGGCGGCTGGCGGGCCTGGATGGGCTGCCGGGAGCAGCCGAAGCCGGTTTGGCGGCTGACTTATCCTCCGGAGCCCCGGCCGAAGGTGCCTGCGGCAGCCCCTTTTCAGACGTGGGCGGAATTGCCGAAGGAGAGGGGACCGCCGCCCGCGGGATCATGGAGAGGCGGAAGTCCAGGCGGACCGGTGCGGCTGTCTCCGTGGCCATCGGAATCGAGGTCTTTTCGAAAGGGAGGAATCCAAACAGGTCGGCGCGAAGATGCAGATTGCCGGGCGGCAGGTTTTCCAGACGGTAGAAGCCCTGCCCGTCCGAATCCGTGGAAAAGCTTTTCCCGTCGGCGCATTTGACGATCACCTGAACTCCCGGAAGCGGAATGCCGGAGGCATCGGTGATCCGTCCCAGGATCTGTCCGCCCTGCATGGCCCCCAGCGAAAAACCGACCAGGCAGGACCAAAGGATCATGCCGAAGAGAATTCTGTTTACGATTCGCACGTTCTGTACCGCAACCATTGCCGTTGTTGTTTATTTTTGCGCCCACTCATACTACTCATAATAAGCGGGAATGGAATCGGAGTATTGTAAAAAATAGGTAAAATGAACAGACCGCCGGGCTTTCCACCAGTCGAGGCAGCTTGGCAACAGCGAAAAAATTACTCTGCCGGGAAGGTCCCTGATTCTTCCTTCCATCCGAACTTGCCGCCTGGCGGGCGGTTTTACCAGTCCGGGTACCTGGCCTTGATTTTCTCGTAAAGAGGGGAAGTGGTTTTGTGCTTGCTATGGTATCCGAGCACCTGTCGCTCGCGGGAATTCGGCCGGGGAGCTCCGGACCGGTCCCGGGCCGGAAGGAGGGCATCCACTTCCGCCATGTTCTGAATGCGGTCGCGACAAAGAGTGATTTGTCGCCCGGAGCGCCGCTCGCGGGCCAGAATATGATTGTTCCGACGCCGAATCGACGCGGACTCCACCTGAAATGTCCTGGTTTCCTTGCGGAAGTTGACGTACTGAATGGCGAGACAGGATTGCCGATCCGCTGATCCTCCCGAATTCCAATCGGAGCGCGAATCCTGGATTCTGGGAGATGGGGCAACGAAGGCCGGAGTCGTGGTTCCGGCTTCCGGAGCAGCATGGTAGTAAATACACCCCGGCTTGGAGCAATGGATCCGGTCCTGGGACTTTCTCGCCCCTTCTGTCCCGCAGAAGGGGCAAACCATGCTGATTCCCGCCAGACTGGCTATGGCGTCAAAGATGCCCATGTTCTTCTTTCCTTCCTGACAGCAAGCACAGAGCCCCCGGGGGGACGGTTGAAAAAACGAGCTTCCGCTTTAGCGGGCAAGCTCTTCCATAACCCCCGTCTACAGGCGGCCGCCCTCCCTCACAGGCGGTCATGGGCCGCTGCTTCCGGGATCGGAGAGAAAGCGCCCGGCGCCCCGGTGGGCGCTAGCGCCTGACAACCGTCCCCCGGGAGGCTCGCGTCGATTTTTCCCGTTGCCAAAGAAAAAACGGACTTTCAATTTCCCCCCGAAGAATGAGCCTTCGCCGATGAACCAGGCTTGGCAGTCCCAGTTCACGCAGCCGGCGAAACTCCATTTTACGGAAGTTCCCTTTTCTGTGACCGCCGAAAATCCGGTGCAGTACTTCTTCCGCCAGCCACCGGTCCAGCAGTCGCAGCTGAGCCTCGTTGTTCACGTGCCTCAAATAATAATCCAGAATGGCCACGTTGCGCAGCCCCCGTTCGATAATTTCGCCGGTAATCTGGATCAGGCAACGGAAGCGATCCTCCGGCTCTGCCGGACGGCTCCAGCGCCGCCGGGACCGGCGAAAGCCGAAGCGGAAAAGGTTCTGTATTTTCCGGAGCTTGTCGCGGGAGAGGGAAACCATGCCGTCGGCCTGGAATAACAGTCCCAGATGGCGGAAACGACGGGCGCCCTCGAATTCCGGATCCTCGATCGGAAGGGATGAGAGAACCAGGTCCGCCTGATGGCTCGGCTTGGTTTTCAGATTCAGATCCGCCAGCGACGCCTCCAGGACCTGCCGGGCCCTGGAGGCAGCGGATCGGTCGGAACTGAGAACCAGGATATCGTCGGCGTAACGGAAGAGAGAGGCTTCCGGAATGCATTCCAGCTCCCGGTCGACCCGGGTCAGGAAAATATTGGCAAAAAGGCAGGCGACCGCGGTCCCAAAAGGTACTCCGGCGGATGCCTGGAGGAGCTCTCCCTCTTCGACGTAGGAGAACTGCACTCTCTGCTGCAGGACCCGGAACAGGTAATCCTCCGGGTCCACCAGGGATGCGATCTGCGCCAGCAGAGGCCGGTGAGGGATGCAGGCGAAATAATCGGCAATATCCCTCTTGACAAGATACTGAGGGGACGGGCAGCGGCGGAGAGTGCTGGCGATCCGCTTCTGGCAGCAGTCCAGACCAAAGCCTGCCTGGCGATAGGCGTAGGAGTGGGGCGAAAACCAGCCGTGCAGCCTGCGGTTCAGCATGCGGTACAGCATCAGGTCGACGATGCGTTCCTCCCAGGGTGACAGATAGAGAGTTCGGTGCTTGCCGTTGAAGTTGTAATGCAGGGCCGTGGCCGGGCGGAAGGTAAACGATTCCCGACGCAGGTCGGAATGCAGGGCATGGAGTCGGCGCAGCCCCCGGGAGGCGAAATCGTAAAGGGTTTTCCCGTCGGTGGATGTGCTCAGCGCCTTGCGCCATTGAAACAGAGGTTTGGTGTAAACCCGCAGGGCAGCCTGATATAGCTCGGTCTCGCGGTAGACCTGCTTCCAGCGCAGGATCGGAATAGGTCGGGGTGGTGGTTCTTTTTCCATGGCGATTCGGCAGACAATATCACAGGGCACTGCCGCAGCGGAAGACGCCCTGCGGAAAGGATGGCCGGTACTGTTCTTGACAGACGCACAGTTCGGCTATATTCTCAATTTCCCGGGCCGATGCATCATCTGCCCGCTTCCATCCATTATTTTCATTGAAGGAGGGCCGAATCATGGAGCGACGCGATTTCCTCAAAAATACCACCGGACTTACCATTCTCGGCAGCGGCATGCTGCGGGGCCAGACGGCGCCCAGCAACCGGCTGCACATCGCGCTGATGGGTGTCTGGGGGAGGGGTACGGCCCATTACAACGCCATGAAAACCGAAAACGTAGTGGCCCTCTGCGACGTTTACGAGCCGCGCAATCCGGAAGCGCTGGCGCTTTTCCCCAAGGCGAAAACCTACTGGGACTGGCGACGCTGCCTGGACCAGAAAGACATCGACGCGGTCATCATCTGCACTGCCGACCATCACCACGCCTTCATTGTCAACTGGGCACTGAACCGCAACCTGCATGTCTTTTGCGAGAAGCCCCTGGGCATCAGCGTCGAGGAGGCCCGGGTGGTGCGGGCCAATTACCTGCAGCGCAAGGCCAGGGTGGCCACGCAGCATGGAACGCAGCGGCACGCCTACCCGAATTTCGAGCGGCTTCGGGAGCTGATCCTGGACGGGGCCATCGGAGAGATTAAAACCGTGCACAGCTGGGATGCGCGCCAGCTGCCGCGTCCCGGATACCCGCCGGGCCAGGGGGAGCCTCCCGCCGGGCTGCATTATGACCAGTGGCTCGGACCTTCTCCGGATCACCCCTATACGCCCCAGTACTTCGGCGGAACCAACGGAATGAATTGCCTTTTCTGGAACATGTACCGGGACTTCGGCGTGGGGCAGATGGGCGACATGGGAGCCCACACTATGGACCTGGTCTGGAACGTCATCGATGCCGGGGCGCCCGTTTCCGTGGAGGTCGATCCCGAGGTCAGCGATCGTTACCATCCCGATATCTGCCCGGTGAAGCTGAAGGCCACCTTTGAGCACCCGGCCAACAGCTGGAGAGGCCCGGTTACCCTGATATGGTATCAGGGGGGACTGAAGCCCGAAGTTCCCAGGAGCTACCTGGACCTTTCCAAGGTCGGCAACGGAGCGATCTTCGAAGGGTCCAAGGGGACCATCTTTGCGGACTTTACATCCCGGGTGATCCTTCCGAACAACGACGACGGTGATTTTACCTACTACAAGCGGCGCAGCCCGGATCAGCTTCTGCCGCTGATCGGGGGCACGGGCCAGCCAACGCAATCCAGCCGGCCGCCGGCCCAGCGCCTTCCGGCCCCGTCCCTCCCGCCCGGATTTACCGCTGTGCCCAGCGCCGCACCCAAGGCAGACGGCTTTGCGGAAATTCAATTTTACGAGGGCAGGCTTCCTGCGGCTCTGGGCCTGCCCAATACAACCGTGCGGACCATGCTGGAGGCGGAGAAAAGCGGGCGGGTTTTCGGCGAAGGGGATGTCTTTCAGCGGGAATGGATCGATGCCTGCAAGGGGAAATACTCCGGCAAGCGCCATGGGACCAGCAGCAAGACACATTGCGATTTTGACTACGCCGGTACCATGATCGAGCAGATGCTTCTCGGGCTGGTCGCCCACCGGGCCGGAAAAAAATTAAGTTACGATCCTTCCTCCGGCCGGATCACGAATTTTCCGGAGGCCAACGATTACCTGAAGCGGTCGTACCGCGCCGGCTGGACGCTGAACGGCTGAGCGAAAGAGCGCTCGACAGAGTGCTGCCGGTCTTGTCGGTGACCATCAGAGTCAGTGCGCCTCCCGCACCCCGCCGGGCGGCATAAACAGAAAGCTTTTCCTGATCGGATGCTGTCCCTCTGCTGCATTCACCGCCAGGGTGGGACCGGTCACGGCAGGAGGGATCGTCGAAGGGGGCACGCCGGCCTGTACGAAGGACAGGTCGTCCAGAAAATGCGACTTCCTCAAGCCGGAAAGCGGAAAGAACACCAGGAAAGCCAGGCAAAGCAAAACCGGCAGTTGAAAGCGTTTATCTTTCATGGTTCATTCCGGAAAAAGGAAATGCGGATTGGCGCGCATCCGACGCTTTCCTGTCCGGGCCATTTCACTGGTCGATATGGCGGTCCGCCGAGCCGTCTTCCATCAGCAGAACAGGTTTCTGGCTAATGTGCTCCTGTGCGGAACGCAGCGTGTTTCGGCTGTAACGGTTGCCTGCCAGATTCAGCCGCGTGGTTTTATAGGATTCGATCGCATAGCCGTTGTTGAGCTGCATCGTATTGTTGGTGATGTCGACCTGGTCGGATCCGCGATACAGGTAGGACAGATAAACGGCAGCGCTGTCGTTGCCTTCCATCAGGCAGTCGCGGATCGCCAGATCCCGGCATTCGCTGGCCAGGATTCCGTACCAGGCATTTCGCGCCACCTCGCAGGACAGAATGCGGATCTGACTTGAGTGGTCCAGATAGATCCCCGCACCTTTCAGCGAAGTGTCGAAACGGCTGTGGGCGATGGTGGCATGGCGCACGTGGACCAGCTTGAGGTTGTGCTGCAACCGAGGCCCCGGCACGACATAGGTTCCGTTGTCGGAAAAGTCGCAGCGATCGATGGTCAGACCGTCCACGCCGGCCAGAATCGCGCCGTTGCGCGAGAAATTATGGATCGTAAGGTGGCGCAGGGTAATGTTGCGAAAACCGCCCTCCTCGCTGCCGGTGAGCTGGAGGCCGGTTTTCTGGTTGGCGAACTTGCCGGTGCGCCGGAACCGGGCGGTGTTCTCCGGCTCCGTACCGTAGGTGTAGGCGCCCTCCAGGATCAGATTCGCGATGGTCACGTCTTCCAGGTTCGCGCCCTTGGCCGCGATGGCCGACAAACCGTTGGCCTTGCCCCCCATGATCACCGTGCCCAGCCCTTCGCCCAGCAGGGTGGTCCCCGAGGGGATCCGCAGCGTTTCGGTCAGAGGGTGCAATCCGGCCAGGGCAACGACCTGCCTGCGCTCCCGGGCCCCTCGGTCCAGGGCCGCCTGCAGGGGTTCTCCCGGTTTGACCCGGATGGCGTCGTCGTAGCCGGCCGCAGGGTCTGTGGGCTGGGCCCCGGCGGGGTATCCTACGGAAGAGGCCACCAGATCGATGGTCGGTTGCGAGCCGGTCCGGGCCTGTTCGGCACGGGTGGCGGTAAGAATGGACAAGGCATCTTTCCCCTCGCGGAAATGCCGGTTGACGATCCGTTCCGTGTATGGCATGCGCACGCCGCGGGCGTTGTAGTGCCGGACCGCGTGCATGTAGCTCGAGCTGATCTTGTCCCGTTTGTCCGGAGAGATCACGCCGTAAGCCTGCGGCTCCTCTCCCAGCAGGTACCGGGAGGTGTACTCCAAGCCCAGCGTCAGCCGGTTGTCGGCCAGCCCGAACAGATCCACACCCTGCGTCCAGGCGATGCGCGCGGCTTCGGCGAACAAGCCCAGCCCCATCTGCACGTGGCCCTGATCCCGCGTGGTTTCCTGGCACTGCCCGCTCGGATAGATGTACTTGACGAGGCTGCCGTTGGCCTGGCTGAACAGGTAATGGCGGACCGCGTTGTCAAACAGTTCGCGGTTATCGGTGAAAATCGCGATGCCCAGCAGGGCACGAATGTTGGCCCCGTCCCAGTTGCCGTTGGCCTCCGGAAAATAGTAGCGGAGGACCGGGTAGAACGAACTCATAAGCAACCGGTTGACGAGCTGGGTGTCAGCCTCGCGCCAGCGGGGCCAGGCGTGGCGCAGGATCTCCGCGGCATTGACGAGCGGATCGCAGGCCAGCGCGGCCAGGAGCTTGGTATTGTTCTCGTCAAAGCTCCAGATCCCTTGTTCCCAGGCGTGGAATATGGCCCGCGCCTTTTCGGCATAGATTTCTTCGCCGCTGATGAACCACAGCAGGGCGTAGTCGTGCGCCATCCTCGCCGCCTCGCGCAGCTCGCGACCGCCGATGTCCGGATCGCTGTAAGGTCCCGAAACAATGTGCCGGAATGCGCGCGGCTCGAAATCCAGCGGCGTGGTTCGTTTGAGCTGCGCATACGCCCCGGCCCAGGGCTCGGTTCGTTTTTGGACCTGATCCTTGAAGAACATCAGGTCGGGCCGGCTGTAGCGGATGCCGGGATGGAGGAAGGGTTCCGGCTTCTGCCCGAAGACGCTCTGCCCCACGAAGACGGCAAAGAGCAAAGATTTGAGTATGACTTTCACGAGTGTCTTTCCAGAACTTTTTTGCGGGTATGTTCCATAATTTTCCTTGGACTTTTTCGATTGTATCACAGCGGATTTGGCCGCAAAATGCCTCATGGATCGTTATCGCAACTCCTGCCTGCCACTGGAAAAGGAAATGCCTCCCCAGATGCTGGCCTGGGGGAGCTGCCGGGATGGGCCGGACACCAGGATGGTCTGCGGCTGGGCAGTCACCGTTGTTCCCGGGAGCAGGGTCGCAAGCAGGAAGATCATTGGCGCGCTTAGAAAAGCGCCGTGCACTTCGTGCGCGGGGGATTTGTCCAGGGACTTTATCTCCATTCGGGCCTCCCTATCCTTCCAACAGCTACTGGCAACGGGAGTTTGAATACTATACAATGAATCAGCTCACGCTCGCGTGCTCAGCAGGCATTAATAAATGGGAGGTTTCATGCAGTCGGGGAAGCAAACAATCGCATCGGTGGTCAAAAGGAACGGGCAGACGGTACCTTTTTCGAGGGAAAAGATATGTTCTGCGTTGAAGCTGGCGGCGGAAGCCGCCGGATATCAGGACGTGGAAAGCGTGGTCCAGCTGCTCGAGGAGGTGATTGCCGATCTGGAGATGCGCATTCCGGGCGGAATCCCAACCGTGGAACAGGTGGAGGAGTCGATCGAATCGCTGCTGTTTCAGCATCACTTCCACGGGGCGGCGCGCGCCTACGTGGCACACCGGCTGCGCAAGGAAAGGATCCGCGAGGAGCGGGACGAGCTCACCGACATCGTCCGCCAGATCCTTCAGGAGACCCACCGGGAAAACGCCAACTTCGGCAACTCGCCGGCGGCCAAAATGCTGCAGATCGCTTCCACCGCCAGCAGGCTGTACTATACCAGCCAGGTGGTGCCCCGCGAATTCATGCTGGCCCACGAGTGGGGGGAAATCCACATTCACGATCTCGACTACTACGGCAAGACGCTCAACTGCCTGCAGATCGACCTGGGCCGGCTGCTGCGGCAGGGATTTCACCCCGGGTATGGATTCGTGCGGCCGCCGCGGCGGCTGGCCTCTGCGGCGGCTCTGGCGGCGACGATTATCCAGTGCAATCAGAACGACATGTACGGCGGCCAGAGCTTTCCCCGTTTTGATGCCGACCTGGGAGATCTGGTCCGGCGTCAGGCCCCGTCGACCACTCCCCTGGAAGCCTTTCAGGCTATGGAGTCCTTTGTTTTCACCATCAATACCATGCACAGCCGTGCGGGCGGCAATGTCCCCTTCAGCAGCGTAAATGTCGGTTCCGATACCACGGAAGAAGGGCGCATGGTTTGCCGGGCGCTGCTGGAGGCCTACGGCAAAGGGCTGGGAAGGGGGGAGAGTCCTCTGTTTCCCAACATCGTTTTCCGGGTAAAGCGTGGAATCAGCTTCGAGCCGGAGGACCCCAACTACGATCTTTTTCAGCTGGCCATCCGCATCGCCTCCAGCCGTCTCAACCCCACCTTCAGCTTTCTGGATGCCGGTTTTAATCGGGACCGACAGGAGGAAGTGGCCTATATGGGCTGCCGGACCCGGGTGGTGGACAACCGCTGCGGGCCGGCCGTAGCCGCCGGCCGCGGCAATCTGGCTCCGGTGACGCTCAATCTGCCGGGCCTGGCGCTGCGCACCCGCTCCGTTAAGCGCTTTGAAGAGGAGTTGGACCGCATGATCGATCTGGCGGGGCGTCAGCTGCTGCACCGATTTCAGGTTCTCAGCAGGCTCCGGGTGAAGGACCTGCCCTTTCTGATGGGGCAGGGAATCCATCTGGGATCCACGGATCTTGGGCCCGAAGATGAGATCGGACCGGTGATCCGCCACGGGACTCTGGCGATCGGATTCATCGGCCTGGCGGAATGCCTGACCGTGCTGACCGGGCGACACCACGGCGAAGACGAGGATGCCTGGCGCCTGGGCCTGGAAATCGTCGGCAGGCTGCGCGAGGGCACAAACCGATGGGCGCAGACCGAAGGGCTCAACTTCACGGCCTATGCCACTCCGGCCGAGGGGCTGAGCGGACGTTTCACCGCCATCGACCGCGATAACGTCGGCGTCATCCCCGGGGTCACGGATCGGGATTATTATACGAATTCGTTTCACGTCCCGGTATGGTATCCCATCAGCGCCTTCCGCAAGATCGAGCGGGAAGCCCCTTTTCATCGTCTCTGCAACGCCGGCCACATTTCAGTAGTAGAGCTGCCTTCCTCTCCGGAGCACAATCCGCAGGCGGTCGAAAAGCTGATGCGGCATATGGCGAAACATGATGCCGGCTATGCAGGGATCAATTTCCCGCTGGACGAATGCCTCCGTTGCGGCACGCGAGGCACCTTTGCCCATCCGTGCCCTTCCTGCGGCAGCCGCGACATCCGCCGGATCCGCCGCATCACCGGATACCTCTCCACGGTGGATCGGTTCGGCCGGGGCAAGGTTGCGGAGCACGCCGACCGGCGCCCGCACGAACTTTGAGGGGCAGACGGCATGCTGCTGCGCATTGCCGGCATTGAGCCGGAAAGTCTGGTGGACGGATACGGGATTCGCTTTGTCATCTTCACGCAGGGATGCCGGCGGCTCTGCCCGGGCTGCCATAATCCGCAGACCCACGCCCTGGACGGCGGGCGGCTGGTAGATACGGAGGAGTTGACCCGTGAAATCCTGGGCCACGGCAACCTGGATGGAATCACCTTCAGCGGCGGGGAGCCTTTTTTACAGGCCGAAGCCTGCCGGGAAATAGCCCGCGAAGTTCGGTCTGCCGGTGTGCATGTCGCAGCTTACACCGGTTACACGCTGGAGGAACTGGTGGCGGATCCGCTTCCTGGCGCCCGGGCCTTGCTCGCGCTTATCGACTGGCTGGTAGACGGTCCCTTTCTGGAAGAGGAAAGAGACCTGTCTCTTCCTTTCCGTGGTTCCCGCAATCAGCGCATCCGGGAATATCGTCAGATCCAGGCGGCCCTCGACGCAATCGACGCAACCGCCTGAGAAGCGGAGGCGATTTACAGAGAGAAGAAAAATTGAGTATGATGTTAATCCGCGGCTGGCCCGAAATGCAGGGCCGATGGAACAACCGGGATCTGCAGCGAACAAGGAGGCGAGGATGATCGATCTGGATGCGCAATTGAAGGAGCTGTTCAAAAAAGAAGAGATGTATGCCTTTTTCGATTTTGCCTTTCCGGACGGGGCCGGAAGCACGAGCTCCGGCCTCTGCAAAATCTCCAAGCCCAAAGGGGATCCCAGGCAATCGCGGTATTTTTCCCTTTTCATTCTGATCGATTCCCCTTCGGAAGCCGCCTGGGAGTACCTGAACAATACCTTTCAAAGAATCGACTGGGACGAGATTTCCCGGCGGATATCCGGTGTCCATGCCATTCTTTCCATCCCGTATTCCCAGGCTTCCCACGGCCTTTATTTCAAGGAAGTCGACATCTACCTTACGGAAGGGGCCCTGCTATCCCGCACTTTTCTGGGAGAAAACCTCATCCCGTCTGTCTCCCGTCAGATCGGCATGCAGCCGGGGGAAATCGTTTTTTGGGAGGACCTGCCGAAAAGGCCGGTGAAGCCTCCGCAGGCTTCTCCACCGGTGGAAGGGGCCAGGGTGCCGCTGGTGGATAGAGTGTGGGAGTGGATAGGTATTTAATATATGGAAATCAGAAAAAATCGCAACGGTGATTTCATGACGCTCCGCCTGCACGGGCGGCTGGACGGTTACTGGGCGGACCATCTGGATCGGGAAATCGACGAGCTGGTGCACAGCGGCACCCGCCAGATTGAGCTGGAACTGAGCGGGCTTTCCTACATGAGTTCCGCCGGGATCCGCATCCTGGTGAAATACAGGAAAACCCTCCAGTCGATCGGCGGGGGATTCCGGATTGTTCAGCCGTCGGATTTCGTGCGTGACCTGCTGGTGCAGACCGGTCTCTCCGGGCTTTTTCTGGAAGGGCCTACGGCGGAGAAGAAGGCACGGGAAGAAAGCCTGGCGGTCCGGGTCGTCGAGTCGGAAAGCTTTATCGGCAAAATATCCACCCTGCGGGAAGACGCAACCCTGAGCGGCCGGCTTCTGGGCAACCCGCTCCCTCTGGCGGCGGCCGGCTACCGCCTGGAGGACGCGGTCTCCCTGCCTCTCACCGCAACTGTGACCGGTCTGGGGATCGGCGCTTTCGGGAAGGATCGGGAGGACTGCCGGGAGCGGTTCGGCGAACTGCTGGCGGTCAGCGGCGTGGCCGCCTACCAGCCCACGGACGGGGCTGGCACGCCCGATTTCATGCTGAAGCGCGGGCAGTTTGTCCCCACGCTGCATGCGCTCTACGCGCTGCTGTGGAGCGGGGAATACCGCCGCTTCGTGCGCTTCGATTCCAAAAGCGGGGAAGAGGCGATCGGGCTATCGGCTTTGATGAGCATGCTGGTCTCCCCCGAGGAAGGGGCATCCTTCGGATTTGTGATGATCGCCGAGACCGCCGGATTGCTGGGAGCTACGCTCAAGCGCTCTCCGCTCGCTCAATTGTCGGGATCCATCTTTGACCATCCGGAAATTACCGGATGGCTGTCGTTCGCCGCGGAGAGGGTTTTCAAGCGGGCCCTGACTCTTTCCGCCGGAGTGGTCTGCTTTCAGCCCGAGGAGCGTCTGGATCCTTATTTGCGGCCGCTGGGCGGGGCCGGTCCGCTCCGCGGCCACGTCCACTCCGTGGCGCTTTCCTACCGCACGCTACCGGAAGGGCCGCTGGACCTGAACACCACGGTGACCGGTCTCTTCGAAACCCAGGACGTGCTTGGCGTATTGCACCTGCTGAACGACAATCGGGATATTTCCGGAGCCGGAGAAAGTGAGTTCTATCGCGGGGCCCTGTGGGTGGGGCCGCTTCAGCTTCTCGCGGAGGAAAAACAATGAATCTCTTGTTGGGATCGCTCACCATCGGACTGATACTGTCGCTGCTGGCGCTGGGGGTGTACATCGCTTTCCGTATTTTCGGCATGGCGGATATCACTGCGGACGGCTCGCTTACCCTGGGCGGGGCGGTTACCGCGGTCCTGCTGCTGAAGGGAACGGATCCCGTGCTCGCCACCCTGGCGGGATGTTTGAGCGGTGCCGCGGCAGGCATGCTGACCGGCATCCTCCACACCCGCTTCGGCATTCACAGCCTGCTTAGCGGTATCCTGATGATGACGGCGCTTTACTCAATCAACCTGTGGGTGATGGGCCGGAGCAACCTGCCGTTGCTCTCCGTGGCCAACCTGACGGACGCCGGAGAGCGGCTCGCCAACCTTATGATCGGCCCGCAGAAGACCATGATGCTGATGGGCTGGGAGGTGACCTGCCGTGATATCGGCATCCTGCTGGCGACCTTTGCCTGGGTTTGCTTGACCGCGGTCCTCCTGTTTTTCTTTTTCAAGACCGAGCTGGGAACCGCCATGCGGGCCACCGGCGACAATCCGCAAATGATCCGCGCCCTGGGAGTCAACACCGGGAACATGATCGTTCTGGGGCTGGCGCTCTCCAACGGCCTGGTCGCTCTTTCCGGTGCCCTGCTGGCGCAGTTTCAAGGTTTTGCCGATGTGCAGATGGGCATCGGAATGATCGTATGGGGCGTGGCCAGCGTGATCATCGGCGAATCCCTGGTCCGCACCCGGCGCCTGGGGCTGGCCATTACCGGCGCCATCATGGGGGCGGTTCTTTTTCGGCTGCTCCTGGCTATTGCCCTGCGTTTCGGGCTGAATCCCAACAACCTGAAGCTGATCACCGCCATTTTTGTTTTCTTCGCCTTGGTGTCGCCGGCTTTGCTCGATTCACTGCGCAAGCGCTGGGGGGGGACAAAGTATGCTTGAAGTCATCGGAGCCAAAAAGACCTTCAACCCGGGAACGATCAACGAGACCCGCGCTCTACAGGGAGTCCATTTCAAGCTGGAAAAAAGTTCCTTTGTGATCATCATCGGAACCAACGGCTCCGGAAAATCCACGCTGCTGAACGCGGTGGCCGGATCCTTTTTTCTGGACGACGGGCAGATACGAATTGACGGCAAGGATATCACCCGCTGGCCGGAGCATCGGCGGGCCGCCTACATCGGCCGTGTTTTCCAGAATCCATTCAGCGGAACGGCCCCCAACATGACCATCGAAGAGAACCTGGTGCTGGCTGCACGGCGCGGGTTGTTCCGGAGCCTGCTTCCGGCCTCGCGCCGCTCCCTGGTGGACGCTCTGAAGGAGCGGGTCCGCACGCTGGGCATGGGGCTGGAGAATCGTTTCGACAACGAAATCGGCACGCTTTCGGGCGGCCAGCGTCAGGCCCTGACTCTTTTAATGGCTACCTGGCTGCGGCCGCAACTCCTCCTGCTGGACGAGCACACCGCGGCGCTGGATCCCAAGAGCGCCGACCAGGTGATCCACCTGACCCGGGAAGTAGTCGCCCGGGAGCAGCTCACCACCCTGATGGTCACTCACTCCATGTGGCAGGCGGCGCACCTGGGAGACCGGCTGATCATGGTTCACCGCGGAAAAATCGTCCGCGACTACGCGGGGGCGACGAAAGCCCGATTGCGTCCGGACGATCTCCTGGCACAGTTCGACGAGGTTCGCCGCACGGATCAGCTCGACCCGACCGCCGCAGAGATGCTGCGCAGCCGATACGTCTGACGGGCCGGACGAAGGCAGGGCGGGGAACCGGGGGGGGACAATTTCATCCTGGAAATTCCATGAAAAGACCGCACCGCATTTTCCGCTGTTTCCGGCTTTTTACCCCTCAGCCGGAGAAGGTGCGTACCTGCATACGGGTGGAAGGGTCGCGGATCCGCGAACTTCTTACCGCTGCCGAGGCGGATCGGATCCGTGAGGCGGAGCAGATTGACCTCAGGAAATTCCTGGTCGGACCGGGCCTGGTGGACATCCACTGTCACGGGGCCATGGGCAGCGATTTTGCCGACGGAACCGTTGAGGACATATCGGCGGCCGCGAAATACCACCTCGCAAAAGGTACCACCGCTCTGCTGGCAGGAATCGGTTCCTGTCGCCTGAAGGAGATGCAAAAGGCCTGCAGGACCACGCGGAATCTGATGAAGGAAATCCCCAATCTGGCTGGAGTTCATCTCGAGGGTCCTTACTTCAGTATCCAGTGGTTTGGGTGCCACCTGCGGGAAATGATCCGCAACCCGGTCCGCAGGGAGTGGATCCAGCTGGAAAAAGATGCCGACGTCATCCGCCTGGTGACGCTTGCTCCGGAGCTGCCCGGCGCCCTGGAATTTATCCGGCATTTCCGGAAAACCGGAACCGTCTTTTCCATCGGGCACAGCGACGCCAGCTATGATGAGATCGAGAAGGCAGCCGATGCCGGACTTTCCCATTCCGCCCACTATTTCAGCGCCATGCCGACCGCCCGTCGTGTCAACCGGGTGCTCCTGCCGGGAGTGCGGGAGTCCGTACTCCTTTCCGACAGGATCACCACCGAGATCATCGGCGACGGAATCCATGTGGGCGGGCGCCTGGTGGAATACCTGTACCGCTTCAAGGGGCCGAAGAAGACAGCGCTGGTGTCCGATGCCCTCCGCGGCGTCGGCTGCCCTCCGGGCGACTATGCCTTCGGGCCTCGCAATGGGAAAATGTGCCGGCTGTTGGACCAGCCGCGGGTGGGGGTCGTTCCGGATGACCCCGAAAAGCTGGCTTCCAGCGCCATTGTCCTGTCGGACTCTCTGAAGATCCTGAGCCGCGAGACCGCTCTACCGCTCGGTGATTTATGGGAGATGGCTTCTCTGACTCCCGCCCGGATCCTTGGCATCGACAGGAGGAAGGGCTCGATCGCACCTGGTAAGGATGCCGATTTTCTGGCTCTGGATCGGCAGCTTCAGCCGGGGAAGGTCTTTATTGGCGGCACCCTGGTTCCCACGGAAGGTAACGAAAAATAATGGCCCGGCATAAATTCTGGAACCCCGATAGGGGTTCCGGATCGCAGCCCGGGGTTGCGCCGCATAGGCGCTACCCCGGGTAGGCGGATTTGTCTGAAAATCAGCCCTGTAAGGGCTGCGCAACCACCTGTTATTGCTGGATTTTACGCAACCCTTTCCGGGTTGTCGCCTGCATGTGTCCCTGCCCGGGGTAGGCGCGAAGCGTGCCAACCCCGGGCTGTTACGAAACACTTTTCAGGCTTTCCACAACGGAAATCCAAAGGTGTGGGGCTTTTTGCGAGATTATCAAAATTGATGAAGCGGTAAAAAGTCCCTCTTCCCTTCCGAAATTTACGGACATCTTCTTTCTTCCTTCCTGATCTTTCTGATCTTCCCGTCTTCCTGTGAAAAGAAAAGGCTTACAGGAAGAAAGGAAGAGCGGGAAGAAAAGCGGAAGGGCTTGTCGAAAGAAGATGGTTACTTTTTACCGGGTTATCAAAATTGAAAGATTCGCAAAAAGTTTTAGAATTCAGAATCCAGAAGACAGAATTCAGGATAAGGGTATCCGGTTGATAATATGTCCTTTATATTCTGAATTCTGGCTATTGCATTCTGACTTCCTGTTTTTCTTTTTTCGAAGCAATTAAAAATAATGGATCCGCAAGAAATGGTTGACAGGTCCGGTTCTGCCGTCCCTTGCGGGACTATTGCCATGGAATAACAGTCCAATACCGGTTTACGCGCGGCCTATGATCAGTTGCTTTGGTAGGCTTCCCAGATGACCTGGAGTGTCTCCGCCGCTCCGGAGGCCAGTTTGATATCGACGAAGGGTGTGACCTCGGTAGGGCCGGGATTGATCTCCACGGTTATCCCCCCGCGTCTGCGGGCATCCAGGACCGGCTCGGCAATATAGGGGAAGACGCTGGTAGTGCCGATGCTGAAAACGAGGTCGAATCCTTTCCGGAGTTCCAGGTAAAGCGTACGGATTTTTTCCGCCGGAAGCATCTCCCCGAACAGAACCACCTCCGGGCGGACCATGCCGCCGCAACGGGGGCAGAGCGGGGGAATGGTCAGGCCCTCGTAGTTTTCGACACGGGTTCGATAGGGGCAGCGGGTGCAGCCGAGGCAGCGTATGTCGCCGTGAATGTCGATCAGATTCCGGGTGCCTGCCTTTTCATGAAACCCGTCGATGTTCTGCGTCAGCGTCCAGACCCGCGGGAAAGAATTCTCCATGGCGGCGATGACCCTGTGGCCTGCGTTGAATACCGCTCGCCGGCAAGATTGTTCGATCTGCAGGATGTATTTCCAGGTAATTTCGGGACGCAGGCAGAACATTTCTCCGGAGAGGGCTTCCTCGATGGGAATCCGCTCTTCCGTTTCGTTCCGGTTGTAAAGGCCCCCGATTCCCCGGTAGGTCGGCAGGCCGGAGTCGGCAGAAAGGCCCGCTCCGGTGATGAAAAGTATGCTCTGCGAGTTGCGCAGCGCCTGGACTACCCGGGCCAGGGATTCTTCCATCATTGCGGAAGCTGGAAAATAAAGAGACGGCTGGGGCCATCCTCCGGCAGAAGGTAAAGCCTGCCCTGGTAAAGCGCCACTCCTTCATTCGTGAAGGGAACCCCCCGGTCCGTTTTTCCGGCGCGAATGGTCCGCAGCAAAGACAGAGATTCTATGTCCAGCCAGTCGATGGTTCCGCCTCCTTCTTTCCGGTTCCCGGAAGCAAGAAGGGAGCGGCCATTGATCTTCATGTCCTGGTACGCTGTTGCGCCGGGGTTGGGCTGTCGGGAGAGAAGCTTTCCCGACGGGCTCCAGAAATACAGAAGACGGCTGTCCCAGTTTCCTCCGATCAGCCGGTCGGAAGCGGCGGCGACGGCTCCGATGTGGTCCTCGACAGGAAAGGAAAAAACAAGGGAAAGAGTATCGCGGTCCCTTTTCTGAATCAGGCTGCGGCTTTCCCGCCGGTATTCGGCAACCGGCACCCAGACGGATGAACCATCCAGGCAGATCCCCCCGGGATGAAAGCATTCCCCGTCCTGAACCTCGACTTCTTTCCGCAATGTTCCCGAGGGCAAATCCAGCAGATGCAGGAAGCCTTTGCGCGATTCCCTGTCCACCGAAGTTACCCAAAGCCGTGTGCCATCCAGGTCCATTCCCTGCACGTGATACAGACGGGCGGCCAGGGGGAGGACCTGAAGCAATTTCAGTTTGTCCAGCGAAGTCTCTCTGGCAGGAGGAGCTTGGGCTCCCTGGGCAGGGAGGTGGCTCCAGGGAAAAACCAGGAATCCTAAAAAAGCAATTTTGCAATGCCAGGATAATTTCATGAACTCAGTTTACAATAGGTGTTGTTGAAATCATACTTGATTCATTCGAAACGATTCACTTTTTAGCCAGGCAGGAGAAAAGAGCGATGACCCAGCAAGAGATTCCGGTTTTCATTCAAACGGCATTTCCGCAACAGCCCGATCTGGACCGTTGGCAGCAGATGACCCGGGAGGAAGCCGGTCTGGCGTATGAGATGACTTTGCGCAACGAGCTCTCCGGGGGGACCCCGGTGGTTCGGGAATTTGAAAAAAACTGGCGGGAGTGGTGCGGGCTGGATTACTCGCTGACCACCATGAACGGGAGTTCCGCTCTTTACAGCGCCTATTTCGGTCTGGGCGTCGGACCCGGGGATGAGGTAATTTGCCCGACCTACACCTGGATCTGCACCATCGCTCCGGCGCTGTTCCTGGGGGCCCGACCGGTGTTTGCGGAGTCCGACCCCAACACCCTGCAGCTGGACCCGGAGGACGTGCGTCGCAGAATCACTCCGAGGACCAGGGCGATCGTCGCCGTTCACCTGTGGGGGAACGTTTGCGACATGGATGGGCTCTTGGCGGTAAGCCGCGAAACCGGCGTGCCCGTTCTTGAGGACTGCTCCCACGCCCACGGCGCCAGGTACCGCGGACAGGTGGTCGGCTCCCTGGGGAAGGTCGGGATATGGAGCCTGCAGGGCAGCAAGCCGGTAAGCGCCGGCGAGGGGGGCATACTGGCAACCAGCGATCCGCTGGTATTCGAGCGGGCCTGCCTGGCCGGACAGGTGAACCGGATGGGAGGTGTTGACCTGATCACCCGGACGTACGCGTTCCTTCAGCCCTTCGGTCTGGGTATGAAGTTCCGGGCGCACCCGCTGGGAATAGGAATAGCCTCCGTTCAATTCGGCAAGCTGGAAAAGCTGAACCGGGCCCGAAAGGAATATGTGGAGGCCGTCGAGGAGAGGATTGCGCAGATCCCCGGGTTCCGGCCCGTCGGCGTTCAACCTCAGGCGGAGAGGGGAGGGTTTTATGCCTTCCCGGTCTTTTACCAGCCCGGTCCCGGCTCCAGGGCCCGTGCGGCAGACATGATCGGCTTCATCCAGGCGGAAGGGCTGGCGGCGGCGGTCAGTCCATATCCGCTGCTGCACATGCTTTCTCTGTTTGCCAAGGGGTTCGACCTGTTTACCGGGGAGCGGGGTCCTTTATGCGGGGATTACACCGGATATCATGAGGGTGATTTTCCAGCCACGGAAGCCATGTTTAAGAATTTGATCTTTTTACCCATCCTGAGCGATCCCGTGCCGGGTGCAGTGGACAAAATCGAGGAGATTCTGCGGCGGGCCGCGGACCGGGCCATGCGGTTCTGATTCACTCCGATTATTCGAGTCGTAAAAATCGTCCGTCTATTCCAGTTCTTGACAACCGGACCGGATCATCCATAAAATGTCATTCCTTTTACAACCAGTTTATTCGTTTGCATGAAGGAGAGCGCTTATGTCCTTATTCCCCAAAATCGATCCACCGAAACGACTGCTCCTTGGTCCGGGACCGAGCCCGGTCAGCCCGGAAGTCAGAGAAGCCATGTCCAGGCCGGTTTTGGGCCACCTGGACCCGATTTTTCTGCGAATCATGGATGAGACCATGTCCATGCTCCGCGAGGTATTCCGCACCGGGAACCGCCTGACGCTGCCGATGTCCGGCACCGGGAGCGCGGGTATGGAGACTTGCCTGGTTAATCTGGTCGAGCCCGGCGATGAGGTCCTCATCGGAGTATGCGGCGTTTTTGGCACCCGGATGGTCGATGTGGCGGAGCGATGCGGGGCTCGCGTGGATACCGTGAAAGCCGATTGGGGAAGCATCATCGATCCCGAGCTTTTTCGGAGAGCGCTCGCCGGGAAGAAATACAAGATCACCGCAGTGGTCCATGCCGAGACCTCCACGGGCGTCCTGCAGCCCCTGGAGGAAATATCCCGCATGGTTCACGAACAGGACGGCCTTTTTCTGGTTGATGCCGTGACCTCCCTGGGGGGAGCGGCGCTGCATCTGGACCAGTGGGGCATCGATGCCTGTTACAGCGGATCGCAAAAATGCCTCAGCTGTCCCCCGGGCCTTTCGCCGGTTTCCTTTAATGAGCGGGCGCTCGAGGCGATGCGCCGACGCCGCCAGAAGGTGCAGAGCTGGTATCTGGACCTGTCAATGATCGAAAAATACTGGGGAAGCGAGCGCCTTTACCACCACACCGCGCCCATTTCCATGAATTATGCCCTCCATGAAGCGCTGCGGGCGGTTGTCGGCGAGGGAATGGAAGCCTGCTGGAGCCGCCACCAGGAGGTTCACAGGGAATTTCTGAGGGAGATGACCTCTCTGGGTATCGAACCCCATGTTGCCGAGGGCCAGCGCGCTCCGATGATCAACGCCATCCGCATTCCCTCCGCGGCAGACGACGCCGAGGTGCGCCGCCGACTCTATGAGGAGTTCAACATAGAAATCGGAGCCGGGCTGGGTGTTCTGAAAGGGAAGATCTGGCGCGTCGGATTGATGGGTCATGGCGCCCGGAAGGAGAGCGTGGCGGCCCTGGCAGAAGCCTTGCGGACCATCCTCTCCTGATGCCATCACAAAAACTCACACCTCTTATTTCCGAAACGGCCCACGCGCACTCCTCCGGAGACGGAATGGCCTCTTCCGGAAGAAACCGGCTCGACTTTTTGCGAGACTATCCATCCCGATGTCGTTGCAAAAAGTAGTGGATGGGTTCGATTCGGCCGTCCCGATGGGATTTGCGGGTGCGCCCTTTATTCGAGCAGGGCGTTAAAAAGAAGTTTGTAGGTGCCGTGGGTCTGAGCCCGGTGCTGAACCCGGAAGCCGAACAGAACCACCCGGCCTTTCCCCTGCCGGCTGGAAACCATAGCCGCTTTTCGCGCCAGGTTCTGTTCGCCCACCAGCCATCCGCTCTGCAGAAGGTTGCGGTCTTCGTAGCGGACCACAACTTCCTGCTGATCGTTGTTATCATCCGGAAGAAGGTCAAAGGCCGCCACTCCACCGAGAAGCAGCACCAAACCTTCAGCGGGCATTCCAAAGGCAAGAGGGTTGCCGGTGTCGAAACGGGCGCGCAGCGTGGAACCCGGGCACCAGAACTCCCTGGTGCTTTTGCCGGATACCGCGTTGCGCAGCCGAAGGTTAAGCTTTTCCAGCGCAAACTCACAGGCGGAGCCGAGGGTGATCAGCGTTCCTCCATTTTTGATAAACGCCTGCAGTGCTTCCACCCCCTCTTTGCCGATACCAGTCCGGTATTCCGGCGGAAAGACCTCTTCGTCGTCTCTCCGAGAAGACCCTCCACCGCCCGGGGCGCTCCTGCTCTCTTTTTCACCGGTGATCGTGCGGGTGGAGTCGTTCGGAAGGACGATCACATCGTACCGGGCATTCAAGCCGCCGGCTTTGATTCCCGCTTCCCGCAGGGTTGCATAGGGAAAAGAAAACTGTTCGAGGAGAAGGCGGGTCCATCCCTCATCGATATTTCCTCCGGCGTATCTCTGGTAGAGCCCGATCCTGCGCAGCTTCACTTCATGGCTAACGCCTCGGAATTCCTCCGCCAGCGCTCGGAATTCCACGCCGGTTTCCCTGGAAACTTCTCCGAGGGCCGATTCCTCAGCGGATGCCACCCAGAAATCTCCGGTACCGACACTCTGGGACGCGCGCTCAACACGGCGCACAGCGATGTTTCTGGCGCGCAGGAGGTTCACCGCCCGGTAGCTGTCGTTCCAGCGGCTGCTTAAAACATAGCCGAATCTTCCCGGTGAGACCGCCGGCGCGGAAACGGGCAGATCTTTCAATGGCTGAAGCCTGACCGCGAGAGGTTCATCGACCGGATCCACCCGGACTCCCATGAATTCGAACATGGTATCCGTTGCCATGTCGTAAGGCCGGATGGGGGATCCATCCTTGGCTCTGGTCCATTCATTGTCGGGGTAAAAGGTGCGCCCTAGAAGATACCGGATCAAACCCATTTTGGGCTGATTCAGGGTCACTACTTTGGATCCGGAAGGGTAGCTCATTCCGGAAGCTGAAGAAAAGGGGGCCAGGGCTACCTGCACTTCGATCCCCTGGTTTAGAAGGTTTCGGACCAGTTTGTCCGCGGTCAGGGAATCATGCTGGCTGGCAGGGATGACGAACGCTTTGGGCTTTCCCTCCGCGCCACGCTGCATCTGCCGCCGGGCTTTCCGCAGGGCATTTCCCAGGACAGTTTCCTTGTTCCTGGCAGCCATGTCGAGAAGAGCCCAGGCAGAGACTTTCTGGCGGTCCACGATATCCCGCAGCCGCCACCAGCCGCCCGGCCAGGGGTTTGGAAAAGTGATCTGTTCTTCGTACACCGGCAGGCCGCGGGTGTCCCCCTGCAGCTGATCGGGGTGAATGAAAATCGGAGTGGCGATCCGGGCGCTGGCGGATTCGGTGAGCATGCCGGCGATATTGTGAAAAGGAGTAATCCAATGAAATCCGAAATGTCCCCACCCGGAGTACTGCGCCATGTTCAGGACTCCGGAGAGGCCTGCCTCTTCCTCCTTATAAGCAATGTGGTTTCCGTACCAGCTTTGCTCTCGCCATACCAGCGGATCGGCCAAGGGGCGCACCGGCTCGGCATAGGGAGGAACGTAGATCCGAGCGCCGTAGCTCCCCATGTGGTGGTGATCGAGGTAGGCTTGGGGAATCCAGTCCCGGAACAGAATTTTCGCCATATAGCGCGATTCCACCAGGTTGGTTTGAAACGCATCCCGGTTATTATCGTGGCCCGCGTACGTGTGATATAGCCACGGCAGCGGACCGCCTTCATATTCCGTGCCCAGTGTTTTCTGATAATAGTCGGAGATCATGATCGCTCCGTCCGGATTGAAGGAGGGGATCATCAGAAAAACGACTTGGGCCAGGATTCGTAGCGCCTCGGCATCGGTTCTGTGGAGGAGGTCATAGGCCAGCTCGGGGGACATCTGCATCCCGCCGATTTCCGAGGCGTGCAGACTCATGGACTGGCAGATCACCGCTTTGCCATCCGTAATGAGGCTGGAAGCCTCCTTTTCGGTAAGGTCACGGGGATTGCTGAGCCTAAGGTTGTTCTGGCGGATGGTTTCCAGGTTGGAAATATTTTCCGCAGCGGAAACGATCACCAGAAGGAAAGGATTCTCCAGAGTGGTAGGCCCCATATCGACCACCTTGATTCTTCCTGATCCTTCCTTTTCCAACTGGCGAAAGTAGCGGACCATCGGGTCCCAGGGGATGATCTTTTTATCTGTTCCCGGGCGGAAACCGAAAAATTGTTCCGGCGGGGTGAGGGCCGCCTGGGCCCACAAAGTGCAGGGTCTGAGAAATGGCAGAATGGCCAGCAGGAGGGCAACAAGCAACATATAAACGGCTCGGCGGTCTTTTCGGAACATAGTCACTCCCGTCTTTCCCCCAGGCGGATTTTTTTAAAGGGGGCTTGAAAAAATAGGCAATGCTTGGTAGTTCTCATTAGGTCGGTATATTTTACCCTTATCTTCACCGGGGTCAAAAGCAAGGAGGAACGGCATGCTGGAAGTGCATGTGCACATTCGCGTCAAGGAGGGTTCTGTCGACGATTTCATTCGGGCCACTTTGGAAAACGCCCGCAACAGCCTGCGGGAAGAGGGAGTCAGCCGCTTTGAGCTCCTGCAGGACGTGTCGGACCCGACCCGATTTATACTGGTGGAAGGATATCGCACCGCGGATGCCCCGGCGGCACACAAGGCAACCGGACACTACATGGCGTGGAGGGATGCCGTGCAACCGATGATGGCCGAGCCCCGGGTCAGTGAGAAATTCATTCCTCTTCCGGCCTGAAGGGGTTGTTTTTCCGCCATGGTCACGGCAGCCGCGGCGGACGCTTTTCCCCTCTGCCGGCTGAGAAAAAAGCTCTCGCTTGTGTTTATTTTTGGTATATTATGCGGTATATCTGATGGGTGAATTGTTATCCCATCATACAGTTGTAATGAATTACGTTTTATGTGGTTTTTCATCAAGTCCAACTCTTAGGAGGGCGCATTGAATCGTTCGACTAGAATTCAATCCAGTTTGTTGATCTTGTTCATGCTTCTGGCCGTAGCTTGTTCCGGGGGCGGCGGCTCCGACCCGTCCATGCAGGAAATTCAAAAGAACAAGCAGGTAGTGATTGGAACCCATGCGGTGGATATGCCTTTCTCTTTCGGAAAAGGATCCGGAGTGCAGGGTTTTGACGTCGATATCGGCAACGAAATCGGCAAGGATGTCGGATACGAAGTTCGATGGGCCAATATTCCCTTCGACCAGCTCTTCCCCACCCTGGAAAAGCGGGAAATTCAGATGGTGATTTCATCCGTCAGCATCACCGACGAACGCAAGAGCAAGTTCGCATTTTCCAACTCCTATTTTACCAGCGGGCAGATTATCGCTACGCGCCGGGAGCTGGAAAAGATTAAAGGTCTGGATGATTTGAGCGGCAAGAAAATCGGGGTGCAGACTTCCAGCACCGCCGATCAGTTCGTAAGCAATAACAGCAAGCTGGCCAGCTGCACCAAAACGGGCTATGCCACGATTGATGATGCCCTGATCGCTCTCAATAACCGCGAGATCGATGCTGTCATCGGGGATGAGCCTATCGTCTCCTGTTCGATCTTCAAGAGCTTTCCCAACCTGCGTACCGTCGGTAGCAAGCTGAATTCCGAGGAATACGGCATCGTCCTCAACAAGGATGACAAAGCGCTGATGGCCATCGTCAATAAGACTCTGGATCGGCTTAAAACCAGCGGGAAATACAAACAGATCCGGGATCAGTGGTTTGCGGAAACGGAAAAAGGGCTGGCCGACATGAAGAAGAAAGAAGATGAGCTCGCACGGCTGGCCATCACGCCCAAGACGCTGATTTTCAACTGGGTCAAGGATCCCGGATTTACTTTCAAGATGTCGCGACTGGATGGTTTCACGATCATGTTGAAGAACAACCTGAGCGGTCAGGTGGCGGAGAGCACCCCGATCGAAACCTCCGGCAATTCCGGGAGATGCCAGATCAAGGTGATTCCCGGGACCTACTCCTTCAGCATGAAAGGCTATCCTCTGAAGAGCACCGTTGAGGTCCCCCTGGTGGATGCGATGACCATGAATTCGACCATTAACCTGGGGGCTCAGACGACGATCAGTCCTCTGAAATAATCCAGCCGCTTTTTTTCGCGGAAGGATATTTCCGATTCATCAGGTATGCATTTGGGGAGGGAGGATGGTTCCTTCCCAAATGCATACTTTTATTTTACGGTCATATTATGCGAAAAGGTTCCGTACTTCGGTATCTTCTGCTGGGAGCCGTTCTGGGTGCCTCGCTCCACTGGCTGTACAACCTGGGTATTTTCCCGGAACGGAGGTATCCGGTCCAGGAAGCAAGGGACAGTTCCGCCATTTCTCTGCCGGCAGAAAATACCAGGGTTTCCGCATCCCAGGCTTCGCTGCCTTTGAATGTGACTCCTGACGAATCGATCAATATCCGCGTTTACAAAGAGGTCAGCCCGGGAGTCGTGAACATCACCAGCCGGGTGGTGGAATATGATTTTTTCCTGGATCCGGTACTTCGCGAGGGCGGATCCGGCTCCGGTTCGGTCATCGATTACGAAGGGAACATTGTCACCAACTACCATGTAATTGAAGATGCCGAACAGCTGGAGGTTACCCTGCCGGATCAGAGCAAGTGGAAAGCAACGGTCGCCGGCGTGGACCCCCAGAACGATCTGGCGGTTATCCGCATCCGCGCACCCAAGGAAAAGCTGCGCCCGGTATCATTCGGCGATAGCTCCCGGCTGGTTGTCGGCCAGAAGGTGCTGGCGATCGGCAATCCCTTCCAGCTGCACAACACCCTGACCGCCGGGATCATCAGCTCCCTGGGGCGCACCATTAAAAGCCCCAATGGCAATCGCTATGAAGACATCATCCAGACGGATGCCGGTCTGAATCCCGGCAATTCGGGCGGTCCGCTGCTCAACAGCCAAGGGGAGATGATCGGTGTCAACACCCTGATTTTCTCCCCCTCCGGAGCCAATGCCGGTCTCGGTTTCGCCATCCCGATTTCCAAGGTGAAGAGAGTCACGGCGGATCTGCTGAAATACGGCCGGGTCAGAAGACCCTACCTCGGAATCCTGGCAGCCTATAATATCACACCGGATCTGGCGGAGATCCTGGAGCTGCCGACCAGGCGGGGCATTCTGATCGCCCAGGTCGCCCCGTATGGACCCGCAGGCCGTTCCGGTCTGCGCGGAGGCAACCGCCGGGTGCGCTTCTATAACAACATTCTGATTCTTGGAGGGGACATCATTGTGGCCCTCGACAAGAAGAAGATTACATCCTATGACGAACTATTCAATCTTCTGGAGGAAAACTACCAGCCCGGCCAGGAAGTTGATTTTGAGATCGTTCGCGGCGGAGAAACCCGTTCCGTTAAAGTAGTGCTCGGGGAGCCGCCGGACCTGAACCGGAGTCGTCTGTAAAGTAAAATGGCTGCTGCTTACCTGAAAAACTGCCTTGAAAACCCTGTTCGAATCGCCTGCGGGCTCCGCCTGGCTTTATTTCTCCTGCTTGTCGCCGGGCCCCTGGCCTATGCAAACCCCGGAAAGTTTTTTCAGCTCACCAGGCTCTCCGAGAATGTATTTGTGGCCCTGGCCAACGAAGCGGGCGAGGAGACAGCCAACTGCAGCTTCGTGGTGGGCAGCCAATGGGTCTGCGTCTATGACTCCTCGCAGAGCGCCGAAGCAGCCGAAGAGCTGGTCCGGTTGATCCGCTCCGTTACCCCTCTTCCCATACGCTTTCTGGTCAACAGCCAATACCGCGGGCATCACACGCACGGAAATCAGGTCTTCCTCACCCAGGAATCGCGCATCGTGTCTTCGCGCCAGGCGCGCCTCGATATGATCAATAAAGACATGCCGCAGCTGCAGCGTTACCAGCAGGTGCTGCCTGACTCCATTGAGCGGCTTAAGAAAGACCTCCGGACCACGCCGGCCGGACCGCAGGCGGAAGAGCTGGCCAAGGAACTGGCCCGCAGGGAACGAATACAGAACCAGCTGAACTCCCTGAAGCTGGTTCTTCCGGAGATCGCCTTCGAATCCTCTATTACCCTTTATGACGGGGAACAGGAAATTCTGGTAGCTAGCCCGGGCAGGGGATCCACAGCAGGAGATGCGGTTTTGTGGCTGGCGGGGCAGAAAATTATGTTTGCCGGGGACCTGGTGGCCCAGAAGACGATTCCGGATCTGGAGGATGCCTTCTCCAGAGAGTGGATCGAAACGCTTCTGGTTCTGGAGAAAATGAAGCCGGAAGTCGTCGTTCCAACCACAGGAGCCATCGGGGATGACAGCCTGCTGTCCGAAACCAGGCAATATTTGACGGAGCTGAGAAAAACCGTCAAGCAATATCTGGATAAGGGTGAATCGCTGGATGCCGTGCTCCAGAACTGCCAGCTGCCTGCCAAGTATAAGAACTACCGGGATACCGATTTCTATCCCAATAACATCGAAAAAGTGTACCGGGAGCTGCAGACGGAAGCGCTGACCATCGGCAGACCGGCTCCGCCCGCAAAACAGCCATGACGGAATACCCCAACGAAGAATGTCCGGTTTGCCGCGGCATGGAGTGGGTCCACCAGGCCGGCATTGGCGCCAAGAGATGCCAGTGCTATTTTCAAAAGCAGGGGCAGAGGCTTTGGAAGGAATCCGGGGTTCCGGAGAGATACCAGAAGTGCTGTTTTGACAATTTTGACGGGCTGAAACCGTCTCTGGTGAAGGCCAAGCAAATCGTGTCCGCCTATGCGCAGGCTTATCCGGTGATCGAGCCCGGCATGGGCCTTCTGCTGGTGGGACCGTGCGGGGTAGGGAAGACGCACCTGGCGGTTTCCCTGCTTCGGGAACTGGTTCTGAAAAAGCAGGTATCGGGCTTGTTTTACGACTATCGGGACCTGCTGCAGCAGATCCAGGACTGTTTTTCGGACAATGCCCAATCCACGGTTCTGGAAGTGCTGGAGCCGGTCATTCACACGGAAGTGCTGGTTCTGGACGAACTGGGAGCCGGTAAGACCACCGCATGGGTACAGGAGAAAATTACGCACATTATCAATGCCCGTTACAATGAAAAGCGTATATGTATCTTCACCTCGAATTATCTCGAAAAGACTCCGGGAGCGGGAGAGGAAAGCCTTACCGACCGCATCGGTGTCCGCTTGCGGTCCCGGCTTTACGAGATGTGCCGCCTGGTGGAAATTCAGGCCGAAGACTATCGCATTCACATCAAGCAGGCCCAATACCGGACGATCGGACCGTCCAAAGGCGGTCGGTTGACAGACACCGGATGAAAACAATCGCGTACATTCCCGAATCGCTTTAGATGCGCCATGAATAGGTCGACTTCCTTTTATCACAAAGAAAGCGAACTGATGCAGGCTTGCCGTGTGCTATACGGTCCGGAAACGATTGTCGATCATCATTTTTTAAGGATATTGCAACCCAAGGAACTGAAAACCGCCTACCGCAAGAGGGCTCTGGCGACCCACCCCGATTTCTTCCTCTCCCAGGACGGGTCCTTGTCCGGCTATAGCGGAGAACAGTTCATTGCGGTTTCCGAGGCCTACCAGAAACTGAACCGCTACCTCCGCGAAAGGGCTTTCCTTGATTCCGCAAACCTCTCTCCGAAGTCCGGCGGGAGGTATTCGAATGCCTCCCCGGCACCCTTCGACTTCAGCAATGCGCAGGGAAGGTATAGTCCGTTCAACTGGAATTTTTCGTTCGCAGGCAAGGAGACCTGGCAAAAATCGGGAGTGGTGCTGCCGCGCTGGAGGCTGAAAATCGGCGAATTCCTCTGCTACTCCAAGATAATCGGCTGGAATGATCTCGCTTGCGCCATCGCCTGGCAGAGAAAATGCCGGCCCAAAATAGGTGAAATCGCCGCCCGCTGGCGCTGGGTATCACCCCAGATCGTCCAGGATTGTATCCGAAGAAAAGCGAGGGGAGAGAAGACCGGCGAAATGCTGCTGCGACATGAAATCATAACGCCCTTTCAGCTTGGCATGCTGCTGCGCTTCCAGGCGGAAAGGCAGCCGTTGATCGGCCAGTATTTTGTGCAGCGGGGGCTTGTTGACCAGTGTAAGGTGACCGAATACCTGGGCAACCTGTACCGTCACAACGTGAGCATCCTGCCCAAATAACGTCCTGGGCTTCCGGAAAGAAGAAGGATTGCCGATCCCATTTGCGCTGATTTTCCTGCCAACGTCCGATCGATACAAAATGCCTACGAATCGCTCCACGGTCCACTGCCGGTTCCTGCTGCTGATTTGTGCCGGCCTGCTTTCCTGGGTCCGTCCCACGATTGGAAAATCCCAGGACGTGATCTACTCCCAGGAAAAGAGTAAAGCCGAAGAGAGATGGAGGCGTTTCGATAAAAACGGCGACGGAAAGCTGGACGACGAGGAGCAGAAAGCCTTCCGCCAGGAATTATTCCGAAACCCACGTATTCTGCCGGCTCCTACGGTATTGCCCATCTTTATGGAGCCGGCGGCCAGGAGCAGGCCGGTTCCGGAATTAGGCCCCATGGGGGAAATACGCCAGATCCAGACCGGATTTTCTTTTACCGAAGGCCCCGCGGCCGGTAGGCGTGGAATTCTTTTTTTCACGGACCTGACTTCCAATCGCATTTTAGGATGGGGAGGCCAAGGAAAGGCGGAGGTTTTGGTGGAAAACACCCGCGGGATCTGCGGCCTGGCTGTGGATTCCAAGGGGCGATGGATCGGCTGCCGCGGCGAGGACGGAAGCATCGTCCGGATCGATCCTTCCTCAAAAAGAATCGAGGTTCTTGCCAAAGGATACCAGGGTCTGCCGTTCAATGAGCCCAATGACCTGGTGCTGGACAGTCGCGGCGGAATTTATTTTACCGATCCTTCCTTTCGCCTCCGGAACCAGAAAGTAGATGGAGTTTATTACTTTTCCCCACAGCGACGGATATTTCGACTGATCGAAGATGTCGATCTGCCCAACGGAGTCGCCCTTTCTCCCCGTGAAGACATTCTCTATGTGCTTTCCTCCGGGGCAGGAGCTTTGATGGCCTATCCGGTGATAAAACCGGGAAGAATCGGACCCGGGGTCAGGCTGGGCCGTGTTCCGGTAGCCGGTGACGGCTTGACGGTGGATTCCCTGGGCAACCTATACGTGACCCAGCCTCGTGCCGGCTCGATCCTGATCCTCAGTCCTCGCGGACAAGAATTGGGCCTGCTCACGGTTCCGGAGCCTCCCTCCAATTGCGAGTTCGGAGGATCCGATGGAAAGGATCTGTTTATTACCGCACGGAAATCCCTTTATTGTTATAAAATGAAAGTCGCCGGTATTTCCTTCCGTCCGGCAACTAAAAACAGGAAATGAAATCGGGAAACGGGAATGGTCAGAATACAAAAAATAATTGCCCAGTCGGGAGTCGCCTCGCGGCGCAAAGCGGAGGAACTGATCCGGTCCGGACAGGTGACCGTCAACGGGCGGCAGATCACGCAGATGGGGGAAAAAGTCGACCCGGAAAAGGATGTTATCAAGGTAAACGGTAAAAAGCTGGGTGTCCTCCCCAGACTCGTTTATTTTCTTTTGAACAAGCCACCCGGGTATATATGCACTGTTCATGACCCGGAAGGCAGGCATACGGTTCTGGAACTGGTGCCGTCCGTACGGGGAATTTATCCTGTCGGGCGCCTCGATTACAACTCGGAAGGGCTGCTCCTGCTGACCAACGACGGATCTTTGGCGTACCGTTTGTCCCGTGCCGGCTCTCATGCCCCGAAAACCTACGAGGTCAAGGTACAGGGTATTCCGTCCCGGGATAACCTGCACCGGCTGACATCCGGATTAAGGCTTGGCGACGGAACTTCCTACGGGCCCATGCGGATCGCTCCGCTGAAAAAAAGTGATCAGAGCATTCACCGCTGGTTCCGCGTGGTGCTCACCGAAGGAAAAAATCGGGAAATCCGCAAAGCTTTCGAAGAGATCGGTCACCGGATCCTACGCCTGAAGAGAACATCCCTGGCCTTTCTGAATCTGGCCGGGGTGCCCGTCGGCTCCTTCCGCTCTCTGCTTCCTCAGGAAGTAGAAAAGCTGAAAGGCATTCGACCCACCGGTCCCGGCGACCGGGGAGAGCCACGCCAGGAGCAAAGACCCAAGAAAAAGATACAAGCCGATGAAGCCGAAGCTGATCGCCATTGACGGCCCGGCCGGGGTTGGTAAAAGCACATTGGCGCGCGGGCTGGCGGCCGCTCTGGGCTTTCGCTATATTGACACCGGAGCTCTTTTCCGGGCGGCGGCCTGGTGGCTTCTCGATCAGGGCCTGGACCTCTGCCGGGAGGAGCCGGTCCTCGAGCGGCTGCTGCAGATGAATTTGCAGATTTACCAGGACGAGCGTCAGACGATGGGGATCCGGATCAATGGCCGGGATGCCACCCCGTGGCTGCGCAGCGAGGAGGTGGCGCAGGCCGCCTCGACCCTGGCTGTATACCCGGGGGTGCGCCGTATCCTGGTGGACCTTTACCGCCGCGAGGGATCCTCCGGCAACACGGTGATGGAAGGTCGGGATATCGGGACGGTCGCTTTCCCCGATGCCTGCCTGAAACTGTTTGTCACCGCCACCGAGGAGGCCCGAGCCCGGAGGCGCTACCTGGAGCACCGGCAAAATTCCTCGGCTCTGGAAGCCAGCCAGGTAGAGGAGTCTCTGCGGCAGAGAGACGCACGCGACCAGCAGAGAAAGCATGCCCCGCTGCAGCCGGCCGAAGATGCGGTCCTCCTCGACACCACCCATTTGAGCGTGGAAGAGGTATTTCAGAAAGCCCTGTCCCTTGCCCGAGAAAAGCTATGCACCTAATACGTATTCGTTTCTCCTTATCGGATTGCCGCCGGTTTCTGCGCTGCTGTTTCTTTCTTTTCCTGGCCTCCGGCACTCCGTTTCTTTGCGGGCAGGACCTTCCGGAATTCACACAGGGAACGGTGATGGTTTTCCGCTCCGTGACCCGGGGATATGAATACAATTTTGTTCTCCGGATCGCCCAGTTCCGCCCGGGATGCTATTTTGAATGGGAGGGTCAGAGCAATCAGGGAACCGTATACCTGAAACCGCAAGCCGTCGAGGAGGCCAGGAAGTACAACTCCCAGCGTCTGTTCCAGAATGGGATCGATGCCGAGAGTGCCGAGGAAACCACGTATTGGTTCAGCCGCGCCCTGCTGTCGGAAGTCAAGCAGAAGAGAAAGGCGTCCATTTTTCTGGATTCCCTGAAAACCCAGATTTCCCTTGTGGCCGAGGAACCCTTCACGCTGTCGGTGAACCAGAAAAAAGTCAGCCTTTCGGCCGTTGTCCTGAAAGATGGTCGCGGCGGGCAGTGGTGGATCCTGGACAATCCGGACAATCCGCTGGTTCTGCAGCGAAAAATCAACAGCTTCACCGAAAGCCTGGCCAGCATCGATACCACCCGTGCGGACACGCTCCGGTGGATCAAAGGAAGAAAGCTGAAGCAGTACGCTCCCTGAGCATTAAAAATGCAGGGAGACGGCCCCGCCGCCGCACTTTTTTTCGATTTCGGCGATTAGATCAGGAGTGGGGCGCACCCGGACCCTGCTGTCGATCAGGAGCACGCGGTCCGAAGGCAACCGGATTTCAAAAGCAAGGGTACACTCACCGGGAGAGGAACTGGCCAGTGCGCTCAACTGATCCGCCGTCTGGGCATTCAGGCTTTCCTTGCTGGCGCGGATCAGCATCTTTTTTGCCATTCTTTCCTTGATACCCTCAATCGGCTGAATGTCCGACGCCAGAATCCGCGGTTCCTGCCCCTCTTCCTCCTGTACCTCGCACCGACCCTTGACCAGCACCAGCTGATCCTTGGTGATGAAACGGGATACCTTTTCGTAGACGGACGGGAAGACCAGGATTTCGATCGTACCGGTCATGTCCTCAAACTGACAGACCGCCATGCTCCGGTTATCCTTTTTGGTAACGGAAGTGCGAACGGCAACAAGAATTCCCCCGATGGAGACATCCCTATCGGAAGTCTCGGCCTTCAGGTCGGCAATCGTGATCGAGGAGATTTCCATCAGCATTTCATTGAAGCGGTTCAGGGGATGGCCGCTGATGTAGAATCCGATCGCCTCCTTCTCGAATCCCAGGCGCTGCTCCTCCGTCCATTCCGGTATGGGGTCCAGGACTTCATCCGGGGCGGCATCCGGGGATGCGGCCGGGGCCAGCGACGAAAATAGGGATTTCTGACCGGTTTCCCTGGCCTTCTGCTTTCGCTGGCAGCGCTCCATTACCGGGGTGATGGATTCAAAAAGCTGGGCCCGGGGATATCCGAGGGAATCGAAGCAGCCTGACTTGATCAGACTTTCCATCACCCGCTTGTTCAGCTGCCGAAAGTCCATGGCCATACAAAAATCAGTGAAGCTGCGGAACCCGCCGGCGGCCGGTCTTTTTTCCAGTATGGAATGGACCGCGGCTTCTCCGACATTGCGGATGGCTGCCAGGCCGAAGCGGATATCCTCCCCTTCGGCGACGAAAAAGGCCTCGCTGCGATTGATATCCGGAGGGGCGATCCGGATATTCATGCGCTTGCACTCGGTAATGTATTGGACCACCTTTTTATTTTCCGTAGTGCCTATGGCGTTGGTAAGCAGGGCGGACATATACTGGACCGGGTAGTGGGCCTTGAGATAGGCGGTCTGAAAGGCCAGGAAGGCATAGGCAGTGCTATGGGATTTGTTGAAGCCATAGCTTCCGAATCGCTCGATGAGCTGGCAGATGGTCTGCGCTTTGTTTTCCGGGACCCCTCTCTTCTTGGCCCCGGCAACGAATTTTTCCTTGAGAATATCCATGAGGGCTTTGTCTTTTTTGCCCATGGCCTTGCGCAGCTTATCGGCCTCTGCCAGAGTGAACCCGGCGATGGCATGGGCCAGCTGCATGACCTGCTCCTGGTAGACCAGGATCCCGTAGGTCTCCTTGAGAATGGCCTCTTCTTCCGGGAGATTGTAGGTCACCTTTTCCAACCCGTGCTTGCGCCGGGCATAATCGTCAATATTGCCCATAGGGCCCGGGCGGTAAAGGGCGTTGAGGGCGATCAGGTCCTCGAACTCGGTTGGCTTTACCTTTCGAAGGGATTCCTTCATTCCCGAGCTTTCAAACTGGAAAATGCCGTTCGTCTGTCCTTCGGCAAACAGCCGGTAGGTTTTCCGGTCTTCCAGATCGACCTTGTCAATGTCGACTCGCAGCCCCAGTTGCTTCTCGATCTGGCGAATGGTATCGTCGATGATGGTCAGGTTGGCCAGGGCGAGAAAATCCATTTTCAGCAGGCCGATTTTTTCCAGGTCCGTCATCTGGAACTGGGTCATGATTTCGTCCTTGGTGGACTTGTACAGAGGAACCAGCTCCATCAGCGGTCGGGGCGCAATGACCACTCCGGCGGCATGAATCGAACTGTGGCGGGAGCTTCCTTCGAGCTTGACGGCGATTTCCAGAAGCTTACCCACGGCGGGATCCTTGGCGGCTTCCTTCAGCTGCGGGTCTTCCGCCACCGCTTTTTGCAGCGTCATGTCCGAAGTGCTGTCCGGGGCCAGCTTGGCAATCCGGCTGGTATCCGAATAGCTGATGTTCAGACTGCGGCCCACGTCTCGGATGACCTGCTTGGCCTGCATGGCCCCGAAGGTGATGATCTGCCCGACATTCTCCCGCCCGTACTTGCCGGTGACATATTCCATCACCTCGCTGCGCCGGCGCTTGCAGAAATCGCAGTCGATGTCGGGCATGCTGATGCGGTCCGGATTCAAAAACCGCTCAAAAAGCAAATTATATTGAATGGGATCCAGGTCTGTGATGCGCAGGCAGTAGGATACCAGACTTCCGGCCGCGGAACCCCTGCCGGGCCCGACCGGGATTTTCTGCTCCCGCGCATAGTGTATAAAGTCCCAGACAATGAGGAAGTAGCCTGCCAGCCCCATTTTCTTGATCATACGGATTTCGTAGTCCAGCCGGGTCCGGTACTCCGACAACGGGTAGCGCAGCCTGCCACGGGATTCCATTTCCTCGAGGCCGGGCAGGTGAGACTGAAAACCCTCGACCACTTTTTTTTCAAAGTAGCTGTCGATGGTTTCCCCCTCCGGAACATGGTAGGTGGGGAGGTAAAGCGGCGGATTGTCCAGCGGAAATTCGACGTGGCAGCGCGAGGCGATTTCCACCGTGTTGGTAAGGGCTTCCGGAACGGCTTCGAAAATCGAATACATCTCCTCCGGGCTCTTAAAGTAAAACTGGTCCGTCCGGTATTTCATCCGAACGGTGTCCTGCACGGTCTTGCCGGTCTGGATGCAGAGCAGAACGTCATGCGCTTCGGCATCGTCGCGGCGGAGGTAATGGCAGTCGTTGGTGGCCACCAGAGGGAGGCCCATCTGGCGCGACAGCCGGATTATTTCCGGCATGACCTTCTTCTGCTCGGGCAGCCCGTGGTCCTGGATTTCGAGAAAGTAGCGATCCGGGCCCATGATTTCGCGCAGCTTTTCCGCTTCCCGCTGCGCCCGCGCCGGTTCATCCTGCAGGAAGGAGTAAGCGACCGATCCCTTCAGGCAGGAGGAGAGAGCGATCAGTCCCTGGTGATGAGCCTGGAGCAGCTCCAGGTCGATGCGCGGCTTGTAGTAAAAGCCCTCCAGAAACCCCATGGATACCAGCCGGACCAGGTTTTGATAGCCGGTCTGATTTTCCGCCAGCAGCACCAGGTGGTGGGAGTTGTCCGAGCGGCCGTTGCGGTCGTGGCGGGATTCGCGGGCCACATAGACTTCGCAGCCGATAATCGGTTTGACCCCTTTTTTCCTGGCGGCCTGGTAAAACTGGATAACTCCGTACAGGTTTCCGTGATCCGTCAGCGCGACCGCGGACATGCCGTATTTCTGGGTCAGGTCAATCAATTCGGGAATACGGCAGGCACCGTCCAGGAGGCTGAAATCCGAATGGAGGTGCAGGTGCACGAAGGGCTTCATGGGGGCTGACTTCTATGAGGGGGATGGGCCGGATTGGAACGTCAGAAGGGAATATCGTCGTCCGTCAGTTCCTGCGAGGGAGGTGGAGAGGACTCAAACCCTCCGGCGTGCGGGTCGCTTCGCCCAAAGCTCTTCTCGCCGCCGGTTCCCCCGGCCGCGCCCGTGCTGCGGCTGTCCAGGATGGAAACGTCGCGGGCGATGATTTCGGTGATCTTCCGCTTGATGCCATCCTTGTCGGTGTACTCCCGATACTCGATACGGCCATCCACGTAGACCTGTCGCCCCTTGGAAAGATACTGACCGCATATTTCCGCCAGCTTGTTCCAGGCGACGACATTGTGCCACTGAGTCTTTTCCTTTTTTTCTCCGGAACTTTTGTCGCTCCAGTTTTCCGAGGTGGCCAGGCTGAATCGGACCACGGGGGATCCGCCGGGCGTGGAACGCAATTCGGGGTCCTGGCCCAGGCGGCCGATCAGGATAACGCGATTGACTGAACTCATAAATTAATCCTTCCTTAAAGTATTGCGAATCGTATTTGCCGGGTGGCGGATGGGCTACTCTTCCTCCCGCCTTCGCGGAGCAGGCTTGCGAACTACCTCATCGGCATTCACCCCCAGCAGTTCCAGCTGCTGTCGGGCAATGGGTGCCTCGGGGGAATTCGCATACCGAGTCAGGATCGCCTTGAACTGCTCGATCGCCTCCTGGTGCTTTTGCGATTCCACCAGGCTCAGACCCTTTTTATAGACGGAGGTGGAAACCTTATCTCCCTTGGGGTAGAGATTGATCACCTGGTCGAAGGACAGAATCGCCTCGTTGTATTTCTTCTGGCTGTAGTAGCATTCCCCGATGTAGTACTGGGCATTATCCGCCAGCTCCGATTCGCGGAAGTGCGCCAGGTAGGTCTGGAACCCCTGGATGGCGACATCATAATTGCCCTGCATGTAGTCGTTGTAGGCAGCCAGGTAAACCTGGTCCGATGAAATGGGCTGATTGGGCACGCCGGAAGCCAGAATCATCCGCGGAGGATTTTTCAGGTTTTCCACCTGCAGCCGGGTTTCGGCGAACTGTTCGGAAATGGAGTTGATCCGCTGGTGGATTTCGTCCATCCGCGTGTTCAGCGCCTTCATTTCCACCATCAGATCGGCAATCGCCGACTTCTGGCTGGCGGTGGCCAGATCGGTCAGTGCTTTCAGTGATTCCATCAACGATGCGGTCTTGTTCGAGGATGCGGTCAGCGACTCCAGTTGCAGCTTGAAGGAGGCGTTGCTCTCATCCACCGAACGTTGAATATCGCGAAGCTGGTTTTGGAGGTTGAGGATATCCTTTTGCAGCCGTATGATTTCCTCCTTCGTCCCGCCCCGGAGGGGAATTCCGAAAAACAGAACCGGAATGAGGCCGGCGAAAAGTATTTTTCTTAAAAATGGCATCAGAGTCCTCCCGCAAATATAAGGTAGAAGTTATTGCGTATTCAGGGAAAAATGGGCGCGGCGGTTTTGCATGTAGGCCTCCTCGGTGTTGCCGGTGGCAAAGGGCTTTTCCTCCCCGTAGCTGATTCCTGTAATTCGTTTGGGTTCAATTCCCAGATTGACCAGGAAATCGCGGACTACCTTGGCGCGCCTTTCCCCGAGGGCCAGGTTGTATTCCGCGGTGCCCCGCTCGTCACAGTGCCCGCCGATCACGAAGTTCAGCTCGGCGTGCTCGCGGAGGAAACTGGCATTGGCATACAGTATGTTGACCGCGTCCTGGGACAATTCATACCGGTCATATTCGAAAAAGACATCCTTGATCTTGGAGCTGAAAAGCTCTTCAATGGTGACATTCGCCTCCTTTTCCTGTACCGGCGGCGGAGGAGGCGGGGCGGGCTTTTCCTGCACTTTGATTTCCGCCTGGGCCGTGGCTGTTTTTCCGCCCCCCTGGGCGGTAGCCGTAAAAAGAGTGGAAACCTTCGGGGTGACCGTCCGGCTGCCCTGCAGCGGCACATTGCCGATTCCCCCATCGATGGTCACGACGTCCGCATTCCGGGATTCCCAGGTCAGGGTGGCGGACTCTCCGGAGCGGATCAGGGCGGGTTGGATGGCAAGCTTGATTTCCGGGGCTTTGGGAACCGGAGCCTGCACGGCAGGCGGCGGAGGGGTAACGGTCTTCGGTTTTCCACAGGAGGAAACAAGCAGAAAGGCCAGCAGAAAAGAGAGCAGAAGGGCCGGCGAATGGTTTCCCGTTTCCATCTTCAAAGGACGGGCCTGATGGGCAATGCGCATGGGTTAATTTCCTTTCGGCAGTAGACTATCGTTGATAGTTGCTCCAGGCAGGAGCTTCATTACTCGATCCGCTGGTCAGGCGCCTGACCTGGGTGCCGTCCGACAGCATGACGTAAATCTGGGTGCTGCCATCGCGGTTGGATTGAAAAGCAATGTGGCGGCCGTCGGGGGACCAGCTCGGGTTTTCGTTGTCCCCGCTGTTGGAAGTGATCTGGAAGACCTTGGCGCCGGCCAGGTCGTACAGGTACAGGTCGTAACCCGGCTGCTGCTTGGGCCGCCAGGTAAAGAGGATGTGGCGACCGTCGGGGGACCAGTCGGGGGAGTCCATGCTCCCCGGCTCATCGATCAGCCGGCGGGGATTGGCGCCATCGGCATCGACCACATAGAGTTGCGGCGGGCCGTTCCGGTCGGAAATGAAAGCGACCTGCCTGCCCGTCGGGTTCCAGCTGGGAGAGGTATCCACGCTCTTGCTGTTGGAAATGTTCACGCGGCGACTGCCGTCCAGAGAGGAAACATGCACGTTCGGGTAATCCGAGTCCGGCAGCCTCAAGGAAAAGGCAATGGACTGGCCGTCCGGTGAAAAGTCCGGGCTGGAAGCAAAAGAGCGAAAGGTCGGAAAAGTAAGCCGCACATTTCCCAGGACCGCGCGGATGGAAATTTCCGGAAAGCGGCTGCGCCAGGAGGTGTAAGCCAGCTTGGAGTTATCCGGTGACCACGAAGGAGTCAGAGTGGTATCCTTCTCGAAGGTAAAAGCCCGCTGGTTCTGTCCGTCGTAATCCATCAGGTAAATTTCTTTGGTGCCGCTCCTCTTGGAAACGAAAGCGATTTTGGTGGAGGCAACTCCCTTGCTGGCGCCGGCGGTCAGGTTGAAAACGATTTCATCCGCAAAATTATGGGCGATGTTGCGGATATTCTCCCGGGTGGCCGAGTATTTTTTGCCGACCACCTGGGCCTGGGTTTTTACATCGTACAGCCTTGCTTCAATCGTGTAGTTGACCCCATCCTGCCTGGCGTTTCCCATGGCCAGGAAATCGACGGACAGCGGCGGCGTTTTCCAATCCGGAAATTTGATGTGGTCCGGCTCTGCCAGTGGGACCGCCGGATAGAGGGACTTGTTCTCCACGGTAAACCAGCCGGAGAACTGCAGGTCATCCCACAGCGCGCCGTTGAACTCCTGCAGCGCCTGCTTCAGTTCTTCCGTTTCCGAATCCTTGATCTTGGGATTAAAATCCGCCACCGCCAGGCGGATCTCTTCGGCAGCCGTCGGTTTGATGACGATAGGCGGTTTTTCCTGGGCCATGACCCATGCCGAAGGGAGGAATAGGGCCAAAGCTGTGAGAACACAAAAACGTTTTGCCAAAGCGGTTCTCCTTTTTTTATGACGATTCATGATTTCTTTGTCTGAGCCGGTTGGAGCTGTTTTTCAAACCCACTGCCACGGCGAGATTGTGCCCGATTGGAGTTCCCCTGTCAAATGGACTTACGGTGCCGGAGGATACTCAAAATAAGCCATGATCTTGAGCGTCTGGTTGCGGAATTCCGGGGGCACCGGCGGCAGAGGATTGGAAGCAGTGACCGCCCGGGTTGCGGACAGATCCACCGTGGAGTCGCCGCTGCTTTTTTCGATTTTGACGTCGGTAATGGACCCGCTGGGATTAATCAGAAAGGACACTATGGCCTGGAATTTGCCGGATGCCGAAGGAGAAAAGAGCGAACGCAGCCAGTTTTCGCTGATCCGGCGTTCGACGGCTCTGGCATACCACGAATCGCCGAACCCTCCGGAGCCGGGACCCAGCGAAACCCCCTGTCCACCGCCGACCCCGCCGCCGGATCCACCTCCGGTGCGGCCGGCACCCCCTGCACCGGGCCCGGAAGGGACCGGGATGTAGTTGGGCGGAACCTGCGGTGTAGGCTTGGAAGCCTTGAATTTCCCGATATCCTTTTTGTTCTGTTTGGAAAGTTCCGGAATATCGACCCCGAACAGGTTGAGCTCTCTCTCCTGTTTTGGGATCTTGGACGGATAGCGCACGCTGTCGGGAGGCGGATTATCCTTAAGCACCGGGGGTTGAGGGGTCAGCGAAGGCTTGAACATCCCGGATCCGCCGCCGTCATCCGCCAGTCCGACGGCAATCAGTTGCTCCCCGCCCCGGCCGCCGCCCGGCCCGCTTCCGATCTGAATGACCGTGGATCCAAAATGAATAAGCGGATTAAGGACAAGTACCGCAAATACGACAACATGAAGTCCGATACTCATGGCCAAGGTAGCCTTGGGGCTGTATTCCTCCATTTTCGCGTTCAGAATTCCGGCTTTCATGGCTTGGCATCGATTTTCATCTGCTTGGTTACAATTTGGATCTGGGTGAAACCGGCTCTCCGGATTTCGTCCATCACGGCAACGACCGTCTTCATGCGGACATCCATATCGGCACGAAGGTAGATAGGTTCGCGCCGGTCCTTGACTTCTTTCGTCAGGCGTGTCCCGATGGCATTGAAGTTGATCGGCTCATTCCGGAAAAACAGGGAATTGTCCCGACCGACGGAAATCACGATTCTCTGCTCCGGGTTTACGGTGGAGACGCTGCGCGTTTCCGGCAGCTGAACGTCGATCCCTGTCTGGATAATCGGCGCCGTGACCATGAAAATGATCAGCAGGACCAGCACCACATCCACCAGGGGAGTAACGTTGATTTCTGCCAGGGAACTGGTTGTTTTCCCAGTCGGACCGGTGAAAGCCATCAGGTGAAGTTCCTTTCGATCAGATTGAGGAATTCCATGGAAAAATCGTCCATTTCCGCGCTGAAGATTTTGATTTTCCCGACAAAATGGTTGTAGAAAATTACAGCCGGGATGGCGGCAAAAAGTCCGGCTGCGGTGGCCACCAGTGCGGCCGAAATGCCCGGAGCTACGGCCTGAATGGTAGTGGCTTTTTCCATTCCCAGACCGCTGAAGGCGTGAATGATGCCCATGACCGTTCCCAGGAGGCCGACAAAAGGGGTGACCGAAGCGGTGGTGGCCAGCCAGGAAAGGCTGTGCTCCAGAATGCTTAGCTCGGCCACCGCGGCTCGCTGCAGGGCGCGCTGCAGGCCGAGCATGCTCTGTACTGCGTACCGGGGCCCTCCTTCCGACTCGAACTCGACGGTTTTCTGCCTCTGGCTGGTCACCTTGATCTGCGCGTTCAACTCCTTGTATCCGGAAAGAAAGATGCCCGGCAAGGGGCTGTATTTCAGCTGCGGGCAAAGCGCCTGAACTTCGGACAGCTTCGAACTTTTCCGGAAAGCATCAATGAAAAAATGCGATTCCCTAGCCACGCGCTGGAAGGTTATGATTTTTTTCAGAATGATCCACCAGGAAAGCACCGAAAAAATCAGCAGCCCCAGCATGACCATTTGAGAGATCATGTCGGATCGCCAGACCATGCTGAAAATATCGGTCGAGAAACCAGGATTTGCAGGTTGGAAGCCCAGAAGTATGATGCTTGGTGTCATAAGAGATTCATGGGTGCAGGTATTATTGATTGCCATAAAACGCACATGAAAATTATCACAACCGGGGAAATCGGGTCAATCGATAGATTCATCTTGGCGCGGGTGTTTGCTTATGGTAAATTGCAAACATTTTTTCCCGGTGCTTCGAGAAGTTATGTTATGTTCTTTAAGGAATTTCATCGGGAACTGCCCGGAATTCTGCCGGCTAATTATGGCTTAGGATCTATTTTATGCTGAAAGTGCTCCAGATCAGCAATTTTGCTCTTATCGAGAACCTGAAAATTGAGTTTTTTGACGGCCTGAATATCCTTACGGGTGAAACCGGATCCGGTAAATCCATCATATTGGATGCACTCGGGCTGCTTTTGGGCGAACGTGCCTCCAGCGATTTTTTGCGCTCCGGCGCCGCCAAATGTAAAGTCGAGGCTCTCTTCAGCGTGAAGAATGCGTCCGGGGAATTAAAAAGGATCCTGGGCGATGCCGGAATCGATCTGAACGGCGATGAAATCATCGTCCGCAGGGAAGTCAGCGCTCAGGGCAAATCGCGCATTTTTATCAATGATTCGTTGTCCACCCTGGCCACTTTAAAGTGCGTCGGACCCTGCCTGGTGGATGTCTATGGCCAGGGAGACTTTCAATCCCTTTCGCATGTGGACGAGCAGCGCAGCTTCCTGGATCATTTTGCCGGCAATGCGCAAATCCTGGAGCAGGTCGGATCGCTTTTCCAGGAACTGAAGGAAGTTTGTGAAAAGCGGAAAAACCTGCTGGAGAGCGAACAGGAGAGGCTGAAGAGGATCGATCTTCTTCAGTTTCAGGCTGATGAGATCGATAGGTTCAACCCGGCCGAGGAGGAGGATGTCCACCTGGAGCAGGAGAGAAATCTGCTGGTCAACTCGTCCAGAATCAGCGAGCTGGCCAGACGCGGCTACGGCCTGTTGTATGAGGATGATGACAACCTTTACCGGATAAGCAAGTTGGCTGCCGACAGCCTCCATCAGCTGCAGACGATTGATTCCCGGGTGAAGCCATATGCGGAGCAGATCGGCAATCTTCGATTTTCCATTCAGGATGTGTCCTATTTTCTCCGGGATTACCTGGAAAGGCTGGAGTTCGATCCGGAAAGGCTGGAGGCTGTCGAGGAGCGCCTTCACGCCCTGGAGCGCCTGAAACGAAAATATGGGCGTACGATGAAAGAAGTACTCGAATACCGGAAAAAAATCGGCGGGGAACTGCAGGAGCTCTCTTCCTTTGACGATCGCCAGCAGCAGCTGGAGCAGAACTTCGAAAGGCTGTTCGAGCAGTACCGTACGGCTGCCGCTTCTCTTTCGGAAAACCGGATCAGGGCCTGCGCACCTCTGGAGTCCCGGCTGGAAAAGGAACTCCGGGAGCTGGCCATGGGGAAAATCCGCTTTCAGGTCAGAATCCAGACCTGCCTTCCTGAAAAGGACGATCCGGAGAGAAAGGGCATCCATGCGGAGGGGGCCGACCAGGTCGAATTTTATGTGGCAGTGAATTCCGGCGAAGACCTGAAGCCGCTTTCGAAAACGGCTTCCGGAGGCGAGCTTTCCCGTATCATGCTGGCCCTGAAATGCATCGCTTCGGGGAAAGTACATTCCGAAACCCTGATTTTCGATGAAGTGGACGCCGGCATCGGCGGTGTGGCCGCAGGCCTGGTGGGAAAAAAGCTCAAGGCCGTGTCCAGGGACCACCAGGTGATTTGCGTAACCCACATGCCCCAAATCGCCTCGTGCGCCGAACGGCATTATCAGGTTTTCAAGGAGGAGCGCCACGGCAGAACTTTCACTTGCGTGGAGCTTCTGGACGAAGGACACCGGGTGGAAGAGATAGCGCGTATGCTGTCCGGAAATGAAATGTCAACCATCAGCAGAAAACATGCTCAGGAATTAATAAGGCAGGAATGATTCGTACCTATTACATAGAAACGTTTGGCTGTCAAATGAACGAGCTGGACTCGGAAAAGATTTCCGGGGCGCTCCTTTTTCAGGGATATCGGCCCGTAGGCCATTCGGAGGATGCCGACCTGGTGATTTTCAACACCTGCAGCGTCCGGGAAAAAGCGGTTCAGAAAATACTCAGCCGCCTGGGGGAAATCAAGCCTCTAAAGAAAAAAAGGAAAGATATGGTGGTGGCCGTGATGGGCTGTGTGGCCCAGCAGGAGGGGGCCCACCTGATTACCCGGTCTCCAGTGGTCGACCTGGTAGTGGGCACCAATCAGATCCATAATCTTTCCAATATTTTGGAGGATTTTCAGCAGAAAGGAGAACCTTCTGTCTTTACCGGTGTCGAGAAGTCTGTGGAACCCGCAGAGCATGAGCATATTTCCCGAAAAGAGATATTCAGGGCTTACATTTCAATTCAGGAGGGGTGCAACAAGTTCTGCAGCTTCTGCATTGTTCCATACACGCGCGGAAGGGAAAAAAACAGACCCAGCCCGTTGATTCTCGATGAAATCAAGAGGCTCTCCGAGGAGGGCTGCCTGGAAGTCATTCTCCTGGGGCAGAATGTCAATTCCTACCGGGACCCCTCGCCTTACGGCCTGAGTTTCAATCAGCTTCTGGAGAAAATCGCTTCCATCCAGGGCATTCGGAGGGTGCGCTTCACCAGTCCGCACCCGGCCGACTTTGACCTGGGAATTATCCAGGTGATGGAGGCCCACCCGGCTATCTGCAACCAGGTTCATCTGCCTTTACAATCGGGCTCTTCGCGGATCCTGGAGCTCATGCGCAGGGGATACACGCAGGAGGATTTTCTCCACCTTGTCGATTCGATCAAGTCCTCTTCGCGAAAAATTGAGGTCTCGACGGATATCATTGTCGGCTTCCCGGGTGAGACGGAGGAGGACTTTCTCGAAACCATGAAGGTGCTGGAAACGGCAGGATTCAGCAGCGTTTACTCCTTTGTCTATTCGTCGAGGCCCTTCACCATGGCCGCCAGAATGGAGGATCCCGTTCCCATGGAAGAAAAGAAAAACTGGCTGCAGGCTTTGCAAAACAAACAGAAAAAAATACAATTCGATAATAATCAAAGGTACTTAGGATCATTTTCTGAAGTACTTGTTGATGGATTGGGACGGCAGGAAAAGCAGCTGTCCGGACGAAATACCGAGAATATTTGTGTAAATTTCATTACCGAGAAGGATCTTATTGGTCAAATGGTGATATTAAACATTAAGGAATGTTATGCACATAGCCTTATCGGAGAATATAACGTAGATAAATAAATAAATCGTTTAACATAATAAATTACATTATATAATAAGTTATATGTGCTCATTAATATAGAGGATTATATGCTTCTTGAATTTAAAATACGCGGCCTGGTCATGGATCCAAACAATAACTCGCCAATCGTGCTGCTTCAGGATTGTCGGGGAGATTCAATCCTTCCGATCTGGGTAGGGATATTCGAGGCGAATGCGATTGCCTTGCAGATTGAAAAAATTGACACGCCCCGACCTATGACCCACGATTTGATCAAGATTATTATGAACCACATGGAAATCAAAGTTCAGCGAATTGTCATTACCAATTTGAAGGAGAACACCTTTCACGCCGTCCTGGAACTTTCCAGCCAGGAAAGAAAAGTAATTGTGGATTGCCGGCCAAGCGATGCAATTGCCATTGCCATGAGAATGGACTCACCCATTTACGTTTCCGACGAGGTGATCAGCAAGTCACAGAATGCGACCATAACCAAGTCCAGGCTGGATCCGGCGGATGTAAAAGAGTGGCTTGAAAGCCTTGATCCGGATGACCTGGGCAAGTACAAGATGTAAGCGGAGCCGTTAGTTAACATAATATATATTATCGGACGTAATATAGGTTGAATTAATCGATCCCGTATTCCTCCGCCGTCTGCTTTCCCCATGCGCAAGATTGATAAAATCATCTATCTGGAGGTGATCGCCCCCACTCTTCTGACGTGCTTCACACTTACGTTTCTGATTCTGGGTCGCGAGATAGGAAACCTGTCCTCTCTTCTGATTTCTCAGTCGACATCCTTTTATCAGCTGCTTGAGATTGTGCTCTGCATCCTTCCCGGGATCCTCCTTTTCACGCTTCCGTTATCGCTGCTGGCCGGCTCCTTGATTGGCTTGAGCCGGCTGAGCGCCGATAATGAAATCGTTGCCATCCGTGCCGGCGGCGTAAATCTGGTATCTCTTCTTGGCCCTTTACAGATCATCGCTTCGACGGTCTGCCTGATGACTTTCTTCATTTCCCTGTATTTTTACCCTTTGGCCAACGACCGGCTGCGTCTTCTGAAGCACGAACTTGCCACCAGGGTCATTTCGCTGGAGCTGCACCCCAGGGTATTTGTGGAGGATTTCCCCAATCTCCTCATTTATGTGGATGATATCGACGAACGCCACACTAATCTGAAGGGTGTTTTTCTGGTCAATATGGAAAGCTCTTCCGAGCCCAGCCTGATTATCGCCAAATCAGGAAGGCTGGTTATCGACGAAAAGGAAAACCGGCTGCAGCTGCACCTGGAGGACGGACAGATTTACCAGCTGCTGGGTTCAGGCGACGGACGAAAAGAGTCCGTAAGTCATTTTGCCACATCCGATTTCCCGATTCCTGCTAAGGATTCTTCCGGCGGCCTGAGGCCCAGGAACCAGTATGAAAAATCGACGACGCAGCTCCTGGAGGATATTCGAAAGGAATCCAGGGATACCGTTATGGTGAGCGAGCTGGAACTGCAGAAGAGGCTGGCGCTCCCCATGGCGTGCCTTATTTTTTCCCTGCTGACCCTGCCGCTGTCGGTTACCGCGGGAAGGTCGGGACGTTCCGCAGGGTTCGTCCTTTCGATCCTCCTTGTGCTGGTATATTACAACCTCTTCCTGATCGGCTTGCGAATGGCCTCGGTTGGTCAGATTCCGCCTGTTTTGGGCGCCTGGAGCGCTAACCTGGTAATGGCGTTTATTGCCCTGTCTGCCGTTCTGACCATTAACCGGAATCTTGCCTGGAAATACAAATTTGCGCATCTGGCGGGTGCCTTTTCCCCGCTGACCCGGGCTTTCGGCCTCCTCTTCTTCCATATCCGCCGGCGTCTGGTTCCCGAACGGTTTCGCAGCAACCCTCACCGGACCCGGTTTCGCCTGGCCAGAATTATAGATTCCTATATTTCCCGGGGCGTTCTGGTCCACTTCCTCCTGACCCTGTTTGCCTGTTCTTCTCTCTTTATCATTCTGACCCTGTTCGATCTGACGGACGACATTGCCAAAAACAAAATCCCCTGGGTAATCGTGTTCAATTACCTGTGGTTTCTCACCCCGCAGATCGTCGCCTTCATTCTGCCGATCGCCACCCTGGTTTCCATTTTGATTCACTACTCTAGCCTGGAAAAAAGCAGGCAGGTGGTTGCCTTTAAGGCAGGTGGGGTGAGCCAGTTTCGCCTCGCCGTACCGGCGCTGGTCCTTGCTGGCCTTTTCAGCATGACCAATTATGCCCTGCAGGAGAATGTGCTGCCTCATTACAACCAGAGGCAGGACAGTCTTCGCAGCATTATAAAAGGCAGGCCCAAGACGGCCCGGCCGGAAAGAAAATGGATTCTGGGTAAAAAGAATAAGATCTACAATTATCAATATTTTAACAGCACCATGAACGTTTTTTCGGGATTGACCATCTACGACTGGGATCGATCCACCTACGTTCTGTCCCACCGCCTCTCGGCCCAGAGGGCGAAATGGGAAGGAGGAAGCCGCTGGAGCCTGTTTTCCGGCTGGGAGCGGGACTACCAGGGGCAGTCTTCGCGCTTTTCGGAATTCTCCAAGGAGCCCAAGGTGATCGAACTTCCCGAAGAACCGGACTACTTCCGAAGCGAGATATTTGATCCCAAGGAGTCAAGCAAGCTGAGCTATGCGGAGCTCAGCACGCACATCGAAATTCTGGAAAAGAGCGGATACGATGTGATGGAGCTCAAGGTGGCGCTTTACAAAAAAGTCGCCTTCCCGATGGCCTGCTTTGTCATGGCCCTTTTGGCCATACCTTTTTCTTTTTCCCTGGGCCGGAAAGGCGCTCTGGGAGGGATTACCATCAGCCTTCTGCTGGGGATTGTATACTGGGCCACCCTGAGCGTGTTCGAAGCGAGCGGCAACTACGGACTTCTTTCTCCCATGCTTGCCGCCTGGGCCCCCAATGTCCTTTTTGGCTTCGGCGGACTTTACTTTTTCCTGGGGATGAAAACCTGAAAAAAATGCGGCTCTGTTTTCTGACGAAAACAGAGCCGCAGAAGAAGGATCGAGTGCCAGGGATCCGGCTTATATTCCGGCGTCTTTTGCCAGGTCGGATGCCTTGTCAGTATTTTCCCAGGTGAAGCCGTCTCCCTTCCGTCCGAAATGACCGTAGGCGGCGGTGTTTTTGTAAATGGGGCGCCGCAAATTCAGAGACTCGATGATCCCCAGGGGATTCAGGCGAAAATGAGCGCGGACCAGCTCTACAATACGCTCCTCCTGAATTTTGCCGGTGCCGAACGTATCGATCATAACGGAGACCGGATCGGCGACTCCGATGGCGTAAGCCAGCTGAACTCCCGCTTTGTCTGCGATTCCGCTGGCCACAATATTTTTGGCGACGTAGCGGGCCATGTAGCAGGCGGAACGGTCCACTTTGGTGGGATCCTTGCCCGAAAAGCAGCCGCCACCATGACTGTAGGAGCCGCCGTATGTGTCGACTATGATTTTGCGCCCCGTCAGGCCGCAGTCTCCCTGCGGGCCGCCGCGCACAAAACGGCCGGTAGGATTGATGTGGTATTTCGTTTCGGAATCCAGCAGTTTTTCCGGAATGATCGGCAGGATGATCTGCGCCTTGACTTCGGCGCGGATCTGTTCGATGGAGACGCGGTCCGAATGCTGCGTGGAAATCACCACCGCTTCGACGCGCTTGGGCTGTCCCTTTTCGTACTCCACCGTGACCTGGGATTTTCCATCCGGGCGCAGCCATCCGAGAATTCCCTGCTTGCGGGCGGTCGCCAGTCTCTGGGTGAGCTGGTGGGCCAGCATGATGGGCAGGGGCATCAGCTCCTCCGTTTCCTTGCAGGCATAGCCAAACATCAACCCCTGATCCCCGGCTCCGCCCGGATTGACTCCCTGGGCGATGTCGGGTGACTGTTCGTCGATCGAGCTGATCACGCCGCAGGTGTCACAGTCGAAGCCCCATTCCGCATTGGTATAGCCGACGCCGCGGATGGTCTCCCTGGCTACTTTGGGAAAGTCCACGTAACAGTTCGTGGTGATTTCGCCGGCAATGACGACCAGCCCGGTGGTTACCAGGGTTTCACAGGCGACACGGCCATAGGGATCTTCCTTCAGGACAGAATCCAGAACCGCATCCGAGACCTGATCGGCGATCTTGTCCGGATGCCCTTCGGTTACGGATTCCGAGGTAAATAAATATCGATTTGCTTTGCTCAAAGCCAAACCCCCTGTTTAATTATTGAAAAATTGACGACCGGCATATTTTCTGTCCAAGCAAGAGCAGAGGTTTTATCATATCCCGGCAACAAAATGCAATCCCGTGCCGTTTCGTTTAGGCCTGCTACCCTCGCGGATGCAGCTTTCGGTAAACCTCCCTGAGCCTCTCCCGTGCGACATGGGTGTAAATCTGCGTGGTGGTGATATCGGCGTGACCCAGCATGGCCTGGACCGATCGCAGATCGGCTCCGTTTTCCAGGAGATGGGTGGCAAAGCTGTGGCGGAGAATATGCGGACTGATGCTCCGGGAAATCTGCGCCAGAAGTCCATAACGGCGGATTTGTTTCCAGAAGGCCACCCGGGTGAGCGATTTTCCCCGCCGCGAAATGAATAAAAAAGGGCTTTCTTTCCCGGCAAGAAGCCGTCGCCGGGGCCCGGCCAGATACACCTTGACCGCTTGAATGGCATCCTGCCCCAAAGGGACCAGCCTCTCCTTGGAGCCCTTTCCCAGACAGCGAAGGAAACCGACTTCCAGGTTCAGATCGGAAACCCGCAATCCCACCAGCTCCGAAACCCGCAAGCCGCAGGCATAAAGAACCTGGAGCAAGGCAAAATCCCTGCATCCACGGTCCTGGCTGCGCTCCGGCGCGAGGAGCAACCTTTCGACCTCGCCGGCACTCAGGTAGGCAGGAAGCGTCCGCGGAAGCCTGGGACCCGGCAGCGTATCGCCCGGGTTGTCTTCACGCAGCTGTTCGGTTTGCAGAAATCGAAAAAACCGGCGCAGCGTGGTTCGGATTCGGGCAATGGAGCGCGGTCCGAGCCGGTTATCATCCTGCAGGCAGCATAAAAAAAGGGACAGGTCCGAGGAATCGAGGGCCGAAAGACTCTTCCCTTCCCGGCTGACGAATTCAGAAAGCTTGTTTAAATCGGAATGATAAGCGGAAATCGTATTGGGGGACAACCGTCTTTCCACGCGCATTGCGACCAAAAACTCGCGTATCAGATCTTTGGGCATAACACCTGGATTTCCATTCAATCTAGGATTGACACTCCCTTAAGAATTTGGTAACGTATGAACTCTTTTTACCGATCAGGTTCATGCTCCTGAGTAGCTCAATGGCAGAGCATCCGGCTGTTAACCGGAGGGTTGTAGGTTCGAGTCCTACCTCAGGAGCCATTTTTTTGCCGTCCGACCTTCTAAAACTGCCGCACATATTATAAAACTAGAGAATGAATAATAGCGATCCAAAAGCACAAATTGAACTGTTGCAGAAGCGTATCCGGGAGCTGGAATCCAATATCGACAGCGATTCCAGCGAGGAAAAAATTAAACAGCTTCGCCAGGAAATGGGACTTTTGCAGGCGGAAAGAGATAAGCTGGATTCCATCTGGAAAAAGACGCAGCTGGCCCGGCACGAAAAACGACCTTATACTCTTGACTACATCCACCGTATTTTCAGCGATTTTCAGGAAATACACGGAGACCGCCGTTTCGCCGACGACCCGGCTATTATTTGCGGCATGGCCCATTTTGAAGGCCGGCAGGTGATGGTGATCGGCCACCAGAAAGGAAGAGATCTCAAAGAGCGCCAGTACCGGAATTTCGGGTGCGCCAACCCCGAAGGGTATCGAAAGGCGCTCCGGGTCATGAAAATGGCCGAAAAGTACCAGCGGCCGCTCATCACCCTGGTGGATACTCCGGGCGCCTATCCCAGCATAGGTGCGGAGGAGCGAGGCCAGGCGGAAGCGATTGCTCTGAATATCCGGGAGATGGCCGCTTTGACCATTCCCATCCTCGTAGTCGTCATAGGAGAAGGCGGTAGCGGCGGTGCGCTTGGCATTGCCGTGGGGGACCGGATTCTCATGCTCGAGAATTCCTTCTATTCGGTCATTTCTCCGGAGGGATGCTCCGCCATCCTGTGGAAGGATCAGGAGCACATGCGCGAGGCCGCACAGGCGCTGAAAATAACAGCGGAGGATCTGCTCTCTTTCGGCCTGATCGACGAAGTGGTACCGGAACCGGAAAATGGCGCTCATGCCGATCACGATGCGGCTGCGGAAATCCTGAAAAATCACCTTCGCCGCCACCTCGAGGACCTCCTGGCTATCGATGTGGAAACCAGGCTTAACGAGCGCTACCGCAAGTTCCGCTCCATGGGGGTTATCGAATCCCGCGCTCCTGTGGCCGCAGGCCGGTAACAGCAGAAGCGGCACCAGCCGCAACCCCTTCCGTTTCAGCGCTGAAAGCGCTTTTCTATCTCTTTCCGATCCAGCTTGAAAATGATCGGCCTGCCATGCGGGCAGGTGTGCGGGTGCTTGGCCTTGCGCAGCTCGTTCAGCAGGATTTGCATCCCCTCCGGGGAAAGGGAGGTGTTGGCTTTAATCGCTGCTTTGCAGGCTACGGCGGAGGCCAGCCGGCGGCAGTACTCCTCCATACCGGATTCCCTGGAATCGCCTCCGTACAATTCAAGAATTTCCCGGATAAACCGCCGACAGTCCTTTTCCGCCAGGATCGCCGGCACCGCCTTGATGACGATGGTATTGCCCCCGAATCCTTCGGCCTCAAAGCCGGCTCTGGCCAGCACAGGAGCCAGGCTGTCAAACTGGCTGATCTCCGTCGGCGAGAGGTCCAGAGTGATGGGAACCAGCAGCCTGTGCTGGGTCAGCTGATTCCCTTCCATCTGGGAAAGCAGCTTTTCAAAAAGAATCCTTTCGTGGGCCACGTGCTGATCGAAAAGCAGCAGCCCTTCTCCGTCGGAAGCGAGAATGTAGGTGTTGAACAGCTGGCCGATGGCGGTCCAGAAACCGGAAAAGAGAGTGGAAGTCCGCTCCTCTCTCGACTGCAGGTCCCACTCGCTGATCAGCGAAGAGCGGCTGACGGGATCGTGATCATCGGCCGCTGCCCCTTTTTCGGAGGGCCAGAGGGCGGAAACATATACCTTCTCGGACGGCAAGGCGTCCGTCCGGTGGACTTCCTCGGGAATGGCAGTTGACGAAGAAGTCATAGCGGCAGCCGTTTCCGCTACCAGCGGCCAATCAGCAGGGGCCGCGGAAGGGGCGAAAATTTCGGCGGTAACGCTTTCGGCTTGCGGAGCCGGAACCGGCCGGCCGCTTTCCCGGAAGGGGTCCGGAAGGAAAAAACTGGGAACGGAAACGGATTTTCGGAATGCATCGAAGAGGGTACTCTGGACCAGATCGCGAACCCTTTCCGGCCGGTGAAAGCGGATTTCCGTTTTGGCGGGATGAACGTTCACGTCCACGTCTTCCGGAGGGAGCTCCAGAAACAGAACCACCACCGGGTAGCTGCCCTTGGGCAGGGAGTTTCCGTAGGCATCCAGGATGGCCCGAAACAGAAACCGGTCGCGCACCATTCTACGGTTGACAAAGATAAACTGGGAATAGGGATGCTTGCGGGACTCGTGCGGCTTGCCGACCCGGCCGGACAGCCGGTATCCCTCCCGCTCGGCATCTACGGGCATCAGGTGGCCGAACAGGTCCTTGCCGAGGACCTGATACATCCTCTCGTGGTGGTCGCAGGCGGCGGAATGGGCGAATACCGTGCGCTGGTTGTGCTGCAGGGTGAAGGCCACTTCAGGATTGGAAAGGGCATAGTGGGTGCAGAGCCGCATCAGGTTCTGAAATTCGGTGTCGGTGTTTTTGAGGAACTTGCGGCGGGCAGGGATATTGTAGAAAAGATCCTCGACGGTTACTTCCGTTCCCTGACTCCAGGTTATTTCCCTGGAGGACTTGATGATTCCGCCATGGATTCGGATTTCGGTGCCCAGGGCAGAGCCCGGCCGGTCCCCGCCGCGTGGAATGGTCCGCAGGGTCACGCGGGAGACGGAGGCGATGGCCGGAAGCGCTTCCCCCCGAAATCCCAGGGTTCGAATGGCCAGAAGGTCTTCCGTGCATCGAATCTTGCTGGTAGCATGGTGCTCGAACGCCAGCAACGCATCGTCGCGGCCCATACCCTCCCCGTCATCGCGCACGCGTATCAGTCGTTTGCCGCCCTCCTGCACCTCCGCCTGGACGGATTGCGCTCCTGCGTCCAGGGCGTTTTCCAGGAGTTCCTTGGCCGCCGAAGCAGGTCGCTCTACGATTTCGCCTGCGGCGATCTGATTGGCCAGGACTTCCGGCAGGACCTTGATTTTTGACATGACCGGCTAATGGTCCAGACGGATGTGCAGCTCTTTCAGCTGCTCATCCCGCACGGCGGACGGAGAGTCGGACATCAGGCAGGTGCCGCGCGCGGTTTTTGGGAAAGCGATCACGTCGCGAATGGACTTTTCCCCCGAGAGAAGCATGACCAGGCGGTCCAACCCCAGGGCGATGCCCCCGTGCGGCGGAGTTCCGTAGCGCAGCGCCTCCAGGAAAAAGCCGAATTTTTCCGCGGTCTCCTGATCGGTCAGCCCCAGGGAGCGGAAAACCTCCTTCTGGATCTGCATGTCATGAATACGAATGGAGCCTCCGCCCAGCTCCGTCCCGTTGAGAACCAGGTCGTAGGCCTTCGCTTTGACCCGACCGGGATCGGTGGTCAGATAGGCCACGTCTTCGTCTTTGGGAGAAGTAAACGGATGGTGGCAGGCGTAAAAACGGCGATCCTCCTCATGATACTCGAACATCGGGAAATCGACCACCCATAAAAATGCGTAGCGTCCGCTCTCGGCATGCTTCTCCTTCCGGCCCACAGCCAGCCGGAGGGCATTCAGGCAATCGAATACCTTCTGGGCTTTGGCATCGGCCACCATCAGCAAAAGGTCATCCTTCGTCCCGCCGGCAGCCTGGAATACGGCCTCCGCTTCCCCCGGCCGGAGCACCTTGTCCAGAGAGGAGCGCAGTCCTCCTTCCGTGCTGCGGATCCAGGCCAGGCCCGACGCTCCGTTCTGCCGGACCAGCTCGGTCCAGTGGTCAATCTGGTTGCGGGAATACTGCGCCCCTCCGGGAATTCGAAGTCCCTTGATGCGGCCGTTATGATCCAGCACGCGCCGGAAGGCCTCGAAGGAGGTCTGCTGAAAAGCGGCTCCCAGCTCGCAAAGCTCCAGGGCGAAGCGCATGTCCGGCTTGTCGCTACCGAACCGTTCCATTACTTCATCATAAGGCAGGCGCAGGAAAGGAGTGGGGACTTCTATCCCGGAGAGCCGGAAGAGCCGCTTCATCATCCCTTCAATGATTCCGAACAGGACATCGTAATGGGGGAAAGAAATCTCAATATCGATCTGGGTGAACTCCGGCTGCCGGTCGGCCCGCAGGTCTTCATCCCGAAAGCATCGCACAATCTGGAAATAACGGTCGAAGCCGGAAATCATCAGGATCTGCTTGAAGATCTGCGGAGACTGCGGCAGAGCGTAGAAGCACCCCTCATGGACCCGGCTGGGAACCAGGAAGTCCCGGGCACCTTCCGGAGTGGACTTGGTCAGGAAAGGAGTCTCGATCTCGAAGAAGCCCTGCTGATCCATGTAGTCCCGGACCTCCAGACTTAGTTGATGCCGCAGGCGGAAATTTTTCAGCACCACCGGACGCCGCAAATCCAGGTATCTGTATTTCAGGCGCAGATCCTCCGAAGCGGTCGTATCGTCTCCGATTTCAAAAGGCGGTGTCTCGGCCGTGTTGAGCAGCAGCAGCTCTTCGGCCAGCACCTCGATTTCCCCGGTAGCCATCTGGGAATTGACGTTTTCCGCGGTGCGGGCGGCCACAACTCCGGAAATGCCGATGACGAATTCCGAACGAAGGCCCTCGGCGCGGCGCCGCAGATCTTCATCGGTGTCGCTCTTGAAAACGACCTGGATGACTCCTTCCCGGTCCCGCAGGCGCACAAACAGCAATGCTCCCAGGTCGCGAACGCTGTCGACCCAGCCGCACAGGCGAATGGACTTCCCGATATCTTCCGCGTTAACCTGACCGCAGTACCTGGTCCGCTGAAAAGATCCCAGGGGTACTACCTTGAGTTTTGATTCTTCCATATCCTTGCCATCTTCAGAATAGAATTTGAGTTTTACCGGCTCCGGAGGCGCAGGCTTCCAGAAGTTCGGTTTCCGTAATGAGCCGCTGTGTTTGCGCCGTCAGATCCTTTAATACCCACTGGCCCGTCTGCAGTTCGTTATCCCCCAGAATCAGCGCCCATCGCGCCCGGATCCGATCGGCCGACCGCAGGGCGGCCTTCAGGCTGCGGGCTTCGTATTCCAGGTAACAGCCCTTTCCCGCCTGCCGGATCTTCGAGGCTACTCCCGCGGCTACCTCCAGTGCTTTTTCTCCGAGGGGTACCAGGCATAGCTCCGGGGTCGAGGAGCTTTCCTTGACTGCTTCTTCCGGCAGCGCCAGAACCAGCCGCTCCATCCCCATGGCGAAGCCGAAGCCCTTGGATGGCTTCCCTCCGAGCAGAGCGGAAAGGCCGTCATACCGGCCGCCCCCGGCCAGCGCATTCTGTGCTCCGAGCAGCCCGTTGGAAATCTCGAAGGTGGTTTTCTCATAGTAATCCAGGCCGCGAACCAGACGGGACCGCACCTGATAGGGGACCCGTCGTTTTTCCAGCCAGGAGCGAAACTGCAGGAAATGGCTGCGGCAGCCTTCACACAGATGGTCGGAAATGGCCGGAAGGCTTTCGATCGGCTCCTGGCAGGTTTCCTGCTTGCAGTCCAGCACGCGCAGGACGTTGCGCGAAGAGCGGTCGCGGCAATCGGCGCAGAACCGTTCCAGTTTTTCCGAAACCGCATTCCGCAGAAGGTTCAGGAAATCCGGCCGGCAGGAAGGGCAGCCGATGGAGTTGATGACCAGCTCGCTTCCCCGGACCTGCAGTCTTTCCAGAAGAAGGAGGAGCATTTCGATCGCTTCCGCCTCGATGGCCGGGTGGTCCGAGCCGATGACCTCCGCGCCGATCTGGTGAAATTGCCGGTAACGGCCTTTCTGGGGCCGCTCATAGCGGAACATCGGGCCGATGTAAAACAGGCGCAAGGGGTTGCGGTAAAGTTCCAGGCGATGTTCGATGGTGGCCCGCACGACGGAGGCCGTCATTTCCGGCCGCAAGGTCAGGGAGTTCCCGGACCGGTCCGGAAAAGTGTACATCTCCTTGGAAACCACGTCCGTGGCTTCTCCGATTCCCCGGTGGAACAATTCCGTCTCCTCGAAGAGCGGAGTGCGGATCTCTTCGAAACCGAAGGTGGCAAAAATGTTTCGGGCCGTGGATTCAATCAGCTGCCAGCGGGGCATTTCCTCCGGCAGGATGTCTTTGGTTCCTTTAACCGCGCGCACCATAACCATCATTCCTGTACTGCTCTTTATATTGAACGTAGTTCGTCGCGGACCTCCGGATCCGCTCGATTTCTTCCACACTCACTTCGCGGACGATTTTTCCGGGAACTCCCAACACCAGGCTCCCGGGAGGTACGACCGTATGCTCCGGCAAAAGGGCTCCGGCACCTACCACGGAATTCTCCCCCACCACCACATCGTTAAGTACGATGGCCCCGATGCCGATCAGGCATCGGGACCCGATGCGGCACCCGTGAAGAACCACCGAGTGACCTATGGTCACCTGGTCGCCAATCTCCAGGGGATATTGGCCATTTTCGACGTGCAGGACTGAATGATCCTGCACATTGGTCGCTTCGCCGATTCGAATGAAGTGGACATCTCCTCGAATCACCGTATAGAACCAGACGCTGGAATGGGCTCCGATTTCCACCTCTCCGATTACCCGAGCCGTTTCCTCAATAAACGCCGAGTCCGCAATCCTGGGCTTTTTCCCTTGAAACGCGCAGATCATGATGCAGATAGCGTAAGCGAGAATGGCGGAGGGGGTGGGATTCGAACCCACGTGCCCGCTTTTGGCAGACAACTCGATTTCGAGTCGAGCCCGTTACGACCACTTCGGTACCCCTCCAGACGCCTTATATTTACCATACCTGGGGCTCATTTTCCAGGGAAGGAAGCGGATCGGCGGAAGATTTTTCCTTTTTCCGGGTTTCCCGGCGCTGCTGGAAAAAGTCCTGCAAAACCGAACGGCAGCTTTCTTCCAGGATACCGAAACGGCTGATAATGCGATGGTTGAGCCACGGCAGATCCAACAGCTGTGCCCGGGACCAGACCGCGCCGCTTTTTTCATCGCGGGCACCGACGATCAGCTCACGGATGCGCGCATGGATCATGGCGCCGCAGCACATAAGGCAGGGTTCCTTGGTCACGTACAGGCGGCATCCTTCCATCCGGTAGTTTCCCAGAACCTGCGCCCCCTGGCGCAGGGCTTCCATTTCGGCATGCGCGGTGGGGTCCATGGACCGGATGGAGCGGTTGTGACCGCAGGCCAGGATGCGGTCATCCAGAACCAGCACCGCTCCTACGGGAACCTCGCCCGAGGCCGCCGCGCCACGGGCTTCCCGCAATGCAATTTCCATGAAATGCTCGTGCTGCTCATCTCTTTCCAGCGAGATATCCATTTTGCTTTCCCTTTCCCATTTTGGTTGACATCGCCGCCCGGGCGACATAGAATCATCCGCAAAATATTAATAACATTTTTCATACTATTTATTGAATACAGGAGATCTCGTTATGCCCAATGTGATGGAGACCATCTTTGCGAAAGCAAAGGCGGCGCAGAAGCGCATCACTCTGCCGGAAGCCGATGATCCGAGGACGGTAATCGCCGCGCAGAAGATCGTGGAACTTGGCCTGGCCCAGGTGATCCTGATCGGCTCGGAAGAGAAAATTTCGGAAACGGCCCGCAAGGCGGGCGCGGATATCCGCGGCTGCACGGTAGTGAGCCCGGCGCAGTCCTCCTGGTATGAGCCGTTTGTGCAGCAGTTTTACGAACTTCGCAAGCAAAAAGGACTCAGCCTGGAAAAAGCAAAAGAAACCATGTTGGATCCGCTCTATTTCGGCTGCATGATGGTGCACAACAATTATGCCGACGGGCAGGTTTCCGGCGCCACCCACTCCACGGCCGATACGGTTCGCCCGGCCCTGCAGATTTTAAAAACAGCTCCCGGATACAAGCTGGTGTCCAGCTTTTTCGTCATGATCGTGCCGGATTGTCCCTATGGAGAAAACGGCGTTCTGGTCTTTGCCGACTGCGGTCTGGTGATCAACCCCAATGCGGAAGAGCTGGCGGAGATTGCCATCCAAAGCGCCATGAACATGAAGGGCCTGCTGGGAATGGAGCCCCGGGTAGCCATGCTCTGTTTTTCCACCAAGGGCAGCGCCTCCGATCCGCTGGCGGACAAGGTTATCGAAGCGACGCGAATCGCCAAAGAGAGGCGCCCGGATATTCTCCTGGACGGCGAGCTCCAGGGGGACGCCGCCCTGGTGGACTGGATCGGCCAGAAGAAATCGCCCGGGAGCCCGGTGGCCGGCAAAGCCAATGTTCTCATCTTTCCGGATCTGAACGTGGGAAACATCTGCTACAAGCTCACCGAGAGGCTGGCCAAAGCCGATGCCTACGGTCCGGTTCTGCAGGGTCTGAGAAAGCCGGTCAACGATCTCTCCCGAGGCTGCAACGCCGAGGATATCGTCAATGTTGCAGCGATCACTGCCGTGCAGGCGATCCAGGATTAATCTTTAGATACCGAGAGTTAAAGAATGATAATACTAGTGCTAAACAGCGGCAGCTCCTCCCTGAAGTACCAGATGTTCGAATCATCCACCGAGGAGATCCTGGCCAAAGGACTGGCGGAACGAATCAGCCTCAAGGAAGGCGGGAAGATCAAGCATGAATCGGCCCGCGGCGGAAAAAGCGAAGTGGTGGTGGACATGCCGGATCATGAAATCGCCATGGACCATGTTTTCCGCCTGTTGACCCATCCGGAAAATGGAGCCATCAAGGACATATCTGAAATTTCCGCCATTGGCCATCGGGTGGTTCACGGGGGTGAAAAATTTGTGCAGTCGGTCCTGGTGACCGATGAAATGATCAAAGAGGTGGATCGTCTCAGCGTGCTGGCTCCGCTACATAACCCGCCGAACCTGAAAGGCATTCGTGCCTGCCGCAGGCTTATGCCCGGAGTTCCCCAGGTGGCGGTATTCGACACGGCCTTCCATGCAACCATGCCGGAGCACGCCTATATCTACGCTTTGCCGTTTTCCTATTACACGGAATACGGGGTTCGTCGTTATGGCTTCCATGGCACCTCCCACCGCTTCGTGGTGGAGCAGGCTCAGCAGATCCTGGAAAAGCAGGGGTATGATCCCGCCCGAACGCGGATTGTCACCTGCCACCTGGGAAACGGATGCAGCATGGCGGCCATTGCGGGAGGAAAGGTTGTCGATACCACCATGGGCATGACACCGGCGGAAGGGCTGGTCATGGGAACCCGCAGCGGAGATATCGATCCGGCCATCCTTTTTTATCTGGCCCGCGAGCTCAACGCCGGTCCCACGGACCTGGACAGCATTATTAATAAGAAGAGCGGCCTGCTTGGAATTACCGGCAGCTCTTCCGACATGCGCGACGTCGAGCAGCTGGCCGCCGGAGGCAACCATCGCGCTGAGCTGGCTCTGTCCATTTTCTGCTACCGGGTCAAGAAATACGTAGGCTCCTATGCAGCAGCCATGGGCGGGCTGGATGGCCTGGTCTTCACCGGCGGAATTGGAGAAAACAGCTGCGAAGTACGGTCCCGGGTATGTCGCGACATGGAATTCCTGGGGTTGCAGCTGTGCGAAGAGAAAAACCGGACGATGAGAGGGCCGGCCGACATCAGCGCCGATTCAGCCCGGGGGCGCATTCTGCTGGTGCCCACGAACGAAGAGAAGATGATTGCACGGGAAACGGCCCAGGTGGTCTCTCAAATTCGAATTGCTCAGGCCTCCTGAGGCGATTGGCAGGCAATCCGGGGCTCGAAAGATTAAGAACTGAAAGCACGGTCAGCGTCGGATCCCCGTATCGGCCCGGTAGTATCCCTTGCGATAAATCAGCTGATACCGGGGATCCGGCTTATATTCCAGGCGGATGGTCTGCTGACTTGCCGCCGGCGGTACGCTTTCCGGGATGTAGGTGAGGACGTACTGGCTTTTCAGTTCCAGGGCGATCTGGCTGCAGATGCTGCGCATGTCGCTCAGCTGATCAAGGAAGAAGGCCCGCCCCCCGGAATAGAGAGCCAGCCGGTTCATTTCCTCCTCCTTTTTTCGAAAGAAGTTTTCCAGGTAATCCGTTTCCCCGATCTTTTCCATGATCCGGGCCACATAGGCCACGCGCTGATAGCGCTCCATGCTCCCTTTGACCGCCTTCAGGATGCTGATCACGTAAATGCACATTTCCTTGCGATAGACCGACCGCAGGATTTCCTGTAGCGTCCGCTCGCTGGAAGTGTCGATGCCGTCGGTGATCAGAACGCAGGCCTTGCGTCCCTCCATGGGCTTGAATTGGCTCTGCAAGGCCGTTTGCACCGCATCGTAGAGCTGTGTCTGGGTTCCTGTCTCCAGCTTGCCGATAGATTTGGAGATGCGCTTCTTGTCGCTGGTCCAGTCTTGAACAGGCATCATGCCGTGCGCAAAGCCGATCACAGCAAAACGGTCCTTCGGGCCGAACTGCCGGACAAAATCCTGGGCCGCCCGTCGGATGTTCTTGCTCTGGGATTCCACGCTGCGGCTCAGGTCCAGAAGCAGCAAAACATTGACGGTGTGAATGTCCACGGAGAGGTCGCGTATTCTTTGCGGTACGCCATCCTCGAACAGCCGGAAATCCTCCATGCGCAAACGGGGAACCGTGCTTCCATTTTCATCCAGCACGGTTACGGGTACCTCCACCGCCTGGACTTCCGCCCGAAAGGACGGCACCTGGCCGGAAAGTTGGTTTTGAAAAGAGATAAAAAGAAACAGGAGACAGAAGGAGCCGGCTATTTTCATCAGGGGATGGAAATAGGCCGGAGTCTGCCGAAAAAGCCGGTATGTGAGTTTGGTCATGAAAAAAAGGTGCATTTTCCTCTTGGAATCCGCCCGCGATATGTGTATAATCTTGCTCACCCTCGCGGGGTCGTAGTTCAGTTGGTTAGAACGCCGGCCTGTCACGCCGGAGGTCGCGAGTTCGAGTCTCGTCGGCCCCGCCACGTTAAACTTTTTCCAATACATTGTTTAGCGTGGCTTTCCTTTTTTGTTAATTTTCCTGGAACGATTGCGAGCTCTCTAATCATATCCGTTTCTGACGCAATGCGAAAGGGGCAGGTTCGGATCCCCTTCCCTTCCGGGGGCAAATGTCCCGGTTTTCTGGCGACAGGCCCTTTCGCCTTTCTTCCCGCCCTTCCTTAATCTTCCTGTGAAAAGCGTTTCAACAGGAAGATTCGGAAGAATGGGAAGGAAACACCGGTCTCAGGATACCAGGCTTTCGGAAGCGGAACGCCACCACCAGTGATTTTGCACTTCCAGCTCATTCCGGCTGGGGAACGGGTAAAATCGGATTCCCGTAGAATCACCCAGGTAAAAGCCGCGACGGATTGTGCGGAAAAAGCCGGATAGCCGAGGCGCTCGAAAAACGGTTTTCGTCGGCTTGGCCGGCTTGCTCTCCATTTCACGACAACAATCCTGGATATGCGCGGGATCCTGGTAAGGAAGATAACCGGCGAGACGACCGGACGAATCGCGATCCAGAAGCATATCGGCGAAAAAGATCCTCGGCACGTGAATGCGATTCAAAGGATCCGTCATGAACCGGCGAAAGGCCCCGGGGGCCAGCGTAGAAAGCACCATGGGGTTCAAAGGGCAGAGCTCATCGTAAAGGTGCAGCCCCTTCTCCTCCCGCTCCTCCTGGTACGGGATATCGGACAGCGGTAAGGTGCGCCCGTCGGCGGTGGTCAGGTACAGCTTGCCGTAGACGGCAAGCGGCAGGTGCTCCATCACTCGGTACACGCTTATATACTTGCTTGGCTTCGCTACGCCGTCTTCCATTGCCGAGCAGAGCTCCTCCAGGTTTTCGAGACGAAAGTAATCGCTTTTCAGCTCGGGGTCAATTTCAAAAAACAAAAGATTACCGCGGGTATTTTTGTGGGTTCCGACGGCCATATACAGACCGAAAGCTTCCGGATCCAGGTGCGAAGCGACCAGTGCTTCAAATCGGTAGCAAAGCATGTAAAGGTGTATTCTCATGATTCCCTCCAATGGTTGATTGGGATCGGTAAAGTTGGCCCGCCTGCGAGCGCCCCTTCCTTCCTGGAGAAAATTCAAGAAGAGGCCGTGAATGGATTATTCGTAAGACAGGCATTTCGGCAAGGCGACCTCCCTTGGTTGCAGGGGTTAATTTACCGTCTTAGACCTGCTATTAATTGTAGGAGGAATCGAAAGGGAAAACAAGCCGGCGGGCTTTTTATGATGAAGCCGGGAATGGAAGACCCGGAGGGAGGATTAGAGCTCGCAACCCATGATCAGCGCGCCCTCTACCGGGTTGGAGTAATAATTGGGGCGAAGGCTGATCAGCCGGAAGCCGAGCTTTTCGTAGAACCGTATGGCGCCGCGATTGGAGGGTCTGACTTCCAGGAAGCACGCCCGGCAGTTGCGCATCCTGCCCTGGTAAAGGAGGGTTTGCCAGAGGTGCGTGGCCACGCTTTGTCTCCGGAATTTTGCCTCCACCACCATTTTGCAGAGTTCCATCTCGGTTCCCAGAAATTGAACCAGGCCCATGCCGATTACGACTGCTCCCCGCTCTTCCGTCGCGGTGGTGACAGTCACCGCAAGCCACCGGTCCGCGTCCTTCAGGAGCTGGAGATAGTCATCGGACAGCCAGGGGTCGAGCATTCCTTCCTGCTCCAGGGCCCTGACCTCCTCGATCTGGGCGGCCGTCATTTTCTCGATATGAAATTCAAGAAAGGCAGCCATTTCCTTTACATTCATGGAGTTTCTTTAGCCGGAAAAAGCCTGCTTCTGCGGCATAGCAGCCGATGCTTTCCGAATGGCATCCGGTGGTCGAATGTACAGCGCCGTGGGACTTTCCTGGGGCTTGGTGGGCGCGTGCTGCCATCGGTAAAAAGCCAGCCGGCCTGCCAAAGCGGATAGCGCCTCCGGCGGACGCAGCAGGTCCCTCCCAGGGCAGGATCGCTCCAGAAGGGCGCGGTGCAGCCATGCACCGCTGCCGGTCACCGGAACGGACGGAGGAGGCAAGGAAGCCGCCCATTCGTCGGCAGAAGCGCAGGAAGGCTCGTCGGATGGCTCAACGGAACCGTACGTAAGGTCGAAGGACTGGAAAAAGACCTGGTTCCTTCGCGCATCCAGGGAGACATGGATTCGGTTCCGAAGACCACAGAAGTGGAAGGCCACGGCCTCCAGGGCGCTGACGGTCCGCAGGGGCTTCGCCAGGGCTTCTCCCAGGCCGAGCAGTATTCCCAGCCCGATCCGGATTCCGGTGAAGGATCCCGGCCCGTTAACACCGACCAGCAGATCCAAATCCCTAATGGCCAGCGACGCTTCCCGCAAGGCGGATTCCAGTTCGGGAAGTACCGTTTCCGCATGGGAATGATCGGTTTTCCAGCTCCGCTCGCCGAGAATTTCCGGACCTTCCAGAAGAGAAATGCTTCCCAGGCTGGAGGTGACGTCCAGGGACAGGATTCGGGGATGGGCAGGCATGTATTTCAACGCCACAAGGAAACCATTCTAATTGCTTTGCACGCAGCCATGCTCCTGAACTATAATGCCGTCCGCACCTTTTTTCCACTTTTTTATTTTCGGGAAAGGCTGTTATGGAAGATTTAACTCCAATGATGCGCCAGTACCACCAGGTCAAAAGAGCGCATGCCGGAAAACTGCTGCTTTTCCGGCTGGGGGACTTCTATGAGCTGTTCTTTGAGGATGCGGTACAGGCGGCGAAGGAACTCGAGATTACCCTGACTTCGCGGCACAAGGACCGAAGGGGAGTCCCTATACCCATGTGCGGGGTGCCTTACCACTCCGTTGACGGCTATATCGCCCGGCTTTTGAAAAAGGGATACAAGGTAGCCATTTGTGAGCAGGTCGAAGACCCCAAAACGGCAAAGAAAATTGTCCAGCGGGAAGTAACCCGGGTAATTACGCCCGGAACCGTGGTCGAAGAAAACCTGCTGGAGTCGCAGAAACCGAATTATCTGGCCTGCCTTTCGGCCACCGGGGCGGGCTGGGGGCTCTCTTTTCTGGATTCCTCCACCGGGGATTTCCGGGCCACTTTCCTGAAAGGAGATTCCTCGCACGACCAGGTGGATGATATCCTGGCTCAATTCCAACCCCGCGAGCTGATTTTCCCCAAGGCCATTGCTCCCCTGGTCCAGAAGCTTCGGGCCAGGGAGGAAGGAGGCGGTTGGGTGGAGACACCCCTGGAAGACTGGGTTTTCAGCTGGGAATACGGTCAGCGCCTCCTGCTCAGCCATTTTCAGACCGCCGTACTGGACGGGCTTGGCCTAGCCGAAAAGCCGGAGGCCGTTTCAGCGGCCGGTGCCATTTTGCATTACCTTCATGACGGCTTCATGAAGGGATTGGATCACATCCGGCAGCTGGCTGTTTTTTCCGCAGAAGATTCCCTGCGACTCGACCCGGCAACCATTGAGCACCTGGAACTGCTGGCGCCGAGGGAGGGTGCCAGGAAAAATACGCTTTACGGAGTTCTGAATTTCACCCGGACGGGAATGGGAGCGCGGCTTCTGCGGGACCGCCTGATTACCCCCTTCCTCGATCTTCGGAGTATTCAGATCCGTCTGGATGCAGTGGGGGAGCTGAAAGCCGGTTATGTGCTCCGCAAGGAACTGGGAGATACCCTGGGAAAGGTAGCGGACCTGGAACGTCTTCTCAGCCGCATCACGGTGGGAACCTGCAATGCGCGCACCCTGGAATCGCTGCGAGAGTCCTTGCGGGTTCTACCCGCCCTGGAAAGGCTTCTTCCTCCCTTGCGAACCGAACTTTTCCAGGGGATGCGCGACCGATGGGACAACATGGAGGAGTTATTCCAGCTCCTGGAAAAAGCCATTCATGAAGAGCCGCCGGCCACACTGAACGAGGGAGGGATGATTCGGGATGGGTACGATCCGGAGCTGGATGAGTTGCGCCGGATCCGCAGCTCGGGGAAAAGCTTCCTGGCTGAACTGGAGGCCGGGGAAAAGACCAAAACCGGAATTTCTTCCCTCAAGGTGCGCTATAACCAGGTTTTCGGGTATTACATCGAAGTTACCCGGGCCAATCTGCACCTGGTTCCCTCCTCGTACCAGCGCAAGCAGACGCTGGTGAATGCCGAGCGGTTTATCACTCCGGAGCTGAAGGAGTACGAAGAGAAGATCCTGTCGGCAGAGGAAAAAATACTGACCATCGAAAGGGAGATCTTTCAACAGGTGAGGGAGAAAGTGATCCGGCAGGCCGGCCGGATCGTTGAAATGGCACGATTGCTGGCGGAACTGGATGTTCAGGTCTCTCTGGCCGAGGCAGCCGCGCGATACCGCTATCACCGTCCCGGCTTTAACTCCCAGAATGAAATATACCTGAAAAACAGCCGCCACCCGGTGCTGGACCTCTGCGTGGATCCCTTCATTGCCAATGATGTGTATTTGAACGACACCACCCATCAGCTGATCATTCTTACCGGACCCAACATGGGAGGCAAGTCGACCTACCTACGGCAAGTGGCTTTGAATGTGATCCTGGCTCACATGGGCAGTTTTATTCCCGCGGAACAGGGGGACATCTGTCTGACCGATCAGATTTTTACACGCGTGGGGGCCTCCGACAATATCTCCCTGGGGCGATCCACGTTTATGGTGGAAATGATCGAAACCGCCAACATACTGAACCGGGCCACGCCGCGCAGCCTGATTCTCCTGGACGAAGTGGGACGCGGTACCGCAACGTTTGACGGCCTAAGCCTGGCATGGTCCATTGCCGAATACCTTCACAACGAGGAGGTTCATCGCGCCAAAACCGTGTTCGCCACCCATTATCATGAGATGACCAAGCTGCCGCGCATCCTGTCCGGTGCACGGAATTTCTGCATGACTGTGCAGGAGTCAGGTGGCACCATCCTTTTTCTGCATAAGGTTGCGGAGGGCGCCGCCAGCCGCAGCTACGGGATCGAAGTGGCCCGCCTGGCCGGGATTCCCCAGGGAGTACTCCGCAGGGCACGCGAGATTCTGGCCCGGTTGGAGCGCAGGGACATCGACCTGAGCGCGACCCGAAAAGCCAGTGCCGCAGAAGAAGTCTTCGAAACCATGCAGAAAAGCCTGTTTTAGAAAATGGATTTCATCGTAAGAAAAGAGAATTGGCTCCATGCCCTGATTCTGGTGGCGGTTCTGGCGCCCTATTTCGTTTTTCTGGGAGAGTCGTCGCTTTGGGATGCCAACGAAGCCTTTTACGCCGAAACTCCCCGGGAAATGCGGGAAGCCGGTAACTACGTCATTCCCTTGTTCAATTATACGTTTCGCTGGCAGAAGCCCCCTCTGGCCTATTGGGGCGTCTGCCTGTCCTACGCCTGCTTCGGTGTCAGCGAGTGGTCGGAGCGGCTGCCGATTGCCCTGGCGGCCTGCGCCTGGATTTTGCTGGCCTATGTCGTCGGCCGGCACTGGTTTTCCTCCCGTACAGGATTGACCGCCGCCCTGTTTCTGGCCTTGAACTTCAGGGTTTTTATCATGTCCCGCAGGGCCATCACCGAGATTTGGCTGGCATTTTTTCTATCTCTGGCCTTGGTACTAGCGGCGAAAGCCCTTTGGGGGGAAAAGAGGCCTTCCTTGATCTGGATGACGGCCGCATGGGCAGCCCTGGCGCTTGCCGTTCTGACCAAAGGGCCGGTCGCCCTGATTCTTTTTGCCGGGATTCTCTTCGGCTGTCTGCTCTTAGCCAAAAAACCGGTTCTGCAGGCAGCCGCGCTCTGCGCTCCAGGCGCGATCCTCCTGGCCGTCCTTCTTTTCCCCTGGTATTACCGCGTGATCGACTGGGTGGGTCTTTCTCCGGTCAGGTCGTTTCTGCTCAGCGATAACCTGGGGCGATTTCTGACAGAGGATTTTGGTCCTCTCCGGGGCCCCTTTTATTATGTCGGGGTTTTTTTATCGGATTTTGCTCCCTGGGCTGAGCTGGGACTGGCCGTCTTGATTTTTCAGTTCAGCCGAAACAGGGAGATGTATGGACGCGGATGTGAAGTTCCCTACCGCCCGTTTCTTCTGTTCTGGTTCCTGGCGGTGTTTCTTTTTTTCTCTTTTTCGCGCAACAAGCAGGAATACTACATTCTTCCCCTTTATTTCCCTGCGGCGCTTCTCTTTGCCGAGGCCTGGAATGCGAAAACGATTGACTCCCGCTGGTGCGCGCCTGTTTGCCGGCTTCTTTTCGTCTTCATCGCCCTGGCGGCCATATCTGTTCTTCCTGTAGCCCGGCAGGCCATGCCCGAACTGCTGGCGGCCGCGGGGATAACCGGCAGGGATTTTTTGCAATGGCAAACGGTTCTGGCCGCGGTAGCCGTCCTGCTGGCAGTTTTTACCTGGCGCCGGATGTGGACTTCGGCCCTGGTTACTGTCCTGGTTTTCCTGTGGGGTTGCCAGCTGGCGGTAGCCCTTTGGATTTTGCCGGCCTGGGAGCAGAATAAGCCTGTCCGGGCTATGTCCTATGAGATACAGAGGAGGGCGCAGCCGGAAGACGCGGTGGGCTATTACCGGGTTGCTTTTCCCAGCCTCTGCTTCTACCTGCAGCGGCCCATCGAGGAGCTCATTGATGAAAGGCATTTTATTCAGGTAATATTACGCAGTCCAAACAGGAAGTTTTTCCTTTTGCAGGAAGAGGACTATACGAAGCTGCAACCGGTGTTGGAGAAGGCTGGATTTTACGTGGTACGCAAGCAGAATCTGTGGAGATGGAAACTTCAGGATTACTGGGGGAAAAATCAGGATAAAAATTCGAATACGATCCTGTTGATCGCCGGTCCTGCGGAAAAGGGCGATAACAGAAGATAACTTACTTCGGACTGTCGCCGGGTCCTGAAACCAATTTTGGAAATGACAACATGCCTTTATCGAATCGCTGGAAAAACACCCTGACCCTTTTCGTAAAGATCGGGATCACCACCGCGCTGATGATCTGGGTTTTCCGCGGCGTTGATCTGCACGAGGCCGTCAACGAAATCCGCGAGGCGAAGATTGGTTATCTCATCCTCACGCTTTTTTTTACCTGGTTCGGACATTACCTGTGTGTGATCCGCTGGCGGTTCCTTCTGGAAATGCTGTCCGTACCCATGCGCACCGGGCGGCTGGTGCTCATCTACTGCATTGGTATGTTCTCCAACCTAATCCTGCCGGGGCTGGTCGGGGGGGACCTGGTGAAAATTGTGCTCACCGGGCGGGATCACGATCACCATTACTCCAAGGCTCTGGCCAGCGTGTACCTGGACCGGGCCGTGGGTCTTCTGGCGCTTCTGGTAATTGCTCTCTCCTTTTCCATGGTTTCTCCCTGGGTAATCCAGGGCGTCAATCTTTTCTGGGCTTTTCTCCTGCTGACCCTTGGCTTTATTTTCCTGAACCTGCTGCTTTTCTATCCCGGGGCGCATCGATGGGTACTGCTTTTATCCCGTAAGACGGGACGTAATTCAATCGCCTTCAAGACCCAGAAACTGGTTGCTGCCTTTACGGGCATTCGGCATAGCCCGGTAAAATGGGGCTACACCTTTGTTCTTTCTCTGATCAACCAGTTTCTGGTCATCCTCTCCAGCTTTGTCATTGCCACGGCACTGGGAATTGAGGCCCCCTTTTTCGATTTCGCTGTTTTCATTCCCGCTATTTCTCTCATCACCATGATTCCGATCAGCATAAACGGTATGGGCCTGCGGGAGATGGCCACCGCCAGCTTTTTCCTGACCATCGGAGTTTCCAAGCACCAAGGCATTGCCTTGGGATTCCTCTTTTCCCTGCTGATTATCGCCAGCTCGCTGCCCGGCGCCGTCGCCTACCTCCTGCACAAGAACGAAGTTAAAACAGAACAGCTGGAGGAGGCCCAATGGGAGTTGTCGGGGGAGGAAACCAACGATTCTGCCGAAAAGGACTGCCATGCCGGACGCTCCTGAAATTTCCATTGTCATTCCCGTATTCAATGAAGCGGAAAATATTCCTGTTCTTCACGCCGAGATCGCCGAGGCAATGGCGAAGCTAGGCAAGACATATGAAACGATTTTTGTCAATGACGGGAGCAGGGACGCCACTCCTGAAATCCTGGAGAACATCGCCGCTGCGGACCGGCGTGTGAAGGTCATACGTTTCGGCCGAAACTTCGGCCAGACGGCCGCCATGTCCGCCGGCTTTCATTATTCCTCCGGCAAGGTGGTGATCCCTTTCGACGGAGATCTGCAGAACGACCCGGCGGATATTCCGGAAATCCTTAAAGTGCTGGACCAGGGGTATGACGTGGTCAGCTGCTGGAGGAAAAAGCGGAAAGACCGGTGGCTTACCCGGAGGCTCCCCTCAATCATCGCCAACAAAATTATCTCCCTGGTCTCCGGAGTGGAGCTGCATGATTACGGCTGCACGCTGAAAGCCTATCGAAGCAGCATTCTGCAGCACATTCATCTCTATGGGGAAATGCATCGCTTCATTCCGGTTTATGCCTACTGGGCCGGAGCCCGGGTGACCGAAATCAAGGTAAATCACCGGCCCCGCAAGTTCGGCAAGTCCAATTACGGCCTGCTCCGGACGGTAAAAGTCCTGCTGGACCTGATTACAGTTCGGTTTCTGGGGAGCTACTCCACCAAGCCGATGTATCTATTCGGGGGGATGGGCGGGTTTCTTTGCGGCGGCGGGGTCTTTTTTGCCCTCATTACGCTTTACCAGAAAATCGCTCAGGAGGTCAAGGCGCACCGGAATCCGCTTCTGCTGCTGGCGGTGTTTCTGTTCATTCTGGGAATACAGTTCATCCTGATCGGCCTGGTTGCCGAACTGCTGATCCGAATTTACCATGAGTCGCAGGGCAAACCGACCTACGTGGTTCGCGAGACGCTGAACCTGCCGGCCGTTCCTCCGGGACAAGAGGGCTCCGGAAGATGGCCCGGCGGCTCTTTTAACGCTTCCGCTCAAAACAGAGGAATCGAATGAAAAAATACAAAATTGCTTGGTTGCCCGGGGACGGGGTGGGGGTTGAGGTCCTGGAGGCGGCTCGTCTGGTTCTGGATCGGATCTCGTTCCCGGCAGAGTACCTGCACGGGGATATCGGCTGGGAATTCTGGTGCCGGGAGGGGGATGCCCTGCCCGCGCGCACGGTCGATTTGCTTCAAAATGTGGATGCCGCACTTTTTGGGGCCATCACTTCCAAGCCGGCCAAACTTGCCCATGCCGAACTTCTTCCTGCGCTGCAGAACCGGGGATTCAGCTACCGGTCGCCGATCGTGCGATTGCGCCAGGTGTTCGATCTGTATATCTGCCTGCGGCCCTGTAAGGCCTATCCGGGAAATCCATTGAATTTCCGGGATTCCATCGACCTGACCGTGTTCCGGGAAAACACCGAGGACCTTTACTCGGGAGTGGAGTTTTATCCGGTGCCCGAAGAGCTGTCCGAAGTTCTTGGCCGGTGCAGCAAGCCATTCGAACCCTTCCGCCATCTTCCCGGCGATCAGTATGCGGTCAGCTGCAAGATCAACACCGCGGCCGGATCCGAACGGATCACGGCGGCGGCCTTCGAATGGGCCAGGCAGCATGGACGCCGCAAGGTCACCATCGTTCATAAGGCCAATGTGGTTCGGGCCGGAGACGGTCTTTTCCTGGAAAAAGCCCAGCAGGTGGCAGCCCGGTTTCCGGAAATCCAGATGGATGAAGCCAACATCGATGCCATGACAATGTGGCTGCTGAAGAATCCCGGCAATTACGACGTCCTGGTGGCGCCCAACCTGTACGGGGATATCATTTCCGATCTCTGCGCCCAGATGGTTGGCGGGCTGGGCTTTGGCTGCTCCGGCAACATCGGCAGCCGGTTGGGGGTCTTCGAGCCCACGCACGGCTCCGCTCCCAAGTATGCCGGCCTGTACAAGGTCAACCCCATTGCCACGATTTTGGCCGCCAAGATGATGCTGGAGTGGCTCGGCGAACAGGAAAAGGCCCAGGCGCTGGAAGGAGCGGTGGCGGAGGTCATCCGCGAGGGCGCCATACGGACCTATGACATGGGGGGCAGCCATACCACCCTTGAGATGGGTCAGGCCATTGCCGACAAACTATAGTGCCATGACATTTTTTTCTGCTTTGGGATAAAAACCGACATGAAGAGATCGACACGACTTAGACAGGCTCTGATGGAGCGCCGCGCCCTGGAAGTACCCGGCTGTCACGATGCTCTGAGCGCCAGGATCATCGAGCAGTGCGGCTTTGAAGCCGTCCAGATTTCCGGGTTCGGAATGTCCGGATCGTTTCTCGGGAAGCCGGATATCGGGCTGATGAATTTCAAGGACATCCTGGATTTGACCTGGAATATCGCCGAAGCGGTCCGGATTCCCGTCATGGCCGACGTCGATACCGGCGGCGGCAATGCGATCAATGCCGCCTGGGCTACGGAACGCCTCATTTCCATGGGGGTGGCCGGAATGAATATCGAAGACCAGGTCTTTCCCAAGCGCTGCGGACACATGAAAGGAAAAGAGGTTATCGATGCGGAGGAGATGGCCGGCAAGGTCAGGGCCTGCGCGGATGTGCGCAACCGACTGGACGCCGACTTCATTATCAACGCCCGCACGGACAGCTTTGCCGTATTTGGAATCGAGGAGTCGATCCGGCGAAGCCGCCTCTACCTGGAGGCAGGGGCGGACATGGTTTTCATTGACGGCATTCACTCCCGCAAGGAAATTGAGCTGGCGGCCCGAAGCATCCGCGGCCTGCTTTCCGTCAACCTGATGGATGCCGTCAGCGGGGTTCGTACGGAACTGGTACCGATCCCGGAGCTGGCGGAAATCGGCATCGCCCGGGTTTCCGTGCCGATCGCTTCGATCCTGGTGATGCACAAGGCTCTGACCGATTTTTTTTCCGCCCTGAAGCAGTCGCGCAGCGGGATACTGGCAGGGCAGACGCACTGGCTCAGCAGCTTCCCCGCCTACAACCAGTTTGTCGGGCTGCCGGAGTACCGGCAAAAGGAGATGGACTACTTGCCACAGTCCCGGCTGCAGGGAAAATACGGAACGGAATAATGCCTTATTTCGGGTCGGGGCGGACAGGTTCCTCCGGGAGGCCGCCAGCGGCAAAAGATTTTAGAACTTTCGCCGAAGGATGGACGTATACTCGACCAGGATAGATATTGCCGATGAGGAAAAGGGTACGACATCTTTTTAATCTCTCCGGGAGCGTTCGTCTTCTGCTTCTTTCCGCGTTGCTTTTTCTGACGGGCCTTTTTTCGATAGAATTAATATGGGGGCAAGCGGTTGAAAATGCCAGAAAGGTGAATCAGATCCTGGTCAAGCTGAAAGATCCCAAGCAGGGAACCGCGCCGGAGAAATTTGAAATTTCCGAGCGGGAGCTGAATGATTTTATTGCCGCCGCCATCGAAATCAATAAACCGAAAGGTATGCGGAAAATGGTCATGGACCTGCAGGGCAATAATCAATTTTATGCCCGGGCCTTCGTCCGGACGGAAGATATCGAACTGGAGGGTGTCGCCGGGAAGGCTCTCAAGTCCATGTTTCAGGGAGACCAGCTGGTGGAAGCGGAAGGCAGCATCCGGATCGAGAAAAAGAAAATGTCGTACGACCTCAGCAAGACCCGCATCAACGGATTGGTCATTCCCTCCTCCATGGCGTCCGATCTGGCCGCTTTTTTAATTCAGGCCAGACCGCCTCATATCAACATCCGGGAGCCTTTTGATTTGCCCTATGGGATTGCCGAAGTCCGCATCGAAAAGAGCAAACTGATCGTGGAGCGATGAACGAAGAAACAAGCATGACCCCGGACCCTATTCCGCCCACGCCGACGCAGGCTCCGGAAGAGACGCCGGCTGCCCCATATAGTCCTCCGGCGGATCCCTGGCGCCCCTGGCTGATGGAAATTTTCGCCTGGGGCAAAGATATAGCCGTTGCCGTCCTGGCGGCGATTCTGATTATCCTGTTCGTAGTCCAGCCGGTCAAAGTGGAAGGAACCAGCATGCTCCCCAGGCTGGTGGACCAGGAGAGGATTTTCATCAATCGCTTTATCTATCACTTCAGTGAAATTCACCGCGGCGACATTGTCGTTTTCCGGTATCCGAAAGATTCCACCAAGTCGTTTATCAAGAGAGTGATCGGTTTGCCCGGCGAGGAAATCCGCATTGAAGCCGGGCAGGTATTTGTCGACGGTCTTCCGCTCATCGAGTCCTACGTGGATCCGCAGTACCTGGACCACGCTTCCTTCGGGCCGGAAAGAGTGCCGGCCGGCAGCTACTTCGTGCTCGGCGACCATCGCAACTCGAGCAACGACAGCCGCAGCTGGGGCTATGTTCCCATGGAGAATGTCTATGGGAAAGCTATCTTCCGCTATTGGCCCATCTCGCGGGTAGGCGCGCTGGAGTAAGAATCCCGTTCCTTACGCCTTCCCCTTGGGGATTGGGGCGAGAGGGGCGCGCGCCGCACGCCCCTGCAGGTTGGGAGGCGGTCAGGGAAGGGTTACCGACCGCCTCGGATTTCACGCAATAAGCGATCGGCACGTCTCAACAGATATCCTGTTGGAGATGCCGGTTTCGCGGACAGATTCCTAGAAGGAATATCGGGCTTGCAAGGCAAGAATGTTGATATGGTTCTGGAAGTCTCCGTTCAGGTTGCCGCGAAAAGTATTGTTGCTGGTCGCGGCCGTAGTCCCGTCCGGAATGGCCTTCAGCGCTAGAATCGAATCCTTCACGAAAATGTGGGTGAACGCCATGTCGATGGAAAAAGCCTTGCTGATGGCGTAGCTTGCCCCGCCGGAGATCCAGGTCCGGTCGGCGTCGGGGATGCGGGGGGTACGGTTGGAATTATCCACGGCGGACTGATCGAATGCCGCCCCGGCACGCACCGACCAGGCCTGGGTCGGCTTGAAGGTGAATCCGGCCGAGTAGAACCAGGTGTCTTTCCAGTTTTCTTCCGTAACCACGTCGGCTTGTCCCGTCTTGAACTTGACGCGCAGCTCCTTGAAGGTGTTCCACCCGGTGCGGGCCAGTTCTCCCTGGATGGAGAATTTGCCGGTAACGTCATAGTTGAAACCGGTCGAAACGGTGTAGGGCAGGCTCATTTCCGCGGTGGCATCGCCATTCTTGAAACTGCTCGCCAGAATCGAGGGCACCGATTTATAATCGATGGTTCCCTCCAGAGTCGCCTTCATGGCGGCATGATATGCCAGGCCGATCCGGAATTTCTTGGCCTGGTAGGTGGTTCCCAGCTTGTATCCCATGGCCCATTTGCCGCCTTCAAGGGCTGCGGTTCCATCCAGGCTCCCCGGGGTGATGCCCGCTTTGGCAGCAGCCGGAATCAGCGGATTGGCCAGGATGATCGTGGCAAAATCGACGGCGTTGGTCAGTTCGGCTTTCGCTTTCCGGGCGATCAGGGCCGCCCCGACCGACCAGTCGGAAGTCAGCCGGTAGGCGACATTGGTAGCCATGTCGATGGTCATAAGGTCGGACTTCAGGGCATGATAACGGCCGATAAAATCGGATTTATATTCCGTCCCCATGCCGAAGGGCACGTTCAGAGAAATGCCGAACTTGAATTTGTCGCTGACGCTGTACATAGCGTACATGGCAGGCAGGGGAACATCATGGCCGGCATCCGGATGGGAGTTGGGCCCCGAGATGGACCCGAATGCGGGATTAAAACGGGTGGCTGTTCCATTGCTGAACACGGCGACCGGCTGTACAAAGCTGAAGCCGGCGGCAATCTGATTTCCGGAAAAAAGACCCATGGTCGCCGGGTTGAAATACATGCTGCTGATATCGTAGCCGCCCGCGGTAACTCCCGCGAAAGCGTTGCCTTGGTAGCTTGGGCTTTGCTCCCGGAGCTGAAATCCGGAGGAAAAGCCTTGGACCGTGAAGAGAGTCAGCAGCGAAAACACTATGGCAGGGGCGAGAATCGATTTTCGAAGACGAACAAGCATTTAGGAATATCTCCTTTCCAGGACACTTCCCGGCGCCGCCGGGAAGCCAGCCATGGGACAAACGGTTGATCAACCTAAGCTAGGAACCCCCATAGGGCATCTATGGGGTGCAAGCTCAAAATTGGATAATTATAGATTCGTGTTCCCGGCAAGGCAAGTATCATTTTGAGAATAAAGGCATTTTTCTGACCATGCCGTCTTTTCGTGGCTTGCAGAACCTGCGAGTTGTATCTTGACTTTCCCCGAACACTTGCCTAAAATCGCGAAGTAGTATACTCATTGTATAGAAATAAACTGCTGAGATCGGAGCGAGAGAATGAACGTGTCTCCATCAGACGAAATGGCAGATGCCCTGGATGAACTCCGGAAGTACCTTTCGGATGCCCTGCCACCTTTGCTGGCGGTTGATTCGATTCAGCAGCTGATGGCGGTTCACCCGGATCTGCTGGTCAGGGAGATCGTAGCCTGGGCGGAATCGCAGTGCAGTTTCCGCGGCGCGGCGAAACTTTCCGATTTCCTGTACCATTCCATTCGGAAAATCCATATGCTGGGAGAATATCAGCTGATCTCCCAGGTGGACCTCGAGTCCTATCTGAAGCACGTCTCCCCGCATCTGATCGCCTACTGTCCGCCGGAAAGCCGTTCTGCGCTGGAATCCAGCGTTCAGAGGCTTGTCATGTTCGAAGGCGGAGGGCGTTCGATCGACAAGCAGGCGGAGGTTGTGTACCGGCTTGCTTCCGATCAGGCGGGAGCAGCCGGTGCAGCCGCTTCGGGAGAGAATCCGCCCGAAGGAAGTTCCGGCGCCGCCGCTGCCGGGGGGCCCGCTGCTCCATCCCGGCCGGAGCCGGGAGCCTCTCTTCCTTCGAGCCAGAGCGCGGCGGGGGGCTCCGCAGGAGCCGGCCTCGCTTTTCCACAAGCAGCGGCTTCCGATTCTTTTTCCCAATTCATGGCTTTGATGGCGGAAATCAAGGAGGCCGGCGCACCCGCTGCAGCCGGGGGAGCCCCCCGAACAGCTCGGCCGGCCGCCGCTGCGCCGGAGCAGCAGCAGGAACTCGTTCTGCAATTGCTGGCTGCCGCCGCCAGGAATGCTCACACCGCCCAGCAGCTGGAAGAGCACCTGAAACAGGTCCGATCCATGGGGATTCATCTCAATACCACCCAGGTCATGCAGCAGCTGGCCGAAGGGATACCGAATTATGCCCTGACCGCTCCTGCCGATGCCGGCCCGGAGGGAACAGCTTCTGCGCCCGGGCATTACGCCAACAGCCGGGTCCAGGCCATGCAAAAAATGGTGGAGCTGGCCGGCAGCCGCGCCGAGACTTCCAATCGCTTCAAGACCATGGTCAATCTTGCCGTCGACCAGCTGAATCAGGGCGCCCTGGCCCGTGCCGTGGCGATACTGGATTCCGCCCGGGAGCTGATTTCAGGCGGAAAGCCAGAAAAGTCGGCTATTGATGCCGTGCGCAGCAAAGGCCACGAAAGGGTGGATTTTGAGAGGCTGGTTCGATTTGCCGGCGAAAGCACTCAGAAATCTTTGCTGCACCGATTCCTCAGTTTTTTCAATACTCTGGCCCCCACGGGTCTCCTGCGCCAGATCAAGGAAGAAGATGAGCGGGAGCGTCGGCTGTCCCTGCTATCGCTGATGGAAGCCCACGGCGACGAAGGGCGGCAGGAAATTCTTTCCGAGCTGGACCGCATGCTCCACGAAGGTGTGGATGACCTGAAAGACCCGCAATTTTTTCAGAGAAACCTATTGCATATTCTGAACCGGGTTCCCTGCAGTTCCGAAAAGCTTTATGAAAAGGAAATGGACATTTTGACCCAGCTGTCCAAGTCCAGGCTGACCAAAGAGGTCCTGCGGGAACTGATCCGCAACATCAGCCGATACAAAGACTCCAAAGCGGAAAGCGCTCTGGTGCTGCTGATGAATCAACTGCAGAATTCGATCAATCAGCTGACCCGGGATAATGCCCCTCGGTTGGAAATCGACGATCTGAATTCCCTCATGGACCGGATCATGACCGCTCTGGCCGGGTTTGAGACCAAGAAGTCACATAAAATCGTCCTGGATTACTGCCTGGCGGAAAAAGCAGGAATCCGAAGAAATCCGGCTCCTTTGGCCGCACTGGGAGAACAGAATCTGTCGCCGGACCCGGATTCCGTGCAGCGGCTGACCAAAGCCCTGGTCAAAGAAATTCCTTCGAAACTATTCGGGATTTTCCAGAAAAAGGATAAGTCTCTCCTGTTGGCCCTGGTGAATTCCCTGGCACAAACCCCCGCCGACGATGTAAAACAGGCCTTTCAGCAGCTTCTGGAGAGGGATCCGGAGAGCGAAGCCGGCCGGACCGCAGCCCGGCTGATGGACGATTTCGCATCCCTCGCGGAAAGCCGGGCGAAACCGCCTGCCGCCGAGGAGCCTGCCGTTCTGTCGGGAGAGCTGAAAACCTTTGATTTGCCCACCATGCTTCAGTACCTGGAAACAGCCGGCACATCCGGCCTGGTATCGCTTTCGGACTCGGATGGCACCGTATGCGCCCGGGTGCAGATCGAAGCAGGGAAAATGAAGGCCTGCAAGGCCGGAAATCTGAAAGGGGTCGATGCGCTTTATTACCTGCTGGAGAAACCGCTTTCCGGACGTTTCGTGCTGACCGGCATAGGATCGGCGGTTCCGGCGGATCTGGAAATGGAGGATAAGCCGGTTCCCTTGACCTGGGTCCTTATGGAAGGGGTGCGGCGGTATGATGAATACCGGCAGGCCTGCACCATGATTCCCAACGGCAGCCGCCTGCTAATCAAGGCCCCGGCTCCGCCGCCCGTCGAGGAAGAAAAAGACGAAGACGTGCTGAAGACCATTTGGTCCATGGCCGGCTCCGGTTTGCCGCCCGAGGAGATCGAAGCGAGACTGGCTGCCGATCCCTACCGCATCCGTCGATGCCTTTGCGACTGGTTTACCAAAGGAGCGCTGGCGGTGGATCGGGCCGCCTGAAAGGGATTCGGTTTCCTTCAGCGGATGGCGTGAAAGGTCCGCAGCCAGCGGGTCTTGTTCAGGAAGTTCAGGGTTCTCTTCAGGTAAAGGCCTACTGTTTCGCTCGCATCCAGCTCCCGGTACGGGTCATCCTCGTAGGACCAGAATACGAAGAGCGGTCTGCCGATAATGTGGCTTTCGGGCACAAAGCCCCAGAATCGGCTGTCCTCGCTGTTGTCGCGATTATCCCCCATCATGAAATAGCTGCGCTCCGGAATGGTGATCGGACCGTAGTTATCCCTCTGGTAAGCCTGCGGAAAGGCCGTTTTGGGATCGCTGTAGATGTTATTGTCGATGTGACGCTTGTACGGCTCGTCAATCGGCTTGCCGTTGATCAGCACCTGCTTGTTGACGATCTGCAGCGTGTCGCCCGGAAGCCCGATCACGCGCTTGACATAGGGCACCGACGGATTTTTGGGAAACTTGAAAACGATGACATCCTGGCGGCGGATCGGCCGGTGTAAAAAAAGCGAATCTCTCCAGCTCTCCGGTCCCGGTCGGATGGTGAATTTGTCCACCACCAGACGGTCCCCAACCAGAATGGTGGAATCCATGGAAGGGGTGGGAACCGACATCGGATGGGCGACGAAGGTGGTCACGAAAAGCGCAAAGATGACGCTGACCACCATGGTTACAAAGTAATCCCGCACCCAGCCGATCTGGGCTTCCTGAGGCTCGGGAATTTCACCTTTTTTTACGTTCATGAGATGCACTCTTGGGCTGAAGGGTAGGTTTAAACGCCGCTGATATGGGAGCGGGAAATGATTTTCATCAGGTTTTCCAGGTCCTCCGGGCGATGGACGAAATCGATTTCGGTTGTTTTGATGATGGTAAGCGGAGACTGCCTGTAACGGGCGAAAAAATGGTCGTAGGCTTCGATCAGCTCGGACAGGTAGTCTTCGGAAATATCCTTCTCGTAAGCCACCTGCCGGCTCTTGATTCTTTCCACCAGAACATTCAGTGGAGCCTGGAGGTAGATGACCAGGTCGGGAACCCGAAGCCGAGGACTCAAAGTATTGTAGAAAAGATCGTAGGTTCGTAACTCTTCATCATCCAGGTTCAGGCAGGCAAAAATTTTGTCCTTGGCAAAAAGATAATCGCTGAATACCAGGCTCGATTCCTGGAGCAGTCTGGGTACCTGTTCCAGCTGCTGGAAGCGCTGGATCAGAAAATGCATCTGGGCGCTGAAGGCAGCACCCGGCTTGTCGGTATAAAAATCCGGCAGGAAGGGGTTGCTGGCCGTGTCGAATATCTTCTTTGTCTGGTACTTGCTGCCGATCAGCTTTACCAGGCTGGTCTTCCCTACCCCGACGGGGCCTTCGATTGCGATATAGCGCGCCATAGGTGCTCAGTCCGCAGTAATTATAGGATTGGCATGCGGCATCTTGCAATACCAATCTACCCGGCAGGGATCGTTGAGCCGGTCCAGGAGCATCTCCACCGTCTGTTGCAGCCGGGGATGAAACACCTTCGGGGCGATCTCGCTCAGAGGGACCAGCACAAACCGGCGCAGGTGCATTCGGGGATGAGGCAGCAGGATCCGCGGGTCCTCCGAGATCAGGTCGCCCATCAGCAGCACATCCAAATCCAGGATGCGGGGGCCGAACCGAACGTGGCGGGTTCTTCCCATTGCCAATTCGGTCGCGAGGCACACATCCAGAAGGTCCCGTGGTGGAAGATCGGTTGCGACGGAGATAGCTGCGTTGAGAAACGGAGGCTGATCCGTTAAATCCTTGGGTTCCGTCTCATAAACGCCGGAACAGCTGGTGATGGCTATCCCTTTTTCCTCGAGGGAGGCCAGTGCTCGGACAAGGTTTTCCAGGCGTTGGCCCAGGTTGGAACCGATCCCGATGAAGCTTTGTCTCATCGGGCTTTTTCTGCGTAGGGATTTGGGATCGTCCGGCTCAGAAAAGTCTTTCCGGGCGACGTATGTTGCCGAAATATCCGAGCCCCTTGAGGGAAAACGCAAAACGGATCTGCGTTTCATTTCGAAACCCGGTGTCGAATTGCAGAAAATCCAGAGCCACTCCGCAGCAATCCCAGTTATAGAAAAGCCGCGAGTGGGAGTTCATCAGTGTCGAGCGCTGGACGTCGTAGCTGACGGTGAGACTTGCGGAAAATCCTTTTTGAGGATTTCCGTAACCCAGCTGGCTTTGAAACTGGAGACTTTTGTCCGTCAGAAATCGGATTTCCTCCGGCTGCAGATCCCCGCCGGTTGGCAGGACCTCGGTGCCGATTTTCTTGTGTCCAAAGACGGTCCAGGAAGTGTAAATTTTCCAGATGGCCGCAGAACCAGTCACTCCCGCAGCCCTCACGCGCTGTCGGAGCGTATCGTATTCCACCAGAAAATCCGTGTAGACGCCGGGACTGGGACTTGCCCGAAGGGAGGAAACCACCGGAGAGAAACGGCGCGGGTTTTTCCCATCGAACATGGGAAAAGAAGTCAGCCTTAGAAACGATGCGGACGGCAGTGTTGGAGTTATCTGCTCCAGGCCGCCAAAAGTCGGATCAAAGTAATACTGCTGAAAAAGCCTCCAGGAGAGCAGCTCCGCCGCAGAACTTTCCGCCGGTCCCGGTTTTCTCAGAAACAATCTCTGGGTGATGCCGTACTCCAGCTCGCTGGTATTCCGTAGAATGTCGGATTCATCAAAAAGCAATGTGGAGGGGGCGCCGCTCAATCCCCCGATTTTCCGGTACAAAACGGAGGGCTCTATGGTGTGATGGATCCGCTGGCGGCCCTCGGAAATCCGGAAGTAGCGTTCGATCTGGGGGGCCTTGAAGTCCAGCTCGATCGTATAGCTGTTCCGGTAAAGATTTTTCGGATCGAGAGTTCCGGAGCTGTCGGACGAAAACCGGTCCGAATAAGTGGTATGCTGCCAGCTCAAACGCGGAGTGATGGAAAGTCCGGTCCATTTTTTCAGCGGGAAGGAAACCCGGGGGCGGAAGTCGAACCGCGGTACAAAATCCGGCGTATTCATATAGAGGTCTTCCCGCATGAGCAGATCGAGCGAGGAGTCCAGGTAAAAGTATATCGGCAGCGACTTCCATTTATGCCCGAAGATGTGAAAATCGCTTCCGGGCGCATTCCGGATCAACACGGAATGCTCGGGAAAGAAGGTTTCCTGCCTGGACAGCAGGACATTAAATCCATACGAACCGGAATTCTTGGTCAGAAAAGCGACCGACAGGTCAATCGGGTTGGTGGCGGTCAGGAAATTGTCGGAAAAGTTCTGCCGGTAGGCAAAATTGGTGACCAGGTTCAAAGCCGCTACTCCGCGAAGGTTGTTGCCGAAGTCCATTTCCGCATCGGCAATTAAATTCCCTCCCCCCTGGTTGAGCCTGTCATTGACGAAAAAGTAGCTGATGTTCATGTGCGAGGAGCGATTCGGTTTGGCCCGGAATGCAAACCCGTACCCGGCTCCCCGCTTGGAAAAATATTCCATGTTTACCAGCAGGTCGGCGCTTGGCCCCAGAGTGAAATAGAATGAGTCGGATACGGACCTGCCTTTCGCATTCGAGCTGCCGGTGGAGGGAAGGAGAAATCCCGAGCTTCTGCTTTTTTTCCCTGCGGGAAGGCGGACAAAGGGAAAGTAAAACACGGGGATGTTTTTCAGCCGGAATATCGAGTGGGAGATGCGAATCGTTTTTTTCAATTCCAGCGTGCCGCGTTCGACGGAGAGGCTCCATTTGGGTACGGCATCCCGGCAGGCGGTTACAAATCCGTTTTCCATACGGAATAGGTTTTCTCCGGTTTTTTCCACCCGCTGCGCATGGAAAATCAATTCTTCATCCGTGTGCCCGTTTACCTCGGTGAAGTTTCCCAGGCCGGTTTTCAAGTTGTATTCCGCCCTTTGGCAGCGCAGCTCCTGGATGCCGTGTACAATGCGCACGCTCTCTTCCGCTTCGATCTGCCCTGTTTCCTGGTTATAGGTGGCCCGCTCGCACCAAAGCAGGAATTCTCCAAACTGAAGATGAACTCTGCCTTGCGCCTCCAGAACCTTGGGGGCGGGGGTAAGCAGGCGGTCATAATACAGGACGGCGGGCTGGCCGTTGACCTCCATCTCCGTCCGATTGGGAGCCAGCCCGGAACCGGAAGAGGAAGGGCTCTGTTGTGGCTGGCCTGCTTCCTGTAGCATTCCGCCTCGGTCCGCAGCGAACGCCAGGCAGCAGGATAAGACCAGGACAACCGGCAGGCAGGCTGCCAGCCGCATATTCCGGTGGAGGCGATTTCTTATTTTCGGGTGCATCGTTGAATTCAAAACCCAGTACCTTTATCATGGAAGCCGAAGGTTGTTCAAGGTCCCAGGCAATTTTGGTCGGTCAGCGAGGTGCCTTCCCTCCATTGCAAAAATTTGTCCCGGTCCGGTCGGAAATGGACGTAGAATAACAATTATATGCGAAGGTACCGCATGATCGATCACACTGCGGATATCGGTTTCGTTGTTCGAGCGAATAGCGTGGCGGAACTTTTTACAGCTGCAGCACAGGCGCTTTTCGATCTTTCCTACGACCTCGATGCGGTGGCCGAAGAGGCCAGCGCCCGGGTGCGCATATCGGCCGATTCCGCGGAAGAGCTGATGGTTCGGTGGTTGAACGAGATCATTTTTCTGATGGAAACCGGTCCCTGGGTGTTTCACAGGGCCGAAGTGACATGGGGCGCCGACTTTTCCTTACAAGCCCGGCTGTTTGGAGAGTCTGGAAATCCGGTAAGGCATCCTTCCTGTCGCACGGTCAAAGCGGCTACCTACCATAACTTGTCGGTGCAGAAGAAATCCCGCGGCAGCTGGGAGGCCCGGGTTCTGCTGGATGTCTGAGTTCGTATCAAGGAAACCGATCATGGAATGCAAAAAAATTCATGACTACCTGTGGGAAATCCCGCGTAGCGGAAAAATGGTGGTTCCCGGGCGCATTTTTGCCAGTCACCAGCTTATCCGCCATCAGGTCGAGGAGGAAACCCTGGTCCAAATCCGCAATGTGGCCTCCCTGCCGGGAATCCTGGAAAGTTCGCTGGCCATGCCGGACCTTCATGCCGGGTACGGCTTTCCGATCGGGGGCGTGGCGGCCATGGATTGGCAGGAAGGAGTGATTTCTCCCGGAGGCGTCGGTTACGACATCAACTGAGGGGTCAGGCTGATGAGAACCGGTCTGGTTCTCCAGGAAGTGCAACACCGGCTCCGCTCTGTTCTGGAAACACTGTTCCAATTTATTCCGGCCGGTGTCGGTTCCGAGAACGCCCTGCCGGCGCTCAGCCGGCAGGAAGTAAGAAAAGTCCTTCGCGAGGGAGCCCGATGGGCCGTGGCACGGGGATTCGGCAGCGAAACCGACCTGCACTTTACGGAAGAAAACGGGAGAATGGAGGAGGTGGACCCGGACGCTGTTTCAGAAAAAGCTGTGGAAAGAGGCCGGCAGCAGCTGGGAACCCTGGGCTCCGGGAACCATTTCATCGAGATCGACTATGTGGAAGAGATTTTCGACGTCGACGCGGCCGACTGCTTCGGCATATTCCCGGGTGAGATCTGCGTTTTTCTGCATTCCGGAAGCCGCGGTCTGGGACACCAGGTATGCACCGATCATCTGGAAAAAATGAATGCTGCGGTACGAAAATATGGGCTGCAGGTGCCGGACCGTCAACTGAGCTGCGCCCCGATTCAATCCACGGAAGGGAACGACTATTACCAGGCCATGAAGGCGGCATCCAATTATGCCTGGGCGAACCGGCAGATCATGGGGGCCATGGTGGAAAGAGCCTTCTGCCAGTCATTGCAGTTGTCTCCGAATTCGCTCGGTTGCCGGCTGGTCTACGACATCAGCCACAACATCGCCAAAAAGGAGCGGCACCAGGTCGACGGCAGGATGCGATCGGTGATGGTTCACCGCAAGGGAGCCACGCGGGCTCTGCCCGCAGGTCATGAGCTCGTCCCGGCAGCTTACCGCAGGGCCGGCCAGCCGGTTTTTGTGCCGGGTGACATGGGTACGGGTTCCTATCTCCTGGTGGGCACTCCTCTTGCGCTGGAAGCCTCCTTTGGCAGCAGCTGCCATGGGGCCGGCAGGCGCTGGAGCCGGGCGCAGGCCCTGAAGCATGCCAAAGGGAAAGATCTTTTTCGGGTGATGGAAAGCATGGGGGTCCAGGTCATGGCTGCCGGAAAGAAGACGGTGGCCGAAGAAATGCCCGGGGCCTACAAAGACCTCGAGGAGGTGGTGGAATGTGCAGTCAGCGCCGGAATCAGCCGTAAAGTCGCCCGGTTTCGTCCCCTGGGGTGTATCAAGGGTTGACGGGAAAACCCTTTTCATCTTGACGGATGGCCTACTTTTAATTAAAATTCGCATCTCATTCCGGCAAAGCGAAGCAGATCCGATTCGGACTTCTTCCCCGGACAGAAACAATTGTAAGCATTAGAAAGTAAAACGCTCCATGGTACAGGAAAAAAAGGAAACGGAACCAACCACCTCTGCGGAACTGCTTTCCCAGGCAGTTCAAATCGTAGGAAATCATTATCTGTTGTGCAACCTCTTGTCACAGAGAATCAAACAGTTAAGCGACGGGGCTCCGAAGAGGGTTCCTTCTCAGGGGCTGACTATTACGGAGACAGCCGTTCGGGAAATTGTTGGGGGACACCTTCGCTGGGAAACCGGCGCGGAACTGCAGTAACCGGATCGGCCCATCCGGGGTTTATCTTTTCGTTTAGTGCAGGCCTTTCCTCTTCCCGGCAGGCCTGCCGTTTTATGTAGCTTAATCTATTCATTTTTATCAATTAAACCAAAAAGGAGCTGTCATGGCTGTCAAAGTAGGAATTAATGGTTTCGGACGCATTGGACGCATGGTTTTTCAGGCAATTTGCGACCAGGGACTGCTGGGCAAGGAGATCGATGTCGTCGCCGTGGTGGACGTCTCCACGGACGCGGACTATTTTGCTTACCAGCTCAAGTACGATTCGGTCCACGGGAAGTTCAAGCATGAAGTAACCACCAAAAAGAGCGACCCGTCCAAGGAAGATGTGGACACGATCGTGGTCAACGGGAACGAGGTTCGCTGCCTGATGGCCACCAAGAGCCCTGCCGATCTGCCCTGGGCCGCCATGGGCGTCGAATACGTGATCGAGTCGACCGGGCTTTTTACCGATTCCGAAAAGGCCAAGGGACACATGGCTGCCGGAGCCAGGAAGGTGATCCTTTCCGCTCCGGGAAAAGGCGAAGTCAAAACGATCGTCGTCGGAGTCAACGAAAAGGAATACGACTCGGCCAAGCATGCCATCGTTTCCAATGCCTCCTGCACCACGAACTGCCTCGCTCCGGTGGTTCACGTGATTTTGAAGGAAGGTTTCGGTATTGAAACCGGATTGATGACCACCATTCACGCCTATACCGCCACGCAGAAAACGGTTGATGGCCCCTCCAAGAAGGACTGGCGTGGCGGAAGAGCCGCCGCTCAGAACATCATTCCCAGCACCACCGGAGCCGCCAAGGCGGTCGGCGAAGTTCTTCCGGCGACCAAGGGAAAACTGACCGGGATGGCTTTCCGTGTTCCGGTCCCGAATGTTTCCGTGGTGGATCTGACCTTCCGGACGGAAAAAGAGACCTCGATTGAGGAAATCGATGCGGCGCTGAAAAAGGCTAGCCAAACCTACCTGAAAGGCATTCTTGGGGTTTCCGAGGAAGAGCTGGTTTCCACCGATTTCATTCACGACGCCCGCTCCTCCATTTACGATTCCCTGGCCACCCTGCAGAACAACCTGAAGGGCGAAAAGCGATTCTTCAAAGTGGTCTCCTGGTACGACAATGAGTGGGGCTATAGCATGCGCGTGGTGGACCTTCTGAAACTCATGGCAGCAAAGGACGGCAAGTAATTGCCGGAAGAGGTACGAATATGGCCAAATTATTTGTTGAGGATTTGGAAGTCGCCGGAAAGCGGGTCCTGGTGCGGACGGACTTCAACGTGCCCATCAAGGACGGCAAGGTAGAGGACGACAAAAGGATCGTCGCTTCCCTGCCCACCCTGAACTATCTTCTGGGCAAGGGAGCCTCTCTGATTCTGATGAGCCACCTGGGCCGCCCCGACGGCCAGGCCAAGCCGGAATTCAGCCTTCGTCCGGTGGCCGGCAAGCTGGAAGAGCTGCTGCAGCGGCCGGTCCGTTTTCTGGAGGACTGCGTCGGACCGGAAGTCGAGGCGGCCTGCGCGGCGCTTTGCCCCGGCGAGGTGGTGCTCCTGGAAAATCTGCGGTTTCACATCGAAGAAGAAGGCAAGGTGAAGCTGGAAGACGGGACCAAGCTGTCAGCCGACAAGGAGAAGGTAGCCGCTTTCCGGGACAGCCTCACCCGGCTTGCCGATGTCTATGTCAACGATGCCTTCGGCACCGCGCACCGGGATCACAGCTCCATGACCGGAGTGAAGCTGGCCCGGAGGGCCAGCGGTTACCTCATGAAAAAAGAGCTGGATTTCCTGGGAGCCGCGGTGGAAACCCCCAAGCGGCCCTTTGTCGCCATTCTGGGCGGAGCCAAGGTTTCCGACAAGATCTCGGTGATCACCAACCTTCTGCCCAAGGTCGATAAACTGATCATCGGCGGAGGTATGGCGTTTACCTTTGCCAAGGCCAAGGGATTGGAAATCGGGAAATCCCTCTGCGAAAACGATAAGGTCGAGCTGGCTGCACAAATCATGGCCGGGGCCGGAGATAAGCTTCTCCTGCCGGCCGACGTGCTGATCACCGACCGGTTCGATTTCAAATCCCGGACGGTGGGAAATACGCAGTACGTGGGCATCGATGCCATCCCCGCCGACCAGGAAGGAATCGACATAGGGCCTCAAACCACGGAGCAGTTCTGCCAGGTGGTTCGCGAGGCTTCCACGGTCCTCTGGAACGGGCCGATGGGCGTTTTCGAAATTGAGGTATCCGCCAAGGGTACCTTTGCCATCGCCCAGGCTATGGCGGAAGCCACGGGAAAAGGAGCCACCACGGTGGTGGGCGGCGGGGATTCGGCAAGCGCCATCAAGAAAGCCGGCCTGAGCAAAAAGGTCAGCCATGTTTCCACGGGAGGCGGAGCTTCCCTGGAATACCTGGAAGGGAAAGCCCTTCCGGGTGTCGTTGCCCTGTCGGAAAAGTAGTGTTATCGGAGGCTGCAGGCATCTCCAAAGGCATCGCCCAAGGGATGTCCTGCAGCTTTTTTTCAGGAAGAAGCAGGAAGGAAGGCACATGCGAAAGAAGATCATTGCCGGCAACTGGAAAATGAACAAGACCGTGCCGGAAGCGGTTCAACTGGCCAGGGAGGTCGTGGAGGCGACGAAAAACGCAGCCTGTGAGGTGGTCCTCTGCCCGGGGTACGTATGTCTGGTGTCCGTGGCCAGTGCCATCCAGGGAAGCCACGTAAAGCTGGGCGCCCAGGATGTGCACTGGGAGGAAAAAGGCGCATTTACCGGAAAGGTATCCTGCGCCATGCTGAAAAGCGCCGGAGTGGAATACGTCATTATCGGCCACAGCGAGCAGAGAACCTATTTCCATGAGTGCAATGAAACCGTGAACCGCAAGGTGAAAGCCGCTCTCCGGGCCGGCCTGATCCCCATCATCTGCGTCGGCGAGACGCTCCAGGAGCGGGAGGCCGGTCGCACCGAATCGGTGTGCGAAGACCATGTGCGCGGTGCCTATCAGGGCCTTTCCCGGCAGGATGCTCTCCGCACGGTCATTGCCTACGAACCCGTCTGGGCCATCGGGACCGGCAAGGTAGCCACGCCCGAACAGGCCCAGGAGGTTCATGCCTTTATCCGCCGGCTGCTGGGCTCAATGTATGACTCCGAAGTCTCGGCCGGCATTCAAATTCAATACGGCGGCAGCATGAAAGCGGATAATGCCGGGGAGTTGCTCGGCCAGAAGGATATCGATGGCGGACTTATTGGCGGCGCTTCCCTGCAGGCTCAGGATTTCAAGGGGATTGTTTTATCCTGCTGACGGCAGAAAGCCAAAATTAGAGCCCTTGCGGCCTTGACTCCTGGCCCGGTTTTTCGTAATATCTAAGCCGATTGCCGGTTGCGGCCGAACGGTAAAACCGGATCGCAAACCGGGCAAGGAAATTAAAGATTCAATTCAGAAAACAAGGTAATGATTAACTTTATTTTGATCCTTTTTCACGTTCTGGCCTGTCTGTTCCTGATTATCTTTGTTCTACTGCAGGCCGGAAAAAGCGCCGATCTGGCTGGCGCTTTTGGAGGAGGAGGTAGCCAGACGGCTTTTGGCGGGCGAACTGCGGGGAACTTCCTGACCCGGATGACGACGGTAATGGCCATTGTATTTATGGTCACCTGCCTGGTGCTTTCGCTGCGTTACAACACCAGTTACTCGGGCGGAAGCAGCGCCATACCGTTGCAGGATACCAAGCCCGCCGCCGCGACAACCCCGGCTCCGGCCGGCAAGCCGGATACGCCGACAGCCGCGCCCGCGGCAACAGCCAATCCGTCGGCAGGGCAGGATTCCCAACCTGCCGGCACGTCGCCGCAGACGCCGGTACCGGCTACGAATCAGGCCCCTGCGAAGTAAGAATCCTCATCCTGCCCGGGTAAAAACCTTTTCTCGGGCAGAAAAAAAGTGCCGAAGTGGTGGAACTGGCAGACACGCCATCTTGAGGGGGTGGTGGGGAGACCCGTGGGGGTTCGAGTCCCCCCTTCGGCACCATTTAAAAAGGGCTGCAGGCTCTAGGAATTTTTCAGAGCGACAGTCCGGGCTTTGATTTCAGATTGAAATCCAGCCCGTTTATGGGCCCCGTCACAAAAGGGCTTATCCTCTGACGCGCCGCAGCGGCACAATGAAATCTGCTCCCGGCCAGCCAGGTCAAATTCATTTCCTTCCATGTCGCAGAGGCGGAACTTCCCTTCTATGCGGATGGACCCATGATTTTTTACGGTGATTTTCGTATCCGACATAATGGCCAACTCCCTTTGGTTTTATCGCGAAGAGGCGATCTGGATGCGGATCAGCGCGCGGCGCAGCGATGCGCAGGCCCGGGCATAGTCGAGCTCGGTTGATTTGGACTGCAGCCGGTTCCAGGCGCGTTCTTTCGCTTTCTGCGCCCGGGGTAGATCGATTTCCTCGGGCTTCTCGGCAACCTGGGCTAGAACGGAAACCTGGTGCGGCAGTACTTCCACAAATCCTTCCCGGCAAAAAAATCTTCTGCTTTCTTCCCCCTGACGGATGACGATTTCGCCGGCCTGAAGTTCCGACAGCAGGGGGGCATGGCCCGGCAGAATGCCGAGGCAGCCGTCTTTTCCCGGAACGGAGACAAAGGTGGCTGTTCCGCTGAACAGCAGCTTTTCCGGACTTACAATTTCGACTTGAAGGCTCTGCGGCAGCATGAGTTATCTATACTCCGGCTTTACATCTGCAGGTTTTTGGCTTTTTCCAGAACTTCGTCAATCCCGCCAACCATGTAGAAGGCCTGCTCGGGGATATGGTCGTGCTTGCCTTCGCAGATCTCGCGGAAGCTGCGCACGGTATCGGCAATGGGAACGTATTTGCCGGCAAAGCCCGTAAACTGCTCGGCTACGAAAAAGGGCTGGGACAGGAATTTCTGGATTTTCCGGGCGCGGGAAACGATCAGTTTGTCATCTTCCGACAGTTCGTCCACCCCGAGGATGGCGATAATATCCTGCAGATCCTTGTAGCGCTGCAGAATGGACTTCACCCAGCGGGCGGTTGTGTAGTGTTCTTCCCCGATGACATTGGGGTCCAGAATACGGGAAGTGGAAGCCAGCGGATCCACCGCCGGGTAGATTCCCAGCTGGGCAATGCGACGGTCCAGGTTGGTAGTGGCATCAAGGTGGCTGAAGGTGGTGGCAGGAGCCGGATCGGTATAATCGTCCGCGGGAACGTAAATGGCCTGAATCGAGGTGATCGATCCTTTCTTGGTAGAGGTGATACGCTCCTGCAGCTCACCCATTTCGGTAGCCAGATTGGGCTGGTATCCTACGGCGGAGGGCATGCGGCCCAACAGCGCCGACACTTCCGATCCCGCCTGGGTGAAACGGAAAATGTTGTCGATGAACAAAAGTACGTCCTGCCCCTCTTCGTCCCGGAAGTATTCGGCAACGGTCACCCCGGTCAGGCCCACCCGCAACCGGGCTCCGGGTGGCTCGGTCATCTGTCCGTAGATCAGCGCTGCCTTGTCGATAACCCCGGATTCCTTCATTTCCAGCCAGAGGTCATTCCCTTCCCTGGTCCGCTCGCCTACGCCGGCAAAAACGGAAAATCCTCCGTGATGGGTGGCGATGCGGTTGATCAGCTCCATGATAACCACCGTTTTGCCGACTCCGGCGCCACCGAAAAGGCCAACCTTCCCGCCCTTCAAATAGGGCTCCAGAAGGTCGATCACTTTGATCCCGGTTTCCAGCATGACCAGTTCCGTGCTCTGGTCGATAAACTGCGGGGACGGGCGATGGATCGAGTAGTGCAGTTTGGTGTCGATCGGGCCCAGCTGGTCCACCGGCTCTCCGATCACGTTGATAACCCGGCCAAGAGTCTCGCGGCCGACCGGTACCGTGATCGGACCTCCGGTATCGAGGACCTTCATGCCGCGGACCAGACCTTCGGTAGGCAGCATGGCAACGCAGCGGACGCGCCCTTCCCCCAGGTGCTGTTGTACTTCCACAACGACATGGATATTGGCATTACCCCCTTCTTCGCCCAGAATGCGAAGGGACTGGTAAATGGGAGGAACGTGCTGGTCGGAAAATTCAACGTCCACAACCGGTCCTACCACCTGAATGACTTTACCCACCTTATTGTCTGCATTAAGATTCATGAAAACCCCTATGACGAAGGCTCCTGATGGTTGAATAAAAAAAGAAAATAGCTGTTATTGTAAGGCGTTGGCACCGCTGACTATTTCAATCAATTCCTTGGTAATGGAGGCCTGCCGGGCACGGTTCATGGTCAGGGTGAGGTGATCGATCATCTCGCCGGCATTCTTGGTAGCGGCCTCCATGGAAGTCATACGGGCTGCCTGCTCCGCTGCCGCGGACTCGATCAGGGCATGATAGACCTGGGTGATCACGTGCTGGGGCAGCAGGGTGGATAGAATCTGGGCCGGATCCTGCTCGTAAATGTATTCCGTGAGGATGGAGCCCTTTTCCTCCTGCGGCAGCCTCTGGATCGGCAGGATTTTTTCCACCAGAATACGCTGCTGCATGACCGACTTGAACTCGTTGTAGAGCAGGTAAACGGAATCAACCGCTCCGCCGGAATAGCATTCGATGATGCTGTCGGCGAGCACCTTGGCCTGGGCGAAGGTAATGCCGGTAGCCAGGTTGATGGTTTCGGTGCGGATTTGGTACTGCCTTCTGCGGAAAAAGTCCCGGCCTTTTTTGCCGATGAGGTTCAGCTGCATGTCCTTCTGGACATCCTTCTGCTTTTCCAGGAAGTCGACGGCCATACGGATGATGTTGCTGTTAAAAGCACCGCACAGACCTTTGTCCCCGGTAATGAGCACCAGCTCCACCTTCTTATCCTCCCGCGTTTCCAGGAGAGGATGGCTGATGGTCTCCACCCGGGCGGCCAGGCTGGAGATGACTTTGATCATCCGGCCGGCGTAGGGCCGGGCCAGAAACATGCGCTCCTGCGCTTTGCGAAGCTTGGCTGCGGCCACAAACTTCATGGCGCGGGTAATCTGTTGCGTGCTCTTTACGCTGCGTATGCGGCGTCGAATATCCAGAACATTTGCCATGAGCAGATCCCTGCAGTGTTTGTGAAATAACCGAAGTTAGGCGACCGCTTTCCCCTGGGACTGGAATCGCGCCTTGAATTCGGCCAGATCCTTTTCCAGCTGTGCGCTGAGCTCGTCCGAAAGTTTCTTTTGCTCGCGGATTTCCTTCAGCACGTTGGGTTTATAGCGGTCGAAAAAGCTGTACATCTCGGTTTCGAACTGCCGTATGTCGGCAACCGCGATATCATCCAGGAACCCCTTGGTTCCGGCAAAAATATTCAGCACCTGCTTTTCCACCGGCAGCGGCTGGTATTGACCCTGCTTGAGGATTTCGGTCAGCCGCTCGCCGCGGGCCAGCTGGGCTTGCGTTGCCTTGTCCAGCTCGCTGCCGAACTGGGCAAAGGCTGCCAGCTCGCGATACTGCGCCAGTTCCAGGCGCAGGCTCCCGGCCACCTGGCGGATGGCACGGATCTGGGCGTTGCCTCCGACGCGCGATACCGAGTTTCCCACGTTGATCGCCGGGCGGATTCCGGAGTGGAAAAGATCCGACTCCAGAAAGAGCTGCCCGTCGGTAATGGAAATTACGTTGGTGGGAATGTAGGCGGATATGTCTCCTGCCTGGGTTTCGATGATCGGCAGGGCGGTCAGAGAACCGCCGCCGTTCTCATCGTTGTACTTGGCGGCCCTTTCCAGAAGCCGGGAGTGCAGGTAGAACACGTCGCCGGGGAAAGCCTCGCGGCCGGGAGGAATGCGCAGCAGGAGAGAAATCTCGCGGTAGGCTGCCGCATGCTTGGAAAGGTCATCGTAAATGACCAGGGCATGGCGTCCGTTGTCCCGGAAGTACTCCCCCATGGCGCATCCGCCGTACGGGGCGATATATTGCATGGTAGCCGGGTCGCTGGCCGAAGCGGTCACAATGATGGTGTGCCCCATGGCATCATGGTCCTGCAGGGTTTTCACCACCTGGGCGACATTGGATTTTTTCTGTCCGATGGCCACGTAAATGCAAATGACGCCGGTTCCCTTCTGGTTAATGATGGTATCGATGACCACGGCCGTCTTGCCTGTCTGCCGGTCGCCGATGATCAGCTCTCTTTGCCCGCGACCGATGGGAATAAGGGCATCAATGGCTTTGATGCCGGTCTGCAGCGGCTCCTTTACCGGCTGCCGGGCGGTGACCCCGGGGGCCAGTCGCTCCATGGCGTTAAAATGCTCGGTGACAATCGGTCCGCGACCGTCCAGGGGTTGACCGAGCGGATTGACAACCCTGCCCACCAGCGCCTCGCCTACCGGCACCGACATGATTCGCCGGGTGCGCTTCACCGTATCGCCTTCTTTGATTTCGTGGTAATCCCCGAGAATAACGGTGCCGACGTGGTCCTCTTCGAGCTTCAGGGCAATTCCTGCCACTCCCCGCGGGAAATCGAGCAGCTCGCCATACATCACTTTGTCCAGCCCGTGAACCAGGGCAATCCCGTCACCGACCGAGAGAACGGTTCCGACTTCGGAAACCTCCACCCCGGCCTCATAACCTTTGAGCTGTTCGCGTAATATTTTGCTTATTTCTTCTGCCTTGATTTGCATCCGTTTGACTCCTGGAGGCTCTAAGTCCTGGTCTTGAAAAAGAAAAACTCCCGACTGCGATGAATAGTTCTTTGGAAGCGAATGAAGAAAGTGCTAAGTGGATGATTCCCTGGATAAAACTTTTTTAACCGCTTCCAGCTGGTTGCGGACCGATCCATCATAAACCGTACTGCCGATTTTAACGACGATCCCCCCGATCAGCTTTTCGTCCAGCTGAAAATCGGGCCGCAGATGAAATCCGGAGATCCCCTGCAGGCGGCCGATGACATCTTCCCTTTGCTTGGCGCTCAGCGGAACGCTGCTGAAAATGACGGCAGACATGGTTCCCTGGCGCTGGTCGATCATCTCCTGGCAGGCCTGGACGATGGCACCCAGCATGTGGATCCGGTGATTCTGGATCAGCAGGTGCAATACCTTCCTGGTTTGCGGTGACATATCCGTGGAAACCGCCGCGGCCCAGATCCGATCGAGAACAGCCAGTTTTTCGGCGAGCGGCACCGAGGGGTTTTTCATGACGGAAGAAAGCTCCGGGGACTGGCGGATCCAGGATGCAACCTGCGACAGATCCTGCTGCAGACGGTCGCAGCTGCCGGATTCGGAGGCCAGATCCACCAGGGCTTTTGCGTATCGTTTGGCGAGTGGTCCGGTTATCATGATAGTTTGGTCAGTTGCGTGGTGAAGTTTTCAACCAGGCGCTGCTGCCCGGGCCCATCCAGTCCGGCCCGGATCTTCTCTGCAGCGAGCTCCACGGCCAGCTGTGCCGCATAGGCCCGAAGTTCCATCTGGCCGGCGCGCAGCAGGGAGTCCGCTTCCTTGCGGGCGTTTTCCAGCAGCTGTGCGGCGTCTTTATCGGCCTGGGCTACAATGCGGCTGCGCTCTTCGGATGCTTCCGCCGCAGCTCGGGATTCCAGTTCCTGGAGCTCGGCATCCAGAGACGCCATACGCTTTTCCATCTCGGCCAGTTTCCGCTCCGCCTCTTCGCGGGCGCGGCGGGCGTCGTCGATCTCCTGACGGATCGACTGGCGCCGGCTCTCGAAGTAATCGCAAAGGGGCTTGCGCAAGGCGTATACCAGGATGCCCACAACCAGGGATAGGTTGAAGACTTTGCCGACCGTCCCCCAGATCCCCCACCCTTCCGATTCGGAGGCGTAGGCGGTCAATTCGGGAAATGCCAGGGAAAGGAAGCAGGCAGCGGAGAGCGAAACGAGGATCGTTCTCCGGGAGGCGACAGAAAAAATTGGTAGGCGCATGAAATTAGCGGTTGGGGTGAAGGATTTTATTCGCGATGGAATCAGCGATCTCCTGTGCGTCAAGCCGGAGCTTATTTTTGGATTCGACGACCTGGAGCGTGAGCTCTCCCTTCATTCGCGCAAGAATCTCCTGGGCGCCGGATTGTGCATCGGCGATGCACTTTCGTCTGTAGGTGAGGGCATCGGCACGCTGGGCATCGATCCGGCGGTAGCCCTCCTGAGCCGCCTCCCTGAGTTTTTCCTGATAAAGGTCGAACAGCTTCTGATAGTCCTCGCCGGTTTTTCCCGCTTCCTGCATAGCTCCGGAAGTCTGCTTCTTACGCTCCTCCATCACCGCCAGAACCGGGCGGAAAAGAAGGCGGTTCATGAGGAAAAGTGTGGTCAGGAAGATGACCAGAATCAGGGGCAAGCCGTAATTAATTTCAAACATAAAATGAATTTATTATTGAGTAAGGCGCAAGGTTAACATAGGCTTTGCGCAGGGTCAAGGAGATGGTGCAAAAATGTGTCCGGAAAAACGGTTTTCGCGGCCCGTTGGCAGCGCAACGATCCGCCAGCACGTCTCGGTATCGGTATCGGTATCAGGGCATGATCCGGTGAAGAATCCGGAGTTGCTGCAGGGCGGCACGATGAATGGCAGGAGCGACTTCCGGGCCGAAGGAGTTTTCCTCCCCGTACTGCGGGGATTTTTCTCTGCCATAGGCGTAGGGAGCGCTCACGTCCCACTGGCTTTTGGGAATGATATAGCCGATTTCGTCGTTGGCCAGTCCAAGAATGAGATTAAGCTTTCCTTTCATCTCCTGGCGGATGGGCGGTACCTCCACAGGAGACAGTGCATAATCCTGGCCCGGAGGACTTTCCACCCCGCCCTCGCCGATTTCGGGATAAAGTTCGCCGGGGATCGTCAGGATTTCGATATCCCCGATACGCAGAGCGTCCACTTCCGTTTTGAACTGCCCCAGACCGTGCCAGCCGGGATGCAGAAATCCGAGCAGCAGGAGGAAGCGGAAAAAGGGCTTGGGCGAAACAAAGACGGAACTGGCAGCCACGGCCAGGCCTGTCCCTGCCATCGGTGATTCGGCCGTTTCTCTAGCCATTGCCAGAACCTGCAGGGCGAGGTTTTCTCCCAGGGCCTGCGCCTTTTCAAAGGAGGCAGCACGAAAGGAAGCGGTTCCTCCCCGGTGAGGGACGGTGGTGTGGAGCTGGGTCATCAGCCCCCCGACCATGCCCTGAAAGTAGAGGCACATGCCTCCCAGCCCCGGCGCGCCGTTTGGTTCCGGCACTCCTTTTTCCACTCCTTCCCGGAAATAGTGGCAGAAGTCGGAAGTGATCTGCGGGTTGCCGCTGCCCAGCGTTTCCGGGTGGTTTCCCCAGACAGCCAGCAGGGCCAGCGTATCCCGGGTTCCTTTCCGGACAAATCGCGCCGTACGGATCCGGTGGTCGTAAACCAGGGGTTTGCGGCTGTCATCCACGAACCCTTCGGGGCCGACCGTTCGCTCCGCCAGGTAGGTATCCACCGGGGTCAGCCGGGAGACCGCCTCCTCTGCCGCCTTGACCACGCCGGTTTTGACCCGCTCCAGATAGGCGTGATCGAACCGCCAGAATGGCCTTTCCAGGCCTACGCTCCATAGGCCCATGGTGTCCGGCGCTTCGTGGTTGTGCAGGCTGGATACGACCATGTGGTCGATGCGCAGAGCGGGATTCAACCGATGACGCATGTCCACGACCGCCTCGTGGAACAGCCCGATGCTGTCCACCGTCACCAGGACCAGGCGAACTCCGTTGTTCTCGAAGGCGATGGCCCGGGCCCATAGGGGGTCGTGGACTCCCTGCGCCGGCCGGTTGTTGCCGAAACCCGCCAACCATACGGCATCCACTTTCCCATTGCCGTTGGTGTCCTCGAAGAAATCCCCCTGGGCCGGCTCGTACTTACCGTTCCCGTTGCGGTCGACCCATGTGTCGTAGCGGCTCAGGTCGGGAGTGATATCCTCTTTGGCAACGCCTGCGCGAAGGTCCCCGGCTGGGGTTGCGGCTCCCGCTGCTGCGGGCAGGGCCAGGTCCGCCCGGTAACCGTGAAAGGGGCCTCGGGCGTGCCATCCGACCACCAGGGCCGATAAAATAAGGCATACCAGGCACCCCGAAAGCCAGGGATGGCGGCGGCAGAAGGATTTTCGATTTCTCATGACCGCTTTCTGCTCAGCTGAAGCGGGTACGCTTCCAGAGCAGCCAGCCGCCCGCACCCAGGAAGGCCAGGGTCCCCACCAGGAGTCCGGTCATCCACAGGTAATTAATGGCGATATCCTGGCCGCGCGCGATCCAGGCCAGGCCGACAAATATGGCAATCGCCACCAGTCCGACAACATATTCCCAGAGGGGCCGGCCGGACTGCTCCACCTGAATGGAGTCTTCTCCCTGCAGGGCCGCTTCCAGCTGGGCCGGATCGAGCTGGTACAGATCGCATTCTCTCTGCATGGCAATCCGCCAGGAGTCCTTCTCTTCTTCCGATGCTTCCGCTTTGCTGATGGCGATGGCGCCGGCCACCATGACCAGCGAGCCGGAAACGACAAGGGCGATCGTCGTGGGTCCCTGACCGGACAATTCACCGAAAACAAAGACTCCCCAGGCAAGTCCCCAAATCTGGTTTGTATTGGACAGCGGCACGCCCCTGCCGATGCCGATATACTTGGCGGCATACTGCTGGAACAGGTCGCCGATGACCCAGAAAAAACCTCCCAGGAAGAGCCAGAAAATGGCTGTTTGCGCTTTTTGTATATCCGCCGCCAATGGGCCCAGGCCGCCGTGAAAAATGGCCGCAAGGGTGCCTACGGTCAGAAGCTCTCCCACGGTAAACATGGTCACGAAGGAGAGCGGGTTCATTCCGCTGATGTAAGCTTTCCGGTAAGGAATGTACATGGTTCCCCAGAGCAACCCTGCCCCCAAAGCGGCAAGAATGCCTGCGGCTGCCTTCTGGGGCGGTACGCCGGAATGCTGCGAGGTGGCATACGCCAGAATATAGGCGCCGATGATGATTGAGCCGGCTCCTCCCAGAACCTTGCTTTTCTGGCCAATGGTCGCTCCACGCAGCTCATTGAACATCAGCCAGCCCCAGAAGAGGCCCACCAGGCTATTGGTATTCCACAGAGGAAAGGCAATCGAAAGACCGACGTCCCGAATGGCAAAAACCGTCAGCGTGTTGGCCACCGACCAGAGCATGCCGGCCAGTATGGCCCAGACGAGCAGATGGGGCTTCTCCTGAAAATCTTTCAGGATATATCCTGTGCCCTTGAGGGCCATCGGCAGAGTCCAGCGGGCCACGAATACGCCCGCAACCATCATCAGCGAGATGAGGAAGGGGGAGAAGCCGGCCGTCACCAGCTTGGTGGGAGCCTCCGCGGCCCCCAGCCAAGCTCCGGCGGCCAGTCCGCAAAGGACACCAAGGGAATGAAGGGAGCGGCTGCGTGATTCGTCGCTTTTTTTCGTTTGGTTTGTCACAGGTTGTCTCCTCTTGGGCAAAGAGCGCCGTTCAGCGAATGTAGACCAGCAGGATCAGGCCAAAAATTAAAACCAGAAAGGGAACCCAGAAATGTATGTCTTTCAGCACCGGCCTGAACGGAGATTGCTTCACGTTTCCTCCTCGGGCGAATATCGCCCCGGGTTTGGTCATGGTTGAAACCGAAATGGAACCGTCCCATTATCCTTTGGCTTTTCTTTCTCTGTCAAGCGCCCGGTGTGAAAAAGCCCGGGAAAGAAGAATTCTTCCAGGCCTGTAATTTGTAGGCCCCAGCCGATCCAGCCTGTTGTATAATTTTCGACTTTTACGCATTATCAGGAATGAAACGAATCTTTTTTTTCTGGATCCTGTGCGCCCCGCTGCTTGGCTGTTGCCTGACGCCGGCTTCTGCGGCCGATCCGGACCGCTCCGCTTCGCCTGCCGGCCAAACCAACCGGCCGGCGACCAGCCATTCGCTGCGCCGCTGGATCCAATTCTCGGGCTTTCAGGTGGCAACCAGAAACAAGTTCAGCCAGGACGACCTGAACGGAAGCAGGGTGGTGATCTCCTCCCTGCAATACCAGGCTCAGATTCAGGGCAGCTTGCGGATCGATAGCCGGGGCAGGTATTCGATCGCTGCCGCGCTGGGAACCGGCAGCCGCTTCAATTCGGGGTGGAACCGCACCGGGATCGGCAACGGCGCGCACGCCTACGATTTCCATGCCCGGCAGCTTTCCCTCGATGTTCGCCTCAAGCCGTGGCTGGAAATATCCACGGGCGGTCTGGGATTCGTTCGCAACAACAGCACGGACATCACCAGCTATAACAACAACGGCTATTTGACCGGCCATCGAATCAGCATTCGAAAGCCGGAACAGCTCTTCTTTGACGAAGTTCACCTGTTGGCGGGCTACCTGGGAGATTTTAACGATCCATCGGTTTTTTCCCGTCTGGACCGCATGGGCCACTTCAACTACTATTTCCTGGGTTTTAAAAAAAACCTGTCGCCGCACATTTCCTTATCCGTTGATTCGACGCAGCATGCCGACCGGCAAACTCTCCGTCAGGCTGTCCGCATCCAGGTTCCGGGCAGCCGCTTTTTTCAGGAGATGACCTTTGAGCAGTATGAGCGATACCACCCGGACACCGCCTACGGATTTGCCTGGCATCTCGACCATCGTTTCACGCGCCGACTCCATTTGTGGGGCGGCTTTTCGGCGGTGGATCAGAATTACGGTCCATGGAATTCCGACCGGCTGGGCAGAGGAAACCGCCTGTTTTTTGTATCCAGCTGGGAATTGCTGCCGGACATCACGGTGGCGGTGATGGGAACCTGCGCTTTTGCCACTCCCTATCCCTTGTTGAATCATCGACGCCTGGATGTTGTTCTGGGATACAACCTTCTCCATTCGCTGCACCGCATGCGATGGTTCTGAAAAGCCGGATTCCCTCCGGCAGAGGCTTGACGGATGTCGAAGTACAAGATAACGTTTATTATCATTCTGGAGGAAATTGGAAAATGGCCCATACCTTTGACGAGCTAAAACACTTGACCGTTGCACAATTGCGGGAAATCGCTGCCGGACTGAAGGATGATTCTGTGCAGGGCTATACCCAGCTGAACAAGGAGCACCTTCTGGTGCTGCTGTGCAAGGCGCTGCACATCGACACCCACATTCATCATCATACCAAGGCCACCTTCAACAAAGCGGCTACCAAAGGAAAGATCAAGAAGCTGAAAGCCAAGCGGGATGAGGCTCTGCAGGCGCACGACAGCAAGCAGCTCAAAATAGTCCGCCGGCATATTCACAGGCTGAAGCGGGAGATCAAGAAAGCCACCGAATAGGCTGCTTCTTATTGAAAGCTGCGTAAAAAATCGAGTTCTGGCGGAAGCCTGAAGCGGCTTCGGATCCCTACCCGGTCTTGGCGCGCTTCGCGCCTGCCCGGGGTAGGGATGTTCGTACGATACAACCCTGCAGGGTTGCGCAAAATCCAGCAATACCAGGTGGTTGCGCAGCCCTTACAGGGCTGCTTGTGAAAAATCCGCCCACCCGGGATAGCGCCCTTTCGGCGCAACCCCGGGCTGCGATTCGGAATCCCTTTGGGGTTCCCGACTTTTTGCGAATCCTTATTGGGTGGCAAGGAGCAGCCGGGCCTTTGGTCCTTCGCCCGGTCCGGGGGAAACTAAAATAGAATCCCCTGGCGGCAGACTTTTTCGCTGTTCTTCCCGGTCTTCCTGTCTTCCTGTGAAAAGAAAAAATCACAGGAAGACGGGAAGATCCGGAAGCCAGGATGGACCGGCCGAACCCCGGCTACCGGTCGAATCCGTACGTCTTGCGTACCAGGCGGTAGGAAAGGTCGCGGATCATCTCCTCCGCTTCCTCTTTCTCGATGACATGCGTGGCTACCTGTTCCGCCAGAAAGTTCGAATCCACCCGGCGGGAGAGGTCGTGCCGCGCCGGTATGGAAAGGAAGGCCCGGGTGTCGTCATTGAATCCTACCGTGTTGTAAATGCCGGCCGTCTCGGTGACCATTTTCCGGAAGCGCATCATCCCTTCCAGGCTGTCGTGGAACCACCAGGCAGGCCCCAGGCGCAGAGCAGGATAATGCCCCGCGAGGGGCGCCAGCTCCCGTGAATAGCTCGATTCGTCCAGGGTAAACAGGACCAGCCGAAACCGGCTTTCGTTGCCGTACTTGTTCAGAAGGGCGCGGAGATTCCGGGTGTATTCGGTGCTCACCGGGATATCGCAGCCCTTGTCCGGGCCAAACCGGTCAAATACGGACTGGTTGTGATTCCGAAAAGAGCCGGGGTGCAGCTGCATGACCAGACCATCCGCCACGCTCATCCGCGCCATTTCCATCAGCATATGGGCGGTAAAAAGGCGGTCGTCTTCCACGGTGGCGTGGCCGCCAAGGGCCCGGATAAAAATTTCTTCCGCCTTTTGCGTACTCAGTTCCGCCGTGTAGGGCTCCAGGACGGCATGGTCTGTGCAGGTGCAGCCCATGGTTTTGAAAAACTCACGGCGCCTTTCCAGAGCCTGAATATAGGCCCGGTAACCGCCGATGGAAATGCCGGTCTGCTTTTCCATCTGCCCGATGCTCTCTCTCCAGGAGGGGTGGAGCAGGGTCATTACGATGTCCGGGCGAAAAGTGGGCCGGACATCACCTCCCCAGCCGGATTCCCTTATTTTGCGATGATGGGCGAGGTCATCCGTGGCTGCGTCCGTGGTGCAGAGAACCTGGATGCGGAAGCGCTCAAAAAGAGCCCGGGGACGGAATTCCGGCTCGGCCAGCTTGGCGGCGATCCGATCGTAAAGCCGCATGGCGTTCCCGCTGTCGAGCCTCTCCTCGATTTCGAAGACATCCGCAAATTCCTGGCGGAGCCAGCACCAGCTGGGCGTCCCCCGGAACAGGTAATAATGGTCGGCAAAAATCTGCCAGATTTTTCGCCGGTCGGCCTCGGTCCATCCGCCGTCTTTTCGCGGGATGCCGAGGCTTTCCAGTGAGACTCCCTGGGAATAGAGCATCCGGAAGACGTAGTGATCGGGGATGATCAGCAGCTCCGAAGGGTCGGGGAAGGGACTGTTTTCCGCCAGAATCCGCGGATCGACATGGCCGTGGGGGCAGACCAGCGGGAACTGTGCGGCAATTTCATAAAGTTCACGGGCAATTTGCCGAGTGCCCGGCTCGGGGTGGAAATAACGATTTGGATTAAGCATGCCCAGATTATGACACCGGGCCGCCTGCATGTCCAGATGATGAGGTCTAAAAAGAGGCCAGCAGCCGCTGCCGGGCATTCGCAAACTGGCGGGACGAAAGGTGCTCGGCGATGACCGGAATATCGGAAGGGAGCTGCCGGATACGGTCCAGAAAAAGCCGGTAGTTCAGATCTCCTTCCATAGGTCCGGGGAGCAGATAGGAGGCACCGCCGGGCGCCAGTCGGAAGTCCTTGAGGTGGACCAGCTGGATTCGGCCGGCCAGCAGGCGAAACATATCCTTGAGCACCTTATCCCTCTGCGGAAAAAGGGCGATGGGAGTGAGGTTCGGAGGATCCAGAACCGCTCCGACCCGGTTTGGCAGCCGCTTGAGGAGCCGGGAAAGAGACACCGCATCGGGGCAGACCAGGGTGATATAGGTCTCGAGAGCCAATTGAAGGCCGGAACTTTCCATTTTCCGCGTCCGGATTTCCACAAAGCGGCAGACCGCATCTTCGGCGGCAGGGTCATGGTTTCTGGGGTCGGCTTTCATCAAATCCGCACCGTAACCGCCTGTCCAGGCGACCAGCCTGCGGGCACCGATCAATCCGGCGGTTTCGATGGCCCGGTCAAAATCCTGCTCCCGGCAATCCATCCACACATTTGCCGGGAGGCAGCAGTTTACATATGCGCCCAGGACGTCTGCCTGAAGCCCTTCCTGTCGCAGCCAGCCGGGTACCTTTCGCAGGAAGGAGTCATCGACTCTGGTCCAGGGGATTTGCAGCTGCGCCCGCGTGAAGCCGGCCTGCCGGGCCTCGCTCAGAGCTTTCCTGGCCGTATCCTCGGAATCCCCCAGCGAACAGGCAATTCCCAGCCGGGCGGAGTCCCATGGGAGCATCTCCCGCACTGCCATCACCGATCCAAGAAAAGTCCGTCGATTCATTGTCCTCTTCCGTTAGGGCGTGATGGAAAGTCGGGTGAGCTTCTTGATCTTGACCATGTCTTTGCTGGCCTCCTCCAGGTTCTTTTCGGTGCTATGGATGGCATCCAGCAGATGGTTGATATCCGAGGATACCAGTTCCACCTCCCCTTCGGCCTGGAAGTTGGAAGTAGCCAGCCTGACCTGAATCAGCTTCAGGGTATTTTCGATCGCTTCGGTCTGGGCGTCGACCATCATCATGTAGCTGTCCAGCCGCTCTACGCGGTCCAGGATTTCCTGATTCATCTTGATGTTTTCCGCCCGAAGGGCGTTTACCTGCTGACGGTCCGGGTTATTACGGTCCGATTCCACTTCGCGCTCCAGACGCTTAATCCGCTTTTGAATTTCCGCGGTGTCGATGGAAAGCTTGGTGGCCAGGCACTGGGCCCGGAACTGGATGAAATATACGAAAGAATCCAGATAGCTGTCCAGCTTGACGAGATCCTCGGAATCGAGCGGACAGGACGCTTCCGTGCCCTTGCAGTAGTTGGCGATTTCCTCCTTCAGGCGCACCAGCTGCACATAGCGGTCCCGGACTTCCGGGGAAAAGCTGGCCAGAAGCTCGCTTTTCCTCCGGGCCTCCTCCTTCTGGCTTTCGATGCCCTGCTGCAGATCGACCCAGCGGCGAAACCATCCCTGGTCCGGGACGAAGAGCATGTAAAGCGCTTCCAGCGGCAGAATTACTCCCGAAAGCAGAGGCACGAAGTCCCAATTCAACAGCCCTAAGGCTGCCGCGGCGCCGAGGAAGGCCAGGTTGTACCCGTTCAGGAAGGCTTCCCGGGCATAGCTGGTTTCTTTTTTTTCCGTTTCTTTCGCCACCTTAGCTTCAAATTCCAACGCGCACCTGACCCCGCCCCGATGCTTTGCGCAGCCGGTCAAGAATCGTATTCTGCAACTCGTGAAAAGAGTGGTTCTCCTTGAGAGCAATGCTGCGGGGCCTCTCGAAGGGCACCTCGTGCTCCTCCAGAATTGTACCCGGGCGAGACGTCATTATGTAGATCCGGTCGGCTAAAAAGACCGCCTCTTCCACATCGTGGGTAACGAAAAGGATCGTACTGGCATTCTTTTCCCAGATGTCGGTCAGCAGAAGCTGCATCTCCCCGCGGGTCTGGGCATCCAGTGCGCCGAAGGGCTCGTCCATTAGAACCAGCTCCGGGTTGATGGCAAGGGTTCTGGCAATCGCCACCCGCTGCTGCATTCCCCCGGACAGGTGCTGCGGGTAGGAGTTTTCAAACCCCGAAAGCCCCACATCCTGTATGAGCTTGCGGGCCACAGCTTCCCTTGTTTTCTCGTCCACTCCATTGATTTTCATGCCGTACTCGATATTTTTCCGGACGGTCATCCAATCGAAGGAGGCGTATTTCTGGAAAACCATCCCCCGGTCGCGGCCCGGTCCGGAAACCGGCTGGCCCTGCAGGAGAATGGACCCCTTGTCCGGAAATTCCAGTCCGGCGATCATGCGCAGCACGGTGGACTTTCCGCAGCCGGAGGGCCCCAGAAAAACCCGGAACTCGCCGATGTCCCGTTCATTTTTAAAAAGGTCTTCGATTTCGAAGGAGACGTCGCGAACCGCTTCGATCCTTTTCCCTTCCGGCGAAACGAACGATTTGCAAAGATTGCTGACCTGGAGTTTGACTTTCCTTTCCGTCCTCATGCTACTCCTCCTTTCCGGCCGCACGGGTGGCCACTTTCTGCCACGGGAAGAGCCAGTGCTCCGACATTTTCAGCAGCCAGCGAAAGAGAAAAGCAGCCAGTCCGATGGCAATGATGCCGGCATAAACGCGATCGAAGTCCAGGAACTTCCGGGCGGACTCGATCATGTAGCCGATTCCTTTGCGGGAATTTACCACTTCGGCCAGGATGACATAGGTCCAGCCGATATCGTAGAGGATCCGGAAGGAACCGTAGATCGGAGGAAAGCTGGCACAAAAGACCAGCCAGAGCACCTGGAGCTTTTTGGCGCCCAGGGTAAGGGCGGTTTCGATCAGCTCTTTCCGAACCCGGTTGGCTTCCTCGGTGACAATCGCGAGAAGATAGAAGAACATCCCGATAAATAGAAAAGCGATCTTCATCTGTTCATCCAGGCCAAACACGGCGATAATGGCCGGAAGAAAGGCGCTGACCGGCATGGAGCGCATGGGAGCGGCAATGGGATTCACAAAGTGAAAGACCGGCTCTGAGAACGCCATGATTATTCCGAGCGGCAAAGCGATCAGCGTAGACCAGAAAAAGGCCTGTGCAATCCGCCACCAGCTGATGGCAACATTGCCGATCAGGTCGTTTTCCATCCACAGGCGGAAAAATGCCTTGACGACATCGACGGGATGGGGGAGGGACATGGGCGGTAGCCACTCGAAGATGGCGCTCAGGTACCATAGGCCCAGGAAAAGGAGCCAGGCGATCACTCCCAGGCCGACCCTGGCAAATAAAGAAAGCTTTCGTCGCTGAATCAGCATGCACTTGTTCCTTAATGGAAAAGTCCGGGATGCCGGTGTTGCGGAGATCCGCTATCCGGCATCCCGAATGAAATACGACGCGAACCGACCGGCTACTTGGAGGCGGGGTTCGGATACACCTTGATGTCGGTGCGACGGTTCTTCTCGCGCCCTTCGGGCGTATTGTTGTTTTCCAACGGCTTGTCGGGCCCGTTGCCGAAAGTCCGTATCCGCGAAGCAGGAAAGGAGTACTTGCCCGTCAGGTAGCTTTTCACGCTCTCCGCCCGCTCACGGGACAGGTTCATGTTGTATTCCCGGTTGCCGGTGGAATCGGTGTTTCCTTCGATGTCCACCACGGTGTTCTCGTAAGCCCGCATAAAGCTGCCGATTTCATCCACAATGACCCGGGAGTCCGGGCTCATCTGGGCGGAGTTGGTCTCGAAATAGATGCTCTTCTGCTGGGTCATGATGGGAGTCGCCGACTTGGCCGGGGCCGTGTAAGTCGGTGCCGCTTCCGGAGCTGCCTGCGGGTACTTGGCTTCCAGGTTCTTTACGAAGCGTGGTTCCACGGTTTTCAGAGGATCGGTGGACCGCTTGATCACCCGCAGATCCCTCCAGGTGTCCTGGGCCATGTTGAAAATGTTGGCATAGTCGGATAGGCCGCCCTTCAGGGCAAAAAACTGGGAGTTTTCGGAATAGTCCGCCAGTTTGACCCCTTCCAGCATGATTTTGGCCAGATCGGCGGGGATATTAAAATCCTTCACCGCTCCGATCAGGGAGTAGGCGCGCTGCGGATTCTGCTTGATGAACTCGACTCCCTGCAGCCATCCGTCCAGGAATTTCGACAGCGTCGGGCTCTGCTCCTGAATGTACTTCTCGCCGACGATGAGAATGTCGGCAATCAGCTTGTTGGCCACCTTGGTGTCGAAAATCTTCTTCGAACCGGGACGCTTGCCGACCGCATCGCTCATGTCCGGATCCCAGGCGACGGCCGCGTCCACTTTCTGCTGGCCGAAAATGGTGGCACTGTCGATGCCATCTTTGGTGTGCACCGCCCGGCTCAGGATCTCCGATATCTGGGCGCTGGCCAGACCCGACTGCTTCAGGGCATTGTGCAGCAGGAAGTGCGAAGGTGTGAATTCCGGAAAAGCCACGACTTTGCCGGCCAGATCCTCAATGGAATTGATTCCCTGCCGGGCAATAATCCCATCCGCACCCCGGGACCAGTCCACCATCAGAACCGTCTGGGTGGGGAACTTCTTCTCGGAAAACTGGAAGTAATCCTTGGCAAAGACGTCCACCGTGGTCAGCATCACGTCCACGTTGCCCGTGGCCAGTGCCGCTGCGCCTTCCGTCCAGTCGTCAATGATTTTGAATTCGACCTTGAGTCCCTTCTGATCGAAAATGGATCCGGGCTGGGTGTCCAGGCCGCCGTTGGCCACCAGGCCGGGAACACACCCGACCCAGATGTTGACCCTCACCCGCACCTGATTGCTGGAACCCGACGAACGCGACGCGCTTTCGCCGGCAGAGCCGCTTTTCGATTCGGAAACGGATGAAGAACCAGGCTTGGACAGGCCGGTCATCTCCTGAATTTTGGGCCAATAGCGATAAACAGAATAGCCGACAACGGCCAGCAGAAGCAGGCTAAGAACAATTTTCGGTCCGGTTTTCAAACGTGCCATGGTGAGCTCTCCTTGTGTACAGACAAGAAAAACGAAAAAATAAACCGTATTCTCGGGAGCCAATTATTCCTTCGGCCCCAGAGTCTTCTCGACTTTACCGCCGGCGGCCTGAGCTTTGGACATTTCCACCAGCTTTTTGAAGTCCGACTTGGCATTGGTGGCACGGGACTCGGCACGCAGAGACTGCAGCTGCCGGTTGATATCGGTTTCTCCCAGCTTCTTGGCGACCTGGGCCTCCCCGTGCAACTTGTCAAGCCTCTGGCGGACGTTATCCAGGGCCGCCATTTCCGAGCTGTCCACCGACAGGTGGGCAATTTCATCTTCAATTTCCTTGCGCAGCAGATCGGTCTCCGCCGTGGCCAGGGCGCGCTCTTTCTCCTGCCGCAGCCTCTGGATGTCCGCCTGGGCCATGGTCAGGTTCTGCATATGGTCTTTCAGCTCCGCCACCGCCTGTTCGAGCTCCCGCTCCAGCGGTGGGATCTGGGTTTCCAGCTCCTGCTTCTTTTGCAGGAGAATGGGGCCGAGCGTCTCGTTCTCGTTGGCGATGGCAGCCCGGAGGTCGGATTCGACTTCTTCCAGGGTTCGCTTCAGCTCGTTCAAGCGGGTTTCCATCCGGATGCGATTGGCTTCCAGGCCTCCGACGGCATCGCGCAGACGGTGGTAGCGATCGATCTTGGCCCGAATGGCCTGATCGAAGACCACGCCGGCATTTTTCACTTCGGCTTTTTCCACGCCCTCGAATAAAATCCCCTTGATGATATTCCATATTCGGCTGAACAGTCCCATACGCTTTCCTCCTGATTAGTTTGGTTCCAAATTCGTACTGTTATTTTATCCGCCTGTCCGGCGGGGCGTCCAAAGAAGCGGTAGCCCCGAGAAAATCCAGCACCTCTTTCAGGCGGCTGATTTCACGGCCGCAATGCGCTTGGGTCTGGTCGAGCAGCGACTGCGCCTCGGTGATCCGGGACCGGCAGGCGTCGATCTGCTCCTGCAGCTGGGCAATGGTCTGGTTGCTGGCCTCGATGGTGTTCTGGGCGTCGGTCTGAATTCCCTGGAGGTAGCTTCCCAGGGCGGAAGTCTTGGCCCGGGTATTATCCACAATCGCCTGGACGTCCACCTTGAAGGAGCCAAGAGTTTTCAGTACCTTCTGCTTCTGCATTTCCACCGGAAGGTCGGAAAAGGTGGCCTGCAGCTCCATAACCTGCTCCGGGGTGGCAAAAGGGTTTTCCGCGATTCCGGCGCTGCGGTAAATCTCCTTCAGATTTAAAAGCGCACCGTCCGAAGCTTTCCCCCCGCCGATGGCTTCCGGCCGGGCGGCGACAGGAGCGATGACGGGTTCGGAAACAGGCAGTTCCGGTTCGAAAGTGTCCGAGGATTCCGCCGGGCTTTCCGATGCACGTCCTTCGTCCTCAAATAACAGGTTGCTGATCCACGACTTTCCTTTGGGTTTCTGTTCCATACCGTTCTTTCCCTTTCCAGGAATGTTCAATAAAGATACCTCGAAGCCTCCCAATTATTCACGGGTCAGATACGATCTCCGAGCTGTATTTTCAGCTCGCGTATCTGCCGGTACACCTCCTCCAGGGGCAGCGACCGGTAGGGTTCGGGAACCGTTTCCGCGGCGGTGCATTCGGTGATGGCCAGCAGCCGCTGGTATTTCTTTACCAGTTGAATGGATCCCGGAGAGTACTGCTGCAAAGCGGTGGCCAGATCCTCCGACTGAACGGCCGCGGCGCCCCGCTCTTCGGCAAGGTCTTCGGCCAGGACCGCGATTTTGGAGAGATCCGAAGCGGTATACTCCCTCACCGGCCACCCCTGGCTGCCGGTTTCGGCCAGCAGGGCCAGGCTCTTTTCCCAGTCGAAGGATGTCGTATCGATCCCCCTTTGCGCGAAAACCTTGACCAGGGTTTCTTTCTGATCCTCCTGGGATAGCATGGGGAAGAGCGGGATAATCACGTCGCAGCGACCCGGCCGTTTGAAATCGTCGGCCAGGTTGTCGGGGTGAGCGGAATTGATGATCCAGAAAACGCGACCGCGATGGGACCCCTGGCTCATGAAGGTGGCGTAACGCCCGAACTGCCGGCTCTGCACGCCGCTGTCCCCTTCGCTTTTTCTCTTGCCGAAGAAAACGTCCCCTTCGTCCACGATCACGATAATGGGCGCCATGGCTTCCAGCATGGAGAGCATTTTTTCCTGATTGCTGTCGGAAAGCCCGACCAGGCTTCCGAGCAGGTTTTTGATGATTACCACCGGCAGCCCGAATTCGAAGGCGATGGCGAAGGTGAGGTAGGTTTTTCCGGTTCCCATTTCTCCGACCAGGATGATTCCGGCCGGGCACTTGCTTCGCTGCTCAGACTTGATTTTGGCGATCTCTCTGCGAATTCTCTTTTTGGCCAGCGTATGGCCGGCGCAATCATCCACGCTATGCTTCGGGTATACCACCTCCAGCAATCCACCGCTCTCTTTTTCGATTACGCTGTTTTTGCGCCTGACAACGGTTTCGTAGTCCAGCTGTGTGCCCTGCTTCCAGGCGGAGCGGATCATTTTTTCGATATGAGTCAGACTGAGCCCGCTGGTCACTTCCGCCAGCTTTTGCGGGGCAAGGGCCAAGGTGAGCCCGGAGCCCAGAAGGGCGATCAGGGATTCAATGAACGCCTGGCGCTCCTCTTGGTCGGGGAAAGGAATTTCGATCAGATTGATGCTGGGATGGCTGCGTATACGGGCGTTCACATCCGCCAGAGTTTCCGCGATCAGCAGCACCACTCCGTTGGAAAGGCGCAGATCCAAATCGTCGGCCCAGCGGTGAACGGTGATCAGGTTCTTTCGCTCTCCGTCCGAAAGAAAGGTCATCGAGGTCTCCGGCAGAATCGTTTCGGCATAGTCCAGAACGAAAGCGTAATTCCGGGAGGAGCCTCGCGCGGTCTGCAAAACCCGGTCCAGCAGGGGAAGCACCCGATCCGGATCCGCGGCCACCGAGCGCGCTCCGCTCTCCGTTTCCAGAAGGCTTCCGCAGGAAGAGGCCAGGCCGAGCAGCCATGCCGGTTCCTGAACGGTACCTGCGGGATCCGATACCACCAGGCCTTCGCTGCGGTTGTAGAACAGGACCCACTTTTCCGCCAGCAGCCCTTTCTGCAGAAAGTCCCTGAGACCCAGGTATTCCTGCCGGAAAGGAAAGAGGTCGTACACGTTGCCGTGAATCAGGAACTGGCTGCATTCGTCCGCCAGGAACTGGTTCCGGAGGTTTTCCGCCCAGGCGGGTATCCGCCGGGCCGCTTTTTCCTGAGGTGATGATTGCATAATAGAATCCATTTTTACCATAATCCCGTCTTCAGGACAAACGGCTTCCCCTTCCTTTCCGGGAAGTCCAATCTTGAAAGCCGTTTAGCTTCGGAGTATAATTAGGCCCTTTTAATAAACAGGTTAAGCAGAACATGCTGGGCCGGCGGATACAGGAAATTCGTCCCCGGCCTTTTTTATATGCGGGAAAATTATGAGAAGATTGCCTCTGCAGGAATCGATCGGAGTCATTCTCCGGTCCACTTTGAACTGGATTCAAAAACGACCCCTGGTGGTCTCGTTTGAAGTAACCGACAGCTGCACCTGCTTCTGTCGGCATTGCGATCACGGCGGGCCGCGGGACGAAAGCAGGCAGTTGAAAGCCCGCGATTACGACCGCTACATGCGCGTGCTGCATCCCGCGGTGGTCCAGGTTTCCGGCGGGGAGCCGCTGATGCGCGACGATATCCTGGACATCATCCGCACCATCAAGCGGCCTTCCGGCCTGCCTTATCTGATTCTGGTCTCCAACTGGTCGCACATGACCGAGGAGAAATACTTGGCGCTGCGCGAGGCTGGCGTCAATCAGTTTTCCGTCAGCCTGGACTTCCCCGATGATCGCCACGACAAGTTCCGCGGCCTGCCCGGGCTTTACGACCGGCTCAGTGAGCTGATGCCCCGGCTGGGAAAGCTGGGATACGACGATATCGTTCTCAACGTCTGCATCACCAAGGAGAATCTGCCCTACCTCAACGAGTGTGCGGATAAAGCGGTTCAATGGGGGGTAAATATCAGCTACAGCGCTTATTCCTCGAGGCGTACGGGAAACAAAAAGCTTTTTCCAGGAGCTCCGGACGATCTGAAGCTCCTGAAAAAGCAGCTGGATCAGATCAAACACCGCATGAACCACACCCACTGGATCGTCAACAGCCTGGCGACTCTGGATGCCACCTACGATTATTTCGCGAATAAAGGCACGCCCGGCTGTATGTCCGGCCAGAGGTTCCTGGTGGTTACGGCCGACGGCATGCTGCAGCCCTGCTCCATGCAGTTCATACGATTCCCTCTCGATCAGCAGGACCGGATGATCCGGGAATTTACCCGCCAGAACAAATGCGACGAGTGCTACGTTTCCATCCGCTCGTATCTGGACAAGACTTTCCGTCAGCTTTTTGCGGAGAGCGTCGGAGCGCATTTCGGCTTCAAGTCCCGCAAGGCGTATCAGAATCGCAACCTGGCTTAGCTTCCGGGAGCCATATCCGGCACCAGGCCGCAGCCGCAATCAAGGATAAAACCGCAGCCAGGTAAAGCGCTCCCTCCCAGCCGATCCTCTCCGCCAGCCAGGGTGTCAGCAGAGGAGAAAGGAAGCCACCCAGGTTACACCCGGTGTTCATGATCCCGCCCCCGGCCCCGGGATGAGCCCGGCCGATTTCCGTGACCGCTGCCCAGAAAGGGCCCTCCACGCAAAGAACCAGGGATGTGGACAGTGCCAGGTAGAAAGCCGCGGCATAGGGGCTGCCGGTTCCCGCCCCCAGCGCCAGCGTGATGCCCGCCCCTGCCAGGCCGAACACCGGAACGGCGCGTCGCCCCCACTGCCTTCCCAGACGGGTATGGATCAACAGGTCGGAAAGCCAACCTCCCAGGGGAATGGAAATCATGGACAGCACCCAGGGCAGGCTGCTGAAAAAGGCTCCTTCCAGCAGGCTGAAATGCCTGACTCGTACCAGGTAGAGGTAAAACCAGAAAACAAAGATGTACCCCACGTAGCCCTGCAGGCTGTAACTGAAGGTGAGCATCCAGAAGGAAGCGGAGCGCAGGAAGGAGGCCGCAGGGGCCGGGGTCTGCTGTTCCGGCCGGTCCGTCCGGCGGAGGACCGGATCCCAGGATGGGGCGGTTTTTCTCCAGACCAGGAAAACGATCCATGCCGGAAGGATGGAGATGAGCATGCCCGCCTGCCAGCCGAAGCGGGTCATCACCGGGGAGATCAGCATCGGAGCGGCGGCCGATCCGATGCTGACTCCAGCCAGAACCACCGCATTGCACCGTGCCTGCATGTGGGGCGGAACCCAGCCGGACACTGCGGCCGCCGAGGCAGGAAACAAGGGGGCCTGGGCGATTCCCAGAAGAAATCGCAATACCATTCCCAGCGTCAAGGCCCAGGTCGAGGCTACCGACATCCAGCCGATGGAAAGAAACAGAAGGGTCAGCACCGTCCAAAGGAAAGAGGAGGCCATCAGCGTTCTGGGCGGGCCATGCCGGTCGGCAATCCAGCCGCCCAGGGCCTGGAACATGGCATAACCGGCAAGAAAGGCACTGAACAGACTGCCGATTTCCACCTCGGTGAATCCGAAACGGGAAATCAGCAGCGGGGCGACGATCGATACGTTGACCCGGCTCAGGTAGCCGGCGGAGGCAGTGGCGCAGAGGAAGGCGACAGGAAACCGGTACCTTTTCATGTGTGCTATTCCGACAGGCCGGTCGGCCTGCTTCAGGAATTCTGTCCCCGGACCAGCTCCCCTTCGATTTCTTCCAGAGACCTGTCTTTGGTTTCCGGCACGGCGTAATAAACGAAGAAACAACCGGCGGCGCAAATCAGGGAATACAGCCAGAACGTTTTTGCCGTTCCCAGAGCTCCGTTCAGCATGGGGAAAGTAAAGGTGAGCAGGAAGCATGCGATCCACAGGGCGGATACGGCGATGGAAATGGCAGTTCCCCGAATCCGGTTCGGGAAAATTTCCGAGATGAGAACCCAGGTGATCGGCGCCAGGGACATTCCGTAGCAGCCCAGGGCGCAAAGGGTCAGGGTCAGAATGCTGATGCCTTTCCAGCCGAGAAGATAGGCCACGCCAATGAGAAGATGGGATAGGGCAATTCCGGCACATCCCCAAATCATCAGCAGCCGGCGACCCAGGCGGTCCACGCCGGCGATGGCCACCAGGGTAAACACAAAATTAATCGCCCCGGTGATCACAATGTTGAACAGGATGTCGCTTAAACCGTATCCGGCGGAGCGATAAATCTCCTCGGCATAGTTGAAAATGACGTTGATCCCGCTCCACTGCTGGAGGACGGCCAGCGTCACTCCGATGAGCAGGCGGCGCGACATGCGCGGCTCCCAAAGCTCTTTCCAGGCGGTACGCGTCGTTTGCTCCGCCTCCAGGTTGGCTTGAATCTCCCGGATTTTGCCATCCGCATAGGACCTTCCTCCCAGACGGGATAAAACGGAGTGGGCCCGTTCGTCCCGACCTCTTTTTACCAGCCAGCGAGGGCTTTCCGGAATAAACATGGCGGAGACGAAAAAGGCCAGTGAGGGCACGGCCACCGCGGTGAACATCCAGCGCCAGGCATATTGGCCGTTCCAGCTGAGGCGGATGAATTCCGCGGAAGCTCCGGCGGGTACCGGCTCGGCCAGTTGCCAGTTGACGACCTGTGCGGCAATGATGCCGATCACAATGGTCAGCTGGTTCATGGCCACCAGCCGTCCCCGATACGGCGTCGGGGCGATTTCCGCAATGTACAGGGGGGAAAGATTGGAGGCCATGCCTATCGCGATGCCGCCGGCGATTCTCCAGGTAACGAATTCGGGAAACGTGGATGCCCATCCGGTCAGAAGGGAGGAAACCATGAACAGGAAAGCGGAAAAAATCAGCAGTTTCTTGCGGCCGTAGCGGTCACTGAGTCCTCCGGTGAGGATGGAACCAAGCAGGCAGCCCAGCAGAGCACAGCTGTTGGCCCATCCGACCTGCTGCTCGGTGGTCAGCACGAAGTACTTCTCGAGAAATGGCTTGGCCCCGCCGATCACCACCCAGTCGTAGCCGAAGAGCAGACCGCCCATGGCGGCAACCAGCGCCGTAAGCCAGACATACCCCATGCGGTACTGTTGGGTTCCGGATTCGGCGGAATAGCGGGTGGGGTTGTTGCTCATGCCAGTAGGTCCTTTTCGCTTAAGAATGATCGTCGGGGGAAAGTCCGGAGGCGGCGCGTGCCAGCGGCTGGATGCTCAAGGGCATGTATTCCCTCCGGGCGTTTCCGTGGCGACCCCTAGGGCGGCCAGCAACGAATCGGACAGGGTCCCTCGGCGGATCAGCTGCGGAGGGGTGACCGACAGGTCGATAATTGCCGAAGCAGGCTGGCGCAAAGGCCCTCCATCGATCACCAGATCTGCGGCAGGGACCACCGGCGAAAGGGATGTGGAAGGCTCGTCGAGAGGAGGCTCTCCGGTCCGGTTGGCGCTGGTCGAAAGCAGCGGATGGGGCCATTTCAGAAAAAGAGTTTCCAGGAAGCGGCTTCCGGCCCAGCGCATGGCGACGGTTTCCCGGGGCCCGACCAGGGACCGGTCCACGGTCCTTCCGGCCCGCGCCACCAGGGTGACCGGGCCCGGCCAGAGCGTGTCGGAAAATCGCCGGAATGCAGCCGGTTCGCCATCCATGAGATCGTATGCGCTTTGCCGGTCCGGGATCAGCAGGATAAAGGATTTTCCCGGCGCTCTTCCTTTGAGCCGCTCAATGCGCTGCACGGCTTGCGGGCGGAAGGGATCGCATCCCAGCCCGTAAACCGTGTCGGTCGGGTACAGAAGCACCTTCCCCTCCCGTAGGCAGCGGGTCATCGCCTCCAGGGCCTCTTCGTCCGGATGGTCCAGATCGATTTTCAAAATGGATTTCATAATGACTTTTGAGAAAGGTTCCATTATACTATCATGGAAATTTTTCTTTGCGTGTCCCGCATAGGCCTTAATAGGATGAAAAACCCGAAAATCGATGCCATCGTTTTTGACATCGGCAAAGTCATTGTCGATTTTGATCTGAACCGCCCGCTGCAGGCTCTGGCGTCCCGGACATGCCTCGGCATTCCGGAAATGAAGAAAAAACTGCTGCAGTCTTCCCTTCCCCTTCTGCTGGAGACCGGAAAGCTCTCGGTGGAGGAATTCTGCGCAGGAGTGCGCGATCTTCTGGAATTGCGGATGGAGCCCATGGACCTGGTCCCCGCCTGGGCCACCTTTTTTCCCGATTCCCTTATCCTGGACGAATCTTTTTTCGCTCCCTTCTGCCGGCATTACCACATGATGATTCTCAGTAATACCAGCGCCATGCACATCCGTTTTCTTAGGGAAAGATTCCGCGTCCTGGATCTGTTCCGGACCTGCATCTTTTCCTTTGAAACCGGCACCATGAAACCGGAGGAGGCGATCTACCGATCGGTCGAGGCCCGGGCCGGCTGCGCTCCGGCCAAAATTCTCTTCATCGATGACATCCCGGATCATATCCAGACCGCCCGGAATCTGGGATGGAACTCCCTCCTTTTTACCGGGCGGGAATCCCTGGAAAGTCAATTCCGCGAAATGGGAATCATCGATGGACCAACCCGAACCACCAAGGAGTAACCCTATGATTTCTGAAAGACGAATCCTTTTCTTTTTCCCGGTTTTTATCCTGGCTGTGCTTGGCTCCTGGTGCCCTGCCCAGGAAAGCCGGCTGAATGCGCTTTCCGAGACCGAACAAAAGGCCGGATGGAAAATGCTGTTTGACGGAAAAACTTTGAACGGCTGGCGCGCCTATGGTAAACCTTCCCCGCCGAGTCACGCCTGGAAAATTGAAAACGGGGTTCTGACTCACCTCCGGGGGGCGAAGCAAGGAGACATGATGACCGTCGAGGTTTTCGACGACTTCGAGTTTTCCTGGGAGTGGAGCATGCCTCCCGAATCGAACAGCGGAATCAAATATTTTATCACCGAAGAGCGCAAGGCGACCATCGGACACGAATACCAGATGATCGACGACCGTCTGGTTACGGATCACGATTTATCCAGCTGCGGCTCCTTTTACCTGGTGGTGGCCCCGAAAACGCCCAAACCCCTCAAACCCTGGGGAGAGTGGAACCATTCCCGGGTCATCGTGCAGGGGAATCATGTGGAACATTGGCTGAACGGGGAAAAGCTGCTGGAATACACCTGCGGGGATCCCAAGATCCTGGCCCAGGTGGATTCAACGAAATTCAAGGGCATCAAGGATTTCGGCCGTAAGGTACCCGGCCACATTCTGCTTACCAGCCACAACGACCAGGCATCCTTCCGCAACCTGAAAATCCGCAGGCTGCCGATGCCGAAATGAGTCAGGGGATGGTCCGGCGGATGACTTCCTCCAGCTGCTCCAGGTTGAAAGGCTTGTGGATGATGTCGATAAATCCGTATTTGCGGTACTGTTTGGCGACGGGATCCTCGCCGTAGCCGGTGGAGACCACCCCTTTTACTTCCCGATCGAAATCCCGCAAAGCCAGGATGGCCTCTTCTCCGCCGGGTCCGCCTGAAACGAAGAGGTCCAGAATCACCAGGGCGAAGGGATCTCCGGAGGCGTGCGCCTTGCGGTAAATCTCGACTGCTTCCTCGCCGTCGCAGGCGAATTCGACGTCAAAGCCCAGGTGGGTAACCATTTCTCCGGCCACGGTGCGGACAAAGGCCTCGTCGTCCATGATCAGGATGCGCTTTTTCTTTCGTCCGACCTGGACGGCGCCTTCTGCCTGGGAATCCTTTTGGGGATTAATCCCAGGAAGGATGATGCGCACCCGGGTGCCCATTCCCGGATCGGATTCGATGTGCAGCTGGCCGCCGTGCTTCTTGATAATGGAATGGCAAACCGGCAACCCGAGGCCCCTTCCCTTCCGGTCCACGGAGTCCTTGGTGGTGAAGTAGGGGTCGTAAAGCTTGGGAATGAACTCGAAGGGAATGCCGATTCCCTTATCCTCGATCTGTATCTTGATATACCCCGCCCCGGTATGCTTTTCGGCTGGATTTTCGCCGCTCCCCTCGGGGAGGTTTTCCGCCCGAACCCTCAGCTCCCCGCCCTTGGTCATGGCTTCAATGGCATTCATAACCAGATGGTTGATGACCTGACGGAACTGATCCTCGTCGATTTCGGCCTGCATCAGGTCCTCGCTTACCTGAAAGTCGCAGTGGATGGCGGCGGGAGAGGTGCTCAGTGAAAAGAACACCTCCTCGCGCAGCAGGTGGTCCAGGCGTGTCGGATGCTTGACCGGTTCCGCTCCTTTGGCAAATTTGTACAGGCGGTCGCTGAGCTGCTTCATCAACACGCCGGCTTCCTGCGCCTGGGTGAGGCGTTTGAACGCCGGATCTTCGGGGGGCAGATAGCACTTGGCCAGGGAAATTCCTCCCAGCAGGCCGGTAAGCAGGTTGTTGAGCTCGTTGCCGATGCCGCCGGCAATCACTCCCAGCGATTCCATTTTTCGGGTGCGGTGCACCTCCGATTGCAGCTTTCTTCGTTCGGTAATGTCGCGACCGATTCCCAGCACTCCGATGATCCTCCCATGGCTGTCGTGCAGGGGGATTTTCGAAGTGGACACACAGATAGGATTTCTGTTCTGGTCCAGTCCCGGCTCTTCTCTGTCCAGGAGAGGCTTGCCGGTTGCCAATACCTGCCTTTCATCGCAATAGTATCGTTCTGCCAGATCCCGGGGATACAGATCGAAATCCGTTTTTCCTACCAGTTCTGCTTTGCTTTTTTTACCTAATAATCGGACCTGGGCGATATTGGCCAGAACAAACCGGCTGTCCAGATCTTTGACGTACAAAAAGTCCGGAAGGTTGTCCAGGATCTCGCGGAGCACAATCGGGTGGTTTTCCAGAACCCCGTTCCTTTCCTTCTCGGTAAGAACGGAAAATAATTTGGCGAGCAGGTTTCCCAGGGAAAGGAGATAGGGACTGGGCAGGGTCAGCGGCTTTTGCCTGGCCTGGACGTTTCCCAGCAGCAGGATTCCTTCCGGCAGGTTCCGTCCGCGGAAGGACTGCATGACCAGGGAATTCATTTCCAGCCTGTCGAGCAGTTCCTGCGGGGGGAGGGTCGCAGGAGCGTTCGACCGGTTTATAAAAAGCGAGCCGGAAGAAGATTCCCCGGCGGCGAGGAGCTTTTGGGCCCTTTCCCACAACGTGGAGGAATCGGCGGCGGCAGCTCCGGGTCCGCCTTTCCACCATGCAAAGGATTCAAGAACCTGTCCGTTTTCCCGATGAATAAAACAAACCAGGGCGCAGTCATTTTCGGTGCTCTCCCCGAGGGACTGCAAAGCCTCCGATATCTCCATGCGCAGCTCCGAAGACATGAAAACGCCCAGCATGCCCGATAGCCTGGCCAGAATATGAAGGTCCTTGCCGGTGCAAAAAGCCGCCTTGCTCATGAAATCCTTTCCGGTGTCCTTTTCTGCTTGTGGGTGGTGTCATTCATTATTCCCGATCCCAAGCGAATGCCATGAGCTAGGCTTTCCATTCGTTGGAGGGGTAACGGAAAATCGGCTGACCTTTCGAAGCTTTCTCTTTGAGGCCTGCTATTTCCTGTTCGGAAAGAGGAGTAAACCGACGGGCCAACCCCAAGGCCATCTTGAAAATACTTTCGTCTCCCGGGGGGATGGCGGCGGTAACCGGATGGGACAGAGTGAACCGCAGGGCGAGAAGGGCTTCCTCGGGGTCCGACAGGGGCTCATACCAGCACTTGGGGTGGGTGCGGACCGCTCCTTTTTCCCACGGACCTTTGGCCAGGGCCTTAAGCGCCAGAACGCCCATTTGCTTCTGCATCGCCTTTTCCAGAGCCTGCGGGCCGAAGTGGCCTGCGTGCCAGGTGGTTTGATTGACCGGATAAAGGATCGTATCGAAGGAAAACTGTTCCATCAGACGGATGGCCGCTTCCATGGAGTGGGCCGAGAATCCGATGAATCGGATTTTTCCGGCCTGACGGGCCTCGGCAAAGGCTTCCAGCGCTCCTCCGGGAGCCAGGATTTCCTGCACATCCTTGGGCGTGGTGACCGCATGGAGCTGATACAGGTCGAAGTGGTCGGTTCTCATTTTTTTCAGGGATTGCTCCAGTTCCGCGAAAGCCCCTGCCTTGGAGCGTTTCTGGGTTTTGCAGGCCAGGAATACCTTTTTGCGAAAAGGCTCCAGGGCCGGCCCCAGCATGTCTTCCGCATTCCCGTAACTGGGAGCGACGTCAAAGTAGTTCACGCCGCCCCGAATGGCTTCCTCAACTCTCTGGGCTGCTTCCTGGGTCGTGGCCTTGCTGACCACGATTCCTCCGAACCCCAGGATGGACAGCTTTTCTCCGGTCTTGCCGAGAGCTCTCTTTTCCAGCTGGCCTTCCTCTTTTTCGCGCGCCAGGGAAGAAAGCCCCTGGGGCCCGAAGCTCATAACGCCTGCAGCCGTTTGGACAAATGATCTTCGATTCATACGTCGTTCCTTTAAAGTGCATCAAAGAAAATCGATTTACCTGCGGATGGCAGATTATTTCGTTCCTGTTGCTTTAAGTATACTTGATAAATTCACAAAAAGGCGACCCTCCAAAGGATTCATAGGACGGCCGAAGGAAGTCCTTCCCGGCGGAGGGTTCGGTTTTGATACTCACCTGGGGAGTTCAGGAACTAATCCTTCTGTTCCCGAAACCCCGCGAAGGAGCAAACACGCCTACCAGCATCATTCCCGCCACGAAGCCCCCGATATGCGCCCACCAGGCAACCCCGCCGGCAGTTTCCGAGGAGAGCACGATCGAGGCTGTTCCGTTAAAAAACTGGATGAGGAACCAGAAGCCCAGGACCAGGAGGGCGGGCAGCTCAATGATCTGAATAAAGATAAAAATCGGTACCAGCGTGAGAATCCGGGCTTTCGGAAAGCTGATCAGATAGGCGCCCAGAACTCCGGCAATTGCTCCGCTGGCACCGATGCTGGGCAAACTGGAGCCGGCATTGAAAACCTGATGCATCCAACCGGCAATCAGTCCGCAGGCCAGATAGAAGACCGGAAAGCGGACACGGCCCAGACGGTCCTCGACATTATCGCCAAAAACCCACAGGTACCAGAGGTTTCCAATGATATGCATGAATCCGCCATGCAGAAACATCGAGGTGAAAAAAGGGATAAAAGAATACCGGATCATGGACGCAAAACCGTGGGAGAGATCCAGAAACCTTTCGGGAACGATGCCGTAGCTGTAAATAAAAAGCTTGAGGGCCCTCGGGCGGGTGTACCCCAGCTGGAGTTGGTACAGGAAGACGGCGATGTTGATCACGATCAGCAGAACCGTCCAGATGGGAAAGCGGCGGGACGGAATATTGTCACGGAAAGGGATCATCGGTCGCTATGGCTCGCGCTGAAGCACACCTCGAATGAGGCGGTGTCCTGCACGGAACTGCGGGCACCGCGTTTCAGGAAGAAGGTTTGTCCAGGAGCACGAACTTGTGGTCCACGATATCCAGAATACCCTGGTCCTGCAGTTTGAGCAGGATGCGCGTGGCGGTCTCCCGGCTTGTGCCGCACATTTCGGCCAGTTCAAGATGGGTGATCCGGGTATTGATGATGATTCCCCGATGATCCCGGACCCCGCTTTTGTCTGCAAGCCGATGCATGGTGCTCATGATCCGGTCCTCGGCGCTGGCAAAAGTCAGGAACGGCAGCTGGTTCCATGCATCCCGGAGACGTTCGCAGAGAATGGTGATCATCCGATGGGCAATTTTTTGATTTCCCATCAGGGTTTTGAGGAAGTCGTTCCGGGAAACGATCAACAGCTTGCAGGGCTCCATGGCCACGATGGTAGCCGGTGCCGTCTTACCGTCCAGCAAGGACATCTCGCCGAAAAATTCTCCGGAATAGTGGATGGCCAGTATGTGCTCCTTGCCTTCGGGGGAAGACTTGATCACCTTGACTTTTCCGCTTTGCACCAGGTACATGTACGAGCCGGTTTCCTCCTCCAGAAAGACCACCTGATGCTTTCGGTAATTTCTTTCAATGAAAACACGCTGGATTTCCGCTAGCTCTTCCGAGGTGAGATCGTAAAAAAGAGGAACCCTCTTGAGGAATTCTTCCTTGGTGTTTTTCTCAATCATTTTACCGCTCATGATAAGTGATTGCCCCTTGAAAACAGTTTACCTTGTTCTTTCATTCTATACCACTTTTATTCCACCAATTTTAATCTAACAATGCGCCACTTCTTGGGCTGGTCCAGAGCCTGGTTCTGAAAAAGGTCGTGAATCAGGTAGCGGCTTCCGCCGATGCATAATCCGATGAGGACGGCCCCCATTCCAGCCAGTCCAAGAAGAAGGAAGGATTGTATGAAAACGCCCAGCAGGGAAACCGACTGGGAAGGGACAAATTCTGCTTTTTTGCGATCGTAAATCCATTTAATGTTGTAGGTGTATTCAATTTTCCCCAGAAAGCGGGAGACCATCTCGGGATCCGCCCTGCCCACAAGCAGGGCAATCAAAAGCCTGTTTCTCTTGATCTGGTAATCTTCTTTGGCCCAGCCGGACCTTGCCATTTCCTCCTGGATGCTATCGAAATACTGTCGAGCCAGGTTCGGATTGGGATAACCGAGCAGGATGAGCCTGCCGGAAGAAGATCCGAAGGAATAATCGGCGGAGACAGCTTCGACGCTATCCTGGAATCCGAACCCTTCTCCGGATACTCTCTGCAGCACCCCCCCAAGCCCGCTCTTTCCCAGAAGGTAGCGCGTGCTGCCCGGGGTCATGGATTCTTTGGGGAGGAAGAGCATCAAAGGGGGCAGCAGTGCTTTTTCCTTCAGGCTGATGGATCTCGAAAGCAGGGAGGCCAGAGACCACCTTTTCGATCCGGGCAGCATATCCTTTCCCTCCTGTGCCCGAATCCGAACCAGCAGGTTCGCCTGCCAGAAGTAAATCCCGTCCCGGCTGCGAATAGGAATTCCCGGATCGGTGGAGCTGCTCCCGCTGTCGTCCGAGGGAGGAAGAAAGGTGAAGGCGCTAAATGCCGCCTTGCTGTCCTGAAGACAAAAATAATCCACCTGGATTGCCTGGCTGCCTGACTTCCATGTTTCCGTCACGGCTTTCCTCAATCCATTTTCCTGAAGTAGGCTTCGAAGGGGCGGTTCCAGGCCGAAGGCGGAAAGGTTTTCCAGCGGAATCGTCGCTTTGGGCCCCGCAGACTCGAGTCCGAGCAGGAGCCTGTCCTTATCCGCGAGAGTTGGGATGGAATTCCAATCCATGGCAGTCCCGCAGTTCATCCCGACCGGAAAAAGAAGAAAAAGAGCGAAAGGAAATGCCAGGGGTAGCCTGAATCTGAATATTTTAATTGGCAAAAAACGTCTTCTTTTCGTCATTCCTTACGATTATAACTAAATTTTTATCCTTTCGCCATCCCTGAAATCCTTGTGATTTCAGCCGGGTGGGGATGTCCGAATTCATGACACGGTAACCACCAGCCCTTCGCCGCTGATGCCGAAGTCAAAAAAACGGGCCAGAGGATTGGGAGGATGGTCGGATAGAGCTTGCCGGACGGCCTGCGCATCTGCTTTCGATTTGCAGACGATCAACAGGAATCCCCCGCCCCCGGCACCGAGCAGCTTGGCACCATGAATAAAAGGACGAATACGGGACAGCAGGGTTTCCACGCTCGCATTGCTGGAATCCGGGTCCAACTCCTTGTTCAGCTTCCAGGCTTCGTCAATGCACGCCCCGAAGTCAGGCAGGTTTTTACGGGACATGGCGTCCGAAATCCTGGCCGGAAGATCGTGCAGAAGCTTCAATGTTCTCATGGCTTTGCGGTCCCGATCCAGGTACCGGCCTACCACCTGTTGCAGAATGTTCTTGGCCAGCCGCGTTATGCCGGTGTAGTACAAAAGAGTGCATCCATCGTTCTGCTGTGGATCCAGGACATCTTCCAGCACAAAACGGATATGGATGTCCGGTACCATGCCAGGCTGGGCGGTCAGGACTTTGACCCCGCGTACGGCTCCGCCAATCTGGTCCTGCCATCCTCCGCCGGTTGTCAAGGCCTGCTCCAGGCGCAGAACGCCGTGAAAAAGATCGTTGGGCTCCAGCTTTTTCCCCATAATCCGGTGAACCACGGAAAGGACCACCGCACCCATGATACTGGAGGTACCGAGCCCGCTCCCCTTGGGGATTGCCGCCAGAGTGGTGAGCTCAATGCCTCCTCCAAAGTGCCGCAGGAGATCGAGGAAGGAAGCTGCCGATTTTTCCTGGAAATGAAAAGGGGAAAAGCCGTTCAAAACCAGAGCGGCCTTGGCCAGGCCGAATACACTGGTAGCTTGCCGGTAATCCAGAAGATTCTCCCAGCTTGTGATTTCCTCGCGGGTTCCCTGGTCGATGGAGGTAATCCGAATCAGCCTTTCCGGAATCACCCTTCCGTAGCATTGAATGGGCGGCTGGCCGTTCAGGTTTACGGCCGCATTGATAACGCATCCGCCGCGCTCCAGGGCATAAGGCGGAGTATCCGTCCATCCTCCCCCCAGATCCAGGCGTGCCGGTGATCGCCCCCAGACGATCTCATCATCCCGCAGGCAGGAACGTGGAATTCCGGATAAAGCGGTTCCGCTTGAAAGGATGCATTTCCCCATGTAGTCAAAGGAGGCTGACTTCAGCTTCTCGCCCAAGTCCTGCAGGCTGTCTTCGTTTAGGCGGATACCCTGCTCCAGCAGATATTCTCTCAGCGGAAACTCCTTTCGGTTCCAGTCCGTCAGGAAAGATGCCGACAGGGCAACGTTTTCCGATCCGGCGGACCCGGACGCGGTCAGATTGTGAATAGCCGTACCCAAGGTATGAAGGATCCTGGGCAAGGTAAAGCTGTCCAGGCTGGCCCCGGGAGGTTCCACGCGATAATGCCAATCCCCTTCCCGAAGGACTTCGGCAGTCCATACCGCCGGGTTCTGATCCGAATGGCGCAGAATCCATGACAGTTCTCTGGCCGAGAGACCGCTTTGAGGATGAAAGGCCTTTCGGATGCTGTTACGCAATGAGCAGGACACAATAGACTTCTGCCTTTCGGCGACCTCTCCCAACCGCAGGCGGCTGCGTACCTGGCGGAGGCTCAGGCGTTCGGCCTGCATCCATCGGGCCTTTTGCTCTTTGGAGGCAGAGTCGGGATTGGCGATCCATAGCCAGCGATGAACGTCGCCCGGACCGGAAACCAGAGGGAAGAGAGGGGCATCGGCCATAATACCCTGTTCGCCCGAGGGTTGGAGAGCCCAAAGCTCTTCCGGCTGAAGGTGCATTTCATCCAGCCAGGAAGAAAAGGGAGTATTGCAGTAGGTGGCCTTACCCTCGGATGGCAGATGAAAGTCGTCCTCTGTGCCAAAGATCATCAGCAGCCAGGACGCTTCCCCTGCCTGGCTCTGGACCGGGAGGGCGGTCATGCAAATGCCGGCAGGGACGCGCAGCGGTTCCTTTATATCCAGCTGGGAAATAAAGCTGTTCCCTTCCAGGAAGAGTTCCGCCTCCACACGGCACTGGTCTACCCAGGATCGCCTCCCGTGGATGTCGCCCCGCGAACCCAGTTCATTGCTGGTCAGCAGGCACGGCTCCTGCCGCGTAAGGCCATGATCCCTTCGATAAAGCTGCATGGCGCTGTAGAGGATTTCCTGAGAGGATCCGAAATGATAAAAATCGCACCTGGGGATCACCTGCACATGGAAGGGCAGTTGTTGGAGGCCTGTGTAGAACTTTTTCAGCACCCGCGGATCCCATCGCGAACCGTTCTCCTGTACTTCAGTGACGTAGTCCCGCTCCGAAACCTCCTTTCCCAGCGCGCAGCCCAGCTCCCGGTACAGATCGAAGCCGCTCCCCTCCAGAACACCCTGCCAGAAAGGCGAAAAGGAAAAGTCGTTCGCGGAATCGGGAGCGGTTTCAAAAAGATCCAGGATCTGGAGAACGGCATCCATGGTGAAGCGCATGACGCCGATATCGAGCAGACTTTGCCCGTAACGGTTCAGCAGCCCTTCCTGCAATTGCTTTTCCCTCGACGGCTTTTGGTAGTACCGCAGGACGATACCGTCCGCGGAGGTCCGGAAGGCGCCATGCTGGCAGGTATCGCCGGGGTCCGCCCAGAAAGATAAGCCCGACAGCCCTCGGAAAGGGAATTGAATGCTGCAGGGATCGTAGCTCAGGAGAACGTCTCCGCTGGCAACCACCAGCTGCCCGCCGGAGGGCATGACCGGCAGATGGAGATAATTGGGGAGAATGCGATCCAGCAGCGCAAGGGGGAGAATCTGGTCTCCTTCCCCGGGAACCGGCAGCAACAGCTTCCCCAGGGAATCATGGATGGGAGATACCGGCTTCTCTCCGCCGGAGTGGATCATCAGGATTCGAAGCGAGGAAATCCAGGTTCGCCAGTCTTCCGTTGATTCGCTCCAGAGCCCTCTGGCTCTGCCATCCCGCAAGACGGCCAGCAGGGCACAGAGAGTGCTGCCGCCACTGCCGATCGAAATACCGCCGGGATCGGCCAGCACCAGAACGTGCTCCACGCGCAGCAGCAGCTGCAGCTCCAACCGCAGTTCGAGCTGTCTTCGGATGACATCTGCCTGCTGCTCCCGAGCAACAGTAAGGATCAGGTAGTCCCAGGTTCGTTCGAATTCCTGTCTCAATTTCTTGCTCCTTTGGATCTCTATTATTTGGACCAGTGTATGAAAGCGGTAATGATCAGCGAGTTGGTGAAATCGATGAAAAAAGCTCCGACAATGGGGAGCACCAGGAAAGCCCGCGGGGCGGCTCCAAACCGCTCCGCGAGCGCGTCCATATTTGCCATGGCGTTGGCCGTGGTTCCCAGCCCGAAGCCGATATGCCCGGCGACCATGACCGCGGCGCAATAATCCTTGCCCATCCACGCAAAGGTGATCCAATAGGCGCACAGCGTCATGACCGCGGCCTGGAGAAACAAAATGACCAGCATTGGCAGCAGCAGGTGGGCAAGGTCCTGCAATCGCATGGACATCAGAGCCATGGAAAGGAAAAGAGAAAGGCTTACGGATCCCAGGCAGCGTATAGTCGAGGGACAATAAGGCAGCCACAGATACCGGTCATTCAGGTTTCGGAAAAGCGCCGCCAGCAGCATGGCGCCCACATAGGCGGGCAGGGTGAAGTAGCGGTTGGTCCAGGATCCGAACCATGATCCGGCCCACATCAGAATCAGGACCAATGCCATGGCCTTCATGGCTTCGTAGCCGGCTTCGCCCGGCCGTGATTCCCGGGGCCCGGGCCCGGCCGTGGGCACTTCTTTCCCTTTGCTTCCGTCCACCTCGCCGGGAACCAGCTTCCTCATCTGGATCAGTCGTGTGGCCGCAGGCCCGCCCAGAAAACCGGCACTCAGAATACCGAAGGAAGCAGCGGCCATGGCCAGGGTGACCGCGCCCGGCACCCCGTGCTGCTGCTCCAGCAGCTGACCGAAAGCTGCGCCGGTGGCCGGCCCCCCCATAAGAGTAATCGAGCCGCAGATCAGGCCGACCAGCGGCGGGAGCTGCAGGCTTCCGGCCAGAAAGAGGCCGAGAAGATTCTGTAAAACAGCGATCAGACTCGACAGCAGCAGAAGGCGGATCATCTGGGACCCGCCGCGTTTCAGGAGGTCCAGGCTGGCTTCCAGTCCGATGGTGGTAAAGAAGGCGATCATCAGGGGACTCTGGAGAGCGGTGTCCAGGCGGAAGCGTAGCCACTGACCGTTCTGCAGAGCCGCCGCCAGGCAGGCAAAAAAAAGGCCCCCGATGACCGGCGCCGGGATATTCCTTTTCTGGAGAAACGGGAAAAGAGCAAGCCCGCCGCGCCCGGCGAAATAGAGCAGCGCAGCCAGCGATAGAGTTTCTACCAGGTTCAGTTCCAGGAAAAAGCGGGTCATAGGTCCGAATCCGAAGCAGCCTTTATTTTACCATTCCGGAATTCCGGAAACTTGACTCCGGTCTTTTCTGTAGTAAAATTGCTCCCGTTTTAATATATATATTGAAATCCATCGCTACAGGAAATCATCCATGCCCGAAAAACCAACCTCCCTTCCGCCGCCCCGCGGCGACAAGCGATACAAGATCCTCGATGCCGCCATCAAGCGTCACCAGTTTCAGCCCAACGCCATCCTGGAAGTGCTGCATACCGCCCAGGAGCTGTTCGGCTTTCTGGAAGAAGATCTGCTGATCTATGTGGCCCGCGCTCTACGCGTACCACCCAGCCGCGCCTACGGGGTGGCCACCTTCTATAACTTTTTTTCCATGAAACCCCAGGGAAAGCACACCTGCGTGGTATGTATGGGAACCGCGTGCTACGTGAAGGGCGCTGCGGACATTCTCTCCGCACTGGAAAAAGAACATGGGATCAAGGCAGGAGAGACGACGCCGGACGGCCTGCTTTCCATTACCACGGCACGCTGTGTCGGCGCCTGCGGTATCGCTCCGGCCGTAGTGTTCGACGGCGCCGTCGAAGGACAGGTCTCTCCCCAGTACGCCTTGCAACGAACGCAACAGTGGAGGATGGAAACGTTATGACTGGCGAAGAATTATTGGCTGCGGCAGAAAAAGAGCAGGCGGCCCGCAGGCAGGCAAAGTATTGCGTTGCCGTTTGTGCCGCCGCCGGATGCCACTCCCTGGGAAGCACAAGCATCCGGGAGATCTTTCAGAAGGCGGTCAACGAAGCGGGCCTCGGGGAGCAGATCCTATTATATGGGACCGGCTGCCTGGGTCTTTGTCATGCAGGTCCCCTGGTGGAAATCCAAAGATACCGCGAAGATAGCTGGGAACGATGGCTCTACCACCATGTCAACGAAGGCATGGTGGCGGAGATCGTCCGGCATCACCTGGGCGGCGATCAGCCCCTGGCTCAATTCCTGTATCCTCTCGACGACCCGTTTTTCCGCAGCCAGTATAAGATCGTCCTGGAAAATGCCGGCCGGATCAATCCGGAACGTCTGGAGGACTACATCGGTGCGGACGGGTACAGCGCCCTGTGGAAGGCGGTTTCGGAGATGACCCCCATGGACGTCGTCCGGGAGGTCACTCAGAGCGGGCTGCGGGGCCGCGGCGGGGGAGGCTACCCGACCGGACTGAAGTGGAGCACGGTCGCCAAATCCAAGGGATCCAGGAAGTTTGTCGTTTGCAATGCCGATGAGGGGGATCCTGGCGCTTTTATGGACCGGAGCATACTGGAAGGAGATCCCCACCGGATCCTGGAAGGGATGGCCCTGGCGGCGTATGCCATTGGCGCAGAGCAAGGCTATATTTACGTGCGCGGCGAATATCCGATGGCCATCAGCCGCCTGAAAACCGCCATCCGCCAGGCCGAAAAGGTGCAGCTGCTTGGAAACCGCATCCTGGAATCGGCTTTCAATTTCCGGGTGGATCTGCGCATCGGCGCGGGAGCTTTTGTCTGCGGCGAGGAAACGGCATTGATCGGCTCCATCGAAGGGAATCGTGGAACGCCCAGGCCCCGGCCTCCCTTTCCGGCCGAAAAGGGGCTATGGGACATGCCTACCCTGATCAACAACGTGGAGACGTTTGCCAATGTTCCCGCCATCGTCCGCAACGGCGGGCAGTGGTTTTCCCGGATCGGTACGGAAAAAAGCAAGGGGACCAAGGTTTTCGCTCTGGCCGGAAAGATCGTCCATACCGGCCTGATCGAGGTTCCCATGGGGATAAGCCTCCGGCAGGTCATTTTCGACATCGGCGGAGGGATACCGGACGGGAAGCAGTTCAAGGCGGCGCAGACCGGAGGCCCCTCGGGAGGCTGCATTCCGCTGCCGCACCTCGATCTGCCGATCGATTATGAATCCCTTATCAAGGTAGGATCGATGATGGGATCCGGGGGGCTGATCGTCATGGACGAGACGTCCTGCATGGTCGATGTCGCCCGGTTTTTCATGCAGTTCTGCATGGATGAGTCGTGCGGAAAGTGCGTTCCCTGCCGTGCGGGTACCGCACAGATCTACCGTATTCTTGAGAAAATAAGCAGCGGAACCGCCAGTCTCCATGACCTGGAACTCATGGAGGAACTCTGCGACCTGCTCAAGCACACCAGCCTTTGCGGACTGGGGCAGACGGCCCCCAATCCGGTGGTGAGCACCCTGCGCTATTTCCGGGAGGAATATCTGGCGCATATCGAGCAGAAAACATGCCCGGCCGGGGTCTGCCGGATGGGGGCTCCGGATGCCGCCTGCGGATCGGCGGAACCGGTTCAGGAAAAGGAGAACTGCCTATGAGCGTCAAGACACTGATGATCAACGGCCAGATGGTCAGCGCCAGCGAAGATCAGACCCTGCTCGATGTGCTGCGGGAAAACGGGATCGAGCTGCCCACGCTCTGCCACCTGGACGGGTTGACCCCCATCGGAGCCTGCCGGCTTTGCCTGGTGGAACTGGCCGGGAGCAACAAGCTGCACCCGGCCTGCATGACCCGGATCACCGAAGGGATGGAGGTGACCACTCATTCCGAGCGGCTGGTCAAGTACCGGCGGATGATCCTGGAGTTGCTGTTCGCGGAGCGCAACCACTTCTGCTCCATCTGTGTCATCAACGGGCAGTGCGATCTGCAGCAGATGGGCTACGACGTGGGAATGGACCACGTGCGGTTCGAATACCAGTGCCCGGCTGTGGAGGTGGACGCTTCCCATGAACGTTTCATCATGGATCATAACCGCTGCGTGCTCTGCACCCGCTGCGTGAGGGTGTGCCACGAAATGGAGGGGGCCCACACCCGCGACGTCATGGGTCGCGGAGGGTCGTCCAGGATCATCACCGACCTGAACCAGCTCTGGGGCAAATCCGGCAGCTGCACCGGCTGCGGAAAGTGCGTGCAGGTATGTCCTACGGGCGCCCTGTTCGAAAAAGGGCGATCGGCGGCGGAGGTGGTCAAGCAGCGCGATTTTCTGGTTTATATCAAAACGGCGCGGGAGAAGCATTTATGGATTCAATAATGGGAACGGAAACGCCGGGCAACGCCAACCACAGAGCCCGGCCTCGCATCGCCACCCTCTGGCTGGGCGGCTGCGCCGGCTGCCATATGTCCTTTCTGGATATGGATGAGCGTCTGATGGACCTTGCCCCCCGCATTTCGCTGGTCTACGGACCGCTGGTCGACCGGAAGGAGTTTCCGGACCAGGTGGACGTCGTGCTGGTGGAAGGAGCGGTGGCCAATGAGGACAACCTCCATCACCTGCAGGAGGCCAGGAAAAAAAGCCGGCTGCTGGTCGCTTTCGGGGATTGTGCCGTAACCGGGAATGTTACCAGCATGCGCAATACGCAGTCCAGCGCCGGGGTGGTGATGGACCGCTCCTTTGTCGAGAATGCCTCCCTCCATCCAGGCGTGCCGAGGTCCGGCGGGATCCTGCCCCGGCTCCTCGACCGGGTGATCCCCGTGCACCAGGCCGTGCCGGTCGATCTGTTCCTTCCCGGCTGTCCTCCCTCGGCCGACCTGATTTTCTATCTGATCTCCGAGTTGCTGGAGGGGAGAAGCCCGGATCTGTCCGACAAGCTGAAATACGGATAGGAGCCAGTTCCCCGGAAATGGAAAATTGAAAATGGATCATGGAGAATGGAATCGGCCCGCTCCCCTGCTGCCGGGGGACTTGCGGGCCTCGAAAGAATATTGGGTGATCCGCCTTTTCGCGAGGCGGTTTTTCTGATTTTACCAGAGTGAATCATGCAACAAATTGTTATTGACCCGGTAACCCGAATAGAGGGCCATGCCAAGATAAGCATCCAGCTGGATGATGCCGGACAGGTCGCCGACTGCCGTTTTCATGTGACGGAATTCAGGGGGTTCGAAAAATTTTGCGAAGGGAGGTCCTTCCGGGAGATGCCTGCCATTACCGCCCGGATCTGCGGGATCTGCCCGGTCAGCCATCTCCTGGCTTCCGCAAAGACCGGGGACGCCCTGCTGGCGGTTGAAATACCGGAGGCGGCGGTTCGGCTGCGCCGTATCATGCACTTCGGCCAGCTGATCCAGTCCCACGCTTTGAGTTTTTTTCACCTCAGCTCGCCCGACCTGCTGCTGGGGTTCGATTCCGACCCGAATGAACGCAACGTAATGGGGCTGATTGCCGCGCATCCGGAGCTGACCCGAAGCGGCATACGGCTGCGGCGTTTCGGCCAGGAGGTCATTCAGATTCTTGGATCCCGAAAAATTCATTCCGGTTGGGGCGTTCCCGGCGGAGTCAAAACTCCGCTCTCGGCAGAAGGACGGGAGGCCATCCTGGGCATGATTCCGGAGGCGATGCAGATCGCGATCCGGACCATGGATTTATACAAGCACACCCTGGACCGGTTTCACGAGGAAGCCAGGTTTTTCGGCAGCTTCCCTTCCCTTTTCATGGGCATGGTGACCCCGTCCGGCGGGCTGGAACACTATGACGGGAAGCTGCGGATCATCGATGCCACCGGAGCTCTGGTGGCCGATCAGCTGGAGCCGGCCCGGTACCAGGACTATATCGGCGAGGCGGTCGAGACCTGGTCCTACCTGAAATCTCCGTACTACAAGCCGATCGGTTACCCGGGAGGAATGTACCGCGTCGGACCGCTGGCCCGGCTCAACGTGGCCACCCACTGCGGAACGCCTCTGGCGGATGCCGAACTGGCTGAATTCCGCCAGCTGGGGCGGCCCGTGGTGCTCAGCTCCTTTCATTATCACTACGCCCGCCTCATAGAAATTCTTTTCTGCCTGGAAAAAATGACCGAGCTTCTGGAGCATCCGGACATCCTGGACGAAAACGTGAGGGCCATCGCCAGGCGCAACCGCTTTGAAGCCGTCGGGGCGCTGGAAGCGCCGCGGGGAACCCTGTTCCATCATTACAAAGTGCGGGACGGGGGGCTGGTGACCTGGGTGAACATGGTGATCGCCACCGGTCAAAACAATCTGCCCATGAACCGCGCCATCCTGCAGATTGCCCGGCACTACGTGAAGGGCGATACCCTTCCGGAAGGCATGCTGAACCGCGTGGAATCGGGGATCCGGGCCTTCGATCCCTGCCTGAGCTGTTCCACGCATGCCCAGGGCCGGATCCCGCTGCAAATCGAACTGTACGGCGCGGACGGCAGGCTATGCGACCGGGTGGAACGGCCGTGAGCCTCTGGGGAGCGGCGCGCCGCTGCATCGTTGCCCGGCGGAGAGCGCAGGAGAACATTCGGAATTGCACGAGCTGGCGGTAACCGAAGATCTGCTGAAAACCGTACTGCGCCATGCGGCAGAGGCGGATGCGCGGCGAGTGCGCCAGGTCAACCTGGTGGTCGGAGACCTGGCCGGATTCGTCGGAGAGTCCCTGGAATTCTACTGGCAGATTCTCGGCGAGGGCACGATTTGCCGCGGATCGAAGCTGCAAATCGAAAGAATATCCGCCCGCTTTGCATGCCAGGCATGCCAGCTCGAGTTTGTCATGGATTCAGAGCTGGCTTTTTGCCCGCAGTGCGGGAGTCACCAGGCAAAGCTCATGGCGGGGAACGAATTTTTTTTACATTCCATTGATATCGATGTCGACGAATAAAGACCGAAGCGGCGGCTTCAGGAGGGGGAAGGATCAATGAAGGAAATTCGGGTTCCGGTCGTGGAACGGATTCTGAATGCCAATGATCAGGTTTCGGAGCAGAACCGCGGGTGGCTGCACAAGTTCGGCATCTTCTCCATCAACCTGATGGCCTCTCCGGGCGCAGGCAAGACCAGCCTGATTCTGCAGACCATCGCCCGTCTGTCTTCGCGGGTGTCGATGGGGGTGATCGAGGGAGACACCGCCCGGGTGACCATGGATGCAGACAAGGTCAGGCAGGCCGGAGTTCCTGCCGTGCAGGTGAATACCGCCGGAGGATGCCACCTGGATGCGGCGCTGATTGCCTCCGCTCTTTCCCAGCTGCCCCTTGCGGAAATGCACCTGCTTCTGGTGGAAAATGTCGGCAACCTGGTCTGTCCTGCCTCCTTCCGGCTGGGGACGGATATAGATGTCCTGATCGCCAGCGTTCCGGAGGGAGATGACAAGCCTTTTAAATATCCCGCCATTTACCGCGGCCTGCAGGCGCTGATCCTGAACAAGATCGACCTGCTCCCCTACGTGAGTTTCGACATGGACAACTTCCGCAAGGGAGTGGAGATGCTCAACCCGGGTGTGGCCTTTTTCCCCGTGTCCTGCAGGACGGGGGAAGGCCTGGATTCATGGGCCGACTGGCTGGAGAGCCGCACCCGACAAGGAACACAGAGCAGCGATTAGCTTTCCCCGGTATTGCATCCAGGTCTTATAGTCCGGAGTGTAGGGATACACCTGACGGCTGATATCGCTGACCTTTTCCTGCCCGCGAGTAACGAATTCCACCGCGTCCTGGAGAAGTCCCAATGCCTCCGCTCCCCTGGAGGATCCTTCTTTTCGGGCGGCCAGGCGCAGCTGCCAAAGCAGCTCAAAATCCTCCATGCCGTCCCGGGAAGCCTCCCAGCGCTTGGTGGTTACCGGTCCGCGGTCGGTCGTATAAACGGTTCCGTATTCCGTCCCCAGGAGCGGGTCAAACAGCCAGTAGGGGCTTGAGGAATAGACCCAGTAGCCGCCGCCGGTCATACCCATCTGAAATGCGACCCAGGGCTTCATCCGGTAATAGCCGAGCGGATCCAGGTGGCGCTGGTCGGCCGGAGCTTCGTAATGCCAGTACTGGCCCTTTCGAAAAATTTCGGACAGCGCTTCCGGTTCGTCCCGCACCAGGTGAAGATCGGGCTGCCAGATGTCGACCCAGGGAGCAATTTCGCGAAGAATTTCAGCCCGGGCCCCTCCGGCCGGATTGGCATAGATTTGTACCTTCGGATCAGCGGCCTTGACTCGCTTCACTCCCAGCATCCACTTTTCGTAGGAAGCATCTCTGCCCATCAGGCCGGGCTCGTCCATGGTGTAAAAAGCCCAGTCCGAGTAGGCAAGCCCCAGGGCTTTCATGTGTTCCCCATAGAGCCGGACCGCATCGGCAAAAGCGCTTTCCCGGAGCGATTCGGGCGGATCGTAATCTTTCGGCCAGGTCAGGTTGACCGAGCCGCCGACCAGAAAAAGGGCCTTCCCACGCAGCCGACGGACGATTTTGTCGTGCATTTCCATTCCTACAGCAACCAGCCGTTTCTGACGGTCCGCCTGAAAAGTCAGGGCCGGGATGTGGAATACGTTGGTGCCGTGGTCCAGGGCATCCCGTAGCGTAGCTTCAAAAAGCTCATCGTCCTTGATTCCCGCAAGGTAGAGCCAGTCACCATGGCGATAGACACGGTTGTCCGGCAGGCGGAAAGGGTAAACATTGAGCAGGATTTCCGCTTCCAGCGGCACCCGGGTGCTCCGCAGGTTTCCGACCGTCAGACGGGCACGGAACTGGCCGGAGGGCAAGCTGCGGCTGTTAATAGTCAGCCAGATTTTTCGCGTTTCACGCGGGGACATCCAGACCAGCTGGCCCTGCCCGAGGAGCGGCAGGACGTCCTCGGCCGGAGCTCCGGTCGATTCCGGAAGTATGCCCGGCACCTCCCTCAGCTCAAGGACCTGCCTGGCGGCCACCTGTTTCCCGTTCGAGTCCCTGAAATCGCTGCAGGACAGCCGGAAAACGGCCTGCGAATCCGAGGCGTTGGTCAAGGCGATGGCTGCCGATTCGTATTCATTCCCCAGCATTTTCAATGTGATTCGTCCGGGTACGGAGGCAGCCGTGGCCGGTTCCGTAAATCTCCGGCCTGAAATTGGATCCTCCCAGGGATTATCCAGCTGCCGGAGTTCCGCAGACCCGCCGGAAGCGGTTTCCGCGGACCTTCCATTGCCTGAAGATTGGGTGAAAAGGTAGGCCTGCTCCTTCAGCAGCCTTCCGGAGGCCAGGTCCTGTATCTGAACCTGGACCCGGTAATCCCCTTGCCGGGAGGAATCGAATGAGGCGTCCGGACCAAAACCGGGCCCATGTATCTTTACCCGAAGCACCCCGTCCGGAGAGGTGATCCGGATATGAGCTCTCTGTCCTTCCTGCATCGGCGGCAATTCCAGGACGGTTGTTCCGGGAGCTGCGGCCCGGCGGATCGCATCGGATTGTTTCCGGTCCGTACCTGCTGGTGGACGTATAAGGATTTTCTTATTTGCCGGGCCCGTCTCCCGGCCCGAAAGGGCGGAATCGAAACGGGTGCTTCCCCAGAGAATCCGGGTGGAAGAAGAGGTGTCCGGTATCCGAAAACAGGAAAGCCTGCCGTTGGTGGAAACCGCGAACAGCCGAAGCGTTCGGTCTCCTGCCCAGCCGCCCAGCAAAGGGGAGCCCGCTCCACCCCCTTCCAGCGACCAGCTGCTCAGAAGCTTCCCCTCCGGGCTCAGGAGAAACAGAGCATGGCCATCCGGCCCGGAATCGCGCACTATTTGGAAAATATAAGGCTTTCGGGCGTTCCCCCACTCGAATATCACCGGGGAGAAGAAGATGCCCCTGCCGGGAAGCTGTCTCTCCCAAAGGGGTTTCCCCCGGGCATCGACGGCATACAGCATGGTGTTTTTATCGCCATACAATATTTCTTTTAATCCGTCGCCGTTCAGGTCGGCCAGCGCGGTGCTGTTGTAAACCTGAAGCCGGCTGGGGGCTTTCCAGAGAACGTCGCCCGAGGAGGCGTCCAGCTGAAAAAGGCCGAGGTTCTGCCCGACAAAGGAGGTGGAGATATAGGCTTCCGTGCGGCCGTCTCCGTCGGCATCCGCCAGGACGGGGAGAGATCGTCCGAAGCGAAAGTCCGGCATGTGCTTTCCCCAGACATATTCTCCCCAGCTCCCCAGGCAATAAATTTCACTGCGCTCATTACCGAAGATCAGCTCCGGCATTCCGTCGCCGTTGATGTCCGCCACGGCCGGGGCGCTAACCCGGTAACGGGTTACCTGAATTTCCATTTGCAGACGGCCGTTTCCCCGAAGCGCATAAAGATTGCCGCGGGCGCTGCTCATCAGGATTTCCTGGGCGCCATCGCCGTCCAGATCGAAAGCCGTCAGGTAGTTGTACCCTCCGCCGGTTTTGTCTTCCCGCTCGTATTTCCACATCCTCCTGCCCAGGCTGTCAAAGGCATAGACCGAACCCCAGAGATCGGCGCCGACGATGCTGAAATCGCCATGGCCGCTCAGGTCTGCGGACAGAGCGGCGGCCGCTGCAGGCCGATCCATGCTCATTTCCTTAACCCTTTTTCCTTCGCGGTCCAGGTGGAGAATGGTGCCGTTATGCAGAGTTACCAGCAGACCCGTCATCTCCTCCGCACGGCCAAGGAGAGTGGGGCTGCCGGCCGGTGGGCCGGGCAGGGCGAGGGTCCAGGCTTTTTCAGGAGCAGGCGTTTCCGTCCGGCTTTGTGCCAGGCAGAAAGTAAAAAAGAATGCCGCGAAAAATGCGACGGATGCCATGCGGGCCGAAAGGATGGGACGGTCGGTTAAAAGCGGTCCAATCCTTTGGGAAAAACGGCTCCGTGAATCAAACATGGTACCTCCCCAATGAAAAAAGGGGCGACCTCCGGATCGCCCCCTTTGATTCCGAATCGGCCAATACTACTTCATTGGAACCCAGGAGTTCCCACTATGGCTGCTTTCGATCGCTGCAGCGATGAAGGCCATGCCGGTTCGCCCATCCACGATGTTGGCGTACCTGCTGCCGTCGGCGGCAAAGGGTTTCCCTTCGTTGTAGGCCCGCACATCGGCTTCAAAGAAGCGGTGCAGTCGGCCAAAGGCGTCGTGAAAAGCTTCCGGGTGTCCGCTGGGAATTGTAGGCTCCTTGAGCAGCCATTCGGGAATATCCTTAAGGAACCCGTCGTTCGGCTGAACCACAGCACGCCAGTAGACGCGGTCCGGCTGTCCGGGAAGGAAGATCCGCACCCATTCCGGCTCCTCCTGCACCCAGTACAGCGTGCCCAGGGTGCCGTTTACTTCCAGGCGCAGGTCGTTCTTGTGGCCGTGGGCGATCTGGCTGGCCCGGACCAGACCACGTCCTCCATTGTTGAGTTTCACATAGGTGGTGAAGTGATCGTCCAGCCGGCGGCCAGGCACAAAGGTTTCCAGGTAGGCGCAGAGCTCGGTGACCTCCAGCCCGGTCACGAAGCGCATCTGCATGAGCGCATGGGTGCCGATGTCCCCGCCGCAGCAGCTTCCGCCGGCCTGCTTGGGATCCGTTCTCCATTCTGCCTGCTGAACGCCCTGATCCTCCGTACGTCCGGCCAGCCATCCCTGGTGGTAGCAGGCGTCCACCCAGCGAATCTCCCCCAGAAGTCCGGAGCGCACGATATGCCGGGCGAACAGGCTGGTCCAGTGCCCCAGGTAGGTATGGGACACGGCGAAGGGAACCTTATACTTTTCCACGGCTTCCACCAGCTGGTCGGCCTCCGAAAGGGATACCGTCAGGGGCTTCTCGCAGAATACGGGAATCCCGGCGCGGATACACTTCATGGCCGGATCGAAATGAACATTGTTGGGGGTGACGATGAGCGCGTAGTCTATCCTTTCGCCGACCGGCTTGCGGCTTTCCTGTTCGATCATCTCGGAATAGCTGGAATAGCCCTGCATAGGGTAAGGCCATTCTGCGGCAAACTGCATGGCTTTCTGAGGATCAGGGTGCAGGGCGCCGCAGGTTACCCGACGGGTTCCGTCGGAATGAATTCCTCTTTGATGGGGATTGACGATGAAGGCTCCGCCGCCGCCGCCAATCAGCCCGACATTCAATGGACGCTGAGACATGTTCTTTCTCCTTTTGGATGACCCTATAAGAAATTTGTTTTCTGCCGTGAAAACGCCAATGCCATTATAGCAAAGAAAAAAGAGCCCCGGGAATGAAAAAAGAAAGGAATTCCTGCCGTCGGTGGGGGGGGCCGTTTGACTAAGGCCTGGGAAGCGAATCGTATACGATTTCCTCTCGTACGCCATCCGTGGCGGTCTGGCGCTGCAGGGTAACCCTCTGCAGTCGCACCAGGGATTGCAGCAAACCGCCCAGATCTTCGGAGAAAAACAGCGGCTCGGAATACTCCTCGGCATTCTGCTTCTGCAGGTAATCCAGGGCTTTCTGCCAGCGAAGGAAACTGTCGCGAGCCTCGCGGAATTCCAGCCGCGCAAACAAAGACAGGGCCGGCGGTTCCCGGGTAGTAAAAAAGCGCGGGGGCATCCCGGCCTGGAAAGTCAGCAGAATTTTCCGCAAGCTGTCTTCCGAGTTAGCCACGACCAGGGCATTCCCAATCCGGGCCACGCTGATTGGCATCAGGCCGGCATCGGTCTCCAGGGTGTCGTAGGAAACCTGGGCCAGGACCTTGCGCCGCCAGGTGCCCGGATAGCCCGATACGGTATAAAGCCGGGCAAATTCGTCCTGGATCCATCCCCGCAGAGGCTCGGAAGAAAGGTTGGCCGACCCGGGTGCATAGAGCACAAAAGCATAGGAAGTAAAATGGAAAGGGCTGTCCTCCGGAGAGAGGACGCTTCCCGTCTCCAGGACGGCTTGCAGCCCGAGGGAGGCCAGAATCTGCACCAGCTTCGGACGGGCCGGGCGCGTTCCGCTCTTTCCCTCCGATGGCTCGGTCAGGGATTCGGGCTCATCGATGCTTTTTTCGAATGGGCTGCGTCGGTAGGCTTCCATCAGCTCCTGGTACCCGAGCGGGGCGGCAGGCCGCGGCGGCCCGGGATGCTCCAGCGGGACCGGATTCCAGAGTAGCTGCTCCATGCGAGTCGCCAGGGGCTCCAGTTCAGGAGCCGCATACCCCAGGAGATAGGTCTGATGGTTGGGGCTGTAGCGTTCCAGCAGCTCCAGCGGGAGAGAGCCCGAAACCGCCGCCAGCTTTTCCTTGCGGACCAGCAGCCGCTTTTCGCGCACCTGAGCGGAAGAAAAAAAGATTTCGTTGCGGATGCTTTGGAAAGGCTGCAGCTCCTTTGCATTTCCGAAAAGCCATTCCCGGCGAAAGGCGGGATGCTCGGACAGCGAACCCATGGCCAGAAAGATTCGAAGATCGGAGGATTCCTGGGATGACATGGTTTCCTGCCATTCCCGGGTGCGGGCCAGCGAGGTACGGGAGGCTGGCGATTTTCGCAGCGACAGCGCGGACCGGATGAGATCCTCCTGGGTGGATACGGCAAGATACGGGTCGATCTCGGCGAAACAGACCATCCGGCCGCCCTGGTTATTGCGGTAGTAGGTAAAACCATCCTGGGCCCGCACTTCAAAACGGCTTTTGTTGCGGAACAATTGCAGGATCTGACGCTCGGCTGCGGATAGTTCCGTGAGAAACAGGAATTCCTGCTCGGCGGGATTGTAAATTCCCAGAGCCGATTGCCTTCCCGCAAAGGGGATCAGCTGCTCCGTGAGGATGGGAAATCCGGCGGAAACGGCAAACTGCTCGGCGCGGCTGGTCAGCTTCAGAAAGAGCCGGGAGTTCTGAAAACGCTGATAGTGTCTGCTCTCCTGCCAGCGCTTCTTCTCGGGAGACGAGAGCCATCCCTCCAGCATGGATTTCAGATCCCGGGCCTCCACATAAACCAGGGCTCCGGTGGGCATGATTTCAGCCGGAGACAGTTGTGCCCGGAGGTCGGTTATGCCGCAGACCGCACAAAAAGCAAGCGGAATCAGGGCATTCCTTGCCAGGTTCCGCATGAGACAACCAGGAATGAAATTGGAGTGACGCATAGCTGCTCGGAAGTCAGTGGGCAACCTTTCCTCAGAACCTCGGCCGGGGCAAGGAACTCCCTTCCCCGCTGGCGAAGGCAGGCGGCAGAGTCATATGGCGCGACACCCGCCAGAGCTGGTCTTTTTTGGCTTCCTGGCGCTGTCTTTCTGTTTTCAGCCTGCGGAGCAGCGCCAGAGATTCCTTCAGCTCCGCGGGGCGATCGCTGAAATAAATCATGAGCCGCCCGTAATAGTCGGCCGTTTCCCAGATTTGTTCCTCCAGGGCGGCGAGAAATGCCTCGCGGGCCGTGCGTAAGGCGGATTCGCCCGAAAGGCCCAGCTGGGACATCGGGCTGGCGATCCCTTCATCGGATTGCGGTCGCAGGAAGGCCAGAGAGGCTCTTTTCCCCTGCGGTATATAACCATAGGCAAATTCTCCGCTTGGATCCAGGACTTCCAGGGCGAATCGTTCCTGCTGCAGCCGCAGCAGCTGGCGGAACAGCAGGAGGCGGCGGCTCCGGTCCTCGGGATCCAGAAAAACCAGCCGCCGGATGGAAGAGACCAGGTCCTCCGCCTGGATGCCCGGGATGCCTTCCTCGCAGGCGGCCCGATCCATAAGGGATGCATATCGCGGAAGGGTGGCTGGCGCTGGGGCACCGGAATTCCCCATCCAATGGAGAAAGACCTGAATTTCGGGATCATCCCGGGAAGCTTCTTTCAGTGCCCCGGCGATCCGGCCCCGATTTTCAGAGGAAACTTTCCAGAGCATCCAGGCCGTATCCCTTTGGGCGGACGCCGGCAATCCGCCCTGCGGCAGGAGTTCCTGCGCTTTGAGCAGAGCGTCCGCCGTGCGGCCGCTTTTCCAATCCACCCGGGCCAGGGCGCACAGGTTTCGGGCGCTGGCGAGGGTTCCAACCGGCAGCCGGCTTTGCATCTGCTGGCGGACCTGGGTGGCCAGCAGAAAATCCCCTGACTCTTCGGCAATTTCAGCAACGGCATCCTGCCAATCGGACCCCAGAGAGAAATCGTTCCGGTCTGTCTCGATTTCGTTTTCGGGAAGCAGAGGAGAAGCAAATAGGCAGCTCATCTGCCGATACGCAGCCTGGGCTTCGGGGTTTTTCTTCTGGCGGTAAAGAGAGCGGATCAGGCCGAGAAAATCTTCAGGCAGGAGGCTGGAAGAAAGAAGCTTCCGCCGGTAATACTGCTCCTGGCAGCGGGCCAGGGTCGACTTCTCCTCCTCTTTAAGGAACAGCCCCTCCGCCTTGTCCTTGAAATCCAGATAGGAATCCGCATCCTTTTCCACCCACTCCTCCAGAATGCGGAGAGCCTCGGGGGCTTTCCCCTGAATCCGCAGGGCTTTCATCTGCAGGAACCTGGCCTGCGGAATCCATCGCTCCGCAGCAGGATCTTCCAGGAAAAGGCGTATTTGTTCCTGGGCCCGGGCCGCGTTTCCGGTTTCGAGCATGAAGTCAATGCTGCGCAGCAGCAGGTCGTTCCGACTGTCGCGGATGTACTGACGGGATCCCTCCTCACCGAGCTCCGACTGGGTTTTCAAATGGTCGACGACGGCGAGAGCCACCGGGAGCTTTTCCGTTTCCTCCAGCCGATCGCTGTCGAAAAAATAATCGACCATCTCCTGTGGATGGGGAGAAGCCAGTACAATCCGTTTGAGGAACGCCTCCTTGGCCGGACTTTTGGAAATTCGGGGCAAAATTTCTTCCAGCAAAAAGGTGTTGCTCCAATGCCCTTGCAATGTAATGCTTTCCTCCAGGAAGCGCTGGAAGGATTCGGACAGTTCGTTAAAAAAGCCGTATCGGAGAGAAAGACGGAGAACATGGTCCACATGCCTCTTCCGGATTTCGAGTCGCTGGGAGGAAAACTTGCCCGTGCTGCACTGCCGGTCCACAATTTCCCGCAACGGAGCGGCCAGACTCCGGGGATCCTGGCCAGCAGCAAGGAGCGCTTCCCGGTATCGGATCTGGTACAGAAAGCTGCCCGGCTGAAGCTCCACAGCCTGCCGGAAAAAGGAGAGGGCCTGTTCCTGGCTGCCTTTACCCATAAGGCCTTCCCCGGTTCGCAGCCAGCCGCCTGTATCCTGGGGGCTGCCTTCCAGGTCTGCCATATGCAGGTGGGCGTCGGCTTTCCGGCGCGGATCCTGTGCCGCCTTCGACTGCGCGTAGGAAGAGGCCAGGTAAAACCAGTCCCTGCCAATCCAGTCCGCCTTGGGATCCGAAGGTTGGGAAAGCCTCTCCCCAATGCTCTTCAGGCCCAGAATGGAGAAATGATAGTCATTGACATCCTCCGGGTAGGCTCCGTTTTTCCAACCGATCAGGGCTTGCTGCGCCGCACTCCACTTCTTTCCCAATCCTTTTTCCAGCCCACGAATCAGCCGGAGCGCCACCTCCGGCTGGTCCAGGAACAGAAAGGCATTCACCAAAGGAATCGAACCGGAAGCCGCTCCCGGTTCGATGGCGGAGGAGTCACTCCGGTTTCCCGGCCCGCGCAACAGGACGGCCAGACGTTCCATGGCCTCGGAGCTCTTGTCTTCATTGTTGGGATCCAGCGACGCAAAAAGGACCAGGGATTCTTTCTCCTCCTGGCTCTTCCCGGCCAGGCGGAAATACCGCGCGGCTTCCAGATACAGTCCCGGATCCGGAACGGGAGTTTCTTTGGCAACGGCCGAAACCAGCCACTGGGCCAAAGGCCCGTGAGCGAACCGTTTCCTGTAAAAATCCGTAAGAGAACGACGGATTTGCGGATTGACCGGCAGTCGGGAGTCCGGCGGCCGGCTCTCCTGGTATCGCTTCTGCCAGATCCACTCCTCCAGGTAGGCCAGGTCCGCATTTTGCGACACCGTCAGGAGGCTCTGCTTAAGTTCCGGCCAGGCTTCGAGCCTGCCGCTATTCCAGTCCGCCCGAATCTGATCGTCCAACTGATCCAGCTGCCGGCTGGAGCCATACGTTTTGAGCATTCCGGGAAATGTGTACTCCAAAAACGAGGTGACTGTCTCCCGGCCGGGATGGTCGGAGGGCAGGGAGAGGCCCAACCGGATCAGCCGGTCCCAGAGGGCTGGCAGCTGTTGCCGCCGTAAGGCCGGAAGAGAAAAGGCGATGAGATCGTCGGCCTCCATGGGATTCTCGTCGCGGGTGGCCAGCAGCGAATTCCAGCCCTGCTCGGCAACCTTAGCAGCCTCCGCGACCTGATTCCAGCGCAGCAACGAAAGGGCCGCCTGTCTCCACCGCCGCTGTTTGGGTAAGGAAGCTGCCTGCTGCGCCTCTTCCAGCATGGCCAAGGCTTCCGGGATGCGCTTCTGAAGCCCCAATATTTCCGCCGCTTCCCGGAGGGGCTCCGGCCGGCGATAGGTCTGCACATGGATTTTCCTGAGCAGGGGGAGGCACTCCTCCCAGCGACCGGAGGCTTCCAGCAGTGTTGTCAATTCCCGCAGCGCTTCGAGATGCGTGGGCTGAATTTCCAGGGACTTGGAATACAGGGGAATCGACTCCTCGCGGTTTCCCAACGCCTTCTGAATGCGGGCCAGCAGAAGCGGCCAGCGGTAATCCTTGCTGGAGCGGGCTGCCTGACGGGTAAAGAAGTCGACCAGCCGGTCTTTCTGCCCGAAAGTATCCGCAAACCGGGAGGCGGATGTGATCCATTCCGGGTTTTCCGGATTGCGATTCAGCAGTTCCTTGTAGAGGTCGATGGCCGGAACCGGCTCTTTCATGGCCTGGTAGACATCGATGAGGCGCAGCCGGATTTCTTCCGTCTTCTGGCGTCGTTCCGGGTCCTCTCCTTTGGGCGGCGCCGTAAGCTGCTCCAAAGTTCGCTGATAGAGCCCGGCCAGCTTCGGAAGGTCGTTCTGCCGGCGGTAAACCTCGGCCAGCTGAGAAAAAGCGCGGGTATTTTCCGGCTCGGCGGCCAGCAGGGAAAGCCAGCACTTCTCCGCCTCGGGAAGGTTGCCACGATCCAGCTGCAGCTCTCCGGCCCGGGACAAAAACTGTTTTCTGTAGGAAGGATTCGCAGACGGCAGGGCTCCGGCCAGAAGCTCCAAGGCTTTTTCCACGCGCCCGGTCCGGACATAATAAGCGACGCCGCTCTCGATGACTCCCAGGTTCTTCGGGTAGCGCTCCGCCAGTTGCTCCCAAATGCGGGAGGCATCCTCTTTTCGTTGGTAGCTTTCGTAAAATCCCGCCAGCTCGGAGGTGGCGGCGAGTATTTCCGACGTTTCCCGCTTGTCCTGCACCCACTCCTTCAGCAGGCGCTCCTCGCAGGCTTCCCTTTTTCTCCGGCGAAGCAGTGTGCGGACTTCCTGGAAAGCCCGCGCGTCGCGAATCAGGGTTTTCCGCGATGCATCCACCAGGTTTTCCAGTGTGGCGTCTTCCGCCTGACGGGCCAGAAACTGGAGAAAGGGGACCAGAAAAGAGTAGCCTTCCGATTCCCGGCATCTTTGGGAACCGGCCGCCAGAACGAGTTTCCGGAATTCCGGCCGCTCCAGAAGCTGCTCCAGGCGACGTTCCGCCTGGTAGTGGCGCGGGTGGCCGGAGGAGAAGGTATTCAAATATTCCCCGACCGCCTTTTCCCTCTCCCCACGGCTTTCCAGGATGGCGCCCATCTCGTAAAAAAGAGCGTCGGGGAGCCGGGCCGCAGTTCGATACTGGCGAATCCATTTTTCGGCCGGGTCAAACAGGTAATAATCCCAGAAAACAGTGGCGGCGTCGACGATTCGCTCCGGATTGCGAGGCTGCCGCACTGCGATCTGATTCCACAGTTCTACCGCTTTGTCCAGGCTTCCCGCATCGGCCCAGATCTCACCCGCTTTGATCCAGCGCTCGTTTTGGGTGGGAAAAAGGCGTGCCCATTTTTCCTCCCGTCCCGCTGCTTCCTGGTAATGACGTGCGTTTCGGGCTCCCAGGGACCGCTGCAGGTCCACGAGCTGCCGGGTATATTCCGGATAGGCAGGAAAATCCGAGGCGAGGCGACGGAGATCCGCTTCTGCCTCCTCAAAGCGGGATCTCCAGGTGCGAGCGCTCCCCAGGAAGGCACGCTCGGCAGGGCTGAATCCCTTGTCCGTACCGGAAGTGGCCTCCTGCTTCTCCGATTCCGCCAGGCTGTCTGTCATCGCACCCAGCCGGTTCTGAGAGGATAAAGCGCCCAGATACAGCTTCTGAATTTCGGAATCGAAGAAAAAATATCGGCGGGTCAGCTTTTCCCATTCCGGGACCAGCGCCCTGCGGTTGCTGTAGTAGCGCAGCAGGTTACGAACAAAAGTCAGGTTGTGAGGGAAGCGTTGCAGGGCCAGGAGATTGACCTGCAGGTAAATCCGATTGCCTGCGGGATCTTTTTCTAGTATTTCCCGTAAATAGGTTGCCAGCGGATCGCCGGGGAGAGACTCCACCAGCTGCTGGGAGAGGGACAGGAATTTGTCCGTCATCTTCCTTCGAAGGTACCAGCGGGCCAGGCGATTGTACCAGGTGGCTTCTTTGAATTGCTGAATGGCCCGAAGGTAAACGGCTTCGACCTCCTGGTCCAGGCGGTTCTGTTCGAGAAAGCTGGAAAGGCGCTCGTAGAGGCCGGCTTCCTGAGGATGGCGCTCGATTTCCCTCCGAAAAAGAGTCAGGGCCTGGGGAATGAGCTTAGCGCCGGCCAGCGCGGAAATATAGCGCTGCAATACGAACTCGTAATCCACAACGGGAGTAGCTTCCCGGTTTTCCGCTGTAGAATCCTCTTTTTCATCCGGCATCGGTCGGCTGCCGTCTCCCGCCATCTCTTCGTTGCCTTCCGACGACTCTGCCGAAGGCGGCTCCTCCCTGGGGCCGGGTTTTGCGTCTTCCTTGTCCCGGAAAAGCTTCTGTGCCCCTCGACGGGCCAGGAGGTCCAGAAGCCTTTCGTAGGTTTTCCAGGCTTCCTCTTTCCGGTTCAAGGCCAGATAGGCGTCGGACAGCAGAATGCCAGCCCCCCCAGCTTCGTTGATCTTATCCGGGAAGCGCTGCAGGAACTGCTCCCCCAGACGGAGGATCGCTTCGTGCGCTCCATATTTGGCATACTGTCGCAATACCTGCCACTGCATTATGGGAATTCGGCCCGACTTCGGAAATTCGACAAGAAAAATCCGGTAGAGCGATTCGGCTCTTCGCGCATTGAAGTAGGCGGTGGCCTTTTCTTCCTGCATCCGGTACTGCTGCCCGGGATCCGTGCGATTAAGCAGGATGGAAAGGATTCCGTTCAGCAGACCCGGATGGCGGTCCATGGAGGCCAGCTGGCTGAAATAGGCCAGGTTTCCGGATCCGATGCGGGTAAAGTGCGAGTTGGCTTCGATCAGCGTGTCAAACAGCTGGTAGAGCGCTTCCTCGCGATCGGGTTGGGTGGTCAGATTGGGCCAGAGGGAGGGGGATGCATTTACGGCCGGCGGCGCATTCCGATTGTAGAGGCTGTAGAAGTGCCCGGCCGCTTCATCGTAGTGGCCGAGATGCTTGTAGAGTATGCCCCAGACGTACAGCTCCTCCGGCAGCCACCCCCCCTTTGCGGCGCGGGCGGACGAGGCCTTTTCCTTCGTGCGGGAGATGTGGTTAAGCACCTGGCAGGCACGGAGGAGGTTTCCTTCCTGCTGGAAAGCGTAAAACAGGCGAACGGCGGCATCCGTATCGCCGGTGCCGGATTCAAGGCGGCGGCTCAGGGAGGAAATCCGTTCCTTCCAATAGTTACGATCGCGGCGAATGGCCCGGGAATACTTGCGCAGCAGAAAATCGGGCCACAGGGGCTGAAAGCTGCTTTCCAGCAAAGAGCGGGCCTGATCCGGGGTTCCTTCCAGCTCCAGGGCCTCCGCCTCCAGGCCGACGGCATACTCCTTTTCTTCCGGAAATTTCTGACGGAACAGGACAAGAGCGCTGCGCAGCTCCCGGGTCGCTTTTTGGCGTATCCATTCCTGGTGAATCTCTTTCTGGACGTCCGCGTCGCTCGGGTAAAGCCTCACCAGATCATTCAGAATATCCAGCCGCGAAACCCCGTCTACAGGAGAAAATTCGATGACCTTCAGGATTTTTTGAGCCAGGGAATAGGACGCCCGGCGAGCCAGAGGCGTGCCGGCGATTTCTTTCCCGGAGCTTTTCATCATGGCCTGGCGCAGGGCCTGGACCTGCTGCGCCACTTTGCCGCGGGACTCATAGAAGGCCGCCAGCCCGGTAAGCGCCTCCTCACTCTCTCCCAGGGCCTTCACATAAGCCAGAAAATGGTTTTCTGCGGATTCCACTTCCTCCAGGGCAATTTCTTCAGCGGCAAGAATCCGCAGGTACTCTGGCCGGGTGGAAGGCGTCCGGACGATGGTCCTGAGTCCCTCGACAACTTCGCGGGTCGGTCGCGGCACCAGGGCCTCCGAACCGAGCAACAGGGCCTTCCGATAGAATATTTCTTCTAAAGGATCCTTTCCGGCTCCTTCCGGCGCGTTCGCGGAAGACGTCATGGTTGCTGGCGTGAGGGCGGCGCCGGTCAGGAACAGAAATAAAAACCACTTGGCCATGGGAGGGTCCGTTTCCGGGAGATTCCTAGGGGCTTTCCCCGGAGCTCAGGATCTGGGCCCGGGACATCGGAACCGGATGTCCCAGGTACTCCTGGCGGTAGACCTGGAGGAACGCAAAAAAGAAGGCCAGCAGCAACGGTCCGAGTACCACCCCCACGATACCGAAAAAATCAAGCCCGGCAAAAGCTCCGACCAGCATGACGATTCCGTTGATTTTACCGAGACGGCTTCCCAGGATCGGGCGGACGATGTTGTCGATGTGGCTGACGACGATCCCGCCCCAGAGAAGCAATCCAATCCCTCGAAGCATGTCGTCCTGCGCCAGGTAATAGAGCGATGTGGGCAGCCAGATCAGGGAGGTGCCAAGGATGGGCACCAGGCTGAGAACGGCCATGACCATGCCCCAAAGGGCACCATTGGGAATTCCCAGGAAAAAAAAGCCCAGCCCGCCCAGCAGCCCCTGAAGGCAGCAGATCAGGATCTGTCCGATCAGTACCGCTCGGCTGATCTGCTCAAACTGCCTGACCAGCCATATGGCATTCTTCTGGGAAAAAGGCAGGTACTCCAGGGAGCGGGCAATGACGTAGTGAATTTTCAAAAATATGTTGTACATGGCTACAAACATGATGAACAGGGAGATCACCACATGTGAGGCAATGTTGAATATGGACGGAAGGGATGCGGCAATAATTCCCGACAGGTCCATGACCAGCTTCTGCACCGCTTTCTGCAGGTTGAGGGGAATATGTACTTTCTGCATCAGCCGGGTGATGTCATCCATATTCAGCTCATCCTGAAAAACCAGGGCCTGCTGAAAAGCCGTATAGGTGGCCAGGAAAAGGGGCAGCATGGCGAGCAGTCCGATGATGACGATGGTGGTCATGGCGGCCAGGTGGTCGCTGCGCAGCCTCTTGCCCAGGTAAATGTAAACCGGAGAAAAAAGGAAGGAAAAAATATAGGCGCCGAAGAGAGCCAGGAAAAATATGCGGACCAGATAAAGGATGCCCAGAGCGAATACCAGAACCATCCCCGTGGCGATATATTTGTTGTACTGGGCGATGCGAATCATGTTCGGGCGAAACCATTTCCCTTTACCGGAAACACAAAGGCAAACCGTCCCCGGCCATGGAAAGATTTTACCCTTTTTTCTTTGAAGGAAAACAGGTCCTTGGAAAAGATCGGTGAAAAACCGGTAAGAAGGCCGCCGTTAAATGCGGACGGGGATAATTGCAGGCGTTTGGATTTCGGATGCCGATCGAGCTGCGGCAGAGTATTTCGGTCACCCTGCCGCAGCTCGAATTCTTCCTTCCCCAAGGATTTAAACCTGCTCCGGGACGATGAACGGCTTTCGGTAGGACCCAGCGAGCATTCGGTCGGCTTCCGGGTCGCCGGAACAGGTTTCGGTTGCCGGGTCGAAAATTAAAGAACGCTTCAGGCGGTGGGAGGCATTGGCCAGATGGATCAGGGCGCAGGTGTAGTGGCCTTCCTCAATATCTCCAAAATGAAGCGCGTTGTCACGCTTCCGCACCGCCTCGATGAAATTCCGGGCGTGGTCCAGGGCGTAACGGTTGTTTCCTTCCCCTTTGGCGGATGGGCCCGGTTTCTGATCCTGGCCAAGGAAGGTCTGCCACCCGTTGACGGTCATAGTCATGTATCCCTTGGTACCGTAGAAAGTATTGCCGATTTCATTTTCCCGTCCGGCAAAAAAGGAGGCTTCATGATTCCCCATCCAGTGCCGGACTTCGAATTGCAGAACTTTCTTTTTGTCCCCGGAAGCGATCGCATCCGGAAATTCAAAAAGAGCGATCTGCCAGTTTGCGGTTTCCTGGTCATCGTTAAACATGAAATGGCTGCCGACGGAAGTGATCCGGCCGGGAAGCTTGACTCCCAGACCCCAGCGGGCCACGTCCAGCTCGTGGACTCCCTGATTGCCGATGTCTCCATTGCCGTATTCCCAGTGCCAATGCCAGTTGTAATGAAACCGGTTGCGGGAAAAGGACCGGCGGGGCGCAGGGCCAAGCCAGAGGTCGTAATCCACACCGGAGGGGACGGGTTCTTCCGGAAGACGGCCAATGGTATCCCGCCATTTGTAGCACAGACCTTTGGCCATGTAAATCTCTCCCAGTCCGCCTTCCTGAAGGAAACGGATTCCGGCCTGCTGGGTAGCGGAGCTGCGCTGTTCCGTGCCGTGTTGTACGATGCGATTGTATTTGCGCGCCGCCTCCACCATTTTGCGACCTTCGAACAGGTTATGGGAGCCGGGCTTTTCGACATGGACGTCCTTGCCCGCCTGGCAGGCCCAAATGGCAGCCAGGGAATGCCAATGGTTCGGGGTGGCGATGCTGACGGCGTGGATATCCTTCTGCTCCAGGAGCTTCCGAAGGTCTCGGAAAAGAGCCGGCTTCGGCCGTCCGGCATCGGAGAGGACCTTGAGCGGTTTGGCAAATTGCGATTCGTCCACATCGCAAAGCGCCGCAATCTCAACGTCCGGCACGGAGCAGAAATCCATCATGTTGACGGTTCCCTGCTGGCGCAGCCCGATGATTCCCAGGCGCAGGCGCTCGTTGGCACCTAACGCTCTGCTCTGCGGAGCAATTGCCATCCAGGTGAGTCCGGCCGCAGCATCCAATCCGTCGCGCAGAATCTTTCGCCTTTGCATCAGTTCGACCATATTGGCTCCTCGATGTTCATCCCTCTGATTGGGCAGTCTCTGGTTTGGCGTTTCTCTTCAATGCCCTCGGTTGCGGCCTGTGTTCTGGCGACTACGGGCCTGTTTCCAGGGTACGCTGGTAATTTCCAGCCTGGCGACTCAGGCTGGAAACATATCTTTCAATTCCGGTAAAGAGCCCGTCTGCCAGGTGCTCCCTGGCATCCTCCGACGATAGTCGTGAGGCAACTTTCGGGTTGCTCAGGAAGGACACCTCGGCCAGAACGGAAGGCATGGAGGCACCGATCAAGACAACAAAGGGTGCCTGCTTCACGCCCCGATCCTTGGCCCCCGGGGAAAAGCCGGCCACATACTTGATCAGGTCTCCCTGGATATAGGAGGCCAGCTCCCTGGATTCACCGATTTTTTCATTTTTGGCAATTTTTCGAACCAGGTCCTGCAGGTCGGCTACCGTGCTGGATGCCGCTGCATTTTCCCGGATGGCCAGCTCCTGATCCTCTTTGCTGTTAGCCCAGCTGAGAAAGAAGGTTTCCACTCCGTTAATTTTCGAATTTCGGCTGCTGTTGGCGTGGATCGAGATGAACAGGTCTGCCTTGTTCCGGTTGGCAAGAGCCGTGCGTTCTTCCAGGGGAAGAAAAACATCCGTCTCTCGCGTCAGGATCACTTCCATTCCCATGCGCTCCTGGAGAAAGCTCCTGAGTCGAATGGCCAGATCGAGAACCAGGTCCTTTTCCATCAGTCCCGATTTGCTGATCGTACCGGTATCGTGTCCGCCGTGGCCCGGGTCAAGGACCACGCGGTTGATCTTCAGGCCGAGCGTTCGGGTAAGGGTGAGTCCTCCCAGGCGCGGAGGCTGAGCCGGCTCGGGAGGAGGTAAAATATCGGATTCCTTTTCCCTGGCAGTCGAAGGGGGGATCGTGGTGACCAGCACGGAACCGGCAGCCGTCTGATTTTCCGTTACCGCCGGAACGGAGGCCGCCTGCTCCGTAATGGACACGTTCCTGTCGCTTTTGGCGCTTTTACCGGTACGAGTGGCCTTGGCTGTATCGAGTGCCGCTACAGCCTGCCGGGCTTTTTCCGCTTCCTTGGATTTGGGATAGCGCTTCAATAGAGCGGCCAGCTGTTCGCGGGCGGGCGCAGCCTGCCCCTGAAAACAGAAAATCCGAATCATCTCGAGCTGGGCCCTGGCCGAGAAATCGGACTGCGGGTATTCCTTGATGAGAGCTTTAAACTGATCCAACGACTTTTTATAGAGCTGCTTTTCCTTACAGTTCTCCGCCGCCATTTTCCATAGCTGTCCGGCGTAAAACATCGCATCGTCGCAGCCGGAATAATGAGGATCTTTCAGCCATACCCTCTCAAACTCCTTGATGATCTTTAAATAGTTCTGCTTGCGGTTGGAAGGATTTTTCTCGCGCAGGAGCTCTTCCTGCCACTTCGTGGCCTGCTTGAAATGGTTGGCGGAAGCCTTGTGATCCCAGGTTTGAGCGCCGGCAGAAAAAGAAACCAGAAGAAATGAGATAAAAAAGAAAGGACGGAACTGTTTCAGGAAGGGAAATACATGTCTTAAAAATGCTGCTTGATGAAGCTGCTGCAAAACCATGCAGCTACTGTAACCTGTAAAAGGATAAAAGTCAACAAAATTATCAATGTTTATGGATAATTAATATCAATATCGTAATGTAAAATATTAAGTCAAGGTGCGAAAGCGATTTAAAAGAGACGGAATCGTATGGTCAGGTACTTTTTGGGATCCTGCCGGAAGTCGTAAAGGAGCTTGACCAGTTCGGCAGAAGTCTGGTTCAGGTTTTCATAAAGGCTCTTATCCTTGATCAGTTTGCCCATGGTGCCCTTCCCCTGTTCGATGTCATCGATAACCGAGGCGAGCTTATCGAGCGTCGCTCTTGTCTTTTCATAAAGAGCTTCATCCTTGCTCAGTTTCCCCAGAGTCCCTTCGCCGTTTTTAATCCGCTCCGCAATGACATCCGCGGAGTTAAGTACCGATTCCGCTTTCCTGTAAATCTGGTCTTCATTGATCAGCTTGCCGAGTACCCCCTGGGCGCTGTTGATTTTACCAAGGACCTCATTGGACTTACTGGTAATCTGTGTGATGTCGGTATAGAGTTTGTCTTCGGCAATCAGCCTTCCGACGGTTCCCTTCCCGCCCCGAATATCCTGCAGCAGCTCCGTGGAAGAGCGCAAAGTCTGGTCCGTTTCACGCAAAGTGGCGTTCAGGTTGTCGTAGAAGCTGCGATCTCCGATGAACTGGGCGATGGATCCCTCATCCAGCTTGTTGGTCAGATTTTTAAAACGCTGCGACAACACCCCGAAATTGCCGATCACGTCATCGATTCCCGTGATCAGCTCCCGGAAATCCGTCTCTTTTTTGCCGGTGATAACCACCATTCCCTGTTCGTTCTCCGCGACCGGCTTATCCGACCGACCAAGAGAGATGTCGATGTATTTGTCGCCAAGCAGACCGATGGAACCAACGCCGACAGCGGAATCCTGCCGCAGCCAGGTCCGGTAGGCCTGTTCGATTTTCATGATCACCTGGACATTCTGTATGCTGCCCCTCAGCTGGATCAGTTCACCCTCCAGGTCCGAAATCTTGTTTCGGTTGGCTTCCAGCCCCTCCGTGAGGTCGTTAATCCGGTTCAGGAGGGATTTGAAGGATGCGTCACTCCCCTTTTGGGCATCGAGGAGCTGCTGTCTCTTTTCCACAAGGCTGCGAAGCTCCTGTTCGGCTTCGGGGATCTTGGCACGGCGCTTGTCGATTTCATCCTGTGTCTGCTCCATGTGCCGGTAAATGGCCAGATTGGTTTCATTGCGCGGCTCCAGTTCCGGCCGCAGGATGTCGACGCTGACGACGGTGCCTACTTCCACGCCGGCCAGCTGGACCGGGGCACCCGGTTTCAGCCCCCCTACGGTGGGCAGGTAGGTAACCGCCCGGAAGGTAGGCCCGAAAATGCCCGATCCAGAGCTGATATAAATTACGGCAACGGTCAGAATGGCAATGCAGATAACGACAAAAATCCCAACCCGGATTTCGGCAAATTTGCCCCTGGATCCCTTACTTTTCATCGAATGCTCCTAATAAATCAATTCCTTTACGTACTCGTTTTCGCATTGGCGGATCTCTTCATCCGTTCCCTCGGCAACGATTTTTCCGTCTTCCATAACCAGGAATTTGGTGTTGACCAGGCACAGGTCGTCTGCTTCCTTGAAAAACAGGACGTTTCCATCGGGGGATCGGCGGGCATACTGGCTGGCAAGCAGAAACGCCGCTTCCAGGTGGTGGGTGACAAAAATGGAACTCACATTCTCAAGGTCCCGGAGTTTGATCATCAGCTCGCAGATCACCCGGGAGGTGATCGGATCCAGCCCCGCTGTAGCTTCGTCATAAAGCATGATTTTGGGGCTACCGGCCAGGGCCCGGGCAATGGCCGCTCGTCTCCTCATTCCGCCGGACAGCTCTGCCGGCATCTTGTCAATGGCATCCTCCAGACCTACGAACCCGAGAAGCCGTCGAACCGTCTTCTGAATCTCCGGCTCCCGGCTGGCTTTTGCTTCGCGAAGGCGGTAGCCGGTGTTTTCGCCGACCGTCAGGGAATCGAACAGGGCTCCCTCCTGGAAAACAACTCCCATTTTCGTTCGGACAGAGATCATTTCCTCCTCGCTCAGGCTGGTAATTTCCTCCCCTTCCACCTGAATCGACCCTGAATCCGGCTTATCCAGGCCCAGGATTAATTTCAGAATCGTGGATTTGCCGGACCCGCTTCCTCCGAGAATGATCTTGGTTTCTCCTTCCCTCACGTGCAGGTCGATCCCCTTGAGGACCGGCTTGCCCTGAAAGGACTTGTAAACGGACTGAAGGCGAATCACGCTTCTACCGGGTCAATTCAATGATAATGGTGTTCAGGAAGAAATCGGCCACAATGACCAGGATGGAAGCCAGAACCATGCTTTTTGTCGTGGAGCGGCCCACTCCCTGGGTTCCACCGGTGGTTGACAAGCCGCAGTGGCAGCCGATCATGCTGATAATAAAGGCGAAAAAAAAGGGTTTAACCAGGCTCTGAACCAGATCGGAATAGGATAAAGAGCTGAATGACGTCAACCAGAAAAGGCTGGAGCTGATCCGCAGCTTATAAAGGGAAACGAGCCATCCTCCGACCAGCCCCCAGAAATTGCAAACTACCGTCAGCAGCGGCAACATGGTGACCGTGGCCAGCATGCGGGGGGTTACCAGCTTTCGGGTCGGATCGGTTCCCAGGGCGCGCATGGCGTTGATCTGCTCGGTGGCGGTCATGGACCCCAGTTCGGAGGCAATTCCGGAGCCGATCCGGCCGGCAATCATCAGGGCGGCAAGAACCGGACCCAGCTCGCGGACCAGGGAAAGGGCAACCAGCTGGCCGGTCAGGTTCACCGCCCCGAAAGACTTTAGGGTTTTCGAGGATTGCAGGGCCAGAACCGCGCCGGTGAAAAAGCCGGTGAGGGAGATAATCGGCAGGGATCCTATCCCGATGGAATCCATCTGCTGAAAGGTATCCCTTATGTAGCGCGGTTTCTGGAACACGTTGATAACCGCGCGGAGAAAAAGCAGCGAGAAAAGCTGGATCTCTTTTAAAACATTAAATATATATCCCATGCAAGTATCTGAATCTTATCGTGTCCCATGGCCCCCGTCAAGCAATGCCGAAGTCCCGGGGATCGAATTTACTACCCCTGAAGAAAGAATTTTACCTTGAGGACCGAGTCCGGACCACCGGAAAGCCCACTTTTATTTGCCCGGAGGAATTTGATACTATTTTGGGGGAGAATGGAAATGATACGACTGATTACTGCAGGAGAATCGCACGGACCTTGCCTTACGGTCATTCTGGAAGGAATGCCCTCCGGCGTCCCGATCCGGATCGATGCGGTCCAGGAAGATTTAAGCCGCCGTCAGCAGGGTTATGGCCGCGGCGATCGCATGAAAATAGAAACGGACCAGGCTCAGATCGTCGGCGGGGTACGACACGGATTTTCCCTGGGGAGTCCGATTGCCCTGCGCATCGACAACCGTGACTGGGTGAACTGGCAGCAGGAAATGAACTCCCAGCCGGTGGAGGCCTGGGAAACGCAGCGGGCCGTCCACCAGCCGCGACCGGGTCACGCCGACCTGGCGGGAATGATCAAATACCGGCACCAGGATATGCGGAACATACTGGAAAGAGCGAGCGCCCGGGAAACGGCGGCGCGGGTCGCGGCAGGCGCATTGCTGAAGCAGTTTCTCGAAGCTTTCGACATTTCCATTTTCAGCCACACGGTTCGAGTCGGGAATGTGGAAGCAGGAACCGATGCACAGAAACTCCCGGAGCCGAAAGCCCTGCGGCGATGTAACCTCACTCCCATGCGGTGTCTTAATCCGGACGCGGAAAAAAGGATGATGCAGGCCATCGACCAAGCCAAGGAGCACGGGGATACCCTGGGAGGAATTTTTGAAGTGATTGCCTTTCGCGTGCCGGCTGGTCTGGGGTCTCATACCCAATGGGACCGCAAGCTGGACGGGAGGATCGCCCAGGCTTTCCTCTCCATTCCCGGAGTCAAGGCCATGGAAATCGGGGATGGCGTTCGTAATGCCGGTCGGCCCGGCTCGGAAGTTCATGATGCCATTTATTACCACAAGAGCAGCAGGGGGTTTTACCGTCGCACCAACCGGTGCGGAGGGCTCGAGGGAGGGATCACCAACGGCATGCCCGTTCAGGTTCGGGGCTTTATGAAGCCCATCTCCACGCTGCTGAAGCCACTGACATCGGTCGACATCCGAACCAAAGCCAGGAAGGACGCGGTTTACGAGCGCTCGGATGTGTCCGTTGTACCCGCCGCCGGAACGGTCGGGGAAGCGATGCTGGCTTTTGTGCTGGCCGACGCCTTCCTGGAAAAATTCGGAGGAGATTCCATGGAAGAAATCCGGAACAATTACCAGAGCCACCTGTCCTGGCTCCAGAAAATCTGAGGCAGAACCCCTCTCGCTGAGGTTTGCGGACTTTATCGGGCATGCCTCTCAGGAAAAGAAACAGACAAAATGATTCGTCCCATACTGACATACCCTGACCCCGTTCTGAAACAGCAGAGCGAACCGGTAACTGCCTTTGACTCCGCTCTGCAGGAGGTGATTCAGGACATGGTGGAAACCATGTATGCCGCACCCGGGATCGGCCTGGCGGCTCCCCAGATCGGAATCCTGAAGCGCATTGTGGTTGTCGATCTGAAATCCGGAGCGGAAGGAGCCCAGCTCTTTGTGGCCGTGAATCCGGAGATCGTCTCCTGCACCGGGGAGCAATACGGAGAAGAAGGCTGCTTGAGCGTGCCGGATGTGTACGAATCGGTCTGGTGTCCGCAAAAGATCGTCCTGCGGGCACAGGACGTGAAGGGCACCGAATGGACCCTGGAGGCTGAAGATCTTCTGGCGCGCTGCTTTTGCCATGAGCTCGATCACCTTCGCGGAGTTCTTTTTATCGACCGCCTGTCCCCGCTGAAGCGGAGCCTGGTCAAGCGGAGGCTGAAAAAGGCCCAGGCCGCCCGGCAGGAGTCGTAAGTTCCGGCGGATGCAGGCGGGACCGATCGCTCCCGGTTTCCGCTCGGGGAGATTACACCGATGAGAGTAATATTTATGGGAACGTCCGATTTCGCAGTTCCATCCCTGGAAGCCCTCGTGCGGAGTCCGGATTTCGAAGTGGCCGCCATCGTCACCCAGATGGACCGGCCCCGCGATCGCGGGCATCAGGTCAAATTTTCTCCCGTGAAGGATGTCGCGCTGCGGGAAAAAATCCCTGTGTATCAGCCGGTCAAGGTTCGCGCCGAAGAATTTCGTCCCGTGCTGGAAGGTATTTCCGCGGAGGTGATCGTCGTAGCCGCCTACGGCCAGATTCTTCCGGAATGGATCCTGGGCATGAAGCGCTTCGGATCCATCAATGTGCATGCCTCCCTGCTGCCCAGGCACAGAGGGGCGGCTCCCGTGCACCGGGCCATTCTGCAGGGAGATTCCGAAACAGGCATTACCATCATGCAGATGGATGCCGGACTCGACTCCGGGCCGGTCCTGCTGCAGGAGGCAACCCCCATCGGTCCGGACGAGACCGGGGGCGAACTGCATGACCGTCTGGCCATAATGGGAGCCGAATTGCTGTTGAGGGGGTTGCGGGAATTGCAGAAGGGGGCCTTGCTCCCCGTTCCGCAAGACCATTCCCAGGCAACCAAGGCAGCCAAGATCGGAAAAGAAGAAAGCGTGCTGCTCTGGTCGCAACCGGCGGCCGTCATCCACAATCAGGTCCGGGCCTTCAATCCCTGGCCCGGGGCTCTGGCTCATTTCCGTGACCGCGAGATCAAAATATGGCGAACTGCCCTGGTGGCCGCGCCGTCGGCTGCCGAAAGCGGGGTGAGCCCGGGCCTTCTGCACGTCGAAAAAGGGAGCCGGCTGCTAGCCTGCTGCGGAAATGGAAGCTATCTCGAAATAATCGAAGTCAGCCTGCCGGGCCGGAAGAGAATCTCCGGAGCCGACCTGATCCACGGACATCGAATCACATCCGGAGAATCCTTTGCCTGCGTCCCGGCTTAGCCCTGGCTCCAGCCGGGTGTCACCGGGGCGTATCTTCGCTTTCCAGGCCCTCGAAGCCATAGAGTCGGAAGGCGCTTTCTCCTCGCATCTTTTTGCCTCCCCCGAGTCGCAGCGTCTATCCTCCCTGGAAAGGGCTTTTGCCTATGAATTGGTCCTGGGGGTCCTGCGGTCCCGAAGCGCGCTGGACGAAATCATCCGCAAGCACCAATCGGACCGCATCCGGGCCTTACAACGGGAAGTGCTGAACGTGCTTCGCCTGGGCGTCTATCAGATGCTGTTTATGGATCGGGTGCCTCCTTTTGCGGCTGTTTCGCAAAGCGTGACCCTTTGCCGGATTCGAATCGGTCGGAGTCCGCAGGGGCTCGTTAACGCCATATTGCGCCGGATTGCCGAAAAGCGGGAGAGTTGGCGGCAATGGCTTTCGCAGGAGGGAGCATCCGATGCCGCGTCCCTTTCCTTGCGCTTCTCCCACCCCGAGTGGCTTGTGGACCGGTGGCGGAGCCGATTCGGGGAGGAGAAAACCGTCGCCCTGCTCCGGGCGAACAACCTGGCGCCCCGAAGGGATCTTCACATACCATTTTCGGATTCCTTACCGGAAGCCGATCTCCAGCTGCTGTCGCGGTCCGGATTCCTGCGCAACTTTGATTTTCCGGAGGGAGCCTATTTTCTGGATCCTGCTGCGGGACTGGCCGAAGCTGGAGCGGTATTATCCCGATGCACTCCCTGTTTTCATTTCCAGTCCCGGGCCTCCCAGTGTGTTCCCCACCTGCTTCCTCTCAACGCCGGGGACCGCATATTGGATGCCTGTGCGGCACCCGGCGGAAAAACCCTGATCCTTTCAAAACGGTTGGGGCCGCAGGGTGAGATCCTGGCCATCGACCGGAAAGCCGAAAGGTTCGTGAACTGGGGAACTCCCGTCGCTCCTTCCGGACGGGCAAAAATCGTACGGATGGCTGCCGATTGCCTGGGGCCTCTTCCGTTCCGGGACCGGGTTTTCTTTTCATCCGTTCTGCTGGATGCTCCCTGCACAGGATCGGGTACGGTCCGAAGGCACCCGGAAATCCGTTGGCGAATCGGCAGCTCGGATATTTCCCGCATGCAAAAAATCCAGCGGCAGCTTCTGGAGGTTCTGTGCGGGCTGGTAGATGAGGGCGGCTATTTTCTTTACTCCACCTGTTCGACCGAACCGGAAGAAACGGACCAGGTGATTTGCGAATTCCTGGCTTCCCATCCGGAATTCCGGCTGCAGGAGATTCGAGGGGACGGTCTGAATGCCGGGTGGGTTACTTCCAACGGATATTTCTGCACATGGCCCGGCGCCGTGGAGGAAGATGGATTTTTTGCTGCCCTGCTCCGCCGAAGCAAAAGGGGAAGAACCGGAACAGAAGCCCGATTGTGAGGGAAAACAGGGGAAATGTGGTAGCATCTTCTCTCCTTAATTTTGAACGTCATGGGTAAAGGGTGGAAATGGGTTCTGGGCTGGGTTTTCCTTGGGCTTACGCTGCTGGTAGCGGCCGTAGCCAGCGGCTTCCTGGCTATGCGCTATACCATGAGAAAGGAAATCTCTACGATTCCCGCCCTGACCGGGCTTAAAATACAGGACGCGGAGATTCTGCTGGCCAGGCTCGGGTTGAAAATGGAAATCGCCAAAACACAGCCCTCCGCCAGTACGCCCATTCATTGCATTCTTTCCCAGCATCCCGCGGAAGGTACGCCGATCAAAGTCGGGCAGACGGTAAGTGTGATCGTCAGCTCCGGAAAAATGCAGGTCCCTATCCCTGATCTTACCGGAACAAGTCTGCGTGTCGCCGAAATCCAGCTCTCCCAGGCCGGATTCCGTCTGGGGAGAATCTGCCTGGCCTCCCTGGGAGAAAGCCGGCCCTCGGAGGTCGTGCGCCAGTCGGCCTCGTCTCTTCCCGCCGAGGACTCCCTCGGCGCGGTGGACCTTCTGGTCAACACGGGAAAGCCGGATGCGTACTATCTGATGCCGGATTTGAAAGGAAAGGAAATCAATGAAGCCGTTCAGCTTTTTGCGCACGTTTCCTTGCCGATCAAAGAAGTACGTTACCTGAGCAGTCCGGGAGTCAGAAAAGGGATGATTCTTAACCAGGACCCTCCGGCAGGAAGCCGGTTGGGGGCCAAGGACACCATACGTATACAAGCGAGTAAATAGATTGCCATGTTCCAGATTGCCCCATCCTTGCTGGCCGCCGATTTTGGCCGGCTGGCGGACGAATTGAAAACGGTGGAAACGGCCGGTGCCGATCTGATCCACCTCGATATCATGGACGGTTCCTTCGTGCCGAATATAAGTCTTGGACTTCCGGTTGTGGAGTCCATCCGGCGGTACTGCAAGCTTCCCTTCGATGTTCACTTGATGATTCAGAATCCTGCGCGGTACGCGGCTGATTTCATCCAAGCGGGGGCCAATATGGTTTCCTTTCATCTGGAAGCGGAGCCGCACGCCCACCGTCTGGTCCACTGGATTCAGGAGAAAGGGGCCAAGGCGGGCATCGCTTTAAACCCTTCCACCCCTCTCTCCTTGCTGGAGGAAATTCTCCCTGCCGTTGACTATATTCTGCTTATGACTGTGAACCCCGGTTTTGGCGGGCAGGTATTCATACCCGGCTCGCTGGGGAAAATTTCCCGGCTGCAACAGTGGATCCGGCAGGAGGGATATAGGGCGCTGGTTTCCATCGACGGCGGGGTCGATCTCCGGAACTACCAACAAATCATTCGGTCCGGAGTGGATATTCTGGTTGCGGGTTCTGTCATTTTTCGCAACCCAAATCCGTCCTCTGTCATCCAATCCATGATAGAATTCAGGAGAAGTTTTAGTAAAATATAAAGTTGAGCGGTTTTCCCCGGGCCGCCTGAGGCCAGGGGGAAAAGCAACCAGAGATATAGAAATCGAAGAGGTTTTTTGCATATGGCAAGATCGAGGAAAGCATTTTTCTGCTTTCTGGTTTTGACCGGGATTTTTCTTTCCGCCTGCGGTAAAAAGACGGCGCAGCTGCAAAGCAAGGCCGTCCCCCCGGACAAGACTCTTTATGAAAACGCGGTTAACTACTTGAAAAAGAGTCAGTTTATCAAGGCCCGCCTTTCGCTGCAGACCCTGATCAATACCTACCCGGACAGCGACTTTACGCCGCGAGCCTTTTTCGAAGTGGGGAACACCTACTATAAAGAAGGCGGCACGGAGTCCCTGACTCAGGCGGAGACTCAGTTTAAGGACTTTCAGCTTTTTTATCCCACCTCCGATCTTGCAGCGGAGGCGCAGTTTAAGATAGCCGCACTCAACATGAGGATGATGTTAAGCCCGGAGAGGGACTCCACTCATTCCAAGAAAGCGGAAGATGAGCTGAAGAAGTTCCTGGAAAAATTTCCGGACCATGAGTTTGCGCCGATCGCCAGGCTTTACCTGAAAGATGTCCAGGAAAATGAAGCGCAGTCGGTGTACAAGATCGGCCAGTTCTATTATGACAAGAAGCAGTTTAAGGCAGCGGCCGGCCGGTACAAACAGGTGACCGATAACTTTCCGGAATTTTCCCGCCTGGATGAAATTTTATTCAAGCTGGGAGACTCTCTGGAACAGAACAAGAAAACCGACGAAGCGGCTGCCAACTACGCCAGGCTTAGCAGCGATTACCCGGATAGCGAGTATGCCAAACTGGCCCGCGAACGGCTCATTGCGCTCAATAAGCCCGTTCCGGAAGTGAACGCGGCGCTGGCCGAACAGCGCAAGAAAGATGCGGCAGCGGCGGATGAGGGATTTTCCCTGTTCCGGCCGGTCAAGGATTTTATGGCAGCTATGGGCCTTTCTGGTGAGGGGGACCCCTACCAGAGGGCGATCGACATGCTCCAGAAGGAAAAGGAAAACAAGGAACTTCTCGCTTCCAAGGACAAATCCGCGGCGGACGCCAAGCCCGGAGAGGATGAGAAGGATATCGTCATCAGCACGACCATCAGCAAAACCGCCGACGGTCCGGCCAAGGCGGAAACCTCGGTAAAAGACACGAGCAAAACAAAACCCGACCCCAAGGCGAAGCCGAAAAAAGAAGACAGCAAGGGGAAAAAGGAAAACGGATAGCATTCGCTTTTTTCGGGAGGGACGCTTTTTACCGATTTCATACCGGGGTATTGCTTAATGGGCTTTTTTCAGGTAACTTTCTCACCATGACCTTAACCTTCTGCAATCGAAAAATGCCATGAAAAAGCTGCTGCTGGCCGATGATAGCGCTACCATCGAGCGCATGGTTCGCCTGAACTTCGAAGGGGACAATCTGGATATTGTGTGTGCCCGCGATGGGAATCAGGCGATCCTCCTGTTTGAGAGAGAGAGACCCGATATCGTTCTTGCCGATATCTACATGCCGGGAAAAAACGGTTATGACGTCTGTGAGTTTATCAAGCAGAACTCCGGGTCCTGCCGAACTCCGGTTCTCCTGCTTCGAGGATCCTTCGAACCTTTCAGCGAAGAGGAATTCAGCCGGGTCCGCGCCGACGGCGTCCTGACCAAGCCGCTCGATTCCAACCAGCTGGTGGACTGGGTGCATCGTCTGCTGCAACAAAGCCACTCGGACCCGGCGGGTCCGGAGGAGGAGAACCTGCTGGAACTTTCCGTCCCGGGCGATTTCCGGCCCACCACGGCGGTTCTTCCCCCAACGGAGGCACCCTTCGAAGAGCTGCTCGATGGGGCTCGCGCTGAGCCGCCCGGGTCTGCCTTTACCGTGCCGGCAGCACCGGAAGAGGAAAGTGACCTGCTGGAAATAGAGATGAGCATCCTGCCCATAAGCACAGTCGGGACCGACGACATGCTTTTGGAGATTCCCGCTATCGAGCTTCGCCAGGAAGATGCTGAATCCACGGCCTCTCCGGACCTGCCTGTCGTTGCTGAGCCAATGCTGGAGACGGCAGAGCCGGAAACTGCCCCGGCGATTCCCGCGGAAGAGCCGGTTCTGGATTTGCCTCCCTCCGTCGAGAAACTGCACGAGGAACCTGCCGGTGCTCCGGAGCCTTCCCCGGGCCCGGCCCCCACACCGCCTGGAGAACTTTCGGAGGATGATGTTTCGAGGATCGCCCGTCAGGTGGTCGCGCACCTGTCCGACCGGGTTCTCCGTGAAATCGCCTGGGAGATCGTTCCCGAGCTGGCAGAATCGATTATTCGGCAAGAGTTGAAAAAGCAAAACAAGGTACCTCTGTAAGCGTTGGACTCCCGCCGAAGAAAAACACTTCGATCTTTTTTCCATCCAGCCCCGCCGATATTACGGGCGGGGAATCCCTTTTTACAACCCCATTGAGGACGCCATAGAAAAGTACGTCATGTCGCAAGCACAAATGGATCGCGCCTATCAACCCAACAATTTTGAAGCCAAGTGGTACCGCCTTTGGGAAGAAGCCGGTTACTTTCAGGCCGCTTCTTCCAGCGCCAAAGAGCCCTTCAGCATGGTTATTCCCCCTCCCAACGTGACCGGTTCCCTGCACATGGGCCACGCCCTTCAGCATACCCTGCACGATATTCTGGTCCGCTGGAAACGTATGCAGGGGCGGAACGTGCTCTGGCTCCCCGGCACGGATCATGCCGGAATTGCCACGCAGAATGTTGTGGAAAAACAGCTGGCGGAAAAAGGAATACGCCGCCAGGACCTGGGCCGCGAAGCTTTCGAGAAGACGGTCTGGGACTGGAAGACAGAAAGCGGAAATACGATCACCAAGCAAATGCGCCTTCTGGGGACCTCCTGCGACTGGAGCCGGGAGCGCTTTACCCTGGATGCGGGGCTTTCGCGGGCGGTCCGGGAAGTTTTTGTCCGCCTGTATCGCGAAAACCTTATTTACAGGGATGAGTATATCGTGAACTGGTGCCCGCGCTGCGGGACGGCCATTTCCGACCTGGAGGTCGTTTATCAGTCCACCCGAGGCAAGCTTTACCATATCCGATACCCGTTCCCGTCCGGCCCCGGGTTCCTCACCGTGGCCACCACGCGGCCGGAAACCATGCTGGGAGACACCGCGGTGGCCGTACACCCGGCGGACCCCCGCTACATGCGCCTGCCCGGCAACGCCGTGGTACAGCTGCCGATTCTGGGGCGCCTGCTACCCGTGGTGCGGGACGACTTTGTCAGTCAGGACTTCGGGACCGGGGCAGTCAAGATAACCCCGGCGCACGATCCCAACGATTTCCACGTCGGAAAGCGCCACCGGCTGCCGGAAATCAACGTGCTGTACCCTGACGGTCGCATGAATGAGGAGGCCGGCAAGTATGCCGGGATGGACCGGTTCGAGTGCCGGAAGAAGCTGGTTGCCGAGCTGGAAGAGCTTGCGCTGCTGGAGAAAGTGGAGGACCACCTCCACAACGTCGGGCACTGCCAGCGCTGCCACACCATGGTGGAGCCGCGGCTTTCCACGCAGTGGTTCGTTCGCGTGAAGCCTTTAGCCGAAGAGGCGATCCGCGCTGTGGAGGAGGGCCGGATTCAATTCGTCCCGGAGAATTTCTCTAAAATTTACTTTGAATGGATGAATAATATCCACGACTGGTGCATTTCCCGTCAGTTATGGTGGGGGCACCGGATTCCCGCCTGGTACTGCCAGGACTGCTCCCGGATTACGGTCGAAATTAGCGATCCCACCTGCTGCAGCCATTGCGGATCCGGGCAGATCCAGCGGGAGCAGGATGTGCTCGACACCTGGTTCAGCTCGGCGCTCTGGCCCTTTTCCACGCTGGGGTGGCCGGACGAGAATGCGCCGGATCTCAAAACCTTCTACCCCACGGACCTGCTGATCACCGGTCCGGACATCATCTTTTTCTGGGTGGCCCGCATGATCATGATGGGCCTGAAATTCATCGGCCAGGTTCCCTTCCGCACTGTTTTCCTCAACGGCATTGTCCGCGATGAAAGAAAGCAGAAAATGAGCAAAACCAAGGGCAATATCATCGATCCCCTGGATATCATTCACCAGTATGGTGCGGATGCGGTCCGCTTTACCCTGGCGGCGCTCTCGGTGCCTGGAACGGACATCCCGTTTTCCACGGACCGGATGAAGGGCTACAGTGCCTTCGCCAACAAGATATGGAACGCCGCCCGGTTCGCGCGGATGAATCTTCCGGAAGAACAGGCCGCCATTTCCCCGGCAGAACTGATCGCCCGGAGGAATGCCGGTGCGGAAGGCTTTTCGGTGGCGGATCGATGGATTCTGAGCCGTCTGAACCGCGCCGCAGCGGAAATGCAGGAGGCACTGGAAAATTACCGCTTCGATGAAGGAACCCGAATCATTTACCGCTTCGTATGGAACGAATTGTGTGACTGGTACCTGGAGCTGATCAAGCCTCAGCTGGCCGAAGGCGGGGACAGCGCGGGCGGTCAAAGTGCCCTGGCTACCCTGACCTACTGCCTGGACCGCTCCCTGCGGCTGCTCCATCCTTTCATGCCCTTCCTTACGGAAGAAATCTGGCAGCGCCTGCCGCACGACGGCGAGAGCATCATGCTTTCCTCCTTTCCCCGCCCGGTCCCGGAGCTGGACGATCCGGCCGCAGAGGAAGAAATCCGGCAGCTGGCGGAATTGATCGGCAGAATTCGAAATTTACGGTCGGAACTGAATATCGAACCGGGTCGCAAAATGACCCTGCAGTACACCGGGGGCAGCCCGGAACAGCAGGCGCTGATTGTGCGGCATGGCGCCTCTTTGCGAAATCTGGCTCGCTTGGAGAGCGTGCAGCCGGTTGCCGGATTTTCCCGGGAACTCCCGGCCGCAAAAACCATTGTCGGATCGCTCCAGCTGGCGCTGCTCCTGGAAGGAATTCTCAACCTCGAGGAGGAGCGGATTCGCCTGCAGCGGGAAGATGAAAAACTGCGAATCGACCTGGAAAAACTGAATTACAAGCTGGAGAGCCAGGACTTTCTGGAGCGGGCTCCGTTCGAAGTCGTCGAAGAAAACCGCCAGAGAAGAAGCTCGATACTGGAGCGCCGGGATAAACTGCAGGAACTGATTTCAGGATTGTCCTCCTGACTCCTGCCCGACGCCCGGTTTGAAATTTGTTTGGTTCCCGGATGACCAGCAAACTGAACTCTGTAATCCGCAACCCGCTGCCGGAGAAATGGGCGAACCTGTGCCGGGGGATCGCCTGTTCTCCCCTGCCCATTTTTTACCGGCCCGCGGTCGACTCCACCAGCTCGGAAGCCCGCCGCGCGGCAGAAAGGGGAGCTCCGGAGGGATCCGTCTTTCTGGCGGACGTGCAGACCCGGGGGCGCGGAACCAGGGACCGGCCATGGCACTCCTCCGATCCGGAAGGGCTTTACTTCAGCATTCTGCTTCGGCCGAGCTGGAAGCTGTCCGACTGCCTGATTTTGACCCGGCTGGCGGCCGCTTCGGTATATGAGGCCATCGGCAGCCGGTTGCGCAAGGAGCCAGGGCTGGCGGATGCTTTGCGCATCAAACCTCCCAACGATATTTTGCTGCGCAGCCGGAAGCTGTGCGGCATTCTCGTGGAATCGGCCTCGGTGCAGGAAAATGTGGAGTTCGTGGTGATGGGAATCGGGGTGAACGCCAACCAGACCGATTTCCCGGAATGGCTTGCTTCCCGGGCTACCTCCCTGCGCCTGGAAACCGGCCGCTATTTTGATCCGGCGGAATTGCTGGTCGGCGTGATTCGCCGGTTATGGAGCCGGTATAATCACCTGCGACAAAACGGCCCCGAGTCCTTGGCTGCCGATTGGAACGACATGATCAGAAATGAGGCATAATGGCAGATAAGACAGAAAAGAAAAGTTTTTTCCAGCGCCTGAAGGCTGCGGTCCAGGGCACGCGGGATAACCTGCTTGGAAAAATTGAAAATATCGTTCTGGGGAAAAAGGAAATCAGCCCGGAGATGCTGGACGACCTGGAGGCGGTTCTCATCGGAGCCGACATAGGCGTTTCCATTGCTTCGGAAGTGATTGAAAAGACGCGACAGAAAGTGGACCGCAAGCTGCTCTGCGACCCGGATCATCTGCGCGAATCCATTCGCCAGGAACTGCTCGCCATCCTCCTGGAGGCGCAGAAGGCGGCGCCGCAGGCATCCGTCTCCGGCCCGGCCGCTTCCCCCTGGGTAATCATGCTGGTCGGGGTGAACGGCACGGGAAAAACCACCACCCTGGGGAAACTGGCCAACCGCTACATGACTGACGGGAAATCGGTATTGATCTGCGCGGCGGATACCTTTCGTGCCGCCGCCGTGGAACAGCTTTCCGTCTGGGCCCGGAGGGCGGGGGCCGACATGGTGCACCAGTCATCCGGGGGAAATCCCTCGGCGGTCATTTTCGACAGCCTGCAGGCCGCCGTGGCCCGAAAAACGGATATCGTTCTGGTGGATACCGCCGGCCGTTTGCATACCAAAAGCAACCTGATGCAGGAACTGGAAAAAATGAAACGGATTGCCGAGAGGCAGGTCCGCGGAGCGCCGCATGAAGTGCTTCTGGTCCTGGATGCCACCACCGGCCAGAACGGACTAATTCAGGCTAAGGAATTCATCAAATCCGCCGGGGTGGGCGGGCTGATCGTCACCAAACTGGACGGTACGGCCAAAGGCGGCGTAGTTTTCTCGATTGTCCGGGAGTTCCGCATTCCGATTCGATTCGTCGGCATCGGTGAAAAAATCGACGACCTGATCGAATTTTCCCCCGAGGCCTTCGTCGACGGCATCTTCCTTTCCGGAAGAGAATAAGGTCCGCCCCCAGCCGAAACCATTCCCTGCACGGCAGGGAATCGCACCGCAAACCTCCCCCAGGTGCCCGGCGCATCCCTGGGGACCGCCGGCCGGCGGCGTTCCGGCCCGCAGCTCAAGGCAGGGCGACGATCGGGACGGTGGTGTAGAGCTGGTAGTCGTAGATAGCCAGCAGTCCCACCGCCACAATGTCTGCATTGGAACTGATTTCCAGGACACCCTCCAGCCCGGAGGGAGCCCCGGGAACCAGCTGGCTGACAAAACCGGCATACTGCGTGCCGGGAGCGATATCGATGGAAAGATCCGGCAGCAATGTCTGTCCCCCGGGCGTATAGTACCGCGCCGTGACCTTGGCGGACTGAGTGCTCACGTTGGCCACGGCCATCCCCAGTTCCGTATTGGTTCCCACCTGGGGCATGGCCACCCGGAATCGCCGCATGCGGACCGAGGGAAGTACGGAGGCCTGGGTGGTAATGACCGATCCCGGCTTGGCCTGGTAAACAAGAACTCCGCCCAGCGATCCGCTGGAAGTCACCCGGCACCAGCCCGTCAGAGGGCTTGCTGCCGACGCAGAATCCAAAGTCAGCTTTAGAAATCCGTTGGCTTTGACGGTAAAGGTCTGAGAGCTTTTCGCCGCGCCGTCCACCTCGACCACCAGAGGCTGGCCGCCGGAGGCCGTAAATTCGACCTTTCCGGTTACGTCCGCCGAGGTGTTGTTATTCATTATCAGGAAGCTTCGCCAGCCGCCCCCTGCCGCCAGGTGGGCAAATTCCATCAGGGCGGATCCGGAAGGCAGGGTAGTGGTGGTGCTGCTGCTGCTGGCCGTGGTAGTGGTAGTGGTGGTCACCACGGTGGTGGTGGTTTGGGCCGGCTTGTCGGAAGCGTTTCCAGGATAGGTTCCGGCTTGAATTTCCTGCAGATTGCTAAATCCGTCCCCGTCGGAATCCCGGCTCTCGATGCCGGCCAGACCGGAGGCGTTACGCCCGGCGCTTCGATAATCGGAGCCATAGCTGTTCAGGGCAGGAGTGGAGGAATGGCACAAGGAGCAGGTGGCCACCTTGCTTCCCGGATACCGGGTGCTGAAAAGAGTGAGATCGGAGTTGGCGGCCCAAATCCAGGAGGTCAAACATCCAACGGCCAGCAGCAGAAAGAGGTGAGAATTACCCGACGCCCCACGTTTTGCCTTCCATAATTGCATAGGAACCAGACTCCTTTATGGCCTGAAATGGCCGGTTGCCCTGTTATTCTGTCCGGGGAAAAGGCGATCGTCACAGGATAGCGCTTTTCACCATTTTTTCGTCAATACGTAAGATCCAGGAATCGCCCTTCTGGTTCAATTCACCGGATCCGAAAGGATCATATTCGAACCGGGTGATGATCCGGCTGAACACTTCCCGTAGCGCCCTGGCTCCGGTGCGGCTGTTTTCTTCCGCGTTGCCGGCAATCAAATCCATAGCCCCCTCGGTCAGTTCAAGCCGTATATTCATGCTTTGGAAGTAATCCCGGGATATGCAGTAAGGGGAATCGAATGCGGTCTGCATGATTCGCTTCAAGGTCTCCCGGTCCAGGTTATTGAGCACGACGGCGGCATTGAATCGCGAGATGAACTGCGGCACCATCCCGTACCGGAACAGATCCTCGAATTTCAAAAACTCCTTCAGCGAAAACCGGGACTCGAAGCTGATCTTCCCCTCCCTGCCTACGACCATCTGGGGTTTGAGCTGGCGCTTATCCTCTTTGCTGATCACCATGCTGTACACCTGATCGTACAGCTCTTCGTAGGCTCCGCCGCAGATAAACAGCAGACCGCGGGTATCGATCGGAATCTTGATCAGCGTGGAGGTGCCGCCCACTTTGAGAGTGGTTTCGTAGTGGACGGTTTCCCCCTCCATAATGGTGAGCAAAGACTGCTGGATGGCCAGACCGGCGACGTTCACCTTGCCGGCAATTCGTGAGGAAATCTTGTCCACTTCGTCCAGGCAGACCGTGGCGCTTTCCATGTAAGCCTTGAGCTGCTCGGAAGTCAGATCCTCCCCCAGAAGAGAGCGCGCTTTATTTTCAATGGCCTTAAAAAGGCGCATACACTGGACGTCCGATTCGTCCTCTCCGCCGAGCATGTTGGCGTTCATGATCACCATGATCCGGAAGACCTTCAGCTCCTCGAAGGCATCATAAAAGGCTTTGACGGCATTCATAATGGTGGTTTTTCCACTGCCGCTGTTGCCGATCAGCAGCAGGTTTCCGGCTCTCTGGTGATGGATATGCTTATAGAGTGCCACCGAGATGAATTCGAGAGCTTCCGCCTGCCCGAGAACCCGGGTGCACAGAAACTCATTTATTTTCTTGGGCAAAAACTGGGTTTGCATTCCCGCTCCTTGTCTTATGTTCCAAAGCGATTCATCTCTTTTTCTGGGACCGATCCGGAAGGTTCAATATATCGCAATCAATCCGCATCAATCAAGAATTCCGTCTCGCGAAGGGCGGAGGCTGATGCTATAATAAGCCATGCGGCGTGCGCTTTTTTCCCGCAGGAGCGAAAGAAAGTGCGGCTGACAATTCCATGATGATGAGGACACACAATGGCACACCGATCCTTGCTTTCGTCGTTCCTGTCCGTTCTTCTCTGCACGGCGGGTATCTTTCTGCATGGCGACGTACTTCGCGGACAGCCGACGGCTGCGGCCGCTTCCCCGCGGTTGCTGAATGCCCTGATTCTCAGCGGCTATAACAACCACGACTGGAGGACTTCCACTCCTTTTCTGAAAAAGCTGCTGCTGGACTCCGGGCGTTTTGCCGTCCGGGTTACCGAGGAGCCGTCCGGTCTTACACCGTCTGTTCTGGAGCGCTACGATGTTCTGGTTATGGACTACGTCGGCTCCCGCTGGGGACGCCAGGCGGAAGAAGCGGTGGAATCCTTTGTCCGCCAGGGTAAAGGGATGGTGGTCATTCACGGGGCCAATTATGCCTTTACCGGATTGGAGGTCCTTGGCGACGGGCATAAGGCGACCGGGCTGAAGGAAGAGCCCTGGCCGCAGTTTCTGAAAATGGTTGGCGGCTACTGGACCGCCTCGGAGCCGAAAACCGGGCACGGCAGGCGGCATACCTTCGAAGTCGTCTTTTCCGATCCCGATCATCCGATCGCCAAAGGAATGCCCCCGAAATTTCTGGCCACGGATGAACTTTACCACCAGCCCCGCATGCAGCCCGAAGCCCACGTCATTGCCCGGGCTATGTCCCGAAAGGAGACCCATGGAACCGGACGCGAGGAGCCGATCCTCTGGACGGTACCCTACGGGAAGGGCAGGGTTTTTTATAACGCGCTCGGCCACGATGCCGTCGCCATGAATGAAACCGGATTTATCGGCTCCTTCCTGCGGGGGGCGGAGTGGGCCGCGGCCGGCTCCTGCACCATTCCTTTCCCGGAGAAACTCTATCCGGTTTCGAAAGATGCCAAACGGGTTTTGGTGGTCACGGGGGGGCACGGCTATGAGCCTTCCTTTTACACCCTTTTTGATGGTCATCCCGGCCTGGCATGGACGCACGCCGTATCTGCATCCGAAGCGTTTCAAAAGGACATCCGGTCGCAATTCGATGTCCTGGTACTCTACGATATGACGGCGGAACTGGCCCCGGAGAGGCGCGAGAACCTGGTTCGGTTCCTGGAAAGCGGCAAGGGGCTGGTGGTTCTGCACCATGCTCTGGCGGACTACACTTCCTGGCCCTGGTGGTACAACGAAGTGGTCGGGGGCCGCTATCTGCTGAAGCCCGAGGGAGATCTTCCCGGATCCACCTATCTCCACGATGTGGAGCTCCGGGTTACGCCGCTGGGCGCGCATCCCATATTGCAGGGTTTGGGCCCCATGCACTTCATCGACGAAACCTACAAAGGGGTCTGGCATTCCCCGGCGATCACCCCGCTGCTGCAGACCGATCATCCGACCAGTGACCCGGTCATAGCCTGGATCAGCCCCTACGCCAAATCGAGGGTGGTGGCCGTTCAGCCCGGACATGACCGGCAATCCCATTTCTATCCCGGTTTCCGGCATCTGGTGCAGAACGCCATCCTCTGGGCCGGTGCCTCCCGCAATTGAGCCTCGGCGTTTCTTACGCCGGTTCTCAGGTCGGCTCCTGCCAGCCTTATTGACCCGCATGCTATTTGTTTCGGAGAGAAATTCGATGATTCGCGACGTTCGCTTGATGTGGACCGGCTCCGGTCCTACCGTCCTTTTGATTTTCCTGTTGTCTTTGCCGGCATACGGGCAACCGACGGATTCCCGAGGGGAAGCCCGGGGGGTCATTTCTATCTCCGACAGCCCCAAGGCCAGGCTGCATACGGTCCCGGTTTCGGCCGTGCGAATCGGGCCGGGCTTCTGGAAGGACCGCATGGAAATCAACCGGAAAAAGAGCATTCCCTCTTTGTACCAGCTGCTGGAAGAAAACGGTATCGTCGACAACTTCCGGCGCCTGTCCGGTAGGAAGGAAGGTCCCCGCCGCGGTCCCTTATATACCGATTCGGATTTATATAAGTGGATGGAAGCGGCCGCCTGGGTCCTGGCATCCGGAGCCGATCCGGAGCTCCAGGCCCTCCTGGACCGCCTGACCGAAGAGCTGGGAGCGGCGCAGGGTCCGGATGGCTACCTGAACAGCTACTATTCTCTGGAAAGGGCTCAGGACCGGTTTACCAATTTTCAACACGGGCATGAGCTCTACTGCCTGGGCCATCTTTTGCAGGCGGGCATTGCCAAGTCCCGGGCCACGGGCAAAGACGACCTCCTGCAGGTGGGGAGGAGATATGCGGACTATGTGGTCGCCACGCTGGGACCGGGCCGCAAAGCCGCATTTACAGGCCATCCCGAACTGGAGATGGCGATGGTGGAGCTGTTCCGTACCACCGGAGAACGCCGCTACCTGGCATTCGCCGATTATCTCCTGAATGCCGAAAAGCCCGAATTCAAGCTCAGCGCCAGGGACATCGCCTACGCCTTCAGCCTTATGCCGATCACCCGGCGCAAAATCCTGGAAGGGCACTCGGTTCGGGCCACCTATGCTCTTTGCGGCGCTGCGGACTACTATCTGGAATCCGGGCAGGAATCCCTATTAAATATTCTGGAAACCATGTGGAGCGACATGGTTCGCGGGAAGTTGTATCTGACCGGAGGGTTGGGATCGCGTGAGTCGGGGGAAGCGATCGGCGATGCCTACGAACTGCCCAACGAGCGGGCCTATACCGAAACCTGCGCGGCCATCGGAAACATGATGTGGAACTGGAGAATGCTGCAAATCACAGCGGAAGCCCGGTTTGCCGATCTCTGCGAACGCACTCTGTACAATGCCATTCTGCCCGGGGTTTCCTGGAGCGGGGACGCCTATTTCTATCGGAATCCGCTGGCCTCCTCTGGAAATTTATCCCGGCGGAACTGGTACTCCACCACCTGCTGCCCTCCGAACATCCAGCGCACCCTGGCCTCCCTTCCCGGATATTTTTTGTCCACTTCCAAAAGTGGATTGTGGGTCCATCAATATCAGAACCTGGAGCTGGATTGGAAGCTGGAAAACGGGACACCCCTGCAAGTGCAAATGGAAACCAGGTATCCGTGGGATGGGAATATTGCCCTGGTTGTAAAACCCCGGAAGGCGACCTCTTTTTCGCTGCACTTGCGGATTCCCGGTTGGTGTGAAACGGCCCATTACCGGTTGAATGGGGGCAAGTCTCTGCCGGTCCCGGTCAAGGGCGCGGAGGTAGGACAGTATTTTATGCTGGACCGGGCGTGGCAGCCTGGCGATCGCGTCGAACTGGTTCTGGACATGCCTATCCGGCTGATACAATGCAATCCCGCCGCAGCGGAAAACCTGAATCGTCTGGCGGTGTTTCGTGGACCGATTCTCTACTGCTATGAGCCGGTAGAGCCCGGTCAGCCATCGCCGGTGGACCTTCGCCTCCAGACCGGGATTCTGCCTCAGACCAGATACCAGACACGGTGGGATCCGGAACTGTGGGGCGGCACACTGCTGCTGCAGGTGCCCTTCCGGGCGGTCCAGCCGGGACACCGGGACATGCCTCTCTATTATCCGGCCCGGGAAGAGGGAAAGCCCGTGAAAGCAGCTCTACCGCCCCGAACCACTTTGATTCCGTATTTTGCCTGGGGCAACCGTGGAGCCGCGGAGATGTCCGTCTGGCTGCCCCGCGACTGAGAGCCAGGGTCGCGCCGAAGGGGGCGGAAGCTGTTCTTTCCGTCGCTCTTTGAGGCGATATCTTAAAGATTTATAAGGAAATATCGGACCCAATCCTTCTTGACTTTTCACCCCTTTCAGTGATACATTCAACCCTTTTTTATCAATTAGAGATTTTGAAATTTCGATCCCGGCTACAGGAAGAACGCACTGGATCGTTTTTTTTATACGAGAATGCGAACGCGAGACTGTCGAACAGACCGGCGATGCCGGCGCCGGGCCGGCTGGCTGCCCTGGGTAGTGCTGTTTTTTCTGGCTGCCGCCTCCCCCTCCTGCCTGAAAACAACCAAGGTAATCCAGGCCCCATTCCGTGTCAAGAAAGCCAAAGTTCTTACGCAGGAACAGATCATCAGCCTTCTGAATCAAAAGGCGGATTCTGTAAAGTCATTGCAGGTTTCCTCGATGAAAGCCTATTTTGTAGGCGGGGATGAGGATTATGGGAAGATCGAAAAATATATGGGCATCCCGGGCTATATTCTCGCTCAGAAGCCCAACCAGCTTCGTATTACCCTGCAAAACCCGGTAACCAAATCCTCGCTGGCGGACCTGGTATGTGATGCCCAGCAAATCCGGATGTGGATTCCCAGCAAGAACAAGTTTTTCGTCGGACCGGCCGTGCTTCCAAAATTCGAAAGGGATCAGGCCGTGATGTCGAATAAGGAGATGGAAAATCCTCTGGTGAACCTGAGGCCCCACCATTTTTTTCCGGCGCTCTTGTTCAACCGGCCGCTGGAAAATGAGGACATGAAGTTTTTCCTGGAAGAGGAGTCGACAACCTCGGCCCGCTATTATGTGGTCGGAGTGGCCACCTTCTCGCAGGACCGCCGTGAATCCCTTCAGCTGGTCCGCAGAATCTGGCTGGAAAGGTTCGACCTGCAGGTCACCAAGGAGAAATTTTACAGCGAAGACGGCAAGCTGCAGGCCGAGATCAACTACAGCAACTATCAGGATATCAACGGGATCAGCATTCCGCAAAAAATCGACCTGCAGCGTTTTCAGGAGCATTACAGTATGACACTTCTGCTGGACCGTGTTAAAATCAATGCTTCACTTCAGGAAAAATCGTTTCAGCTGAATATGATACCGACTGCGGAGCTTGTCGACCTTTCCAAGAGGATTCCTTCCCGGCCGTAAAATTTATGAAAAGAATGCTGATCGCCAACCTGCTGCAGCGACCCACTCGAACCATCGTCTCGATGAGTGCCGTGGCCATGGCTGTGATTCTGATTCTGGTGCTCACCGGGCTGTCACATGGCCTGCTGAACGATGCCGCCCGACGCACCCAAAATACCGGCGCGGATATTCTCTTTCAGCCGTCCGGCGCTTCGCTGTTTTTCGCCTTCAATACCGGCACCCTTCCGATCAAGCTGATCAACCGCTTTAAGGAGATTCCGGGAGTAACTTACCTGACGCCGGTTCTGGTCAATTTCAGCGTGGGGCGTTTCGGTCTCACTTTCGGCATCGAATGGGAAAGCTTCAACAACTTTCCGGGCCGACTTCATATTCTTTCCGGCCGCCCCTTTCAAGGCGAATATGAAGCGATTATCGATGACCTTTTTGCGCGCTCCAATCATCTCAATATAGGCGATACCATCAAGATTCTGGCCAGGGATTTCAAGATCGTGGGCATCTGTCAGAGCGGGATTGCCGTGGTCCGGGTATTTATACCCCTCTCTACGATGCAGAGCCTGACCGGCGCTGCCGACAAGGCCTCCATGATCCTGGTGAAGTGCCAGGAAGCCGGACGGATTCCGGCCGTTTATGAGCAGATGAAGCGGGAATACAAAGGTTACAATATCGTCAAGGCCTCCGATGTGCAGGACCTGATGGCGGAAAATACGCCGTTTCTGAGGGAATTCACCTACACCATCATCGCCATTTCCGTTTTCGTCAGCTTCCTGGTGATTCTGCTGGCGATGTACACCAGCATTTTCGAGCGAACCCGCGAAATCGGAATCCTGAAGGCGATGGGGGCCCCGAAGAGCTTTATTCTGTCCACCATTCTGAAGGAAAGTGTTTTGCTTTCTTCCCTGGGCTGCATTGCCGGGATCATTGGAACCTACGTGATTATACAGATCATCCGCATCAAATTTCCGTCCATGCTCATCGATATACCTTTCGACTGGCATTTCAAAGCCTGCTTTCTGGCTCTGCTCGGCGGGACGCTGGGCTCTCTTTACCCGGCCTTCAAGGCCGCCAGCCAGGATCCGGTTGTGGCACTCAGCTATGAATAACGATTCCCCAGGACACTCCGTGGCTTCGCAGGTGGTGCTGCAGACCGCCGGTCTGAATATGGTTTACCGGCATGGGAAACTGGCTGTCCATGCCTTGCGGGACATCGAATTAACCGTCCATGAGGGTGAGTTTGTGGCCATCATGGGGCCGTCCGGATGCGGGAAATCCACTCTGCTTCACCTTCTGGGGGGACTGCTCAAGCCCAGCAGCGGCGATATTTTCATCGATGGGATGAACATCGTCAAGCTCAAGGATCGCGAGCGAACCGAGATCCGGCGCAAAAAGATCGGCTACATATTCCAGCGATTCAACCTGCTGCCCACTCTGACCGCAGCCGGCAACCTGGCTCTGGCCAAGCGCATTCATGGGAACGGATATCTCGACGAAAAGGAGACCGAGGAAATTCTTCGTCTGCTGGGCATACAGGACCGGATGGACCAGCGTCCCATTGAACTCTCCGGGGGGGAGCAGCAGCGAGTGGCCATTGCCCGCGCCGTGCTCAACAAGCCGTCCATCATTCTGGCCGACGAGCCGACGGGAAGCCTGGATTCCACCAACTCCAAGGTGGTGCTGCGGCTGCTGCGCGAAACCAACCATCACCTGAAGCAAACCATCGTGATGATTACGCATGATCCCGAAGCGGCTCATACCGCCCAGAGGATCATCGAGATGCGGGATGGTCAAATCATCAGCAACAATGCCGGCTTTTACCATGAAGCCGAAATGGACGGTATCTTTTAACCATGAGCCGATTCATCCGGATCCTCAAGAACATTCTGCTTTGGACTTATGGACGCGGCACCTGGCAGTATGACCTGATGTGCGCCCTGATTTTGGGATTTATTTTTCTGACTCCTCCCGCTTTCTTTAAGGAGAATCGAAAGTTCCACCCCAAGCAGTTGCCGGCCGCCGCTTCCTTTCCTGCTCCCGCACCGGAGGGCAAGTCAGCGGTTGCCCCCTCCCCCGGCACGGAGCAGGGTCCCAGAATTCAAACCCAGGAGTAAAGAATGAGACGGTCCGCAAGTAAGACAATCCATTGCAGCTTCCCTACGGTTCTGCTCTTTCTGCTGCTGACGGCAGCCGTCGGCGCTCAGGGGCCGGCCAATACCGCCGAACTCGACACCGTTCTGCAGAAAATGGAAGAAAACGGGGCCCGGATTAAATCCTTCAGCGCCCAGCTGTCCCAAAAGAAGTACATCAATGTTTTGCAGGAGTTTGACACCGAAGAAAAGGGTATGTTTTATTATGCCCGTGGCGGAGACGCTTCTGCTATGATCCGAAAAGAGATCCAGTCGCCGAACCATACCATCGCCATTATCAATAAGGATCAGGGGCTGCTTTACCACCCCAAAATCAAGCAGGCGCAGAAACTCGCCCTGGGCCAGCACAAGGACAAAGCCGAATTTATGGCCATTGGCATTGGCCAGTCACGCCAGAAGCTGAGGGATAACTTTTTTATCAAATTCCTCAAGCATGAGGAGCTGGACGGAACCAGGACCTCCGTCATCGAGATGCGGCCCAAATCGGAGAAAACGGCCGCTTTTCTCACGGTGATCATCCTTTGGATGGATGAACAGAGCTGGCTTCCCATTCAGTCCAAGCTGCAGGAGCTGAATGAGGATTACCTGCTGACCCGGTTCACCAACATGAAGATCAATGCACCCCTACCCGATTCCACATTCAGCCTGCGTCTGCCGGCGGATGTGGAGGTCGTCAGCCAGGAAGATTAAAATCTAATCCCGAACCCTGCCCTCCGATGCGGAGCAGCAGGTCAGACGCCCCTGGCTTTCCACCCACCTTTCCAGGACGTAGTTCAGGGCATTGGCATCGGCCTCGTCCGCCTCGTCCATTTCCAGCCTGGCGCTGATCCTGGCCATTTCCTGAAGGACCTTGTTTTTGCGAATGGCCCCGTCCGCTTCGGTGAAGATCAATCCGTTGTCCAGATTGCGGGTGTCGGCGACATATGGCTTATGCCACGAATCGGGCCTGGAAGAGAGGCTCTCGAACAGCAGAGGGGCGGTGGCGGTCATCAGGTTGTTGGGAGGGATGCCCAGAAGGGCCTCAATCGTGCGAATACAGCTGGCGGTGGTCAGGAACCGCGAATCCTGGTGGGAGCGCGCCGCTGAGCCGGTATTGTATTTGCTTATAAACAGCATGGGGCTTCGATGGGAATCGACATGGTCGCACCCTGCCTGGGCGTCATCTTCCAGAACGATAATGGCTGTATTCGACCAGTAATAATCGTTCCCGGAAATGCTCTCCACCAGCCACCCCAGGGCTAAATCGTTGTCGGCAACGCTGGCATCGGGAGTCGGCCCTCCCGGCTGAACGCCGCGGGTATGATTGTTGCCCAGTCGGACGATGGAAAGAGCGGGCATGGAATCTTCCCCGGTCTTCTTCTGCTTATCGGCTATTTTCTCGAAATCCCTCTGCCAGATCCGGAAGCGCAATACGTCCGGAAACAGCAGATCCCATCCTGGATACAGGGGCTGATAGGCCTGATCGAAGGCCTTTTTGTTGGGTATAATTCCTCCTTTCCTTTGTCCGTCGACGCCTATTTCCGCATACACCGGGACTTCCCAGGAGAAAGAACTGGTTCTGCCGATTTTGGGGTGGATCATATAATCCGGGAAAGGATCCCCTTTTCTAAGGATCCGCAGCGGGTTGGGCGGATTATCGCAAAACTCTCCAAACATGCCCAGGGTTTTTCCCGCCAGGAGGATCGAGTCCCAGATGTAACCGCTCTGAGGCGTGTCCACATCGCTTTGATCGTGATACAGCGGAACAATTTCGTTGTTTCGGCCCTCGGAATCGTAAGTGAAATTTCCGGTGGAATAGTTGATCTGCCACTGCTGCTCATTCCATCCGCTGTTGATTCCGGCCGTCGTCCAGGTGTGTCCGTTAAAGCTTACTTCGGCGCTGACATGGAAGTTATCATAAACTCCGAATTCGCGCGCCAGGCGGTGATGATTGGGAGTGAAGGGCTCCCCGAAGTAGAGGCAGGTCTGGTCGGCGTCCGAACCTTCCAGGTCTCCGAATACCTGGTCATAGGTACGGTTCTCCTTGATCACATAGATGACGTGCTTGATCGGATTGAATGCCAGTGCCTCGCTTTCCGCCTTTTTGGTGGAGGCGTCCAGCTGGTTGTTGCGCAGAACGGCTTGCGTGAATACGCCTATCTTCCGGAGCGCTTCCTCCATGCGAATTACACGCAGGGATCCGCGCAGCAGAGTCGGAGCGTACAGGCCGGGATTCTGGCCAGGGACCATGGGGCGGATGGGTTTGTTGGTTCCAGTCCCTTTCCCTTTTCCGCTGGTAATGTAGAGCTCTGTCCCGTCCGGAGAAAAATCGACCGTATGCGGATACCAGAGGGTGGGCAGATAGCCCTGCAGCTCTGCAGAAAGACCGCCCGCTGCCCGATCCTCGATTTTCAAAAGGGCAACCGCATTTAAAAGTCCGGCCGAAACGGACAACCATTTTCCGTCGGCGGAAAAAGCCAGGTGGTTGGGGCCGGCTCCTAATATTTTCTTCTGTCTCATGGGTTCGGGCCGCAGGTCGATGTTGTTAACCACCTTAAGAAAATCGCCTGCCTGGGGATCGGAGCCAATAACGGTCAGCTGGTCGCTGTTTTCCACGGCAACGAAAACAAACTTGCCGGAAGGATGCATGACCAGGTGGCTGGGATGGCTGCTGGGCATGGAACCTCCGGGGATCTGGGTACCTACGGGAATAAACTGAACCTTGGCGGTGGACAGATCCACCTGGGCCACCGCCGAACCGTTATACAGAGTTACAAAAAGAGACCGGTAGTCGGGAGAAAGTGCGACGGCATAGGGATACTCGGCTGGTATCGCCGGATGATGAGGCTGATGAACGGAAAAGGTGCGCACCACCTTTTTGCTTTTGGTACTCAACTCGACGACCGTATCACTGAGGGTCAGCGCCGCGTATACGAGGTCTTCTCCCGGCTGGCTGGGGTCCGGCCGGACAGCCAGCCCGCTGGGTGTGGGAGCCGGATTGTTTCTGGCATAGGAAGGGGGCAGGACCACATCCGAGGGAGGGATCGGGATGACGCCTTCCGGCACCATGCCCCGATCCTGCTGCAGGCGATGGATTCTGATTCCATTTTGGGTGCGGTCCCCGAGCTTGGGATCCTTCAGAGTGGAGGCCAGGGAGACATAGAGCTTTTTGCCGTCGCTGCTGAAGGCAATTCCGTAAAATGGGGTGCAGATGTTGGCGCGACCGTTAAAATAAAGGCCCGTACCGGGTTCCGCAATATCGGCGATCTGTCCCGTCATGCGGTCATAAAGCGCTACCGATTTTCGGAAGCCGGAGGAGGAATGCCCGAAACCGTTATTGAGAAAAGCAATAAACCGGCCATCCCGGCTGAGGGCCGAGTTGATCGGGAAGGCATTCAGCGCTCCAATTAATTGACCTGCCGGAGGTTCCAGCAATATTTTCCCGGAAGGCAGTTTAACCGGTGCCCAGCTGTCCTGTCCCGCTAAAGGGAAGGCGGTAAAGAGTATAATCAAGGAGAGCAGAAAACCGGTTCTGACTTTATAGGTAGATTGGGCCATCGTTTCCTCCACGGTTTGCGTTTGTCATTCAGGTTATGAGACAAGAAAGAAGGTACCGTTATATCATGCCGCAGCCTGGGAAGAAAAGTAAAAAAGAAGAGGCATATGGCCCGCGGTTTTCACAACGGAGCACTTAACTTCCAGAAAGACCGGCCGATAAGAGAGGAGTGAAAGTATCGACTCAGATCAGCCCATTCCTCCTCACCGACAGCGGCAAGCCTTCGGAAAGAAGAGCCAGGCCTTTTTCCGAACTGGGAAGCCTGGACATACGGCTCGTGGGGCAAAGGATTCCCGGGCTACAGACGGGAGAATTCCTCGACTTTCAGGTATTGGAAAAGTTCGCCGGGGGGTATCTGCTACGGTTCAGAGGGAACAATTTTTTTGCCGAAACTCTCATGGATCTGAACCCGGGGGCCCATGTGACAGCCAGGGTACTTGCCAGTCGGGAGCATACCCTCCTGGAAACCCTTTCCATCCGGGAATTTTCTCCCTCCTTGCCCGATGGAAGGATCGCCGGCAGTTTACCGGATGTCATTTCTCAGGATCTCCCGCCCCCACTGCGGATTACCTCCTTTCCAACGGATCTGTCCGATGGCTTGTTGGAACCGGTGAGGAGTCCCTTGCAGCCGGCCGGGAAATCGCAAAACGGACAGGGAGTGCTATGGTCGGATGTGGCCCGTGAGCTTTCTGACCCGGCCCCCCTGCGGACGCTGCAGGCACGCCCTCCCGTTGCCGCGTCCGTAAGCGAGGTGCGTGAGCCGGAGCCTCCCTTTGCCCTGCTTTCGAGACATTCGATCCATGGTCCTTTTGCCCGGGTTCCGCTGATCTCCGGTCCCGGCCTGCAGAATTCCGAAGGAGCGGCAATCCCTTCTGAAATTTCATATGCGGAGGTCATCCCGCTGGGCGCGGAACCTCTGAAGCTCATGCCGAATGAATACCTGCAGGCAAAGGTCATTGCGGTGGCAAATCATGCCACGCGGCTGGAAATCAAAGGGCATCCTTTTCTGATTCCCCTCTCGCTGGACTTGCCGATCGGGGAGGAGATCCTTTTCCGGGTCCATAGGGAACCCGGCAGTGCCCCGCTTACACTGGAACCATACTCGCCTTTACAATTGAGGACCCTCGAAGAAAAAAGCACCAGCCTGAGGGCGACCATACGGATGGCCGATTCCCTTCCTGTAAATCCTCAAATCCGACCCGGGAATCGGGATGCTGTTCCGCCTCAGGATGGCTCCTTGACGAGCCCATCCAATTCTCCTCTTCCGATTCCTCCTCCGCGAACACAGGGGAATTCCCTCATGGGACGTCTCTGGGAGTTCCGAAGCGAAGCCACACAGCCGCACGAACCGGCGGTTTCGTCTTTCGTTCCGCCTTCCCAGGAAGTTTTTGCCAGGCTTCGCCCGCTGCAGGCTGTTCCTTCTCCGGACCCGCTGAGATCCGAAGCCAGAGAAGCTCCGGTTCCTTTCCGCTCCCTGGAAGTCTACTGTTTAAGCGGACGTCAGCCTATCCTGTCCCAGGGCGAACCGGTGACGGCAAAAGTGGTCGGACTCACATCCGAGACTACCATTCTCGAATTGAAAGGGGCACGCCTCCTGATCGGAACTCCGTTACCGCTCGAAGCCGGAGATTTCATTTCCCTGCTTTCCACTTACCAGGATGGAGATCTTTACCTCGAACCCCTGGAGTCCCTTTCTGTCTTCAAGCGGCCGCCCGGCCTTGCTGTTGAATCCCATGAGAGATCTGGCGTGCCAATGCCTGCGGTGCCAGCGGTCCCTCGGCACCCGCCTGTCGTCGGGATGAGGGCGGATGGAATACCCATGGAAGCGGATGGCCTCATGCCCGCCCCTATACAGACGGCGGAACCGTTCCACGCCCCGCCCGCAACCACCATGATTTCTTCGGAGGGACTCTCCTTTCGAAAAGCAGATGACCTGGCTCCAGCGGTCAGTCCGGCTGTTTTAACCGCCGAGAGGTCCGGTCCTGTGGCCCGGTCGGATGAGCTGCGGTCCTTTCGGGTAATCAGCGAGCCCCCCGCTGATTTGAAGCCGGATATCGATTACCGCGCCAAGGTCCTGGATATTCAATCCGGAGTTTCCTTTTTGCAGCTGGAAAATCGACTGATAGTGGTCGAAACGACGGATTTCCCTAAGGAGCAGGAATTACGCGCCCGACTGGCTTCGGCGCAAAATCCGGCACTCCTCCGCCTGGAGCCGTCTGGCGCTGGAAAGGATTTTCCTCCCGGGCTGCAAAATATTCGGTCCATTCCATCCCTGGCAATGCCGGATGCGATGGATTACCTGCAGGAGGAAGGGCGCTCCGCTTCGGAGCCCCCCGTTGCCGTCCAGGGAAAGATCGCTTCAGCGACTGCAGAGCAGGTGAGCCGGCAGCAACCGGATTTGCCGGCTTCCGAGGCCCTGCCGGCCGCTTTGCTTTCCCAAGGAGTTTTTTCTGCACGAATTATTTACGCTCCTTTCGCGGAAGGACCAGAGAAGGCCCTGGCCGCTTCGTCGGCTTCCCCGAATTCTGTTCTTTCCTCCGATATTCGCCTCCCGGAGGGACTTCCGCAACCCGGTGCCAACGGTGAGCCTTTCCTGGCCAAAGTGATCCGGCAAACGGCCGAAGGAACAGTCCTTGATTTCCAAGGCACCCGGGCGATGGTCCAACCGCCCATGAATTATCCGGCGGGCACCATTTTGCCCCTTAGCGTCTCTTATAAGGATAACGAACTCCTCCTCGAGCTTGCAGGACTACCTTCCACAATCCCGGAGATAACAAACAGCGCAGCGGCGGAATCCGGACCGGCTGTTCCCGGTTGGACAGTTCCGGAAGGTGGCACCATGCCTGTTTCCGCCTCCCGGATTTCCCTGCCGGATATTCAGAGAAATATGCCTCTCGTTCTCCTGGGCCGGGTGAATCTTCAATACCTCGCCGAGGCTGATCCGGCTGGTGGGAGAAACGCTACACCCGTTTTCTATTCTTCCGAGGCATTTTCTCTTGGGCCGATATTCCCGTCTCTTTCCGCGGGGCAGGAGCTGAACGCGACGGTTCGTGATGTTCTTCCCTCCGGGGCGGTTCTTTCCCTCCGGGGGGCTTCCATGCAGCTCCAGGTTCCGGCAGGCGTGGAACCGGGAACCCAGCTGCGTATACGCGTTCTTCAGCCCTTTCCCCGCGCATCCTGGGAAATCGAGAAAGCTTTGCCCTCTTCGAAAGAAAACGGCCTGTCGGATGAAAACGCCTCTGCGCTCCAGGCCCTGGAAGCAGAAACCGGTGGACTGATTCCTTCCGCCGGTCCGGCGGTGCGCACCGGCCGACCAGACATTCTGGCGGAACGGGAGCGGATTCTCACAAGTCCTTTTTCCAATATCAGTGCACTCGTCTCCAAGCCGGGATTTATCGACAAAGCCGGAGCGTCCGGCTGGACGCTGGTCCGGGTTGTCGGTGGAATTCCGGACCGTCTGCCTCCGGACAAAGAGATGACCGCAAAAGTAACAGAGGTGCAATCGGGCATCGCATTTCTGTCCGTTGAAGACCAGAGGCTGGCGATTGAGTACCCCGGTCTGAAAGCCGGCCAGGGTGTCAAAGTGCAACGTATGCCGGATACTCCCTCGCCGCTTCTTCGGCTCACAATGGAATCCCCAACCGATTTTCAGCCTCCCAGGTCCCAGAATTTCGTCGTTTCCCAGTCCATGGCCGAGGAAACTTCGCTTCTTAATCCTGGCCAATCGATTGCAGCCACCGTTTACCGAAAGGTTCAGACGGGGCGATACCTTCTGGAATACAAAGGCACCTTTCATGAAGTTCAGAGCACCGAAACATTACGTCCCGGTTCGGAAGTGGAACTTCGACTGGAGTCCCAGTCAGGAAAAAACAGCATTTTCCGGCTGGTCCGGCAAAGCATGAGCATGGAACAGCTGGCCGAACTGGTGCTGAAAGAAAAGCTGCCGTCCCTTCCCCCCCCGGCACAAAGTTTTTCCGAATTGCGCGCCGAAGTGAACCTGGCGGCCAGGACCCTGCTTCACGATATCCCGATCGGGCGTCAACTGCAGAATCTGGAAAACCTGCTAGCCCGATTCATGCCCGCGGAGGGACTTCCCAAAGGGGAGCATTTATCCAATTTTGTACGGAATGGCGGGATGCAATTCGAAGCCCGGCTGGCTCAATCCCTGCACCAGCCCGACGATTTAAAGGCGGTCATCGAATCGGACCTGAAAGGTCAGCTGTTGACAGCTCTGCAGACCATCCAGCAGTCGGCGGCGCAGCCTTCGCTGCAGAAGCTTAACAGTTCGATTCAGCAGTACCTGAACCTGATTGAGTCCCAGCAGCTGAACAACTCTCTTTCCCTTTCGCAGGGGAATGCCTTTCATCTGGACATCCCTTTCTACCAGGGCGCCCAGCCGCATCTCCTTCATCTGACGGTGCAGCCTGACCCGCAGGGAGGGAAGGAACAGGGTTCCAAGTCATCCGGGAGCCGGGGGCACAAGGTACTGTTCCTGCTGGAGCTGGATCACTTCGGGCAAACCCGCATCGACAGTTACATTAGCGCGCGCTCCGTAGACGCCATCCTTTATATCGAAAACCGGGAAGCCATTCAGCACCTGCGGCCCCGCCTGGGCGCTTTCCAGCGCCGCCTGCAGGATCTCGGTTATCCCAACGCTCATCTGGAGGTCAGGCCTCTTCTGGCCGGGTCCCCCGAAAAAAGAATCCATCGTCCGGTGATCGCCGAGGCGGCTTCCCCCGAGCAGGCAGCGGTCGGACATTCCTTCAAGACCAAGGCTTGAAAAATGGCACCCGGCTCCACCGAGGCCCGCAAGGCGCTGGCTCTGAAACATGAAATGGATTCCGAACGGGCTCCTTCCGTTGTTGCCAAAGGGGCTGGCATGGTGGCGGATGAGATTCTGCGCCTGGCAAGAGAGCACAATATTCCGATCCGTCAGGACAGGAATCTGATCGAGATTCTTTACCGCATGGACCTGGAGAGCCAGATTCCGCCCGAGCTTTACCTGGTCGTTGCCGAAATGCTCGCATTTCTTTATCTGAGCACCCACCAGTACCAGGAGGAAACAGCTCAGGCATTCGGTAATCTGGGAACGGTTCTTTACACCCGCGGGGACTACGAGACGGCCCGACGGCACTGGGAGACCGCCCGGAATTTATACAATAAGATGGGGCAGGCGGATAAGGTAAGCCAGCTCGATCTGCTCCTGGATCACCTTCCAAAGCAAAAGCCGGCCGGGGATGAGAACGCGGAAGACAAGAAATCCGGCTCCGGATTTGGTAAAGTTAATACCGGTTCATGACGGATATCCCCTTTGTATCAAGGAGTGGCTATGCAACAATTGAAAGATTCTTTATTGAGCTTGATTACCCGCACCAGTTCCGAGCTTCCCTCCGACATTCGGCAGGCGATGCTGGCCGCCATGCCGGGCGAGCCGGAAGGGACTCTTTCCTCACAAGGACTCAATGTCATTGCCCAGAATGTGGACCTGGCCGTCGATCTGGCCAATCCCATCTGCCAGGACACCGGATGGCCGACTTTTGAAATCGTCACCCCGGTTGGAATGGACCAGAAAGCCCTGGGGGCTCAGATACGGGATTCGATTGCCGAAGCGACCCGACTCGGCAAGCTGCGCCCCAATTCCGTGGACTCCATTACCGGCAAGAATAGCGGGAACAATCTTGGCCCTGGAATGCCTACCATCCATTTTGAACAGGGAGATCATGCGGGTGAAATTGAAATCCGTCTGCTCCTCAAGGGGGGAGGGTGCGAAAACAAGAATATTCAATATTCCCTGCCGGCCGATCTGCCTTACCTCGGCAGGGCGGATCGTGACCTGGACGGCGTCCGCAAGTGCATATTGCACTCCGTGTGGCAGGCCCAGGGCCATGGCTGCTCTCCGGGCGCCCTGGGGGTTTGTATCGGCGGAGACCGGGCCAATGGTTATGCCATGGCCAAGCAGCAGCTCTTTCGGGAACTGACCGATACCCACCCGGATCTGCAACTGGCGGCTCTGGAAAAATATATTTGCGACGTGGCCAACACGCTGGGAATCGGCACCATGGGTTTTGGCGGAAATACCTCGCTGATTGGGTGCAAGATCGGATTGCTGAATCGTCTGCCGGCCAGCTACTTTGTGTCCGTTGCCTATTCCTGCTGGGCTTTCCGGCGCCTCGGCGTGGTGCTCGACGCCTCCACCGGAGGGATTTTACGATGGCTGTATTGTGAGGAGGGGAAGGCGCAGGCGCCCATGGCGGCCGGCCCGGCCCTCGCCCGCACCGGCAAGGAAATTCCACTGATAACCCCGCTCGACGAAGACAAAGTCCGTGCGCTGAACGTGGGGGATCTGGTTCTGATCCATGGGCAAATGCTGACGGCGCGGGATGCCGCCCATGCCTACCTGATGAAGCACGAAGCCCCGACCGACCTGCAGGGGCGAATCCTGTATCATTGCGGACCGGTAGTCCTGAAGGAAGGTCAGGGCTGGCGGATGATTGCCGCCGGCCCGACCACCAGCATTCGCGAGGAACCCTATGAAGCCGAAGTCATCCGCCGGTTCGGCGTTCGGGCGGTGATGGGCAAGGGCGGCATGGGTGCCAAGACGATGGCCGCACTCCGGGATGTGGGAGCGGTTTACCTGAATGCCATCGGTGGCGCGGCCCAGTACTATGCGCGTTGTATCGAAAGGGTCAACGGCGTTCACCTGCTGGAATTCGGAATTCCCGAAGCCATGTGGGATATGGAAGTTAAGGACTTTCCGGCAATCGTCACCATGGACAGCAAGGGAAACAGCCTCCATGCCGATGTGGAAAAGGCTTCCGGATTGATGCTGGAGAAATTGAAGGATCCGGTTTTTTAGACAAAAAAATGGCTGGGGGACAGGGATTCGAACCCCGATTAAATGGTCCAGAGCCATTCGTCCTGCCGTTAGACGACCCCCCAGCAAGTCTGCTGTAATATAGCCCTACCGCCCGTTCCTGTCAAGAGCGGGAAGGCAAATTAGGAGGATTTCAAGAAAAAATAAGGTGCTATGCCGCTCCGGGGTATCGCATTTTTCTCAGGTAGTTGCCCAGACAGGGGAGGCGGTAAATGAATCGAAACAACTTGGAGCGGTCCAGGCTCTCCAGAATGGATTCGGCTTCCCGCATCCGGCGACCGGCATCCCTGAGCTGGGCCCGGGTTTCCTCGAGCTCCTGTATCCTCTCTCCGAGCTGGCGGTTGCGCTCATCAATGTGCCGGGCCTGATCCTCCGCCAGGCGGCAGAATTGCTCCAGCTGCTCGCGGGCGGTTTTCAGCTCCCCCTCAAAAAGGCGGATGTGTTCGCTCTTGGCCAGCCAGTCGGAGCGAAGTTGCTGCAGGCTTTCTTCCAGCCGCCGCAGGTCACTCTGGCACAGGGCGATATGGGTCGCCTTGGCTTCGAAATCGCTCCGGAGCTCGTCATATGCTTGTTTCGAATTTCCGAGCTCTTCTTCATATCGGGCCAGGTGGCCGCTTTTGGCAGAAAGCTCTTCCTCCAGCTCGCCGATTCGCTTCAGGTTTCCTTTTACCTGAGACTCATACAGTTTCAAATGACGGTTTCGAGTCTCCAGGATATCGGCCTGGGAGGAAACAAAGAAATATGGATTTTTGCCGATGTGCCCGATGCGGCCATGGGAGCATAATGCCAGCAGGAACTGGCTGTTTGCGACTGTCCCTTCGCTTTTTTCCCCATCGAATGCCAGGTGCCCGTCCGGCTGATCCCCTGGGAAATCGAACTGCATCCCCTCCGCATGATTTTGCCGGCCCAGAACGATGGACGGGAAAAAGGTGCCAAGCAGCTCCGCGAATTCCTTTTCCGAGTATTCCCGAATGTGAAACGGATTTTCCGCGATTTCCTGCTCCCGGCTAAAAACCCGGTTCGGAGTGGAAAGAATGGCCAGCCCCTCCGGCTTGAGGATCCGTTTTACCTCTCGCAGAAATTCCGCATCTTTCTCGATGTGCTCGATGATTTCAAAAGCCACGACCACATCGAAGCGGGCGTCGGGAAAAGGAAGGCATGTTGCGTCTCCCACCAGAAAGTGAATTCCTTCCCGGTGGAAATGGCTTTTAGCATAGGCGACCGCCTGCTCCGAGAGATCGATGGCCACCACCTGCCTCGAGTTTTCCTTCAGTGATGCTGCCCCGTAACCGGAACCGCAAGCCAGGTCCAGGACGGACTTGTCCTGCGTGAACTGGCAGGAAAACCGGTAGCGGGCCAGGTGCTCTGCCATCAGGTTGGGGTCCACCAGTCCGGGAATAACTCGCTCCCCGCTAAAATCTAGACTATCGCCCATACGCAATGCATTGTATCTTAATATTGGTTTTTTTATGGAAAAGTCGTGGAGGGGAGAAACGGATAACAGTGGAAATGGTTCCTGACATAACCTGTGTGCTGGTGCACTGGTATTGCACGTCCGAGTTGAAGGCCTGCCTGCTATCTCTGGTCCCCGCCTGGGAAAACTGCCGTATGCGCATCGTGCTGGTGAACAACGGATCGGCGGAACCTCTGGAGGATATCCTCCCCGAAGGACTTCCCGTGGAACTTCTGCAACCCGGATCCAACCTCGGATTCGGGCCGGCCAGCAATCTGGGGGCCGAACAGGCACGGGGCAGGTATCTGCTGTTTCTGAATCCGGATGTCATCGTCCTGCCCGGTTCGATCGAATTGATGCGGGAGTGGATGAATCGGAATCCCCAGGCGGCCGGGGTCGGTGCCATGCTCCTTTGCCCTTCCGGCAAACCGCAATACGGATTCATGGCCCGGCGTTTCCCTTCCCTTTCCCAGGTGCTGGCCGACTCTTTTTTCCTGGATAAAATTCCATTTCATCGTTTTTACCGGCACGGATATGGCGAAGGGCAACTGGACCTGAACCACCCCACACCAGTGGATCAGCCTGCCGGCGCGTGTCTTATGATCCGCAGAGACTGGTTCTTGCGTGCCGGTGGTTTTGATCCACGGTTTTACCCGGCCTGGTATGAGGATGTGGATCTCTGCTTCCGCATGAGCCGTTCGGGCGCCCGATTCTATTTTCTGCCCTTTTCCGTATTTCAGCATCTCGGCGGATCGAGCATGCGCACTCTTCCCTGGCCGGAATTTATGCAGATTTATTACCGTAACCAGCTACTTTTTTTTAAAAAACACTTCTCCTGGCGATACGCCGTGCTTGTTAAAACAGGACTGTTCCTGGGAATTGCTTTGCGCTTTCTGCTTCTTCCGGCTTCCTTCCCGAAAGGGGCCGCTAGCCGCATCACCGCAGCGAGAGGCTTCCTTATGGCGGCCAGGTCCCTTTTACGCCTGTCGAAATGACCGCGATGTGTGGAGCCTATCCTTCCATCCCATGAACTCTCTACCAAGACCGACCGTAAGTATTGTTACCTTTGATTCTGCAGATTACATCGTAAACTGCCTTCGATCCCTACTGGATCAGACTCTTCCGCCGGAGGAAATAATTGTCACCGACAACGCCTCAACGGACGGTTCCGCCGAGCTGGTGGAGCGATATTTCCCGGGGGGGACAGTCCGGCTGCTGCGAAATCATAGGAACCAGGGCTTTTCCCTACCCCATAACCAGGCGATTCACTCCACCCGGTCCAAGTACATCCTGGTTTTGAATCCGGATACCTGTTTGAATGCCGATTTTCTGGAGTGCTTGACCGCTTTTATGGAGGCGCATCCCGGCCTCGGTTCTGCCACCGGAAAACTTCGGCGGATGCAGGAGGATGCAACCCCGGTCCGGATGGATCTTTCTTATGTGCTGGATTCCACCGGCATGTATTTTATGCCCAACCAGCGGCACGCCGATCGCGGGGCGGGACAAGCCGATACCGGCCAGTTCGAGCAGCGGGAACTTGTTTTCGGCACCACCGCCGCGGCCGGCTTTTACAGGCGGAGCATGCTGGAGGACATCGCCCTGCAACAGGATTTTTTCGATACCGGATTTTTTGTCTACCGGGAGGATGTAGATCTGGCCTGGCGATCGATTCTCTACGGATGGAGTTGCGGCTATGATCCCGCCGCGGTTGGGTACCATGTTCGGTTCGGAATTCCTGAGCGCAGGCATCTACTGACATCCGAGGTGAATTACCATTCCGTGAAAAACCGGTTCCTGCTGCGAATCAAGAATATGCCATTGCGGATTTATGCCAGGCATTTTGCCGCCATTTCGGCGCGCGATCTTCTGGTGCTTGGCTACGCGTTGCTGAAGGAACATCGGTCTCTGGACGCTTTCCGCTTTTTACTGCGCTGCCGTGGAGAGTATATCGGCTATCGCCGGGAAATTGGTCGCAAATCACGGATCCGACCGGGTGAAATTGAAAAATGGATCGGTTGGGGGCCTCGGGCTTTCCCGTTTTGCCCTCCGCGCGCCCCTGTTTAGACTTTTTTTGCCGGATTGAGGAAGGGTTTTCGCTGAAAAATTGCATGGGAAGGTGCGCAAAAAAGCGAATTCGCATATTTGCGCTTTCATGTTCCTCTTCTGTCATGTATATTGTTTAAGCAATTAAAGATATTCGGAAGCTCGAACAGGCTTCCAGTCGGCAGATGAATCGAATCATGCCAATTTTGAATTGCATATGGAACGGAGTTCCTTAATTATTTATGAAAAAAATCAGCGAGAATATCCTGATTGTTGATGATGACTGGTTGATGATTATGGTGGCCCAGACGGTTCTGGAATCCATGGGATACCAGGTTCTCACCGCGCTGACAGGCAGGGAGGCAATCGACCTCTATAAAAAGCACCAGGAATCCATACACCTGGTTATTTTGGACCTGGTGATGCCGGAACTCGACGGCCGACAGGTAGTGGAGCAGCTTAGGCTTCTGAACCCGGAAATCAAAATTCTTCTCTGCAGTGCCATCCTCCAGGAGACAGCGGTCTCGGATCTCCTGGAAGGGAATAAATGTGCCGGCTTCATTCCTAAGCCATGGCGGCTCAGTGAAATCGAAAAATCAGTGCGCACCACCCTCGGGCAATAAATCCCTGACCCGGATAACTGTATTCCGCAGATCGCGGCTACGGGCCTTCTAATCGGAAGGGAAGGTCCTGGCGGGCATGGAGGAAGCCAGGGTGGTGACGGGCATACTTCCTGCGCCCTGGTTTTTTTCTGCGACGACAATCAAAGTCCTGCCGAGAAATATCTCCCGGGACGCCATTTCCCTCCGAATTTCCCGGTTGGCGCTTTTCTGCCTGGGGTCGGTTTCCTTACGCATTGTCCGTACCATTGCCAACAGGCAAAAAGGATAGAGGAAAAGCAGTCCCGCGGAGCTTCGGCGATAAAGGTCGGTGGTGACCTGGACGATCCGGAATCCGCTGGTGTGCAGCTGGTATCGGAGCTGGTAGTAGGAGACCGGATGGATATGGTCGAACACCGGAACCAGGTTGAACTCGTTTAAGGGGTGCGGAAAAAGAGAGTAAAAGCCGCTGAGCAGGTATTTCATCCGCGAAGCAATATTCAGGATGTTGGGGGTGCTCAGGATCAGCTTCCCTCTGGGTTTCAGAATCCTTCGGCACTCCCGTACAAAGCTGAACTGGTTTTCCAGGTGTTCCAGCCCCTCAATGCAGGAGATAAAGTCAAAGCTTTCGTCTTCCAGGGGAAAGACCTGGTTCATGTCCAGGCGCAGGCACCGCAGGAAGGGGACCTTGAAAAAATCGGGGTCCACGTCTCCGCCCAGAACCTCGTACCCCATTTCCGCCAGGCGCCAGGCCAGCGCACCTTCTCCCGCCGGGATTTCCAATAGTTTCCCGCGGGCGGGAAAAGACTGAAAAAGCTCCAGGACCCGGCGGTGCGTTTTCCCGTGAGCCAGAATCTGCAGCCGCTCGAGTTGCTTTCGCAGCAGCGGATCCATCACTCGAACAACAGGCTGCTGTGGTTGGACCCGTGAATCTGCGTGTGGCAGACCGTGCAGTTGCGGTAGCGAGGCTGGGCCTGATCGTGAAACTCAACCGTGTTGGTATGACATTCCAGGCAGAGCATGGCCACCGTGTTCCGTGTGAGCATCCGGGGATTGGTGCTGCCATGGGGCAAATGGCAGGACAGGCAGCCCCCTCCGACACGCGCCGGCAGGTGCTCAAAGAGGAAAGGGCCGTCCTTGTCCGGATGGCATCGGGCGCAGGTTTCATTGACCTGTTCGTTGCGCCGACGGCCCAGCCGGTATCCGCCATGCTCCCGATGGCAGTCCACGCACTGCAGGAGCCCTTCCTTGACTCGGTGGTGGAACGGCATGGTGAAAGCCATTTGCACCTCGCCGTGGCACTGCAGGCAGAGGCGGGTCCCCTCCGTTTTTTTCATGTCCTCCAGGCTGCGCATCCGGTGAAAAGCTTCGGCATTGCCGTTAGCGTGGCACTCGTCGCAGGAGATCTGCTGAAAACGGTGCGCGCTTCTTTTGAAATCCGCCAGGGCTTCTTTCTTGCCATGGCAGGCCAGGCAGGCGCTCGATCGTTTCCCGGGAGCTTCGTTTTCGAACGTAAGAATGTTCTCCTTGCTGGGCTCTTCTGCGTGGACGCTGCCCGGCCCGTGGCAGGACTCGCAGCCGTTGGTTCCGTTAGGAACCTTGCTTTCCTGGAGCAGAGAGTGATGCACGCTTCCCTTCAGATGCTTGGCCGGGTCTTCGTGGCAGGTGACGCAGGTCTCGCTTCCGACGTAAGTAGCTTTGGGGACGGCTTTCGGCGCATCCTTGGGTGCCTCCTTGGCGGCTTCTTTCGCGGTCGCGGCCTGTCCCTCCTTCTTTTCCTGGGCGGTGGCAGGCATCAGGAGGGCAAAAAGGACCAGGCCGGCGAGCAGGGCTGCCGGATGGGCGGCGGTTCGAATCCATTTTCTGTAAAGGCAATTCATGGTGCTCTTCTGTATGTTTAAAACGGCAAAGAAAATTCTGTGCTGCCCCCACGGGCCTCGTTAAAAACCGAAACGCATGCTGATCCCCAGCAGGTGACCGGCATAATCCTGCTGGGAAAATTGCTCTTCATTGTAAGCCAGATATCTCCAGTGGAGATCCAGCCAGGCAGGGCCCTGCACCCGGAAGGAAAGCCCCGCTCCGGCCTGATGAAATACCAGGGGATAGCTTCCGGCGGAGTCGTCCACTACGTTGTAATTGGCCTGGCCCAGCACCCGCTTGTGCAGCGGAAACTGACAATGGAAGTTGAAATAGTTCATGTTGGTCACATAGCGGGAGGATACCTTCCGGGGGACGGTGAGCAGAAAATAAATGTCCGTGGCCGATAGAATATCCGTACGCCCGTAGGCCAGGTCAAACGTGTAATCCTGTTTGGGCATCCAGTTCAGCTGCAGGGAAAACTCCCGGAAATCGCCTTCGTGGTCCACGCTCCGGGTCCGGCTCAGGTCATCCCGTATCCCTAACGAGGCGGACACCTGCCAGCCCTTGGCCGGGCGAAAAGCTCCTCGCGCCGTCCAGCGGTTGAAGCGCAGCGGCTCCAGCCGGATCAGCGCCTCGTCCATCCATCCATGTTCCAACTCCAGGGAGGAACGCCACCGGGTTCCCGAGGAGGCGGTCCAGCTGAGTACCGCCGCCTGCATGTTCGACTCCTGACGGGTTCCGGCCGATCCCTCCTCCGTCTGTTCCCACTGCCGGTTGGTATAACGGTAGCCGCCCCGAATGCTCATAAGCCGGGAAGGGGAAAACTGCAGGGATGTCTCATTGAAGCCTCGCTGGTAGCGCAGCGTATCATCGACCGTCTCCGAAAGGTTCAGCGATCCGGAACTGCCCGGGCTGCGCATGGCATACGACAGCAGTCCGTCGCTCAGCAGACGGTAGCGGTTAAGGTAGAAGCTGTTTTGCAGCGTCCAATGGGTGGCAATGTCCCAGGTGGCATTCAGATCCAGGCGGTGCAGGGGCTGATCCGTGGAGGCCTGCGTCAGAGCCAGCTGCTCCAGCTGGGCGCCGCTGGCCCCGATCCGCAGATTCTGCAGCTCCCATCGTGAAAAATCAAAACTGCCACTGCTGTAGGTATACCGGCCCAGCAGATCGATGCGGGCGGAAGGTTGCCATTTCAGCAGCAGGGTGGACTCCGGGACCATGCCGCGCACCGGCGTGTTCCGGGTCAGCCCGGTAAGCCGGTTTCCCAAGGTCGGGTCCACCGCGGAACTCACTGCATTTTTTGCGGAGTCGTCGAACCGGAAACTGCGGAATCTCTGATCGAAGGAGAGCCCGAAGGTTTTCGTTTTCCACTCCATGCCGGCGTAATACTCGTCGGTTCTGCCGCGATTGTACTGCAGCACGGGAAACAGGCTTTGGAATATCAGCTGGGAGGTAAAGGAATTTCCGGACCGCGACCAGTTCCGGTAGCCCATGCGCAGCTGCAGGGATTTGCGTACATGGATATTCAGATCGGCGCTGACCCGGCGCCGGATGTTGTCGTCGGAATGCATCCCCAGGGCAAAACCGGGGAGCTGGAAGTAATAATTGTCCTTGGAGTATTTCAGGCGGAAGTCGTATTTGCCGTTGCGGCGAATGTTGAATTGAAAATCCTCGTAGGGATCCACGCTGCCAAAGCCCCGCGCCCGAAAAGTAGCCAGGTCGAACCAACCGGAACTCCCCTCCTCGGGCCGTATTTCGGTCTGAAAATTTTCGAGGCGGGCGCCGGATCGCAGGTTAATGTCGCTGCGATACTTTTCTTCCGAACCGTGAATGTCGGTAAAAAAACCACCCAGCGTAAGGTCCGTACGGAACTCATATTTGCCGCCGGCAGCTTTGGGTTCGGCCGCTTTGGCCGCCTCCTTGTCCGGAGCCGGTGCCGCCTCCTGGCTGAAAGCCAGGCTGCCCAGAAGCAGCAAAGGCCAAAAACAAATACGCGTTTTCCAGAAGTTCATTGTGCCTTCCTACCTGATTAATCCATCCAAACGAAAACATACCCAAGGCCCGCGGGCCTGAGGTACGAACCGTGCTCGACTCGATAAATGGTTGGCTGAATTCCTGCAATTTCGCATAATGTATATCAACGCTTGATCGCAAAATCAAGCGAAAGATGTCCCCGCGCGATCGAACCGCCCTGTGGGTTTCCCCCGGGTGCCGGAAATGGTATTATTGGGTGCTTTACCAAACAGCGAACCATAAAGAAGATCGAAGAGAAACAATATGGCATGGGAATATAGCGAGAAAACCAAACAGCTTTTTATGGATGCCGTTCATGGCAAGCCCGGCACCCACCTGGGAGAGGTGGAAAATCCCGACGGACTCGGCGAGCACGGATCCATTGCCTGCGGGGACGCCATGCGGTTCAGCTTCCGCGTGGAGCAGCACGCCTCCGACCCGCGAAAGGATATCATCACCGAAGCGAAGTACCTGACCTTCGGGTGCACTTCGGCGATTGCCGCCAGCGAAGCCCTCTGCTCGATTATCGAGGAAAAGCGGCTCACGCCGATTGAAGCCCTGCAGATCACCAATCAGAATATCGTCGACTTTCTGGGAGGATTGCCGGAACAGAAGGTTCACTGCTCGGTCATGGGCGCCGAGGCGCTGCAGGCGGCGGTGATCAACTGGGCGCAGCGCCGGCAGGTCGATCTGACCCGGGAAGGGGTGAACGTCAACGTGGAGGACGAACTGGACGGACGCCTGGTCTGCAAGTGCTTTAATATTACCGAGCCATACCTGCGCCGAAAGATCCAGGAGCTAGGGTTGCGCACCATCCCCGAGATCACCAACGCCATCAAGGCGGGAGGGGCTTGTACCTCCTGTCACCACGCTCCCGGAGGATTACAGGATACGCTGGACAGCATCTGGGGTTCCCGGGCATCGGGCGCGGCCGACACCGTCCGGACTCTGGATCCAGCCGGAACGGGCCCCGCAGAACCGGCTCCGCTGAGCCCCTATCAGCTGATGAAGCGGATCGAAAAGCTGGTCGACGAGAGCATCCGGCCGATGCTGAAAAGGGATAACGGCGATCTGGAAATTGTCGATATTAAAGACAACATCGTATACTGCCATTTGATTGGTGCCTGCCAGGGATGCGCCGGGGCCGGAATGACTTTGAAGTACATGGTCGAGAAAAACCTGAAGGAGCAGATCGATCCGCGGCTGCGGGTCATATCCGTTTAGGGTGCCACGATTATGAGAAGCGAAACGATTTACCTGGATCACAATGCGACTACCCCGGTGGCCCCCGAGGTTTACGAGGCCATGGTCCCCTACCTGACCCGGGAGTTTTTCAACCCGTCTTCCATGTACTCCGAGGCGCAGCGTCCGGCGCACGCCATGACCAAGGCCAGAAGCCAGGTGGCCTCGCTGCTGGGGGACATCGGAGCGGATCAGATTGTGTTCACCGGCTGCGCCACGGAAAGTAATAATCATGCGGTTTTCGGATGCATGCGCGCCAACCCCAAACGCCGCCACGTCGTCACCTCCGCCGTGGAGCACCCTTCCGTTCTGGAAGTCTGCCGGGCCGCGGAGCGCGAGGGGTGCGAAGTAACCTACCTCCCGGTCAACGGCCAGGGAATGCTCGATATCCGCGACTTTGTTCGCAGCCTTCGCCCGGATACCCTGCTGGTCACTCTGATGCACGCCAACAATGAAACCGGTGTGCTGTTCCCGATTGAAGAGCTTTCGCGGATCACCAAGGAGACGGACCCGAACATCGTCTTCCATACCGATGCCACCCAGACCATGGGAAAGCTGCCCATCGACCTGCTGGGCGCCTATGCTCACGTGGACCTGCTCTCCTTTTCCGGCCACAAAATGTACGCCCCCAAAGGGGTGGGCGTTCTGTACATCAAGCGGGGCACGCGGATTCGGCCTTTTCTGGTCGGCGGCCACCAGGAAAACGGCCGCCGGGCCGGAACGGAAAACGTGGCCGGCATCGTAGCGCTGGGCAAGGCCTGCGAACTGGCTCAGGCGATCTCCGCGGAAGACGCGGCGCGGATTCACCGCCTGCGGGACCGGCTGGAAAATTCACTGGAGGAGTCCATCCCCTGCCTGCAGATCAACGGGAAGCAGGCTCCCCGGATGGGCAACACCACCAACCTCTCCTGTCACTACATCGAGGGAGAGGCGATTCTCTACCAGCTGAGCGAACAGGGGATCTGCGCTTCCAGCGGATCGGCCTGCACCTCGGGCTCGCTCGACCCGTCCCATGTGCTGAAGGCCATGCAAATTCCGTTCACCGCGCTGCACGGTTCCATTCGCTTCAGCCTGGGGCGCTATACGACTGCGGAGCAGATCGAGCGGGTCATCGCCGTATTTCCGGGAATTGTGGCCCGTTTGCGCCGCCTCTCTCCCTACTGGAACCAGGAAACCAACGCTCCCAAGGAATAGCCGCCGCCGCGATGTACCTCTCCTTCCTCGACTACGGAGTGGTTGCCTTTTACTTTGCGGTAACCATCGCATTGGGACTTCATTTTTCCCGACGCTGGAAGGGTTCGGAGGATTTTTTCCTGGCTGGCCGAAGCCTGACCTGGCCGATCATCGGGCTGTCTCTCTTTGCGACCAATATTTCCACCGAGCACTTTGTGGGCCTGGCGGCCGGCGGATGCCGGGAGGGGCTGGTGCAGGGCGGCTACGAGTGGATCGCCAGCTACTGCCTGCTGATGCTGGCGGCCGTATTTGCTCCGCAATACCTGAAACACAAGGTTTTCACCATACCGGAATTTTTCGAAAAACGGTATGGCGTGGAAATCCGGGTCATGCTGACCCTGTACTTTCTGGCCATGATCGTCCTGACCAAGACGTCGGTCGCCCTCTACTCCGGAACGCGGGTTCTGGCGGATCTGACCGGATGGAATTTTCAGGCAATCCTCTGGGGGATCGGAATCACCACGGCGGTGTACACCATGGCCGGAGGGCTGGCCGCCGTGGTTTATACCGATGCCTTGCAGGCCGTTATTCTGATCGGCGGATCCATCCTGCTTTCCGGTCTGGCCCTGGACCGCACCGGCGGGTGGGCAGGGTTGACCCACCGCCTGCAGGAACTGGGAAAGTCGGATCTGCTGTCCATGGTGCAGGGGCCGGAATCCGCTCTGCCTTTCAGCGGTTTTCTGCTCGGAAATTTTCTGGTGGGGGGGATGTTCTACTGGTGCATGGATCAGGTGAACGTGCAGCGGGTGCTGGGGGCCCGCAATGTCCGCGAAGCCAGGCGGGGAGCGGTTTTTGCCGGATTTCTGAAAATCATCCCGGTGTTCATCCTGGTGCTGCCCGGAGTGGCCGCGGCGGCCCTGCAGCTCAACATCAGCGGGCCGGATGGCATACCGGATTACAACCGCACCTACAGCGCTCTGGTGCAGGAGCTGCTTCCCAGCGGCTTGAAGGGCATCGTGCTGGCCGCGCTGCTGGCGGCGCTGATGTCCTCCATCAGCTCCATGTTCAATTCCGCCTCCACCCTGGTGGCCCGGGACCTGGTGGTCCGCTTCCGGCCGGAAACCTCGGCCGGGCGTCAGATCCTGATCGGTCAATTCGCCCTGGTGGCGGTCATGGTAGGCGGGATACTGGCGACCCCTCTGATCGGGAATTATGCTCACCTGTGGGATTACCTGCAGGAGGTAACCGCCTATCTTTCGGTTCCGTTTGCGGTCGTCGGGCTGAGCGGTGTTTTCCTGAGGAGGGTGAACCGCCAGGGAGCCACAGCTTCGATTCTGGCCGGCATCCTGGCCGGAATTTGTTTTCTGGCGGACAGCCACACGCCGGGCGGCCTTTTCGGATTTTTACGGCACCCTTACCTGACATCTTTCCTGCACCGGTCCTTTTTAAGCGCCGCGGTCAGCTTCGGTGTCCTGCTGCTGGCCAGCTACGCCACCCGGCCTCCCGGACCGGAGGTGCTCTCCGGAACGTTCTCCTTTTCCTGGTCCCGGGGAGAAGGGGAAACTCCCCGGGACCTGCGAATTACCGCGGCTTTTATGGCCGCGCTCTTCCTGCTGGTCAGCCTGCTCTGGTGGCTTTTCCGCTGAAGGGTTCCGCTATTTCCTGTGGGCCATTTCAAAGGCCCGGGTCGTAATAAAGTACTTGGTGATCATGTTCGACGTTTCCCATTCGGGAAGCCGGCCGGCCACCAGGTATTGCAGAAACTTTTCGGTTACCTGACCGAAATGAGCTTCATGCCCGACGCGGTATTTTTCCGGCAGCACGATGTGCCAGGAGTTCGATATTTTTTCCAGCCGGATGCCGGGATAGCGTGCCTGCAGTGCCGGTATCGCCTTTTCCAGCCGGGAGCTGAGCTGCGCGGCATCGCTGCCCTTGGCGGCCTCCACATAGAGCTCCGGAATGTAGTTCTGCTCCTTGCCCTGCCGGATCAGTACGTTGGCCAGGGTTCCCTTCATCACCGAATAGTGGGTGTCCCCCCCTCCGGGAGGCGCTTCGTAATTCCAGATCACGCTCACCTTGCTGTGGACGCCCCGCAGCTGGAACTGAATTTCTCCATTGGAAAATACGGAGAGCTGACCGTCGCTGCCCACGTTGGGCTGCAGAAAGGGAGGGAAGCCCTCCAGACCGGTCGAGCGGGAAAACTGCTCCCTGGAGATTCTTGTTTCCCACCGCCTGGCACCGACCATTTCCACGTCCTTGCGGTGGTCCATAGCCTGCTCCGGGAAGCTGGCCCACATGACCAGGTCAACCAGGTGGGTGGTTACATCGACGATTCCCTCCCCCTGCTGGGTCACGTCGTAGAACCAGGCGGGTCGTTTGAGCGGCTTGCCGGAGACGGATTTGAAGAAGTGGTGTACGCTTTCCTTGACCACGGACGGATCGCCGGGAGTGCCGGGCAGCAGTTTGCCGAATACCGCCGGCATGGATGCCAGCTCCTTTTGCAGGATCGAGGTGATCTCATAGCGCTCGGTCATGATGTCATAGAGCAGCAGGTTTTTCTCCCTGGCGGAGGCGAAGGCTTTCTGCAACAGGGCAAATCCGGCCGGGTCAATGCACATCGGCTTGTCGGACAGCACATGGATGCCGGCATCGAGAGTTTTCTTTAGGTATTCCGTTTTCTTGCGGTTATTCCCGGCAGTTACCATCACGTTGCCCGGCCTCTCCGCGAGCATTTTCTCCAGGAAATCCGCGCCGGTGAAAACCTTGTTCTCCCAGCGGGTGGGATTATCCGCTCTTTTATTGTAGCTTTCCACGCGAGCCAGGTGCTCCGACAGGTCCGGCCCCGCCGGGGCATAAATAGAGACCTGCGGAGAAACCTGATCGTACATGCTCTTTTGCACCAGAGCCGCATGAAAGTGACCCGGGTCCAGGGTCATAATCTTCACTTCCCCTTTGGCGCCTGTAAATTTCATTCCTTGCTGCTCCTTTGCTGCCATGCCGGCCCACACCAGCATCCCGGTGAGACCGAGGATCAGAACCAACCTGATTTTTTTTTCCATGAAAATTCTCCCTGCAATGAATGGATTAATATTAAAGCGTGTGAATGCTGAATGCCGGAAGCCCGAACGCCAGCCGGGCGCAGCGCTGCACATAGTTTTTCAGGATTTTTTCGTACATGGCGGAATCCACTCGTTTCTTGTAAGGGCGCAGTTCCCGCTCCGCCTGGCGGCGCCAGTCCTGCCGCGCATCCGCGCCCAGAGCATCGGAAATGGACTCGGCCAAGGACGCCTCCATGCTCTGCAGATCGCGCTCCAGGCGGCTTGCGTCCGGAACGTCTCCGCCCAGGGCCTCTTCCTGTAGCGCCTGAAGCCGGATCCGGCTGGCAAGAAAAAGCTCCTTCAGCGCCGGCAGCCCTTTCTCTTCCGCCCGTGTGTCCGCCTGCACCAAAGCCCGGGCCAGGGAATCCAGCAAAGTGGAAACCTCTTCCCGGAACTCCCGGTCCGTAATGCCATCCGTTTCCTCCGCCTGCCCCACGCGGCTTTCCCCGTATTCGACAAAGCATTCCTGCACGGACTGCTGACAGTAAAACAGGGTATTGACCAGCCTGCTTTTCCTGGGCTGGGAGTCAAACCAGTCAAACGCGCGGTCGATGCCGCGCAGCACCACGTGCAGCGGGATTCCGGATTCCTTCCAGGCGGAAATCAGCGACCAGTCCAGGCAGGAGACCAGGAGAAACTTGCGGCGCCGCCGGACAAAGTGCTCTTCGATATCGGTGTAGTAGTGATAGTAATTGGCAGAGTGTTCTTCCACGGCCGTATTATTCTTCCTTGTGGGTCAGGGTTTGGCAGCGCAGGTAGAACAACCGCAAACCCTCCAGAGTAAGGAATTCATCGATTTCCTGGATATACTCGCTGTTATGGCCGATAAGCCGGGCCAGCCCGCCGGTGGCCGTAACTTTCGCTTCGGGATACTCGCCCCGCATTCGCTTCAGTATGCCGTCGACCAGGCCCACATAGCCGTAAAAAAGCCCGGACTGAAGGCTGCTCACGGTGGAATCGCCGACCACCTTGTCCGGACGGCGTATTTCCACGCGGGGAAGCTTCGCGGTGCGCTGAAACAGGGCTTCGGAAGAAGCCAGGATTCCCGGAGCGATCACTCCTCCCAGGTACTCTCCCTGGACGCTGACCAGGTCAAAAGTGGTAGCGGTTCCGAAATCCACCACGATGACCGGCCCGCCGTACTTGTGGAAGGCGGCAATGCCGTTGATGATCCGGTCCGCACCGACATCTTCCGGCGGATGGCACAGCACCGGCATGCCCAGGTTCATGGAAGGGGTCACGCAAAGCGGCTCCTGGGAGAAGTACTTGCGACACATGCGCCGCATGGTGTGGTTCAGCGGCGGGACCACGGAGGCCATGGCGATCGCATCCACCTCACGCGGATCGATGTTTTCAATGGAAAAAAGGTGCCGGCAAAGCGCGCCGTATTCATCCGTGGTGCGATCCCGCAAGGTACAGAGCCGCCAGTGATGGGTCAGGCGTTCGCCCTCGAAAAGCCCCAGAACCGTGTTGGTATTGCCCACATCGATGACCAGCAGCATCCGATCTAACTCCCGTTTTCCGATTTCAGTTCCCGTTTCATTAATTCCGCGATGGCGATTTCAGGAGAAATGCCATCGTGAAGAATGGCGTACATCTGGCTCACGATAGGCATTTCCACGCCATACCGCCGGGCCAGACCCAGAGTGCTTTCCGTGGTTTTCACTCCTTCGGCTACCTGGCCGATTTCCTTCAGAATATCGGGCAGCTTCTGCCCATTGCCCAGGGCAATGCCCACCTGGCGATTGCGACTTGCTCCCCCGGTGCAGGTGAGCACCAGGTCCCCTAACCCGGCCAGACCGGCCATGGTTTCGGATCGGCCTCCGGCGGCCATGGCCAGTCGTTTGATCTCCGCCAGTCCCCGGGTGATCAGCGCCGCGATGGTGTTGGCCCCGTAGCCCAGGCCATGCAGCACTCCGCTGGCGATGGCTACCACGTTTTTCACCGCACCACCCAGTTCCGTGCCGATGAGATCTTCGTTGGCGTAAATGCGCAGGTTTCTTCCCGACAACTCCCGCTGCCATTGCCGGGCGGTGGAAAGATCTCCGCAGGCCAGGACAACGGCCGTGGGATCCCCGCGGGCCACTTCGGCGGCAAAAGAAGGCCCGGAAAGCGAAAGGACAGGGAAATCACCGCTAAAAAATTCCCTTAGAATCTCAGAGACCCTCATCAGGGAGTCGGTTTCAATCCCCTTGACGGCGCTGATCAGGGCGGTGCCCGGGGAGAGCCTGGCGCTCAGTTCCTTGGCCAGGCGGCGAACGGCGTGGGAAGGAACCGCCAGCAGCACTGCGTCCACCCCCGAGCAGCAGAGCGTCAAATCCCCGGAAATCAGTACCTGCTCGGGAATGATGTGTCCCGGGAGAAAAGCCTGCAGTTCACGGGTCTGGCAAAGTCGCTGGCACTCTTCGGGGAAAGGAGCCCAGATGGAAACGCGGTGCCCCAGCCTGTGGCAATGCAAGGCCAAGGCAACGCCCCAGCTGCCGGAACCGATGGTGGCAATGTTCTTCATGGCAACAGGACGTATCCCGGCAGGCGCTTCCGGTAAGGGGCCCGGGAAATCCTCCCGATTTTTCCAGACCGATTAATGACGGAAATGGCGCACTCCCGTAAAGACCATAGCTATGTTATGCTCATGGGCGGCCTGCACAACCTCCTCGTCGCGCTTGGATCCCCCCGGCTGAATGATGGCGGAAATCCCTGCTTTGGCTGCGGCATCCACTCCATCCCGGAATGGGAAGAAGGCGTCCGAAGCCAGCACGGATCCCCTGGATCGCTCCCCGGCTTTCCGTACTGCGATTTCCACGGACTCCACCCGGCTCATCTGACCGGCACCGACCCCGGCGCTGACCTGTCCGGAAGCGAGCACAATCGCATTGCTCTTGACATGCTTGCAGATCTTCCAGGCGAAGCTCAGGTCCGCCCATTCCTTTTCGTCGGGAGTGCGGCTGGTTACCACCTGGGCGTCTCTGCTTTCTTCCGCGGCCAGGTCGGCTTCCTGCACCAGAAAACCGCCGGCAATACCTCTCCAGCGCCAGTCTTTTTCATTCCAGTCGGAAAGGATCAGCAGCCGCAGGTTCATTTTGGGCATCAGAATCCGCCGGGCCTCCTCGGTAATGTCCGGGGCAATCAGGGCCTCCACAAAATGACCGCTGATCTGCTCGGCGGTAGCGGCATCCAGGACTCGATTCAGGGCTACGATCGACCCGAAAGCCGAGAGGGGGTCCGCCTCGTAGGCCCGGCGGTAGGCATCGGCCAGCGTCAAGGCACAGGCCACGCCGCAGGGGTTGGTGTGCTTGATGATGACGGCGGCCGGTTCGCGGAACTCTCTTCCCAGGCACAGGGCGGCATCCAGATCCAGCAGGTTGTTATAGGATATTTCTTTTCCCTGCAGGATGGCGGCGCCGGGCAGCCCATAAGGCGCCCGGTCCGCGCGGCGATAAAGTGCGGCGGACTGGTGAGGATTCTCGCCGTAACGCAGGGTGTGCACCCGTTGTAGCGGCATGGACAGCTCCTCCGGGAAGCCGGCGCCCGCAGGCGCTTCCTTAAGGGTCCCCTCTTCGGCGGCCAGCGTGTCCAGATATCCCTGAATCATGAAATCGTATCGGGAGGTCAGGGCGAATGCTTTCTGCACCAGCCGCAGGCGCGTCTTCAGGGAAAGAGCCCCCTGGTTCGAGCGAAGCTCGGCGATGATGTCCGGGTAGTCCGCAGGGTCGGTCAACACCGCGACGTACCGGAAGTTTTTGGAGGCGGCACGGATCATGGCCGGCCCGCCGATATCAATGTTTTCAATGGCCTCGGCGATGGTGCGGTCCGGTCTCTGCACCACCCGGGCAAAGGGGTACAGGTTGATGACCACCAGGTCGATGGCCGGCAGATCCAGTTCCTGGAGCTGCCGGAGGTGTTCGGGCTTCTCCCGTATGGCCAGCAAACCGGCATGGATGCCGGGGTGCAGGGTTTTCACCCGGCCATCGAGTATTTCCGGAAAGCGGGTTACTTCCGAGACGGACTGCACCGGAATACGGTGCTCCGCCAGGTAGGTCGAGGTTCCTCCACTGGCCAGCAACCGACAGCCGAATCCGCTCAGCACTTCGGCCAGCTCGGCGAGCCCGGTCTTGTCGGTCACGCTACAAACCGCACAACGAATAGGTATTAGGTTCATGGTTTCCTCCCGATGTGATTTTACCGTATCCTTCGTACCGTGAGAGCCCCTTTATTGCAAAATCCTGCGGACCAAGGAATGTTTGGCCAACCCCGGGCCGCAGAGCCTGGAACGGTGCGGACTTGCCGGGCGGCAGCCTTTCTTGATCCGGTCCGGGCGACACTGTAGAATTGTACTATGTCACGACACAATCAAATCCAATACCTTTTATTTTCTTTCCTGCTTGCCCTTCTGGCCAACTCCGGCATCTTCTCCCAGGAACCGAAGGCAGGCACCCCTCCGGATTCGGTTTTCGACGTCGTTATCGCCGGTGGGAAAATCGTGGACGGTACCGGCTGCGCCTGGTTCTATGGGGATATCGGCATCCGCGCCGACCGGATTACGGCCATCGGGGACCTGCAGCAGCGTCCGGCCAAGCAGCGCATCGATGCCGGCGGGCTGATCGTCGCTCCCGGATTTATCGACATGCTGGGACAGTCGGAATTCCACATCCTGGTGGACAGCCGGGCCGCATCCAAGGTTCTGCAGGGGATCACTACCGAGATTACCGGAGAGGGGGTGTCGATTGCTCCGGTCAACGAGCGGATGGTTCTGGAAGGCAAGCCGACCTGGGACCACTTCCGCCTGCTGCAGGATTTCCGCACCCTGGCCGGATATTTCACCCGGATCGAGACCCGGTCTCCCACAGCCATTAACATTGGCATGATGATTGGAATCGGCGGAGTTCGCGACTACGTGCTGGGGCGGGAAAACAAGCCGGCCGGACCCAAAGAGCTGGAACAGATGAAACGGCTCGTAGCCCAGGCCATGGAGGAAGGAGCACTGGGCCTGAGCAGCTCGCTACAATATGTGCCCGATCGTTTCGCTACCCCCGAAGAAATCATCGAGCTGGCCAGGGTGGCGCGCCAATACGGCGGCTTTTATCTCACCCACCTGCGCTCGGAAAGCGGAAAGATATATGAAGCCATGGAGGAGGCTTTCCTGGTTGCCGAGCGGGCCCGCATCCCCACGGAAATCTGGCACCTGAAGACCGCCTACAAGGCGAACTGGGGGAAAATGCCGGAGGTGCTGCGCCGCCTGGAGGAAGCCCGGCAGCGCGGACTCGATGTTTCCGCTAATCAGTATCCCTACACGCGGGCCTCCAACGGCCTGGACTCCTGCCTGCCGCTTTGGGCCCGGGAAGGAAGCTCTGCGGCCATGGTTTCCCGGCTGAAGGACCCCGTTCTGCGGGACCGGATCCGCAAAGAAATGGAAGATCCGGACGCAGCGGGATGGGAGAACCAATGGTACGGATCGGGAGGGGCCGAGGGAGTCATGGTGTCCTCGGTCCTCCATCCGGAGCTTCGAAGCTATGAAGGAAAAACGATGAAGGAAATCGGTGCGCGGATGAACAAGGACCCTCGCGACGCGCTGATGGACCTGGTGATTGCCGACCAGGGCCACACCGATTGCATCATTTCCATCATGACGGAAGAAGATGTCCGGACGGCGCTGAAGCATCCGCTGGTTTCCATCGATACGGATTCGGCGGCCCGGGCTGAAGACGGACCTCTTTCGCAATCCAAGTCCCATCCGCGGGCCTGGGGGACATTTCCCAGAATCCTGGGTCGATATGTCAGGGAAGAAAAGCTTTTCTCCCTGGAGGAAGCAGTGCGCAAAATGACCTCCCGGCCCGCAGCCCGCGCCGGTCTTCATGACCGCGGGATCCTTCGTCCGGGCATGGCGGCCGACATCACCGTTTTTGATCCGATAGCCATTCGCGACCTGGCCACCTTCGAGGATCCCAATCATTATTCGATCGGGGTGGAGTACGTGCTGGTCAACGGAAAAATTGTCGTTTCCCAGGGAAGGATTACCCGGGAGCGTCCCGGACACCCCCTCCGTGGTCCGGGATTCCGTCTTCGAAAATAATAAGGGTGGAACCATGCATATTTTTTTTAATATCGCGTTATTTCTTGTCTTCCTGTCGGGGGTGTCGGCCCAGAACACCCGCGACCTGCGACTGGAAAAGGACGCCCCTCCGGCTGCTGGCAGGCTGGCATCCGAGACGGACGCCTCTGCTCTTTCCCGCTATTATGCGCTGGTGGTCGGCATCTCCAAATACCGGAATCTGGCCGAGAGCCAGCAGCTCAATTATCCCGACCGGGATGCCGAGGAGATTTATTCCGTTCTCATCAGCAAAGAGGGTGGCAATTTCCGCGCCCAGAATGTTCACAAGCTGATCGGGCCGGAGGCTACGCTGGCCAATCTGCGAAAAGAGCTGGAGGTATGGCTCCCGTCGACGGTTGCCGAGGGGGACACGGTCCTGATCTACTTCGCCGGCCACGGCTTTGTCAGCCAGGGCAGGCCCTTTCTGGCCCCCTATGATCTGGACCCGAACAACATTCCCGGAACGGGATATTCCATGGACAGGCTCGGCGCGGTAGTCGGGTCGCAGATCAAGGCGAAAAATAAAATTCTGCTCACCGATGCCTGCCACAGCGGGGCCATTACGCCGGGAACAGACAGCCAGACTTTCACCAACAGCCTGCTGAGCCTGAACCGGTCGGTCTTTTCGCTCACCGCCTCCCGGGACAGGGAGCAGTCTTTTGAAAGCCCCGACTGGGGAGGGGGGCACGGCATCTTCACCTACTACGTCATCAACGGCCTGAAGGGAGAAGCTGACGAGAACCGGGATGCCCGCATTACCGCCGATGAACTGGCCGAATATGTTCACCGCAATGTCCGCGATGCCACTTCGGGACGCCAGAATCCCACTTCCGACCGCGGCAGCTTTGACCCGGATTTACAGCTGGCGTTTGTTCCTAAGAATCGGATGGTCTCCGGCAGCGGACTGGCCAAGCTGGACATGGGCAGCCTGGCCTTTGAATCCAACCTGGACGGTGTGGAGGTTTTTGTCGACGGGGAGTCGCGCGGCACGGTCGACCGCGGAAAAGCCCTGAAATTACCCGGCCTGCGCCCGGGAATTCATACCGTCAAAGGCGTGAAAATGGGCTATGAGCCGGATGGCCCGCGTGAAGAGATGGTTTATCCGGGCCAGGAGACGGTAGTTTCCTTCAAGATCCTGATTGTCCGGCGCCGGCCCCGCGCCGCGGTGGATTCCTTCGAAAAGGGAATGGAGTACTACAACAAGGGATTCGCTTCCAATTATAAAAAGGCGGCGGAGCAGTTTGAAAAAGCCCTCTCCATGGACCCGACCTACAGCCAGGCGGCCCTGTTTCTGGGCCGAAGCTGGCAAGGGCTTTTCGAGATGGAAAAAGCAGTTCTATTTTTCCGGAAAGCGGTCGAGATCGATCCCGATTACCTGGAAGCCCGGGCGGGTCTGGGCGGATTGCTGCTGGATACCGGAAGTGTCGATGAGTCCATACGGCAGTTTCATGCCGTGCTGCAGAGAAATCCGGAACATTCGACCGCCTTATACCTTCTGGCGCAGGCTTTCCGGATGAAAGATTCCTATGCGGAGTCGATTGCCGCCGCCCGAAAAGCGATTCAGCTTACCCCCAGGAATGCCGAAGCCCACTTCTGGCTGGCGGAAAGCCTGCGCATGAGCAACAGCCTGGAGGAGGCGCGGCAGGAATATTTGAGCTACCTCAAGCTCAGCGATTTCGAGAGCAAGCTGGGGGGGAAAATCAATTATTACGTGCTCGGCTTCCTGGTGGGTATGGGTAAAAAAAAGCGCGCTGCCCAGGAAGATATCTGGAAGGATCTTCGCAGCCTGGCCTATTTCGGCCTGGGTGACTGCTACCGGTTGCTGCGGCAGCCGGACCTCTCGATCGATTATTATCGCAAGTCCCTGGCGCTCGACGACCAGGACCCTCAGGCGCACTATGGTCTGGGGCTAGCTCTGTGCCTCAAAGCGGAAATTTCGCAGAGCACCGACACCTTATCCGAGGCGCGGTCGCATTTTGAAACCATGCTGAAAATCAACTCCGATCTGGCCCAGGCTGACAAGGCAAGGAAGTACATGGCCAGCATCGATTCCCTTCTGAAGACCAGGCGACCCTGATCTGATCCGACCGTTCCTCTTCCCCCAATACCCGTCATACGCGGTCATGGAAGTCAGGCGGGTTTGGCCAGATCCCACTGGTGGTCTTTCTCCACTTCCGCGAACTCCGCCTCCTCGATCTTTTCCCCCTTGGCGGTTTCGATCCTTCCTTTGAGCGGAAAATCGCTGCGCATCTCTTCTTCCTCGGGACTGGCGGCTCCGCGGCTGGCCTGGGTATTTTCCCAGTCCGATTGGTAGCCGCTGATATTTTCTCCTCCGGTTCCGACATTGAGCCCCTCGTTCTGTGCACGGTCCATGACTTTTTCCGCCTTGGCCTTATAATCGCGAATCGAGTCGATTCCCTCTTTGAGGCTCTTGAAGGCACTGGATGCCGAAGCCAGAGCTCCTCCCACGGGACCGGAAATCGAGCCGAATACTTTTTCCACAAACAGATCCCATATCGGGAAAAATGTATCCCGAAACATGGTTCCGAGAAGGGAGGGGAGCCGCGCCAGGTAAACCTCCATGGTATGCGCTTTTTCCGAGACGGCAACGCTGCGGGCCGCCTCCAGTCGGTCCCGCAGACACTTCATGGCTACGCGCAGGATGGGATCCAGGTTGGGACCCAGTTCCTGGTTCAGCTCGTTTAATCCCTTTTTCATCAAAGTGTCGGCGCTGAAGTTGATTCCCTGCAGATTGACTCCGGCGTTTTTGGCCTGCTGCAGGAACTGGACCTGTTCGAGGAGCAGATTGACCAGCCGGTCCAGCAGCTGCCTGCGCCCCGCTTCGAAAATGCTCTCCTCGGTGATCGGCTCCTGCGGATCCCGCTCCATCAGCTTCCGGTAGATCGCCTTCAAAAAGTCGCAATTGATGGTCTGAATCTCGCCGGCAATATTCAAGATAAATTCGGGGGCCGCCGGTACCTGTTCCTTGAAAGCGTTGATCACCACCGTGGCGATCTCTCTGGGCGGCGGCGGGGGCTGGTCGGTTGGCGGCGGCTGGGCGGTAGCCAGGGTAAACGCCCGGTCCAGGAATGGACTTCCCGGACAGTCCACCGGAGCAGTGTCTCCCAGGAAATCCTTGATGTCCTGCACCGTGGAATTTACCTGATTTTCGATGTCTCCCAGGAATCCCGGAAGCGACGAGGAAGAAGAACCCGAAGGGGGTGGCTCCGGCGGCGGACTCCAGACCGGAAAGATCATCTTGGCATTTCCGGTAATGGACTGCATGGAAATGTCGTGACAGGCTTTATCGATACTTTGCTCCAGTTCGGCCGCTGTTTTCACATAAACGGCCACGTAGATATCGAACGCTTTGGTAACGATGCCGGCAATCGTTCCGAAAATTCCGCCGACCGCGGAAGCCGCTCCGGCAATAGCGCTGACCGAGGAAAGCAGACCCGATTGGCTGTCGCCCTGGGGCTGTTCCTGCACCTTTTTCAGGAAAGCGCGATAGTTGGCCCTCGCCTGGTGAAGATCCATTCCGGCCTTATGCACCAGCTTGTAGTTCATTCCGTCCGCATTCAGCGTCCCGGCAACGGCCACCAGTTTGTCGTTGACGGAATTCAAATCAGCCGCCTTGGGAGCCGTGGATCCCCCCCCCCCGCCGCCGCCCAGGAGATCGGTGACCGCACCGATCATTTCCCCGACGCCGCCCAGGCTGCTTTCCTTTTCCTCCAGGACCGCCTGGGTCGAGTGCACAAATCCGGCGGTGATCAGCGTTTCCCTCTCCAGGGCTGCCCGGAACATGATGGCGCGGGAGCCGGGAACCTCCGGAAGCGTCTGGGGCTGGGCATCATTCAAAGTTTCATGGGCGAAGTGCTCGGAATCGTCCGGGTGTACGTAACCAAAATGAATAAATTCGATGGTCGCTCCGGAATTATGACCCCCGAGGTCATCCGGCGCATAGGCTCCCCCTGTTTCCGAATTGGAGGAACGAATGTCCTGGCCGCGGACATATTCCGGTTTGGCATCCGCGGTCGGTCCGCCCGGGGCAGCCCCTCCCAGCAAGCTGCTGGCTGTGTCCAGTGCCCCGCCTACCGAATCAAACATAAAAAGCCTCCTGTCGTTTTGACGATTGAGAACAACAACCCGCGCGGGTACGACTGCCGCAGCCGGATCGGCTAGGCATGAAGTTCCTGCAGCTTGCTCCGGGTAGCGGCATCCGGCTCTCCGGTGGCTTCCAGTTCGTAGCGTTTCTGGAAGAGGAGCAGGGCCGATCGCGTCTGATCGGACATCTGTCCGTCTTCCGGCCCGCATTGGAATCCCAGGTTGTTTAAACGCTGCTGGATCCCGGACAGATCCTCGACGGGGTTCAGATGTCCCAGGCGAATGGGAATCACGGTTTTTCCGCTATCCAGAAGGATGTTCCCCCCACGGGCATTCGGAGCGATGAACTGTTCCAGAATGCCCTGGCTGTCGGTCTTCCCCTTGATCTGCTTGCCGTCGATTTCCAGAACGTAATCCAGATTGGCCCGGGGTTTGTCCAGCCGTTTGATCTGCAGGCGAAACTTGGCGGGAACGCCCTTGCGCTTGAAGGCATGGCGCGCGTCTGTGCCCCGGGTCTCCGTTTTTTCCCGAAGCTCCGGCACAAAGACCTCATCTCCCGGAAGTAGCTGGTTGGGGGACTTGCGCAGCGATTTCAACGATGCATTTTCCGGCTGATTCCAGATGGTCTCCCAGAAAAAGCCGTTGTCGGCTGCAATGCTGGGAATGCTGTCACCGGGTTGGGCCACAATTATGGGCATTTCAAATCTCCTTAGGAGGATGGGTCCGGAGCCGGAACAAAATGGTGGGCACGGACGATCTGCAACAGCCCCTCTTTAAAAGCATTCGGCATCTGGAAGATGTCCTCCAGCTGGACGATCTGCTCAAAGACGTTCATGCCCGAAAGCTCGGTGCTTTCCAGGATCAGGGCATCCGGAGGGCAAATGGTGGTAACCACGGATGTGATTCGGGTCAGCGGCAGGCTTCCCAGTTCGGGAGCATATTCGGTGACCACGGGAAAATGAAGGTCCCGCAGCACCTGAACCGCACCGGTCTGCCGGCTGAGAACCACATGCAGCACCAGGTAATGCAGAAGAAACTCCTGCAGCTCCCTGGCGTTGCGGTTCTTATCGGTCAGCAGCTCTTTCAGCCGGGCGGGGGAAAATCCGGAGTAGGTGAGCGTCCATTTCAGCGGGCAGGAAATGGTTATCTGCTTTTCTTCCTGTTCCGTTTTCAACGAGTAAGGGGATTCGACCGGGTGTATTTCCGGAGTGGAACTCAGCACCTCAAAGGGCGAATGGAGTTCCCGGGGAAGCTGAAACGGCTTAGCCGACGCAGTGGCCTCATACAGGGACTGCAGGTCGCGAAATGCTTTCTCGGCGCCCTTGATGATCTCCTTACCGGACCCGGATACATAATCCCCGAATACCGATCGAGGCCGCAGCAGCGGGGCCAGGGTCGAAAGATAGTCCTTGACCAAATGGCGCAAGTGTTCCGCAATCGCCTTGGTGACTTTTCGCAGCGCCAGTACCTGACGAACGTCTGTGGGATCCTTCCATGTGGGCATTACGATCGCTCTCCTGTCGGCCATGATGCCGACCGACGTCAAGGGGAATTGGAAATTCGAAGCACAGTGACGGATTTCAGGAACCTCATTTCCGTTGTCTCCAATCTTAGTATAAAATAGAAGTCAATCCATTGTAAACAGGAGAAAATAATCCCATGCGCCCAAGAAACTCCCTTCTTCTCTTTTTCCTGGGAATCGGATCGTGCGGTCTGATTTTTGCTCAAGGGCAAAAGGAAGCGGAATCCCAGTCCCGTGATCTGGCCAACATGTTCTATACCGACACACTGCCGCCCAGGCCGGAAGCCCCGGCAGCCACTCTGCCGTCCAAACCCGGCCCTCCGGCCAAGAAAGCAGAAAGGCGGGTTGGCCTGAAATATCGCTTGTGGCATCTGACCGGATGCGACAACTGCCGGAACTGCGACAACATCGACGTCCAGGAAGTTCCAACCTCGAATACGTTTCACAGCGGAGACCGCCTGCGGCTTTTTTTTGAATCCAATGTGGATGGTTTTCTTTACGTGCTGCAAAAAGGGTCGACCGGAAAGGACAAAATTCTATTTCCGGATCCGAAGGTGTCTCCGGAAAACCGGATTAAAAGGGGCGTACCCTATGCCTTTCCTTCCGGAAAGTGGCTGGTTTTCGACAACAACCCCGGAGAAGAGCGCCTGATCGTAGTGGTCAGCAAGACTCCTCTCAAATCCCTGCCGGCCATTTTCTCCTCGCAGGAGGACCAGACCGGAACGGTTCTGTCGGTTATCTCCGAATTGAATCAGAGTGTGAAACCCAGGGACCTGGTTCTCTTTCAGGAAAATGCATCCCCGGCGACTCCTCCTTCCACGCCGGCTCCGTCCAGCCGTCCGGTGGCCGCCCCGCTGTCCCAGGCCATGATTGTGATCAATACCAGCAGCGAAGAAAACAACGCCGCTTACGTGGAAATCCGCCTCAGGCATCAGTAAGGGGAAAAACCATGCCGTCCGGCTTTTTCCTTCTGTTCTTATTTTTCTGGCTGCAGGATGCAGCATCCTGGCAGGAGGCTTTATCTGCAGTCGGGCAGATGATGGCCGGGGAAAAGGATTCCACCGGCGCGGTCGCCTTTAAGCTGGAGAGTTCCGGAGTGATTGTGGATTCCCAGGGGATCGTGGCCACCAACTATCACGTGATCCGGGACCGGGACAAAACCTTTCCGGAAATCTACATTAATCTGATCGATCCCCAGAACCCTTACCGCCCCCCGGAGCGCTCCCGTTTGTACAAGCTGGAAGTTGTGGCCATCGATGCGGCTTCCGACCTGGCCCTCCTGAAAATCATCGCGGATGCCGATGGACGTCCTTTGCCGCGCAATCTGACATTTCGTGCCATTCCGTTGGGGAGTTCCGAGAAGTTATCCTTCCTGGACGAGATTTACGCCGCGGGTTTCCCCAAGGCAGGAGGCGCTACCCTCACCGTCACCCAAGGCCAGATTTCCGGAAAAGAAGAGCGGGAGGGTTGGCTGAAAATCGATGCCCAGGTCACCCATGGCAGCAGCGGCGGTGCAGCGATCAATCGTCGCGGTGAGCTCCTGGGAATACCCACCAAGGTCCGCCCGGATGTGCAGGAAGTGGACACCGACGGCGACGGTTTTCCGGACAAGACCGTCAGTTTTGGAACGGTTGCCCTGATCCGTCCGGTAGAGAGCGTTCGCACGCTGCTGGATCAATGGCGGCAAGGCCGTTTCTCCACCGAGCCCATTCCTGACGATCTCCTGACGATTCGAGGCCTGGTACAGAACCGCTCCGGCAATTCCGTCGCCGGCGCCCTGGTAGGCCTGCTGAAACCGGGCAGCACGCAGGCTTCCGTGGAGAATCTGCTGACCTGGAGTCGGGCGGATGAAAACGGAATCTTCCAATTCCCTGCCCCGGTCGCTCCGGGTCTTTATACCATCCGGGTCCGGGCGGAGGGCTACGAGATTTTTCTGCAGTCCTTTTCACTGAACCAGAAAAATTTCAGACCGATCGTTCGCCTGCAGGCCCTTCCTTCCTCCGAAGCGGAACCGGTCCCTCCGAAACCCTGAGCGTCCCTCTTTTAAAAGTTGACCCGAACCTCCTCCGAAGCCCCGTTTTCATTGGACAAAACCAGCCCGACCGACCCGACGGCCGCCAGGTTGCCGCTGACCGTAAAAGGAAAGGTCAGCTTGAACTGGCTGCCGAAGGCAGCCGATTCGGAAGACTGATACCAGGTGGTCATCAGCCGGCTTATATCCCTGGTAAACACCGTATTGCTCAAGGAACCGCTGCTGCTGGCCGCAAAGCTGACGGTAGCCATGCCGACCGAGCGTGTCGTCGCATATCCTGTCACCTGAAGATCGAATCCGGCAGCCGTCCTGTTGGCGATGGCCAAAGAGATGATTTTCGGCGCGCTGCGCGCCATGACCAACGATCGGTTCGGGCTGGGTGCGATGGGGACATCCGCGCCACTCATCACCAGCCTCACCCCCAGGAGGATCGATCCGGCAACGGTTCCCGTCTGGAACGTGGCGGTGCTCGAAGAGGCTCCGAAAACCGCCTGGGTTCGGCCGGCGGGAATCGTAAAGGAGGCGGTGCGACCTCCGGTAACAAACAGGATGGCAGGGTCATCGGTCGGATTCACCGCGTCCGCAGTAAAGGAGAGGGTCAGCATTCCGCTCAGATCGATCGGGTAGGAAGTGCCCAGCGCCAGTCCGACCGGCACCTGCGAGGCCGGGTTGATAGTGCCGGGAAGTCCGGTCAGGGAAAAGGCGGGCAGGGCCGGAAGTACTGTAAAAGAAAGAGGAGATGAAGTTCCGCCACCCGGCGCCGGATTGAATACGGTAACAGGAAAATCTCCGGCCAGGAAAAGATCGGAAGCCGGTAATGTGGCCCTCAGCTGCGTACTGCTCAGGTAAGTGGTAGTGCGGTTATTCCCCTGGAAGCGCACCACGGAACCGGCCACAAATCCGGAACCGCTGAGCGTAAGCGACACACTTCCGCTGCGCAGCAGGACCTGCCTGGGAAGAATGGAACTCAGTGCGGGTGCCGGATTGTAGACCGTGAACGGGACGATATTGGAGCCGGCGCCTCCCGGGGCTTCCGTTTGGACGCCAACCGATACGGTGCCCGCCGCGGAAATATCAGCGGCCGGGATGGCCGCCGTGAGCCGGGAAGAGTCAAGGAAGGTGGTGGGGCGTCTGGACCCGTTCCAGAGGACGATGGTTCCGGAATAGGCGTTTGCTCCGGTGCCGGGAGCCACAAAATGGGAGCCGATCACCGTAAGCGTAAAGCCGGAGCTGCCCGCAATGGCCGAAGAGGGGGAAAGGCTCTGGATCTCCGGTACAGGAAGGGCCACCTCCAAAGGCAGAGCATTGGAGGTGCCGCCTCCGGGTGCGGGATTGAACACGGCTATGGAAAAGCTGCCTGGTTCCGCAAAATCGGATGAGGGAAGCTTAGCCTGCAGCTGCGTACTGCTGACAAAGGTCGTCGGCCGATCCTTGCCCATGTAGCGGATCACCGATTCGCCCACAAACCCGGAACCGTCGACGGTCAGCGTTGTGTCTGTGCTGCCCGGAGAAAGGCGCTTGGGATTCATGTCGATCATGGTGGGCAGCGGATTATTAATGGTGAAGGTGGCACCGTTGGACACCCCGCCTCCCTGGGTTTGATTGCTGACCGTGATGGTCACGGTTCCCGCTTTGGCGACATCGGCAGCAGGGATGGACGCGGTCAGGTGGTTCGCATCCACATAGCTTGTGATGCGGCTGGCCCCATTCCAGCGAATGATCGAACCCGGAATGACTGTGTTGTCGACAATGGGAGCAGCGAAATGAATCCCGCTGACTGTCAGTGTAAAATCGCCGGAACCGGCAGGAAGGGATGAAGGCGTCAACGATTCGATTCCGGGAGTCTGCGCCCCGATCGACAGAGTCAAGCTGTTGGAAAGACCTCCGCCGGGAGCGGAATTGAACACCGTAATGATCGCCGGCCCGACATCGACAAAGTCGGAGGCCGGAAGGTTGGCCTTCAGCTGGGTACTGCTGACGTAAGTTGTCGGCCGGTTGCTTCCCTGAAATCGAACGACGGACTCGGGGACAAACCCCTTTCCGCTGATACTCAAAGAGAGGGGGCCGATCCCCGGTATAACCCGGGGAGGAGAAATGGCAACAAGTACCGGCAGCGGATTGTTAACGGTAAAGAGTGCGCTTTTGGATACTCCGCCTCCCAGGGATTCGTTGCTGACCGAAACGGATGCCGTTCCCGCAGAGGCCACATCGGACTCAGGAATGGCAGCCGTCAAATGCTTCGGATCGATGAATCGGGTTGGCCGGCTGACGCCGTTCCATAAAATGACCGAGCCGGCTGCCGACGACCCGGCAAATCCGGGCTGTAGAAAATTGGATCCGCTTACGGTCAGGGTAAAGCCGCCCGAGCCTGCCAGAATGGACTGCGGCGAAATGCTCTCCATGACGGCGGTAGGGGCATTCACCGAAAAAGTCACGCTGTTGGAAGTGCCACCGCCGGGAGAAGGACTGAAAACCGTGATGGCAGCGGAGACAGCGACTTGAAAGTCGGAAGCGGGGAGAGTGGCCTGCAGCTCGGCACTGCTGACAAAAGCAGTCGGCCGGTCGCTTCCCTGAAATTGTACCCTGGAACCGGAAACAAACCCGCTGCCAGTGACCGAAAGAGAGATCGTGCTGCTTCCCAGGGTGACGGTAACCGGGCTGATCGTGGTGATTCTGGGCGTCGGATTATTAACCGCAAAAGTCAGGGCATTGGATACGCCGCCTCCCAGGCTTTCGTTACTGACCGTGATGGGAATCAACTCGGCGGAGCCGATCTCGGCAGCCGTGACCGTGGTGTTCAACTGGCTGTCACTAATGTAGCTGGTGGGACGGCTGACCCCTTTCCACAGGATCATGGATCCGGCAGTATATCGGTTCCCGGTGGCAGGCGCAAGAAAATTGGAACCATGAACCGTCAGGACGAATCCCGTGGAGCCGGCAACAACCGATGGGGGAGTTAAGCTGGATATCACGGGCGTAGGGGCAAATACGGAAAAGGAAACGCTGTTCGAGGTGCCGCCTCCCGGAGTCGAGTTGTAGACCGTTAGCGGATAGGAGCCGATGACGGATAAGTCCGAATCGGAAAGCAGAACGCTAAGCTGGGAGGTGCTGACAAAGGTGGTGGGCCGGCTGCTGCCCTGAAAGCGGACGCTCGAGTCGGCGACAAAGCCGGAACCGCTGACCGTAACAGATTGGGCCTTGCTCCCGACCAGGACGCGCACCGGGCTGATCCCGGTAATTGTCGGCTGCGGGTTGGATATGTTCCAGTTCAGGGCGTTGCTCACCCCTCCCCCTTGCGCCTCGTTGCTTACCGAAACGCGGATGACTCCGGCTGCCTCTATCTCATGGCTGCCCACCATCGTGGTCAGACGCGTGGAGTCGATAAAACTCGTGGTACGATCCGTGCCGTTGAACCGGATGACCGAGCCCGGGGCAGAAGCGGCTACCGTGCCGACCATGGGGGAAACGAAATTAGCTCCGATGACCGTCAGGGTCAAGCCTGCCGAACCTGCCAGAATCGAGGATGGCACCAGGCTGGTTAGTACAGGTGTTGGCGTGGTAATGGAGAAGGTGCGGGAATTGGAAGTACGCTTCATGCTGATGTTGCTGATACTGACGCCGGCTGTTCCCCGCGAGGCAATATCCGTCGAAGGGATGGACGCCGTGATCCGCGTCGTGCTGAGTATCGTGGAAGGCCGGGCCTGCCCATTCCACAGAAGCTGCGAACCGTATTCCGGCCGAAACCCGTAACCGTCCGCCGTTATGGTGAAGCCGGGGCTTCCTGCCGCAGCCGATGGGGGCGAGATGGAAGTCAGAGAAAGCGGCGGATCGATAATGAAATCCAGCGTATTCGTTGCCAGAATCGTTCCCCGGGGATATGGCATTCCGCTGTATACGCGCACGGCAGCCGTTCCGGCAGAAGCAAGATCCTCCGTGGTAATGTTTGCGGTCAGCTGGCCGGTATTCAGAACCGTCGTGGTTCGATTGCTGCCATTCCACTGCACTACGGGATAGGCCATGGCCGAAAAGTCCCCGTCCAGCGTCAGGACAAACCCGGGTTCTCCGGCCATAGAAAAAGGAGGCGTAAGTGTCCGAAGCGGTGCCAGGATCAGGAACGTGACCGAATTGGAAATCAGGTAAGCCGTATAGTATGCCTTGTAAAAATTGATGGTCACGCTGCCTGCCGCCGTCAGAAAAGAGGCGGGAACCACAGCTGTCGCCTGTGTGTCGCTCAGAACGCTGGTGGTCAGCGAGGTTCCGTTCCAGCGGATCGAGCTTCCGGCCGTACTTCCGCTGAATCCCGTTCCGTTGACCGTCAGGGTGAAATCGGATGATCCCTGGGGGATGGAATCCGGGGACAGGGACGTAATGGTAGGGCTCTGGGCTTTCAGCTGAGTCGTAAAAATCGCTGCGATAAAAAGAAAAACCAAGCAGGCAGACCGGGAACGCAGAAGCAGGCTCTTCATGGCAACCTCCGATTCAAATCGCGGCGAGGGCGTGGGGCGGTTCCGGAGTCGACAGGGACAAAAAGCAGCTGTGGCCCCTGCGGTCCGGGCAGGGTGATGAGCAGCGGCTCATCTGAAATTTCGTTCAGGCGAAAGATATCGGTCCCGGAGAGACGGTAAAGTCCCGTGAGAGAAACGCTGCCGCTCAAGGCGGTTACCCTGCCGTCCCGGCGATCCATCCAGGCAACTCCATCCCGCCCGGCGGCCAGGATGAACCGCCCGTCGGAGGAAACTTCCAAAGCCAGCGGATCGGCCACCTTCTGCTGTATTGCTTCCAGAGGCGCGATGGAAGCGGCTTCGCCGGCATGGGCCAGCATCCAGATTCGCCCCTGCAGAACATCGGCGATCAGCGCCCCCGTTCCATCCGGCAAAAAGGAAAGTGCCGAAATGTCTCCTCCCTGGTAAACAAGCACCGGATTCCGCGACTCTTCCACGAAATAGACGGTGGCAGAATCGCGGGAACGAATGCCGGCCAGTGCCGGAAATGCATTCCCGGAGATCGCCAGAGCGGTAACTTCCCCGGGCGGTAGAGAAATTGCGGACTCGGTTCCAACCCGGGGGGCCGCGGGAAGATCGACGATTTTCTGAAACGACCTGCGGACCTTGTTCCAAACCAGAGCGGTACGCCCGGATGAATCGATGGCGATGGTTCTTTCTCCGCCGCCACAAACATCCAGCAGGACGGCACGGCTCATGGATTCCGGGAAGTTTATCAGCAGCAGATCTCCCGCTCTGGTTTCCGCGAGTGCGTAGTTGTTTCGCGGGGAAATCCAGGACCGGGTGACCGGAGCTTCGAGGGGCACGGCGCTTCCCAGCAAGGAGGATCCTGGAATTCCGAGGATGGCCCGGAAACCGTTCCGGGAAGCGTCAAAGAGAAAGCCGAGCACCGGACCGGAAATGGATAGTGAATCCTGGGCCGTGCTCTCCGCGGAAGAGATTCGGAAAGGAACCGGCTCCTGAATCCGTATTGCGGCTCTGTGGGAAAGCTCCGCCTGCCCCCGGACGGAGTCCGTCATTCCAGACGAAAGGATGACTAGAATCAAGGAGCAGAAGGCCTGCGATGATCGGTTCATGTTTGCTTCCTCCCGCCAGTTAAGTTAAGGTCGTCCCACAACCGGGTCGCCCATAGTCAGGCCCGTCGGGGAAGGAGAATCGTTTTTCCGTGTGGCGATAACGATTCCGCCGGCCACGGCCGCTGCACCCACCGCTCCGAGAATTACCAGGGTTTTTGCGGAGATCCCGGCAGCGGATGTCGAGGCGCCAGCAGCGGCGGCGGACACATTGGACTGGTGAATTACCGTGCCGGCCGTACGCCCCTGGAACGAAGCGTCCACCCGTATCTGGTATTTGCCGGCAATCTGGTTCGGCTGGAAGCCTCGGGCTACGGCCTGGCCTTTAGCATCCGTATAGACTATGGAAGTCCGAGTGCCATCGGCAAAAACGCCTCCGGGGCCCCGGTTGGGCAGGGTGAACAGGACCAGCGCACCGGCGACCGGCTTGCGATTTTCGTCTTCGACCTGGACAATCGGCTCCCGGGCGGTCCTCTGGCGAATATTATTTATGGCGCCTTCCCCGTCCAGAATGACGATCTTCAACGAGGCTGGGCTCGCGGATTGTGCCAGAAGGCAGGGCCAGATTCCGGGCAAGGGGAAAAAGAGAAGAAGCAGAAGGGTAACCAGGCGTGCGGGCAACGGTTTTTGAGAACGGAGTGACATGGTGGCACCTCCCTTTATTCTGAATCCAGAGTGTTTTTCAACCTCGGCTTTGGTTTGTCGCTGTTCTGAATTATGATATCATAAAAGATAATGTGAATTCTTTTTTGCCTAATGAAATGCGAGGAAGACATGAGAAACAATATTCCTTTTAATTCCCTGGCCGCCCTTGCCCTGCTTTGCTTATTCTCTATCGGCCTTGCCGCACAGGAAAATGTCCCCGGCAAGCTCCGGGCCAGGGACCTGTTTCTCGCTGGCAAAACGGAAGCCGCGGCCCCCAAAGCCGGCGGTGGAGGACAGAACGTCAGTTCCGTTTCGAACAGGATTCTGAAAGGTGGCACGGGACCTCTTGGTCTGCGGTACAGCGTGCTCAAGCTGGGAGCCGGCGGACAATATAGTGAAACCGATCCTGATACCGTATTCAAATCCGGAGATCGCATACGGCTGGCCGTCGAATCCAACGGTACGGGTTACCTGTACATCATGCTTCGTGGTAGCAGCGGCCGATGGACCCTGCTTTTCCCCAACAAGGACATCATGAACGGCACCAACCTGATCGAAAAGGGAAACAAATACGAAATCCCTTTCGGAACCGCCTCCTTTCAGTTCGACAATACACCGGGCACCGAAAAATTGTTCCTCACTTTGTCCCGTCAGCCGGAAGCGGATATGGAAAAAATGAAACAGACTTTGCGCCAGGATACGGCAGAGCCTATCGCGGCCAAGGTTAGTCCATCCAGTCCGCCCTCGTCCGGAAGCGTGGAGGTCGTATCCTCGCTGGACGACGCGGAAATTAACAAGCTGCGCGGCCGCGTCGCCTCACGGGATCTCATATTCGAAAAGGTCAATGAGGAAAATATCGGTGCCAAATCCGATAAAGCCATTTATGTGGTGAATGCCGTTGCCGGAAGCGACGCGCGGATTGTCGTTGACTTGAGCCTGGTTCACCGTTAAGTGGAGCCACCCGATGAACCGGCCGGCACCAGGAAGCATTCGAGTCCTTGAAGGGCGGAACGGCCGCACGGTTACCGCCCCCTTTCTGCATTTCCTCTGTTTTCTATTCGCGGCCGCTATTCTCGCCCGGGGACAAACCAGTTCCCTGGAAAAGGGGGAGTTTCGAATCGAGATTGTACTGGAGCAGCAGGCCGGCAGCGAATGGATCGCAGTGGATCCCGGCCTGGTGTTGCCGGCGGAAAGCTTTATCCGCTTTCGCGTTCGTTTGAACTTCAAAGGCTATCTGTATGCCGTGAATCTGGGCAGCAACGGGCAGTATGCCCTTCTTTTCCCCAGAGCGGAAGCCGGACTGGACAACCGCGTGGAAGCGGAACGGGATTACCTGATTCCCGCTCTGGAGGGTGGGTACCGGATTACCGGGCCTCCCGGTTTTGAAACCGTCTACTGGCTGATCAGCCCGACGGAGTTGCGTGCCGGCGCGTCTCCGCCCTCGCTATCCCTGCCGCCGCCCTCTCCCCCTCCCGCCCGGACGCCTGCAGGCAAGCTGATTCCCCGTTGCAATGATGAGCTTTTCCGGGCCCGGGGAGAATGCGTGGACGTCTCCGCCGGCACGCGGACCCTGGAGCAAAAAGAGCTGCTGCCGGGCGGCCTCACGGCCGCACAGGAGGCCGCTTCCTCCCGCGAATTGCAGTTTTCCCGCCGGAAGGAAACTTCCGTGGTTTCTTCCTCACCCACGGCCGATGCCCCGGTGCTGTTTGAGTTTCGCATCGCACACCGTTAGGTAAAAGCCTGAATTTAGGGGGCCTGCATCTTGGAAAACTTGGCGACAAGCGGTATGATTGCCCTATAGTTTACGCAATTTACAAATCCAAACGGTAAGGCGGGAATATGAGCGGTGACCGTAGAGTATTGTGGAGCGAGGGCATGTTCCTTTCCCCGCACCACTTCCAGCAATGGGACAACGAAAACGAAGAAAACCTGGCGTTCGTTTTGCGGTCTCTGGTTTCCTTTGGATGGGGGCTCACCGAAATCAAGGTAAACCGGGAGGGGCTGATCAACAACCGTTTCGCTTTACTGAGCTGCCGGGGCATGTTTCCGGGAGGGTTGCGGTTCGACATTCCGGACTCGGACGCACTTCCTCCGGCACGGACCATCGAAGGCCACTTTCCTGCTGCGGTTTCTTCCCTGGATGTTTACCTGGGAGTTCCTTCCAAGCGGGTGGGGGCATCCAATGTTCACCTGAACGGACCGGAAGAGAGACAACCGAAGCGGTACCGCAGCGAAATGATCCGGGTGGCGGACGAAGTGACCGGGGAAAACGAGAAGGACATCGCCATTTCCCGAAAAAATCTTAAGATTCTGTTCGGCGACGAATCGCTTACGGAATACGAGCACCTCAAAATTGCGGAAATGAAAAGAACGCCGCAAGGCCTGGTGTCCCTGGAAGAAACTTTTATTCCTGCGGCACTTCATCTGCGGGCTTCCCCATTCCTGATGGAAATGATCCTGCGGCTTCTGGAGATCCTGTACACAAAAAGCACCTCTCTGTCGGAGGGCCGTGGGCAAAGAACACGCGGGCTGGCTGAGTTCAGCACCTCCGACCTGGCCAACTTCTGGCTGCTGCACACGGTTAATTCTTTCATTCCGCTGCTTGACCATGCTTACCGGTTCGGCACAGTCCATCCCGAAAAGCTGTTTCTGACTCTTTCTCAGATGGCCGGCGCGCTGTTGACATTTTCTCCCGCCGGACATCCGCGCGACCTGCCGAAATACGATCATCTGAATCTGAAATCGACTTTCGTGCAGCTGGATGCGACCATTCAGGAGCTCCTGAAGACGGTCATCCCGACCGGTGCGGTACAGATTCCCCTGCAGCGGGACAGCGAATCCCGCTTCTCCGCCAAAATCCTGGACGACCAGCTGCTGATCGGTGCGCAACTCTTTCTGGCGGCCTCGGCGGATATTCCGGAAGGACAGCTCATCATGGAGCTGCCGCAGCAGGCCAAAATAAGCTCGGTCGATAAAATCGAATCGCTTCTGGGACTGGCTCTTCCCGGCGTTTCTCTGGTGCATCGCTCGATTCCTCCTTCCCCTTTGCGGGTCAAGCTCGGATTCCAATACTTTCGCCTGGAGGATCAGGGCGGCCCGGAAACAATGCTGCACTGGGAGGCCATCCGCAGCTCGCGCACCATCGCCTTCCGGATTCCCAATCCGAAGCGGTTTGCCGGGTTAAAACTGGAGCTTTGGTCCATCAAAAGCTGAACGTGAAATCAAAACGGTCCCATTCAGAGGAACAACGGACGCCAAAAAAAGAAAGACGTTATGGAAGCTCAAAGCATCGCTGATCTTTCCACCGATTTATTTCTGCTGGCCATGCAATTCCGTACCGCAACCCAAAGCGGGGACTTTGATTCCCTGGTTGCCGACACACGCAAGGTATTTGCCGACTTTGAGGAGAAATGCTCCTCCCGGCGGCTTCCCGAAGAGGAAGTTCGCAGTGCCAAGTATGCTCTGGCCGCCTTTATCGATGAAACCATCCTGCACTCCCGCTGCCTGCACAAGGAGCGCTGGGCGGACAATCCGCTGCAGCTGGAATATTTCGGAACCTACCTGGCCGGGGAGGCTTTTTTCGACTACCTGGAAGAAATACGCCGTCAGGGCGCCTCCCGACCGGATTTGCTGGAAGTATATTATTTGTGCCTGCTTCTCGGCTTCAAGGGCAAATACGGAGTGAGCGATAGCGACAAGCTGCCGATGCTGATCGATACGGTTGCCGCAGAACTCCAGAGGTTCCGGACATCGTCCTTCTCCGAGCTGTCTCCCCATGGCCGGATACCGGACAGCCCACAGGCTGCCCCGAGCGACCGGCTACCCCGCTGGGTCGTTTACTCCTGCTGGGGTATATCGGTTTTTGCCCTGCTTCTCTACCTGGCCATGTTTTGGGGAGTGCATTCCGGCGCCCGTTCTCTTCAGGAAAGAATTCCTTTCCAGGTGAGCCTTCTAAAAACTACGGGCCACCCGAACGTCGGGTTGCGGCCTGCAACGGCAGCCTATTTCCCTCTGCGAGCAAGAGCCTGAACCCCGCGGTTCGATCCAACCAATTACGGGCAAGCCCATGAACAAGCTAATATCTATTTTAAAAAATCCGATTCTGATCAGTGGATTTTTTCTGCTCCTGCTGATGGCGGCGGTGTGGTTTTTCGGGCCGGCTCTCGGGCTGGTTCGTTTTGACGTCCGTATTTTCCTGGTGCTGGCGCTCATCGTGATCTGGGTGATCCTGGCATTCCTGCTGAAAGGCCACACCTCAGCGGAACTCCCCCCGGTTTCGGTGACGCCTCCCTCCCTCCCGTCTCTTAATATCCCCACTCCGCGCATCGATATGGTTGCTCCGAATCTTCCCGCGGTCAACATTTCCGCTTCCGGTGCGGCGTTCGATCCGTCCACCTCTTCGGGAGCGGCCGGCGGAAGCGACGACCTGGTCGGCTTTCGCGGCCAGCTGGAAAGGGCGATTCAGTGGATGAGACGTTCCCCCATAGCCTCGCGCCCCGGGATGGGGGACATCGTATACCGGATTCCTTGGTATATGGTTCTGGGGCTTCCGGGATCCGGTAAAAGCAGTGCCTTGGCCCAGTCCGGACTGATGTTTCCTTATACCGATCCGGACCGTACTTCCGGCCGACGGGGAATCGAGCCCACCCGGCAGTGCGACCTTTGGATTGCCAACGAAGCCCTGTTCCTCGACATGGCGGGCCGCTACTGCCTCGAGGATCGCCAGCCCGGCGCCTGGAGCGGTCTTCTGGATGAAATCCGCCGCGTCCGCCAGAACAAGCCCCTGGACGGGATTCTGCTTTTTGTCGATGCCTCGGAGCTGCCGGCCGCCGATGCCGAATCGCTGCGGGAAAAAGCCCTGCGGATCCGGGCGCGTATCGATGAAACCATTCAACGGCTCGGGATGGTACTGCCGGTTTATCTGATCTTTCATAAGTGCGACCGCCTGGAGGGATTTCAGGAGTATTTCCGGGACTTGAACGAATCCGGCAGAGCCCAGGTCTGGGGCTGTACGCTTCGACGCGAACAATATCAGAACCTGCAGCCGCATCAGGAGTTTGAAAAGGAATTTGCCCTTCTTTCCCGGGTTCTACTGGAGCGCCGGCGCAAAAGGCTCACCACCAAAGGTGTGGAGAAGCAGGACCGGATTTATCGCTTCCCGTTGCAATGGTCTCTGCTTCGAGACTCTCTCAGCCGCTTCATTACCCCCCTTTTCCAGCCCAATACTTTCCGGGACCGACCTGTTTTTCGCGGATTTTACTTCGCCAGCTCCCTGCAGGACGGCCAAGTCGTAGATCCCCTTTTCGCTTACATGGCCAAACGCCTGAAGAGCGCGGAGAAAAGGGGTCCGGAGGGCGCGCCGGCCGAGGTCAAGGCCTACTTTCTCCAGAACCTTTTTACGAACATCCTTTTTCCGGACCGGGTACTGAGCGGCACCTCCGCAGTGTCCAGGAGGCGGGGCCTCTGGCGTAAAATTGCGCTGGGCCTTGTCTTTGGGATTTTCCTGCCGTTGTTGATGTGGCCGATTATCTCCTCTTATCGGGAGAGCCGTAACCTGATCGATGCGGTGGAACATGCCCGGATCGCACCTGCCTCCGCGGTTAAGTCTGCTGCCGAGGTGCAGATTCTGAAAGAGCTTCGGCTGGTTCTGGAACGCAACGACCCCCACTTCGCCACGGACGGAGGACGCCGTTTCTACTGGGGCCTGTACATTGCCGACCAGGTGATGGAACCGGCGCGAAGGATTTATGCCTCGCGGCTGAAGAGGAACTTCATCGGGCCTTCGGTGGAAGATATACGGCGGGAATTGAGCAACCTGCCGGAATTGCCTCCTACCACTCTGGAGCTGCGCCGCAGCAACCGGCGCTGCTATCTGCTTCTTAAGTCATTCTTAATGATGTCGGAAGCCAATCGCGCCGATTCCGACTATATGCCTGGCGACGATGCCGAGATCCTGAAGTTCTGGCAGCAGGACGCCTCGGCGGATCTGGAGGAGGTGAAGAGGCAGCTGGTTTTTTATGCGCATTTGCTGGAAAAGCACAGCCGGCCCGACCTCCTGGTACCCTTGGACGGCGACGGACAGCGGCTTGTAGCCCGAAAGCGGAATTATCTCGGGGACATCGACCTCCTTGCCAATTACTATAATCGGCTCAAGCAGGAAGGGGCTTCCCAACTCAGCGCCATGTCCCTTTCCCTGGCGCTGGAAGGGAAAGACACCGATCTGATGCAGGGAGCCGAGCAGATCCCCGGCATTTTCACCCGCGCCGGCTGGGATCGCTATGCCCAAAAAGCGATTGGCACCTTTAGCGCCGACTACGAAAAGGGCTACTGGGTGTTATCCAAGACGGCTCCGAATCTGGATCCGTCTCTTCCGCCCAAAGAGGCCATGGCCCGAAAGCTGTCGGAACTTTATTTTAGCGATTACAATCGCTACTGGCAGTCGTTTCTGGGAGAAACCCGCCTGACTTCTTTCGAAAACCGACGGGAAGCGGCAGAAAAGATCGGACGTCTGACGCGAAGCCAGAGCTCGGCCCTATACCGTTTTTTCAAGACCGTGGCGGCGAACACCTTCCAGGGAGCGGATGCCAAAAACTCCGGGAATGCCTACCTGGACCGCCTGACCCGCAATTTTCAATCCCTGCACCAGTTCGTGGGAACCGGGGACGCCTCTGCCGGCAGCGGAATTCAGTCGTATCTGCAGGTGGTGGCCAAAGTACACCAGCAACTTTATGCTTTCGTCAACGCCGGCGAATCTCCGGACCAGATTGGTGCGCTTAAAGCCAGTATTACCGAGGCCCTGAGCCAGACGGCGGGGCTGCTGCAAAACCTGGACCCGGAAATGAACGGCCTGATTCAACCCCTGCTCGAACAGCCGATCAAAATGGCCCTGGAAAAAACACCGGCCGTCGACGGATCCGCCGGTTCCTTTCCCTCTCAGACCCTGGCGCCGCTGGTCCCTCCCTCCCCGCAATCCGGGGTGGCGGCCGGCGGCATGGTCGTTGGCGGCCGGGTAATCGACAAACCGCAGGGCATTCCATTGGAAAAGGTAGTGGTATATCTGCTCAAGCAGGGGAACACCGAAGTCACACTGAGCAATTACCTGGCGCTGGCCTCCACCGATAGCGAAGGATACTTTCGGTTTCCCAAGGCGATCCCGCCAGGAGTCTATGGCCTGTATGTCAAAGCCAAGGGCTACCGCCTGGTGGCTCAGGACATCACCTTGTCATCCTCCTCCTCCCAGCTGAAAATCGGCCTGCAGCCGGAATAACGCGATAGGAACAGAATGCTATGGATATACAACAGCTGATCCAAGCCGGCGACTTGAAGGCCGCCGTCGAACAGGCCACCCGTGAAGTAAAGGCCAATCCCATGCAACCGGCCTGCCGAATCACCCTCTTTGAGCTGCTCAGTCTGTGCGCGGAGTGGGATCGTGCGGAAAAGCAGCTTCAGGTTCTGATGCAGACGGATGCCAGCCGTCATTTCGGTATTCAGGTGTACCGGAACATCCTGGCCGCCGAAAAATCCCGACAGCTGCTTTTTTCGCATGGCACCGCTCCTCATTTTCTCCGCGAGCCACCGGATTACGTGGATCAGCTTCTGGCCGGGATCGATAAAGTCCGTTCCGGAGAAATGGAAGACGCGGGGCGGCTTTTGGCAAAGGCCGAGGAAGATCGCCCGGCCCTGCGAGGCCTTCGGGATGGAAATCCTTTTTCCGATTTTCGCGACGTTCACGACGGGATGGGGTCTGTTCTGGAAGTCGTGGTTCACGACAAGTACACCTGGGTTCCATGGGAGCAGATCCTCTGCCTGGAGGTAACACCGCCGCGGCACCTGCGCGATCTTCTGTGGATCCCTGCCCGCATCCAATCCCGGGATGGAGCGGTCGGAGAAGTATTTCTTTTCTCCCTTTATCCGGGCAGCGGGCGAAGCGACAATCCTCCGGTGCAGCTCGGCCGAATGACCGACTGGCAGGGGCCTTCCGACGCCATCTGCTTCCCCCTGGGATTGCGGGTGTTTCAAATGGACCAGGAAGAAGTTTCTCTCCTGGAATGCCGGTCCCTGCAGTTTGAGGAAGGTCCCAGCGAGGCACAGGAGAAGAGATAAGCTTTCCTGCGGCGGAAACTCGATATGCCCGGACCGACCCCTCCCCATTCCCGAACGACTTTGGCTCGCAGCGATTTTCTGCGCCTGGGCGCTGGGGCTTATGCCGGCCTTTGGGCCGGTCCGGATGCGGGGGAAAAAGGAAAAAATGAGCTTTTTCTCCCCACGGATTTCTCGCCGTTCCCATGGATGGAGTTTGCCCTGCGCGAGTACGGAATCCGCGAGATATCCGCACGGGGCCGGACCGTCAATGTGGAGGCTTATCTGCGGGCCACGGGCCTGGGTCGCTCCGCGGATGAGACTCCCTGGTGTTCGGCGTTCGTTAACTGGTGCATGCGCATGGCCGGCTTCCCCGGCACTTCCCGAGCCGACGCGCGCTCCTGGCTGGGCTGGGGGGGAGTGTCTTTGAACTTTCCGGTTTACGGCTGCGTGGTCGTGCTGTGGCGCGGCCGCGCGGACTCTCCCCTGGGCCATGTGGGTTTTTTTGTAAAGCTGCTGGAGGATCAACTGCTGCTGCTCGGCGGCAATCAGCAGGACGCGGTCAGCATAAGGCCTTATGCTCGGGAGCGCGTTCTGGGAATGCGCTGGCTGCAGGGGTTTCCCGTTCCGGAGGACTTACCGACATGAATGCAAATGGCAGTCTGGATATCGAAACCATTCTTCTTCCCTTCCCCGGCGAAAACCCCGCGGGTGCGGATCTCAAGCATTCCGGCCCCTATGACCTGATCCGCGAAGCGCGGAGGAGCGAGGTGTCCATCGAGCCGGAAGGAGTTCGGGAAATCAAAGCGGCCGATTGGAACCAGGTGTACCGCCTGGCCGTGGAGGCCCTAAGCGGGAAAACCAAGGATTTGCAGATCGCCGCCTGGCTGTCGGAAGCCCTGGTGAAGCTGCGCCAGTTTCAGGGATTAAAGGAAGCGCTGCAACTGCTCTGCGGTTTTCACGAAGTCTTCTGGGACTGCTTTTATCCCTTGCCGGACGAAGACGATCTGGAGGCCCGTGCGAATCTGATGACCTGGGTCAGCCGGCAGACGTCCTTGGCGATCAAGGAGATCAAGCTGACCGCCCTTCCCAGCGGCGACAACTACAACTTTCTTCAATGGGAGGAAAGCAAGCAGTTCGATATTCCTGAAAAACCGGAAGCGCTCGGCGCCGAAGAGCTCTATAAAGTGAACCAGCTGAGGGAGCAGGCCGTCCAGGAAAAAAAGATTCACGGAGAACAGTGGCGCGCGGCCAAAAATCGATCCCCGCTTCACTTTTATGAGGGACTGTACGAGGCGATCCGGCAGTGCGAAGAGGAATTCCACAAACTGGACGGATGGATGGATCAGAGGTTCGGACGCCAGACACCGGGCCTGGGCGAGCTGAAAAAGGCCCTGGAAGAAATAGGCAGTCTGGTGGAGCGGATCAAAAAGGAGAAGCAGCCGGCCGGATCCGCTCCCATCGTGAACCAGGGTCCGGTGCCGACCACCGGTTCGGAACCACCGGTCGGGCCAAGGCCGCAAGTCCACTTTTCGGGGGAAATCGCCTCCCGGGGGGAGGCGCTGCGCCGCCTTGCGGAAATAGCCGAATTCTTCCGGGCTACCGAGCCGCACAGTCCGGTTTCCTATCTGGTTCAGAGGGCGGTACACTGGGGGCAAATGCCCCTTGCGCAATGGCTCGAAGACGTCATCAAGGATTCCGCGGTGCTTTCCAGTCTGCGGGAAACCCTGGGAATTAAAGATGTAGATTCCAATTCGTAATTACCATACAAAGGAGAGGCGCTTATGCCAAAAAAAGAAAGTATTCAACAGAAGCTGGGCCGTGTTCGACCTCCCCGGGTGCACATCACCTACGATGTGGAAGTGGGCGGGGCCATCGAAGTCAAGGAATTGCCCTTTGTGGTCGGTGTCATGGGTGACTTCTCGGGTAAGCCGGAAACCCCGCTGCCGCGGCTGAAGGAGCGGAAGTTTATCGAGATCGATCGCGACAATTTCGATCAGGTCCTGTCCGGCATGAAGCCCCGGCTGACCCTGCGGGTGGACAACAAGCTGACCGGGGACGACAGCAAAATGGGTGTGGAACTGAAGTTCAACAGGATGGAGGATTTCGAGCCCGACCAGCTGGTGCAGCAGGTAGAACCGTTGCGCAAGCTGGTGGAGGCCCGGCAGAAGCTTTCCGATTTGGCTTCCAAAATGGACGGCAACGACAAATTGGAAGAGTTGCTGCAGGACATTCTCCAGAACACCGGCACGCAGCAGGAGCTCAGCCGGTCGCTGGGCCTGGAAAGCGAAAAAAAACCGGAAGAAAATAAGGAGTAAGAACCATGAACCAGCCGCTCAACGAAAAACAGCAATTGGTCCAGCAGGAGGAAAAGCAGGAATCGGGCATTCTCTCCCGGATCCTGGAGGAAGGCCGGCTGGCTAAGGATGCCAGCCAAACCGATCGTGCCAAAGACATGGTCTCGGAGTTTGTGCAGGCGGTCATGCAGGGAGAGGCGGTCATCGGCAGAAATGTGGAGGCGACCATCAAGGCCCGCATTGCCCAGATCGACCGCTACCTCAGCGCGCAGCTGAATGAAATCATGCATCATGAGGAGTTCCAGAAGCTGGAAGCCTCCTGGCGCGGATTGCACCAGATGGTTTTTTCCAGCGAAACCGGCAGCATGATGAAGATCCGGGTGATGAACGCCACGAAAAAGGAGCTGCTCAAGGATATGGAGCGGGCTCCGGAATTTGACCAGTCGGCGCTCTTCAAGAAGATTTACGAAGAGGAGTACGGCACCTTCGGCGGCTCTCCGTTCGCCTGCATGATCGGCGACTTTCAGTTTACCAACCACCCGGAAGACATCAGCCTGCTGGAAAAGATTTCCAACGTGGCCGCCGCGGCCAACGCTCCCTTCCTTTCCGCTGCCTCGCCGCAGATGTTCGGGTGGAACAGCTTCACGGAAATGACCGAAGTCCGGGATCTGGCCAAGATCTTCGAGCGGCTGGAGTTTGCCAAATGGCGCTCCTTCCGGGAATCCGACGACAGCCGTTATGTGGGGCTCTGTGTGCCCAGCACCCTGATGCGCCTTCCTTACGGCAAGGAAACCTCCCCGACAGAAACCTTTCAGTTTGAGGAGGATGTGGACGGGCGGGACCACCACAAATACCTTTGGGGCAATGCCGCCTATTCCCTGGGCTCCTGCCTGACCAGCGCCTTTTCCAAGTACCAATGGTGCGCCGCCATACGCGGAGTGGAAGGCGGAGGTCTGGTGGAGGGACTCCCCACGCACACCTTCAAAACCGATGAAGGCGATGTAGCCCTCAAATGTCCGACGGAAATTGCCATCACCGAACGTAGGGAGAAAGAGCTCTCCGACCTGGGCTTCATTCCCCTGGTGCACTGCAAAAATACGGACTACGCCGCATTTTTCGGTACGCAGTCGGTAAACAAAGCCAAGAAATACGACAGTGATTTCGCCAACGCCAATGCCCGGTTGTCCTCGCAGCTGCAGTACACCTTCGCCATCTGCCGGTTTGCGCATTACCTCAAGGCCATGATGCGCGATAAGATCGGTTCCTTCATGTCCCGTAAAAACTGTGAAGATTACCTGAATCAATGGATCAGCAAATACATCCTGCTGGATGACGACGCCGGACAGGAAATCAAGGCGCAGTACCCCTTGCGCGAAGGGCGCATCGAGGTGATGGACGTCGCCGGCAAGCCGGGGGTCTACAAGGCGATTGCCTTTCTCAAGCCGCATTTCCAGCTGGACGAACTGAGCGTATCGCTGCGTCTGGTTGCGGAGTTGCCGCCCTCCGCCCAAAAGTAGGTAGCGGCCGGCCAGCGGTCTCCGCGCCCCTCGGGAGGGACCGGAGGGGGCGGCGTCCCAGGAGATTCAAGAGCGAGTGGAAGGATTATTAATACCGAGCGGAATCTCCTCGCCTTACACAGGAGAGCTGCTCTTTTTTCACAATCAAGGAGAAAACGTATGGCTTTCGATGCGTATCTGAAAATCGAAGGAATTCCCGGTGAGAGCACCGACGACAAGCACAAGGACTGGATTGAAGTGCTTTCTTTCAGCTGGGGAGTTCACCAGCCGAAGTCCGTGGCCAGCACCGCCGGTTCGCGTTCTTCGGAACGGGCCGACTTCAAGGATTTTTCGATCACCAAGCTGATCGACAAAGCTTCCCCCAAGCTGGCCATTGCCTGCGCCACCGGGGAAGTTTTTAAAACCGCGCTGTTCGAACTCTGCCGCGCCGGAGGCGACAAGGTGAAGTACATGGAATACAAGTTCTCCGATGTGATGATCACCAGCTACGAGCCGGTGGGGCATACCACAGGCAATGAGCTTCCCAAAGAGCAGGTGGAAATGACCTACGGGAAAGTGGAGCTGAAATACACTTCCACCGATCCGTCTACCGGAAAAGCGAAAGGGGATGTGGCGGCCGGCTGGGATCTGAAGGCCAATAAAAAGGTATAGCCGGCAATGCCCTACCTGGAGGATCAGGTACGAATCACGCTGTCGGTCCTCGACCGGCTGATCGACCGCGAGCCGGAACTTCGCCAGGAGGCGCCGGCTTCGCGGGCCAGCGGGCTACGACAGATGAAACAGGCCGTATGCCGCGATCTCGAATGGCTCCTCAACACCCGGCGTTTCGCCGACGAGATTCCGCCGGGTTGCAAGGAGCTGCAGACCTCGGTCGCCGCTTACGGCTTGCCGGACTTCACCCATATCGGGGTGAGAAGCCCAGCCGATAAAAGCCGGCTGCGCCGGGCGATCGAAAGCGTAATCGTAACCTTTGAACCTCGCCTGGAGAACGTATCCGTTTCGTTGGAGCCCTCCGAGGATGCGAGCCGGCTGTTGAAATTCCGGATCGATGCCCGACTGAAAGTGGATCCGGCACCCGAGCCGGTCACCTTTGACACCACCATGCAAATCGGCCGGGGGGAGTATACGCTGAAGGAAAAGTAATGCGCGATCAGCTGCTGGAATACTACGAACGGGAGTTGACTTATCTTCGCCGCCTGGGAGAGGAGTTTGCCGCTAAGTACCCCAAAGTGGCAGGAAGACTCATGCTGGAGCCGGACCAGTGCGAGGATCCTCACGTCGAACGGCTGATCGAGTCGTTCGCTTTTCTGGCGGCCCGCATTCATCTGAAGCTGGACGACGAGTTCCCGCAGATTACCGAGTCCCTGCTGAACGTTCTTTACCCGCACTATCTGGCGCCGATTCCCTCCCTTTCCATCGTCCAGTTCGCGCTGGATCCGACGCAGGGAAAGATCGCCTCCGGCTATGATATAAAGCGCGGTACCATCCTGTACTCCAAGCCGATCCAGGGAACACCCTGCCGCTTTCGAACCTGCTTCCCGATGATCCTTTGGCCGATCGAAGTCCTCTCTGCCTCGCTGGAAACGCCGGAGCGGCAGGAACGGGGACTCCGCCCTCCGGAAATGGTACTGCGCCTCCGGCTGCAATGCCAGAATGAAACCGCGCTGTCCAAGTTGAACTGCGGTGAAGGGAAAGAGGCCCGGCCCATAGAAAGCCTCCGGTTTTTTCTCAACGGAGAGCCGCAGATTGTCTGTCCTCTGTACGCCCTGATCTTCAATCACGCCCTCCGGGTGGAGCTGCGCCCCTTACGCTCTTCGCGCCTGCCGGCCTCCGCTCCGCTGCCACCGCCCCTCTCTCTTCCGGCCACCTGCCTTCGGCCCGTGGGGTTTTCCCCGGAGGAAGCGCTTCTACCTTACTCTCCGCGGTCTTTCCGCGGGTATGCGCTGCTCTCCGAGTATTTTGCCTTTCCAGAAAAATTTTATTTCCTGGAGATTGGCGGACTCGAAGAGGCCCACCGGGCCGGCTTCGGGGACCAATTCGAAATTCTGATTCATCTGGCCGGAGGTATATCCCAACGACCGAATGTGGATGCCGGCACCTTTCAACTGGGATGCACTCCGATTGTAAACCTTTTTCAAAAAGTCGCCGAGCCGATCGCCCTGACGCAGCAGCAGAGCGAATACCATCTGGTTCCGGACGTCCACCGGCAGATGGCCACGGAAATATACAGCGTGGACGGGGTGCAGGCCACGGATCCGTTTCTCAAGGAAACGCGTTCCTTTCAACCCTTTTACTCCGCGGAGCACGGATCGCAGCGCGACCGCGACCGACCCTACTGGTACTCTTCCCGCCGCCCTTCGGCCCGCAAGGAAGACCCGGGCACGGAAGTGTATCTGTCGTTTGTGGATCTAAATTTCAGACCGCAGGTTCCGGCCGCCGAAGGGGTCACCGTTCAAATTACCTGCACCAACCGGGACCTTCCCGGAAAACTTCCTTTTGGCGGAAGGGATGGCGATTTTGAGGTGGAGGGAATACGAAGCCTGTCCCGGATCCGCTGCCTGAAAAAGCCGACCGGTACCGTCCGCCCGCCGCTTCGGCAGAGCGCGCACTGGCGGCTCATTTCCCACCTGTCGCTCAATTACCTCTCCCTGGTGGACGGCCGGCACAAGGGCTCACCGGAAGCCTTGCAGGAAATTCTGTTGCTGTACGATTTCACGGAATCCAGCGCGGTGCGCAAGCAGATTCAGGGTATCACCCGCGTGGACAGCCGCCGCGTGGTGCGGCAGACCGGCTCGCCGATCGGCAGCGGGCTGCTGCGGGGGGTGGAAACCACCATCGAGTTCGACGAGGAGCAGTATGCCGGCAGCAGCCTGTTTCTGTTCGCCTCCGTACTGGACCGTTTCCTGGGCCTCTACACCTCCATCAATTCTTTCAACCAGCTGGTCGCCACAATCAAACAAAGAGAAGGAGTACTGCGCCGATGGCCCCCACGAGCGGGAGAGCAGAACCTCCTCTAGCCAAAGTTTTTTTTGAAGAGCCTTATTCGTTCGGCTTCTTCCAGGCGGTTCGCCTGATGGAACGGTTTCATCCGGAGCGCCGGCCCGTCGGTTATTTTCACTCGCCGGGAGAGGAAGCCGTTCGTTTCCGGTCATGGCTTTCCTTGAACTTCCCCCCCAGCGAGGTGATGGATATTCGCCGATCGATAGAGGAAGAGGGGCTTTCCGTTCCGGAGATGGTGGTCGCCTTCATGGGATTGACCGGCCAGCAGGGTGTACTCCCCGCTCCCTATACGGAGCTGATCATGGAGCGGGTCCGGCAGAAAGACCGGGCCCTCTGGGAGTTTCTGGATGGCTTTCACCACCGGCTGGTCTCCCTGTTCTACCGTGCCTGGGAAAAGTACCGCTTTGCCATTGGCTATGAGCGCGACCGGCAGGACCCTTTCACCGGGTACCTGTTTCAGCTGATCGGCCTGGGGTCTCCCTCTCTGCGACTCCGGCAGTCGGTAGCCGACAGCACCCTGCTCTACTACAGCGGCTGGATTACGCAGCATCCCCGATCCGCTTCCTGCCTGGAGAACATTCTCCGCAGCCATTTTGGAGTTCCGGTTGCGGTGGAGCAATTTGTGGGACAATGGCTGTCGATCGACCGCGAGAGCCAGACTTCTCTGGGCCTGGCCAATTGCGGATTGGGAACCGATGCCATCCTGGGCTCCCGTCTTTGGGACCAGCAGGCCAAGTTCCGTCTGCGCTTTGGGCCGTTGACTCTGGCCCAGCTTTCCTCTTTCCTGCCGAACGGCAGCGCCCACCAGCCGGCTGTGGATCTGGTGCGTTTCCTGGCGGGAATGGAGTTCGACTTCGATTTCCAGCTTCTCCTGAAAAAGGAGGAGGTTCCTTCCTGCCAGCTGGGAAGCAGCGCCCGGAATCCGGCCTTCCTGGGCTGGACTACCTGGCTGAAAACGGAAACCACGGCAGAGGATGACCCGCAGCTGATTCTTGCGGCGGCCTGTTGATCGTCTAGGCAGAAACTGTTTGGAATAACCGATGACCATTTTCCGAAAGAAAGAGGTACCGTTATGGCGGTAAATTTGAAATCCTTGATTGGAAGGCTCAATGAGACATCCCGCAGCGCGCTGGAAGCGGCAGCCGGCTTGTGCCTGTCGCGCACGAACTATGAAGTGGATTTGGAGCATCTCTTTCTGAAGCTGGCGGAGGCTGCTGATTCCGATCTGATCCGAATCGCCCGCCATTACGAAATCGACCGGTCCCGCCTGGTCCGGGACCTGACCCGCTCCCTGGATCGGCTGAAGACTGGGAATTCACGCACTCCGGCCCTTTCCCCCCATATTCCCCGACTGGTGGAAAATGCCTGGCTGTTGGCCTCCATCGATTTCGGCTCCTCGCGGGTGCGCTCCTGCCACCTCCTTCTGGCCCTGATCAGCAACGACGATTTGTCCCGCCTGGCGCAGGAAATTTCGAAGGAATTTTCCCGCCTTTCGGCAGAGGCGCTTAAAAAGGAAATGGTCGCGGTCTGTGCCGGTTCCGCGGAAGACCGTGCCGATTCCTCCCTTCCGGGAGCGGCCGCCCAGGGCCCGGGAGAGCCGGGGGCCGCGGCTGCGGCAGGAAAAACCCAAGCACTGGATCAATACACCGTCGACCTCACCGCCCGTGCCCGGGCGGGTAAAATCGACCCCGTACTGGGCCGAGACCTGGAAATTCGCCAGGTCATCGATATCCTGACGCGGCGCCGGCAGAACAACCCCATTTTGACGGGCGAAGCCGGCGTGGGCAAGACCGCGGTGGTCGAGGGGTTTGCCCTCCGCGTGGCCCAGGGAGATGTCCCTCCTCCGCTTCGTAATGTCATTGTCCGCACCCTCGATCTGGGGCTGCTGCAAGCTGGAGCCGGCATCAAAGGCGAATTTGAAAACCGTCTTAAGACGGTGATTGAAGAAGTAAAATCCTCTCCCAGTCCGCTGATTCTCTTTATTGATGAAGCCCACACCATGATTGGCGCCGGCGGACAGGCCGGACAGAGCGACGCCGCCAACCTGCTCAAGCCGGCCCTGGCCCGCGGAGAATTGCGCACGATTGCCGCTACCACCTGGGCGGAATATAAAAAGTATTTCGAAAAAGATGCCGCCCTGGCCCGAAGGTTTCAGGTCATCAAGGTGGAGGAGCCCACGGAAGCGCAGGCCATTATCATGATGCGCGGGCTGACGGAAACCATGGAAAAACATCACCAGGTGCGGATTCTGGACGAAGCCGTGGAAGATGCCGTGCGCCTGTCGCACCGCTACCTGTCCTCCCGGCAGCTGCCGGACAAAGCGGTCAGCGTTCTGGATACGGCCTGCGCCCGGGTGGCCATCGGCCAGTCGGCCACTCCTCCGCCGATCGAGGATTGCCGGAGACGCATCGATCACCGGGCTGTGGAAATCGAAGTCCTGGAGCGGGAAGCCGCAGTCGGGGCCGACCACCAGGCCCGGATGGCGCAGCTGCGCTCGGAGAAGGAGGAAGAGGAGCTTCGCCTGGAAACGCTGCAGCGGCAATGGGATAAAGAAAAGGAGTTGATCGGCGAAATTCGGCAGTTGCGCACGCAGCTGGAGCAAGCCTGCCTTCCCGGCACCGGCCAGGAGGAGGGGGCCAGGGCCGCCGCCAACGCCGGGGTCAGCGTGGAGGAATGGCGATTGCGCCTCTCGCAGCGCAGCGACGAGCTGGCCCGGGTTCAGGGAGAAACGCCGCTCATGCAGGCCTGCGTCACCTCCCAGGCGATTGCCGATGTCATCTCCGGATGGACCGGAATTCCCGTCGGCCGGATGATGACCGACGAAATCAAGACCGTGCTATCTCTGAAGGAGCGGCTGGAGCACCGGGTCATCGGGCAAAGCCACGCCCTGGAAGAGATTGCCCGTCGCATCCAGACTTCCCGGGCCGGCTTGACGGATCCGCGGCGCCCGATTGGCGTGTTCCTGCTGGTGGGTCCAAGCGGCGTGGGCAAGACCGAGACGGCGGTCACCCTGGCGGAAACCCTTTACGGGGGTGAGCGCAATATGGTGGTGATCAACATGAGCGAGTACCAGGAGGCCCATACGGTCTCCTCGCTGAAGGGATCTCCCCCGGGGTATGTGGGATATGGAGAAGGGGGCGTGCTGACGGAGGCGGTGCGTCGAAAGCCTTATTCCGTGGTCCTTCTGGATGAAGTGGAAAAGGCGCATCCGGACGTCATGGAGCTCTTTTACCAGGTTTTTGACAAGGGAATACTGGAGGACGGGGAAGGAAGGGAAATTGATTTCAAGAATACGGTGATCCTTTTGACTTCCAATGTAGCCACCGACACGGTCATGAAGCTCTGTGCCGATCCGGAAACCGCTCCGGACCCGGCCGCCCTGGTATCTGCGATCCGCCCGGAATTGATCAAGGTCTTCAAACCCGCGCTCCTGGGACGGATGGTGGTCACCGCCTACTATCCGATCGGCGATGCGGTCATGCAGCGGATCATTCGTCTGCAGCTGGGACGAATTGCCTCTCGGCTCAAAGAAAATCACGGCGCGACCTTCACGTACGATGAGTCGGTGATCCAGGCCATTGCCGACCGATGCAAAGAGGTGGAGAGCGGCGCACGCAACGTCGATCACATCCTGACCGGAACTCTGCTGCCGGAAATGTCCGGGCTCTTCCTGTCCCGCATGGCCGAAGGATCCTCCATTGCCGGCGTGCATATCGAGGTGGGGGGGCAGGGCGAATTCGTATACCGGGTCTCATAGAAGGAGGTTCGTATGGGTACTTACTCCCAGGACCAGCGGCGGGCCCAGGTTATTACGCCTCTGGGGAAAGATGTTCTGCTGTTGCGCCGTTTTCGCGGCTGCGAAGGAATTTCTCAGCTGTTTCGCTTCGACCTGGAAATGTTTTCGGAAAACCGCTCTCTCCCCTTTGCCTCCCTGGTCGGCAAGAATGTCTCCCTGCGCTGGCAGCTGGACAACGGATCGGAAGCGTTCCTGAACGGTTTTCTGAGCTCCTTTACGCAGGGAGGAACCGAATATGTCGAGAGCAGTCCGACCGGCATATGGATGACCAACTATACCGCCACACTGGTTCCCTGGCCCTGGTTTTTGACCTGCACGCGCAACTGCCGGATTTTCCAGAACAAAACCACCGCCGATATCCTGCAGGCCATTTTTGCCGACCGGAAATTCAGCGATTATGCCCTGCGGCTGCACGGCAACTACCAGCCCCGGGAATATTGCGTTCAGTACCGGGAAACCGATTTTCAATTCATTTCCCGGCTGATGGAAGAAGACGGGATTTATTACTTTTTCGAGCACGAGCAGAAGAAGCACACCCTGGTTCTGGCGGACCATTCCTCCGAATTCAAGCCTTCATCGGTTTGGCCGGAGATCCTGTTCCGTCCCGTGGAAGGGGGTATCGAAAAATCGGAGACCGTCAGAACCTGGATGCTAAGCCAGGAAGTCAAACCCGGCCAGTATACGCTGCGCGATTTCAATTTCGAAACCCCTCTGGTGCAGCTGAGCAGCGGGGTGACCGGCAAAGACGAGCGCGGATATGAAATTTACGACTATCCGGGCGAATTTACCGCTCGTGACCAGGGAGACCAGCTGACCGGAATACGAATGCAGGAAGAGGAAACTTTTCTAATGCACATCCGAGGAGAGGGAAACTGCCTGGGGATGCAGCCCGGCTTTCGTTTCGAGCTGAAGGAACATTATCGAAAGGACTTTAATAAGCCCTATGTGCTGGTGGCCATCGAACACGAATTCGACCAGAGTGCCAGCTACCGGAGTTCCGGAGAGGACACCTCGGCGGAATGCGAGTATGCCAACCGTTTCCGTTGTATTCCCTTCGCCACCTCTTTCCGCCCGGTGCGGCACACTCCGATCCCGGTTGTTCCCGGAAGCCAGACCGCTCTGGTGGTAGGCCCTCCCGGGGAGGAAATCTATGTGGACAAGTACGGCCGAGTCAAAGTGCAGTTTCACTGGGACCGGGAGGGGCAGTTCGATGATAAGAGCTCCTGCTGGATCCGGGTCTCCCAGGGCTGGGCGGGGAAAGGATGGGGAATGATGACCATTCCCCGGATCGGACAGGAGGTGATTGTCGATTTCCTGGAGGGCAATCCCGATCAGCCGATAATTACCGGGCGGGTTTACAACGGAGAGTCGATGCCGCCCTACGCCCTTCCCGACATGAAAACGGTTAGTGCCGTGAAGTCCTATTCCTCCAAAGGCGGGGAGGGTTTTAATGAAATCCGCTTTGAAGACCAAAAGGGCCAGGAGCAATTTTTCCAGCATGCGGAAAAGGATTTTGACCTGCGGGTTAAAAACGATCGCCGCGAAACCATCGAAAATGATTCCTGCCTGATTGTCAAGCGCGACCGGAAGGAGCTCGTGGAGCGCGACGCGGAGTTCACCATCCGCCGGGACGCCGTCGGCAAGGTGGAAAGAGACTACCACCTGACCGTGAAAGGCAAGGCGGCGGCCAAGGTCAGCGGATCCCTGTCTCTGGCCGTCGACGGGAACGTGGCCGAGGAATTCAAGGGCAACCACAGCGAGCAGGTCAGCGGATCGCTCTATCTCAAGGGAATGAACGTGGTCGTGGAAGCCGCGGTCGGCCTGTCGCTGAAGTGCGGCGGGAGTTTCGTCACCGTCAATCCGGGTGGTGTTCAAATTCAAGGTGCCATGGTAATGATCAACAGCGGAGGGGCCGCTTTGTCCGGCATGGCGGGAACCCTGGTTCCCGTCCTGGCGCCTAACAAAGTGGAGGAAGCGGACACTGCCAAGCCGGGTGCCCAGCCTCAGTTGCCGAAAGTTGCCAGTCACGATCCCAACTCCGAAGAAAACAAAAAGAAAACCCACTGGATCGAAATTGCCCTGGTGGATGAGGCCGGCTGCCCGGTTCCAGGGGAACCTTGCCGGGTGCAGCTCCCGGACGGTTCGGAGACCAGCGGCACCACGGATGAAAAAGGTGTTTTGCGCGTGACCGGCATCGACGCCGGATCCTGTAAAATCTGCTTTACCCGGCTGGATCAGGAAGCCTGGGAAGCCTGAGGGAAGAAAGGAGATCGATTATGCCTCCTGCCGCACGGCTGACGGACATGCACACCTGTCCCATGGCTACCCCGGGAGTACCGCCCATCCCTCATGTCGGAGGTCCCATCCTCCCGCCCTGCTGCCCGACGGTTCTGATCGGCGGAATGCCCGCCGCCCGGGTCGGAGATATGTGCCTTTGCGTAGGACCGCCGGATGTCATTGCTCTGGGGTCTTTTACCGTCCTCATTGGCGGAATGCCCGCCGCCCGCCTCGGGGATCTCACCGCACACGGCGGAACCATAACGGTGGGCTGTCCCACGGTCATTATCGGCTAGCCCTTTTTCCCATTCATTTGAGTGACTCATGCTGGAAATACATCTGCACGAAACAAAACAGGTCGTCATCGCAGTCTTAAAAGGTCGCATCGACAGTGAAGGAGCGCAGCAGCTGGAAAGAACTTTCCCCGAAGGGAAATACGACCGCCTGCCTCTGCTGCTCGATTTATCGGGTACCAGCTTTCTTTCCAGCCTGGGAGTACGCACTCTGGTCCGCTTGCGAAAGGCTCGCGCCAAAAGCGATTATCCTATCACCCTGGCCGGAGTGCAGCCCTTTGTTCTCGACACCCTGCGCACCACCGGCCTGCTGAACCTCTTTCATCTTGAGCCGGATGTTTCCCGGGCCATGGAAAAAATCTCCTCTATTTCCGGACCGACTCCATATTCCCCTGCGGTTTTGGAGGCGACAGATCCACACTTCCGATGGCAGGAGCTCGATTCCGGGCGCGATTGCCTGGATTTATGGGGATTAAGCCGCACTATACCGGATGGGACAGGCAAAGGCCCGGTAGCTCTCCAGACCGTTTCGCTGCAGGAGCTTGGGCTGGCCTGGGGCATCGGCGGCCTGGGCCGGCATCCGGAAGAGGCCGAAGAAGCGGAAGGGCCTTTTCTGGCTTCCGGCTACTGGGTGGCAGTCCAGCCGCGAGGGACCGCCGAAGCCGATTTTCTCCTGGCCCCCCATCCGGGAGAGGCCTATTTCCACGTGCGTCAGGCCCTCTCCTTCCGCGGGGAACCAGCCGTTCGGATCACCGCCCTGCAGCCGGCAATCCCGTTATGCGCCCTGTTGGACCACGCCGCCAGGGAAGTCCGGCGCCGCTTTGCATTGCCTTGTTCTGCCCCGTTCGGATTTCTGATTCTGGGACGCCGGGACTCCAGGAGGCTGGTTCTTGCCGGAATAGCCGCAGCAAGGGAAAGGCTGCCTCTTGCCGATGACGAAACGGCGGAAATCTGCAGCATGGGACACTCCCGCGAAATCCAGGGATGTACCGATCGTTTCTTCGGTACCTGTTTCCTGTTTTCGGAAAACACTCCGGAGCCGCATCCCGGCGAGCATTGGAAGGATTTGCTGAAGCAGATGCTGTCCCTGGAGACGGAAATCTTGGCTGCCGATTGGATGACGGACTGGAAATTGGAGGAGGCCGCCGCCTGGCTTTTTGTGCCATCGGAAGTACGCTCCGCGGAAGACGCACGATTGAAGGTCCATCGAGCCGACGGGAAGCCATTCCCTTTCGAATGGGAGTGCCTGGCTCGAAATGTCTATTCCGATTCCCTGGAAATCCTGGCGGATCCGCTACCCGGAGGATATAGCTCCACGACGTTCCGGGTCAGCGGCTGGGATGCCCAGCAAAGAAAGATGCTGCCGACGGTGCTGAAAATCAGCACCCGGGACTGGATCGAACGGGAAGAAAAGGCCTATAAGGAGTGTGTTCGCCCCTTCATACTGAACAACAGCGCGGTCATCATGGGCAAGGCGCAGATGGGGGAGTGGGCAGCTCTTCGATATAATTTCGTCGGCCTGAACGGTCCGGACACGCGGCTGACCTGGCTTGGGGATCTGCTGATTCAGAGAAGCTTTGAGGATCTCCGGCCGGTGTTGGATTCCTTATTCGGGAAAATCCTGTATCCCTGGTATGGCCAGACGCGGCTTGAGCCGACCTTTCTTTTCCGGGAGCACGATCCGCGAGGGCTTTTTCCAAGAATGGAAGAGGATGCGGAGAGCCTGCTGGGTATTGGCCGGGAGGACGAGGAAATGGATTGCCCGGAGCTGGGCATGCGTCTCCCGAATCCGTTTCGCGCCATACGAATCCTGTTTGAGGACCGCATGCAGGATCGACGGGTGCTTCACCGCTCCATCACCCATGGGGACCTGAATCTGAACAATATCCTGATCGACGACAGGGAGAACATCTACATCATCGATTTTTCCGAAACCGGCATCCGCAATGTGGCATCCGATTTTGCCCGCATGGAAGCCCTGACCCTTTTGCAGATGACCCGCCTGGAGACGGAGGAAGATTTGTCCACCATCGCCCTTCAATGCCGGGCGCTTATCGAGGTTCGGACCCTTACCGAAAAGCCATGCGGCCTGGGAAGCAGCAATGATCCCATGATGGAAAAGATCCTTTCCCTGATCGGCCTGCTGCGGGAATATGCTGCCGGATATGCACCCGGGCAGAGTGATCTTTGGGCCTATTGGCTGCCCCTTCTGCAGTGGAGCGCTCCAATCGTTTCCTTTCGACAATATCCGCCCCAAAGAAAAAGGCTGGCAGCCATTGCCGCAGGACTGATCTGCCGGAGGCTGATGTCCGGCAGGTAGGCCCTTCAGCGCAGCAGAAGGGGGAGGAAAATTCGAGAGGAGGGGTTCCGGACCAGACGGAATCCCACATCCATGGATTCCAGGTCGGGCTCAATGTCCCGCCGGTAGGATAGTCGAAGCTTGCCCGGAGTGGAAGTATAAGAACCCCCGCGGGCAGTGCGGGCCGTGTTGGAGCTGGTGGTCGGTCCGCGGTAGTCGGTGACCGGACCGCTTGGGTAGGCGGAGGCATAAATGTCCCAGCAGAACTCCGCAACATTGCCCATGGTATCCTTCAGCTCCCAGTCGTTTGCCGTCCGGGAGCCTCCCACCGGCTGCGGTTCGGTATAATCGCCCTGCGGCCGCAGGCTCTGCCATGGGGATGCTGCCTTTCCCTGCCCGCCAATATCCGGGAGCGAAACCGGTTTTTTCCTGAAGACCAGGGATCGGCTGGTGGTGAACAGACAGCTGAAGATGGCTCTGGCATTCAGCGCGGGAAGATCGGAACAAAATGGGACCGAAGAACAGTAGTTCGCCCACGGACCGGATTCGACGGTCGAATAGGGCATGGCTGTCGTGGCGCGGGCCAGGTATTCCCATTCTCCTTCGGAAGGCAGACGATACCCATCCGCCGAAAAATTGCAGTAAACCGGCGATGTACTGGCATCCACGACCGGCTGGGTGAATCCGGAATCCCGGAAGTAGCAGCGGTTGAGCTGCTGATTCGACGAAATCAGATTCGCAAAAAGGATGGCCTGATACCATTTAAGATATTTGACCGGAGTCGTGCCGTTGTAGGTGGTGGAGTAATCGGAAGGGTCATCTCCCAGGCTGGGCTGATCCTTTTTCAGGTCGGCCCACATCTGGCGGGTAACTTCCGTTTCCATGACCAGCAGGCTCTGCCCTATGGTGTGAGCGAATTGCGGCCCCTCATCGCTCTCCCGGCAGGCTTCCGAATTGGGTGAACCCTGCTGAAACGTGCCGGCAGGAATTTTCAATAACTTGCCCAGAATAGGAACGGAAACAGAAGGAAGGGCGCTAACGGATTTCCCGGTACCGGGACTTTCCGCAGCAAAACAGAAAGGAACGTAAAAGATGCAAACCAGGGCGGTTGCCAGTATCAACTTCCGCTTCATAAAGTTTCCTGCATGAGCTTTCCGCCTGGAAGGCTCGAAAATGGGCTCAGGGAGAAAGAGCGGCCGTATTCAATCGCTTTCATTCCTCCCGGTTGCCATTTTCATTTTACCCTGTTTACGCAAGAAAGTGGAAGTCGCTAGCGAATGTCGAAATTGCTCACCGTCTGGGTGATTCCCTGACCGGTGACGGGATCCAGGACTCTTGACTTCAGCTGATAGGTTCCGGCCGGCAGATCCTGAGTTATTTTGAAATCCTGCATTGGATTCAGTTTCATGTTGGCGTTCGGAGTCAGAATCAGCGACCCGTCGCTTCCCATGGAAACCAGTGTGATGGGACTCAGTCCAGGTCCTTCCAGCCAGATCTTTACCTCGATCGTGGCGTCCTGTCCGGCTTTGTTTACAATTCGACAGCCATCGATGAGCGATACGTCTTCACCAAAGGTATAGCTGGATTTGCTCATTTGCATGTCCAGAATCACCGAAGTGGATTCGGCCGCCTTGGCTCGCGGCAGGGCCTGCCCGCCGGTGGAAACGCTGAAAGATTTGTTATTTTCCCCCAGGATATCCCCGGTGACCGGATTCAAAATACGCGTGCCCACCTCATACCGCCCGGACGGCATGTCGTCCGTGACGGACAAAACCTGAACCGGCCCGTAGTTTTCGCTGGAACCGGAAGCAATGGAATATTGTCCGTCCGACCCGACATTTCCAACCGATACGGCGGTTCCGGCCGGACCGGTGATCCAGGTTTTCAGCTCGATATTCTGCTCTTGTCGGGACGGGTTGGAAACATTATAGGTTCCCAGGGTAATCGTCTCTCCCACGGCATAGCTCGTTTTGGTAAGCGAAATATCGATTTTGCTGTTAATTCCCTCGTCCGCTTTCGGCTTGGAGGCCTCCAGGACCGCCTCTTGAATCCAGGAGCGCTCCGTCTGATAGGCAATAGCCCCGCCGGGAAGAGCGGAAGAAGGAGAAACCGTCTGCTCCTGCCGGGTTGAATCCATTCTTCCGGACGCCGGTCCGGAATTCGGCCGGGCAAATGTGGCCTGCGCCAGAAAAGCCCAGGAGAGAAGCAGGGATACAGCCACTTTGAAGGCAAAATTCATCTGCGTCTTTCCCAGACGCAAACCGACAGCCACCTGACCTGTTTTGGGATCTCGCCGTATCCATTGAACGGTAGCTTCGGACCTGAATTTTCCAGCGCTGGAAATGGTAACCGCTGAGCCCTGCAGAGTGAAATCGTGATCCAGAATGATCCCGCAACCGGTGCGGCTGATATCCACACTTCGGCCGGTCACCTCAAACGGGATTCCGTCCTGGTTGATTCCCTGCAGAACGATCCGGCAGTGCAGATTGTTCCTGACATTTTTTCGCTTATTCATGGGATTTCTATAAATCATACTCTCCCTCGCTTTGCCATTGCCTTCCTTCAATCTTTTAGGCAGATAATCCGATCCGTGTTAACCCACTTATTTCGCCATACTGGCTACCGATATGGTAGAGAGCGCGTTGATCTCTGTAGCTGTCAGTGCCCGGCTGTAGATTCGGACCTCATCCATAATTCCCTTCAGATAGTCTGCTCCGCCTGTGCTGCGTCCGATCTCAAACAGGTTGGGATTTATCCCCAACGGTGCATTGGTCGAGTTTCCGGCTTCCGTTCCATCGGTGTAAAACCTATGAGTTTTCCCATCGTAGGTATAGGCGTAAAAGCTCCATCCCTTGGAAGGCGCCTGTTTACCGATGGCCAGCCATCCTCCGCCGGCCTGCCAGACCCCCATCCGATTTTCCTTCAACCCGAGCTGCAGGGAGATGCCTTTGGTCGTATCCATAATATTCAGAGCCGATTGGGTCGGGCCGCTCCGCACTGTCAGCGAGAGCCATACCGCAATGGTGATCGGGCTGTTGGTGGCCGGTAATCCCGATGAGGAAGCGGTCAGGTACTGATTGGCAACTGTCCCGGTGGTGTTGAAGGCCAGCGCTTTCCCCGTTTTGGCATCCGTGGACCAGACGGCGTTCACAATTGCGGCCGTTCGCAAATTCCCTGACGAATCGGCGGTCGTTGCTCCGCTGCCCTCATCAAAACCGTAAGCGGCGACCAGGCCGGAAGTAATGTCCGTCGTGTTGGTGGTTTTAAAACTATAGTTGGCAGACAACACCTGCGTTCCGGAGGCATTCTTGCTTTTTACCCGGAATTGGTAGGTGGTGTTGGCGGTAAGATTTTCGAGAGTAATGGCATGCCCGGTGGAAAGCGCTGATACCAGAGAACTTAGCGACCCATAAGAGTTATTTGTACCGTATTCCACCTGCCCGTCGGCATTCTGGCTGGTTGTCCAGTTGACATTGGCTTTGGTGTTGGTAACGGATGAGGTCGATACCCCACTGATGGTCAACCCCAGAGTCGTGGTCGTGGAAGTTGTGGTGCTTGTGGAAGCCTTGGTGGAAGTCGTGGTACTGGTGGAGGCCTTGGTGGAAGTCGTGGTACTGGTGGAGGCCTTGGTAGAGGAGGTGGTGCTGCTGGTAGTGGTCGGCAAAAGAGTGGTGGTATTGGTAGTCGTCGGCGCATTCGTGGTTGGCGGCAGGATCGGTGCGGATGTGGTTGTAGTAGCCAACGTAGTTGTGGTAGCCAGTAGCGTTGTGGTGATGACGGTGGTGGTTGCGGAAGGACTGATTTGCACCACCGTGGTGCCGGACACCATGGCACAGATCTCAGCGGAATATCCACTTTCCACCAGGTTGGTATCGTACGATTTGATCGCAATATACCACGTTCCATCGGCCAGGCCCGGGATCGTATAGGTTGTCATTATGCCGATGGTGATCGGGGTTCTGTATTGCCCGGAAGCGGTACCGTAATAGATTTTGTATCCTGCCAGATTGGTGGAGGACACGGGATCCCAGGCGAGCTTTACGTCTCCGGCAAAGGAGGCATCCGAAAGGGCTAAGAAGGATATTTGGATCGCTATGACGGCGATGGCAGCGAGAACCCGCCCCTGCGTGGAAAAACCGGTCAAAAAGCATCGCATAATTTCATTCCTTTACGGCTTTCGGCACTGGCCCCGGCCGTTTTTTGAATAAAAGCCACTTTCCTTACACCGCTCCAAGTTCTTCTCCGAGTTAAAAGCATGCATTAAAAATATATTGGGGCGGGGCACTATAAGTCAAGCAAATAATGGTCTTAATACTATAGTTGTAACGGATAACACGGCGGGAGGCGTCCGGGATCACCAGCGAAATGGATGCAGGTCACATCCGGCGCCTTAAACGTTACATTGTGACATAGGAATATAATTGGTATAAAATTCTGGAAAAGGCCCGAAAGCGATCATCCGGGAAGGCACGAATTCCCCACCGGGGAAGGAAGCGCTTTTCAGCGGAAACCGGTCATCCCTGGCGCGGGGGAGCAGCGCCCAGCGGCCTCCCCTGGGGCGGGCGACGCTGTTGCTGGCGTTTTTGCAGCTCTCTCCACTGATCTGCGGTTAATACCTGGCGCAATCGCAGGGACATCATGCTGACGGCACGGGTCAGTTCAGCCCGGGCTTCCACCGATTTTTCAATGCACTCGACGGCCTGGCGCTCGTCGGGAGGTTCTTTGTCGAACTGGGCGCGCATGGCCGCTTCGGCTTCTTCCAGATTCCGGTTCAGGTTCATGATTTTGTCGCGCCATTCGTCCAGGCGCGTACGGATCTGTGTCTTTTGGGCTTCCGTCAGGCCCAGGTTGCCGGCAATCGGGCTGTCCCACCAGGGGAACAGTCCGGGTACCTGGGAGAAAACAGTGCCGGAAAGCAACCACAGGAGGGCTGCCAGCCGGGTAAAATGTTTAGCGCCTTGGCTCATGGCTTCACCTCAAACAATGCCTGCAACGGTTCCGAAAATTCCGGTTCGGTACTGTATGCTCTGGCAAAGGCATCCTCAAAGACCGTCGAATCGGAATAAGACGTGTTACCGGTGTCCTGCGGTTCGCCGGACCAGCGAAAAGGATTCAGCATAGACAGGACCAGAATAAGGGCGAGGAGAGCCGTCGCCGGAATCAGAAAGGGGCGCTGCCACCATGCCGCCCTGGCATCCAGCCGGGCCAGCACGCAGCGCCTTTGCGCCGCCAGGAAATCATAAGAAACAGGCAGGTCCCCTTGTATCCGCTTCTGTCGCTCCTGCATAAGGCGATCCACCCGACTGCGGCATTGCGGACAGTGCGACAGGTGATCGTCCCCCGGGCCGACTCCATACAGTTCAGCGATAACCTGATCTTCACTCCAATGCGTTTCCGGCATAAAATTCTCTCAATTCCTGTCGAAGTTTAAGGACGGCACGCGACATATGCACCTTGACTGTGCCTACCTCCAGATTCAAAATCTCTGCAATTTCCTCGAGGCTCTTCCCTTCCTCATGGCGAAGGATAAAAACGGACCGCTGCCGCAGGCTGAGCCTTCCCAATGCCAGGCTGATCCTTCCGGCAATCTGCCGGGAGAGCGTCTCGTCTTCCGGACTGGGCGCCGGCGCCGCGGAAAGAAGCAGCACCGTCTGCTCATCGGTATGCGGAAGCCTGCGTCGCCAGAACTTCCATCGCCTGGAACGAATCGTGTCCAGGCAGGTATTGACAGCAACCCGGGTCAACCATGCGGCGGGGGATCCCAGCGATGCCGTTTTCCCCTTTTTCAGCTCCTCGTAGGATTTCAGGAAAGTATCTTGTGTAGCCATATCCGCATCATCCACGTTCCTGAGAATTCTAAGGCAGAGAAGAAAAATACGCTTTTGCTCTGAGCTCATCCAGCGGGAAAAATCAGAAAGAGTAAATCCGGCTATCGGTTCCGCCGCCAGATCGACCGTATCGCCATCCATATCTTTTTCTGACGAAGTGGAATTCCTGCGGGTTGACACGAGTTTTCTATTCCGGATAAAGAGGGATTTACCGCTATAATCGGTCTTGCGGAGTTTCTGTCTCCGGACGCGCGACGCAAACCCGGTCACGGCCCGATTTTTTAGCATCGTATAAGGCCTGGTCCGCTGCCCGAAGCAGGGTCGGCATATCGTTTCCGTGCTGCGGCAGGCAGGCAACTCCGATGGAAACACTGACCGGTCCCCGGATGTCCTTGTGGCTGGCCAACCCTTTTATCAGTTCCCGAAGGGTTTCGGCGCGCCGGCAGGTGTCAGCAAGGGGACTTTCGATGAGAATGATGACAAACTCCTCTCCTCCATACCGGCAGGGTATATCCTCGCGGCGGATGTGGGTCCGGATGAGATTACCCAAGGCTTTCAGGAGCAGGTCACCGGCTTCGTGCCCGTGGGAGTCGTTGTACTGTTTGAAGTAATCCAGGTCGATCATCAGGACCCCCATGCTCAGCTTCCGCCGCTGGATGCGGTGAATTTCCCGCAGCAGGGATTCCTCCATGTGGCGCCGGTTAAACAGATTGGTCAGGGGATCACGGATGGCCTGGTAGCGAAGTGTTTCCCTGAGCTTCATGTTGGCCAGGGCCAGCCCGACCCGCTCCGCCAGGTTGATGGTAAGCTGATGGCGGCTTTCACGGTACTCCTCCGGCAGGTCTTCCGCAAAAGGAGCTTCGCGACCCGTCCCCTGGAGGTGCAGCACCCCTAATGCTTCTCCCTGCTCAAGCAGCGGGATGCATACATAGGGAAATTTCGTTTCCGATGCCCTCACGTGCCGGCAGATCATGTCCGTCTGGGCATTCCGAAAGCTGTGGACCTGCCCGCGGCGCAGGGACCAGCAGTCCCGTGTCGTCAGGCTGTCCTCCGATACCGGCGCTCCTCCCCAGGAAGAGACGGCCTCCATCGATCCCTGCTGTGAATTTACAATGAAAAGCGCTCCGAACTGTCCCGGGAACAGCTGGCGGGCATAGCGGGCTACAATTTCGTATCCTTCTTCCAGGTTGACGCAGGAGTGAAGCCAGTCCATCATTTCGTTCATCAATTTGGCTTCCCGGTTGCGAAGGGTCAGTTCGCCCAGCCAGACGATGAGCTTGTCGTTGCTCTGCTGCTGAGCATTCTGCAGTTTCTCCTGCTCGGAGATATCGTACAGATACCGGACACATCCGATGGGATCCTCCCCTTGCACGATCGGGAAGGAGGCCAGGCGAAGGTCAAAGCGCGAGCCGTCCTTCCTCCACCCGATCCCCTTGCGGCCGGCCCGGTTCCTTTCGGGGGGCGGCACCCCCGCTTCCGGGCCGTCTTCGTCAACCGGAGAAGTTCCATTTTCATCGGTCCGAAAAACCAGAGCGCTCCATTTTTTCCCGGCCATTTCCTGGAAGGAATACCCCAGCATCCGGCAGGAGGCCTGATTGGCCTCCGTAATCCGGCCGGAAAGATCCGTAAGGAAAATCCCCGCTTCCGCCGATGCAAGGACGGAATGCAGCCGGGCGGCATCCTTTTCCCGCAGTTTCCGGATCTCGTTGGCGGCGCGCCTCTGGCGTAGAACGAGAGCGGCCGCCACAAGTACGGTCAGGGAAAAAGCCAGAAAGGAAAGGAAGCTCATGGCTCTTCGATGAATTTATGATAAAGCCCCATATAGTATGGAAGCAGAAAGCCGGCTCCGTCTGCCAGGTAATTCCCGTTGCCCCCCTGGTTCAGCCGCCAGGGGTCGTGGTTCCAGTGGTCCACAAATCGCTCGTCAACTTTAAGCACCCTGCCATTGTACCGCATACCCCGGCCCCGGCTTCCTTCCCCGTCGTTGCTGTAATCGGGAAGCAGGATCACATCGGTCCGATGGCTGTTGGTCAGGCGCCAATCCACCAGGTCCAGCGGAAAGCGCTGCAGCGTGTCGATCGATTCGTCCAGCCATGGTCCTTCCGGAGATAGATTCTCCGTTTCATGGGAGGTGACATAGCTTTTTCCTTCCAGAACCGAAGCGGCCAGAAAATTGAACAGAGGACAGAGCTCGGGCCGCTCCATCTCCCATCGCGAAGCAAATCCCTTGGCGTATCGCTGGATCAGCGCCGGGTTGTCTTCGTACAGCAGGAGGTTGTAGTAGCACATGAACACCATTTCATCATCCGACTGATTTCCGGCCCCCGGTCCGGCATTGTTTTTGGGGATCAGGGAGTTGGCAGCATACCCGTATTTTTCCACCAGCTCTTTGGCCGCCTGCCGGTATTTGGAATCTCCGGTAATGTGCTCCGCGGTTTTCAGATAGGAAAGGATGCTCAGCGAATTCATGCCGCGCTCTTCCCACCAGGAGGGATCGTCATTGAGCGACTGCGGATTGAAAATCGCCCAGCGGGTCGGCTTGCCATCCCAGTCGGTCAAGGTAAAGTTGTGAGCCAGGAGATGGTCCGTCAGCGACCGGACGTGATCCTGCACGGCCTTACGCTCTTCCGGCGTGCCGGCAACCAGGTCAAAGTAGCGCGCGTAGAAGAAGTAGTGCCCATCGAGCTCGTCGGAACTGGTATCCGTCTTCCAATACCATTGCCGATCGGCACTCAGCGGCCAGCGAGGAACGAGGATCTTCCAGAGACGGTCGCGCGTAGCGCGGGTGCGCTCGTCCTTCTCCCGTGTATAGGCCGTCTTGTTGGGGTCTCCGGCGCTATACGGCAATACGGTTCGGGCCACAAATCCCGGGGGAGCGCCGGGCGTGCCGCCCTGGGTTACCGATCCCAGAAAGCGGAGCGCTTCGAAGGCCGCCCTGGCCTTCTGTCGGTAAACCTCCTTCCCGGTGGCGGCAAAGGCATAGCACTCTCCGGCTCCGTACATGGAGGTCCAAAGGCCGTCATTGTCGCTGTCGTGCTGCGTCCAGTCGCTCTTGTCCCCCGTCCTGGGAAGCGACACACCGAGCACGTAGCCGTATGGCGTCCGCCTGTGGCGCAGATCGATCTCCTTTTCGTAGTAGTCCGCTTTCTGCCGCAATAAAATCGGCTTTCTTTCGATGGCGGAGAGGCCTTTGTCCGTGGCCATCCAGCAATTTCCCCCGGCATCCACCGCCAGAGAAAGGACATCGTCTCCGCGCATCCAGCGCTTTCCCTGCCGGTACTCCCAATCCTGTCCGTCAAAGCGGATCGCTCCCAGGTGCGTACCGAACCAGACCACTCCGTTTTCACCGGCGGCCATGGTCGTGAAGTCATTGTATGGCAAGCCTTCCCTTCCCGTGTACAGGCTCCACTCCCTGCCGTCCCAGGAGCCGACTCCCTGTGGACAGGCAAACCAGAGCCGCCCCCGGGAATCATAGGCCACGGCACGGACATCCCGCGGTGCCCAGCTCCGGGTGCCGCGATAAGGATTCGACTTTTGCCAGGCGCCGTCGGAAGAAAGCAGGAAAAGACCTCCTTCCGCGGCCAGCGCCAGCTGCCCCTGCGGCCCCAGGCAGACATCCCGCAGCTTGCCGTGGTCCGGAGCACAGACGGTCCACCCATCCTCTTTCCGCCAATCGGACCCCTGAAGACGGAACAGTCCTTCCTCCATCGCCAGCCACACCTGGCGGCCGTCAGGCGAAACGGCCAGCCGACGCGGGATTCCGACGGGGATGGCCGCTGCCGTCTTCACGCTCTTAGAGACCGCAACCCTCAGAATACCCGCCGACACAAACCAGGCCTCCTCACCTCGAATGGCGAGCAGGGATACTTTTTCAGCCGGTGCGTCCGGAACGGCCTCCCATGAACCTTTTTCGTACCGGAACAAGCCGCTGTCGGTCCCGGCAAAAAGAACGCCGCCCGTACCGGTGGCCACCAGCCGGGCCGTCTCCTCGGGGAAGCCGGGTTGTTTCCAGGCTGTTTTCCCGGTTTCGATGGGGAAAAGACCCACCTTACGGCTTCGGCGGGCATCCTGGGCCGCCGCAAAAGATGCCATGATCAGAATAAGGGTCAGGAGTAGGACCGGACCACGCCATTGCAGAGATAAATAGTTTGCCTTCACTGAATGCTCCATAATTTTTCAAGTGCTATTGTTTTTCGCCGCTTCGAGCCACAATTTTAAATTCGAACAGGTTCTCGGACCGCTTCCCCCCCGCTCCATCTATCACTTCGGCTCGCAGTTCATAAGCGCCGGGGGCCGCTGCCGGCCAGGAAATATCGCCCAGTTTTTTCACGGAGTCAGCGGCCATGTCCAGTCGGTAGGTCCCCTCATGGACAGCCTTGCCGGACGAGTCGACAATCTTCCAGACAATCCGGGTATTGGGAATGGCATCCCAAAGATCGTTAATGGCCCAGAGTCCGCATCGGAAGGATTCCCCGACCGACCATTGATCCCGATCATACTCGAGGCTCGCCATGACCGGGGCAAAGCTCCTCTGAACCGTATAATAGGTCTTGGTGGGCTTCCGGTCAAAGTCGATCGCCGCCATGGTTACCGAAGGCCAGATGTCGATGGCGTGAAAGTGGCAGATGCCGCCCGCATGGTTATACTTGAGCCGGCGCTGCCTTTCCAGAGCGATCTGGAAAAGACGGGACACGTAGCTCTGGGTGATCGGAATATACTCCTGCAGGCTGCGATCCCGGGGATCTCCCCAGGCTTTCATGGCTTCCTTGATCTGCAGCCGGCGAAAAATCCATTCCTCCTGGTGATCCCGTATGGGCCAGGCGTTGGGCATATACTTGACCAGCGTCTCATAATTGGGCAGAGAGGTGGCCCCCAGCTCGGAAACAAAATCGCTGTCGATGCGCGTGTAATCCCACACCGTACCCCAATACCAGCCGTAGTAAATATGGGAATCGCCGAATCGGCCGGTGGAACGCTGAACGGGGCGCCTCTGCGGGTCGAGCAGAGAAGGTCTCGGCTCCAGGTGCTTGGTCAAATCCCGGTAGTTTTCAAAGTCTTCCTCGTCACTGGTAATCCATATGGCCACGCTGGGGTGGTTTCGCACGGCACGGATCAGCGGGTCGTACAGGCGGGCCGCTTTCAGGGAAAAGCGGCGGTCATGGGGATACCAGGATTCCAGGTAGTCCTGCCAGAGCAGGATGCCCATTTCGTCCGCCAGATCGTAAAACTCGGGATTGCTGAAATGGCAATGAATGCGGATCAGGTTGATATTCATGCCGGCCATCAGCTCGATGTCCTTGCGATAGGCCTCCCGGTTCATCTGCGAAATATACAGATTGTAATAATAGTTGGTGCCGCGTATGAAAAGGCGCTTGCGGTTCAGGTAAAAGTACCATCCGATTTTTTCGATTTCCCGGATGCCCACCGCCATGGATTGACCGTCATAGACGCGGCCGCTTTCCGCCACCAGCCTGATTTCCATGTTGTAAAGGTTGGGCTTGCCGTGATCCCTGGTCCACCAGAGCTGCGGATTGGCTACCGGGATGACCAGGCGGTTCAAGCCGGCCCGCACTGCTTTTTTTGCCTGGTAGCGCTCCGAGGATGAAAAATTGCGCGGAGAAAGGCTTACTTCCCAGAAGTAATTCATGTCCGCTTCCAGAGAGTCGGCGGTGAGCTGAATCTCCACCTCCGCATCTTTTTCTCCGACCAGACGCGTATCGACCGCAACGTCGGCGATGCGCGGACCTTCATACGCCTGGAGATAGACGGATCGGGAAATTCCCATCGGCGTGATGTCGTCCGGCTTCTGGTCGACTCCCCCGTAGGCACCCTTAACGGTATAAGACCGGTGCTTCCAGTAGTAGTTGACCGGCGCCCAGACCCGCACCATGAGCTCATTGTTTCCGCCAGTGAGATTGCGCTCTCCGAGGTCGATGCGGTAGGGGTCCATATAGCCCTCATGCCGGGCCAGGTATTTCCCGTTCCAGTAAATATCCGCATAATAGTCGGTGGCCCCGAAGTGAATCAGGACTTTCTTTCCGGAAAACGTGCCGGGAAGCGCAATGGACTTTCGATACCACCATTCCTTGTAGCTGGTCCATTCCGCCTCTTTGGAATAGATTTTGGCGGGGTCAAGCCATTGGGTCTGCACATTCCCGGGAACCGTGACCTTGCGCCAGCCCTCTTTGGGCGGACCGCTTCCTTTTTCCGTCCATGCCAGGTCCCACTCTCCGTCCAGGGACAAACGGGCCGGGTGGAACGGCTCGGGCAGAGGCCCGGAGGAACGTAATTCGGTCCGGTCCTCCCGGGGAGCCGAGTGAATCGCAGAGTAGGCCTTCGATGCCTCCTCCCGACCGGGAGCAATCCGGAGGAGCAGGGGCTGGCGATAGGTACGGTTCTCGCGGCGCGATTCCAGAACGGTGCTTCCATCTTTCCAGGAAGGAAAAAGAAGACCGATCTCCGTTGGTCCCGACTTCTTTTCCGCCACGACTTTGTGCGAACCGATTCCGGTCCACTGCAGTTCGGCATCCAGCGCTATCAGCCCAAAAGCGCCGTAATTTTCCTTGCTTCGGTAGTAAACGGCGTGTCCGCCCGGCAGCTGCTTCCAGGGGCGAACCCCAATGTGATGATCCGGCGGTTCGTTTTCTCCGGGCCCGGTCGGCCATTCGTACTCCGATCCGCCTACGAAGCGGTCGAAAGGAAGAAACGGCAGGGCAGCGATCGTGGCGAAGCGGAATCCGCGAGAAGCTTTCCAAAGCAGCACGGAGCTGCCGGCATTCCACTGAAAATCCCACGATTCTCCCTGGCGCGAAAGGCGGACATGTCCGCGCAGCGGCCCCGATTCCAGGATGGAAACCTCGGTCATGGGCCCGTCCCCGCCCAGAGAAGTCCAGCCTTTATGCGGCCCGTCTACTCCGGGGATTTTAACAACCCAGTCATCCTTCCAGTCGGACTCATGGATGTCGCCGACGAAAGATGGGCGGTCATCGGGCGTAGTGTCCACAAAATTCAGGCGTTTGTGCTCCTCCGCAGAAAGAGAATAAGCCTCCACGATGGCAGGAATCGAGTAGTCGACCATGACCCGGAAACGGGAATTGCTCATCTCAATCCGGCGCATTCCCACCTTTCTTACCTGTACCTGGCTGAGGAAAGGCTCCCGGGGGGCCGACTGGCAGCAGCGGATCCGGTAAACGGGAAGCTCTCCGGGAACTACCTCTGCCGGAAAAAGAAGATCCGGGCCGGCCACCTGCCAGGGAACCTCGTTCCCTTCCGGCGAAACGACCAGGAAGCCGGAACGGTTTCCCCCCAGACTTTCCACGGGAATCCGAACGATTTCGCCGTCCCGCGGGTACAGTCCGGTCGGCTCTTCCAGCCGGACATCCCATTGCTTTTCCTGAGGTGCACCGGTTGCATGAGCCACCATCAGAAGACCCGACAAAAAGAAAAATATCCAATGTTTCATAAGCCTTTCCGTTTTTATAATGACTACCATTGAACTTCAATATATTTGTCCTGCCCCCAGAATCGCTCCACGACTTCGCGAAATTCACCCAGGGACACCGAATCCAGCTTGGCCTGCAGCCTGGATGGAACCGTAAACTGTTGCTGTACGAAGTAGCCTCGGGCCAGATAGCCCATGATTCCCTCCCGTTTCTGGGTTTCCAGAAAAATGCGCTGCACCATTCGTCCCTTGGCATATTCCCAGTCATTCTCCCGGATCGCGCCCGGCAGCTGCCGGATCCAGTTCAAAAGGCCGGAACCGCCCTGGGCATAGGCTTCCACCCATACCGGAGCGTGGAAAACCATGCGGCTTCCTTTCCGGAAGGAAGTGATTCCGGCAAGCAGATGGCCGGGTTCCCCCCAGGCAGGCGGGATGGTGCCGCGGCCTGTTTCCTTTTCCAGCAGCTCCCTGGCCACCAGGATCAGCCAGGTTTCTTCGTTTTCCCCTTCCGGACCAAGCATCAGGTACACGCGATCGCGAACGCCCTGGCCGCCGGACAGGTCCACCGTTTTTGACTCTTTGGGAGGGGTGGTGCCGGGCCATTCGATTTTGCGCTGCACGAATCTCGAGCTGCTGAAGTGCTTGACAAAATATCCGGCCAGCTCCGTACCGTTAATGTCACCGACGACAATCACCAGCGGCAGCTTGCTTTCAATCAGCTGCCCGTGCCAATCGATCACCTGGGAGAGTTTCCATTCGGCTTTTCCCTGCAGGTCGGGATAACCCAGACGCCCGTAAGGATGCGGCCCGAATACCTGCGAATCAAAAACCGAAGCCCAACGGGCTACCGGGTGATCGAGCCGGGCGGCTGCCTGATTCTGCAACCGCTTCCACTCCGCAGCCACATCCTCTTCGCGAAAAGAGCGATTATTCAACAAGTGACGAAGCATGTCCAGCGACTTCCAGGCCAGATCGGGAGGGACCCGCAAGCGGTATCCGAAATACTCCTTTTCAAAAACAATTTCCATCCTTCCGCCGCGCAGGCCGATCAAAAGAAGCTCCTGCCCCAGGACGCTGGCAGGATCGGCATGCATCAGGCAGCCCAGCAAAAGCCTGGTCAGCCCGGATTTCTCTCCGCCTTCCAGGTCGATCCCACCCGGAAAATACATGCCAATGTCCACGATGGGCAAGGAGGGATTTTCCCAGACTTCCAGCTCCGGCCCCCGCAGGATGGAGGTACGTTCCGGGTTGCCCGGCTGGGCGATAGGCGCATTCTTGCTTTTCGGTTTCCATGCGGGATCGACCAGCTGCTCTTCGTTCCGACTCCGGGTGACCTGCAGAGACGATTCCGTCACCAGGCTGGTGATGGCTTGCATTGTCTGACGAAAGGAGGCAGCGTTATATTTCCTGGAACCCATGGAGGACGGAAGGATTTCCCTCACCTGGGCGCGGTCAAAGTCGAGGTAGAGGCGCGCGACCTGCTTTAAATCTTCCGCTTTGACCTGCCGGATCTTTTCCGGGACGAACCACCAGCTCTTGGCGGTGCTCCCCAGCTCCAGGTGGAGAAGATGGGTGGCCCGCTGCCAGGCGGTTTCCAGGCGGGAATAAAATTCCATCTGGGCCTGGGCGTTGGCCCGCGCCAGGGCCGGGTCGAGGATCTCCGATTTATGCAGCCGCTCCAGGCTGGAAAAAAACTCGATCTCCAGTGCGTCCAGGTCGCCCGGTGCGGATTCCGCCTGAAAAAGAAGCCAGCCCGGGCAGGCAGGATAGCTGACCCGCTCCATTTTCAATGCCAAAGCTGCTTTTTTGCCGTCCATCAGCTGATCGTGCAGCCAGCTGCCGGGTCCCGAGGCCAGCAGCTGGGCAAGGGAGCGCAGGGCAGGCGAATCCGCATGGTCTTCGGGCGGAAGAGGGTAGCGAACCTGAAGGACAGCGCGGTTCACTTCTCCGGGAAGGAAGGTGTAGCTGAATTTCTGCTCCATGACCGGAACGGCTTTAGGACCGGGTTTTCCCGAGCGCGCCTCTGCCGCCGGGGAAACCCCGGCAGCCGGCTTCGGCAGCTCCTTGAAGCGGCGGACCAGCTCACGGCTGATGGTTTCGGCAGAAAAATCGCCGTAGAGCAGCAGCGTGAGGTTATCGGTTCTCAGGTACCGGGCCCTCCAGGCGCTGACTTCCTGGAGAGGCAGAGCCTCGTAACGCTTTGCCCAGTCGGAAAAAGAAGGGGTGTCCCACCAGGAAAAAAGGCAGGAGGAAGCCAGGTCCGAGCCGCTGGCCTGGATCCGGAACATGCGCTCGCTTTGGTATCGGAATCCGGCCCAGGCTTTTTGCAGCGAGGCGTCGTCCCAGACCGACCCGAGGATCATTTCCGCGTAAGCCTCCAGGTTGCGGGAGAGCTCGTTAGGATCGCATACCATCCACAAAAGGACGCTCTCCGGCCGGTTCTCCACCCACCAGAAGTGCGAACTGGCCCACAGCTGATCGGAAAGCTGCGCGGCGGGCCTTTTCGGAGATCCGCTGAAAAGCAGGCGCATCGCCATTTCTCCGATGACTGCCTCTCTTTCCCGCGACGAGCTGCCGGGAGCGGCCGCATACAAACCGATCACCGCCAGGGGAGTTTCGTGGCTTTCCGCAATCAGCACCTTGAGATCGTTTCTCAGCACCAGGCGGCTGAAATCCTGCTGATCCTGGCGGCTTTTGAGCCACTGGAAATACTCCGGCTGCCGGGAACGGCTGCCGGCAGGAACCTGCCCGGCTGCGCAGGGGATCCGGCAGAAAAAGAAAAGCAGGAAGAGCAGAGGTACTTTTCGTAGCCGGCGGTGGTATCGGTAGTTTCCGGGAACCATAGGATTATTGCCCTTTTGTCTGCACTGCGCCGGATTCTTTGGGCAGCAGGCGCTTTTTCCAAAGCAGATAGATGGGAGGATAGACCAAAAGCTCCATAATAAAGGATGTTGCCAGCCCGCCCACCATGGGAGCCGCCACCCTCTTCATCAGGTCGGCACCGGTGCCCGTGCTCCACAGGATGGGCAGCAGCCCCATGGTGGCCGCGGCGACGGTCATCATTTTGGGCCGAATGCGTTTTACCGCCCCGTGAAGCACTGCATCCTTCAATTCCGCCAGGTTGTTTAACCGGCCCTGCCGACGGGCCTCTTCATAGGAAAGGTCCAGAAACAGGAGCATGAACACCCCGGTTTCCGCGTCCAGTCCCATCAGGGCGATCATCCCCACCCAGACGGCAATGGAAACATGGTATTCGAGAAAATAGAGCAGCCAGACGGCTCCCACCAAAGAAAAGGGGACGGCCAGCATCACCACGATGGTTTTGAACCAGGAGCGGGTATTCATGTAGAGCAGAAAAAAAATCAAAAGGATGGTGAGCGGCACCACGAACTTCAACCGCTCCCGCACCCGCAGGATGTTCTCATACTGTCCGCTCCAGAGAACCGTATATCCGGCCGGAGGCTTCCACTTTTTTTCCACTGCGGCGCGCGCTTCTTCCACGTAGGTGCCGATGTCGCGGCCTTCGATATCGACATACACGTAGCCGGCCAGCATTCCGTTTTCGTTTCGGATCATCGAGGGCCCGGTTTTCAGGGAGACATCGGCAAGCAGGCCCAGAGGAATCTGCCGTCCATCCGCGGCGGGAACCAGAATGCGCTCCACCTTCTCCAGTTGCATGCGGTAATCCCGGGGATAGCGCAGGTTGATGGAATAACGCTCCCGGCCCTCAATGGTGTTGGCCACCGTTTCCCCGCCAAGCGCCGCCATGATCACCATCTGGACCTCTTCGATACTGAGACCATAGCGGGCAATCGCGGTCCGCCGGGGAACGATATCGACAAAATAGCCGCCGGCGGCCCTTTCGGAAAACACGCTTCGGGTTCCCGGTACCTCTCGAATGATGTGCTCCAGCTGGGTTCCCAGCTCCTGGATGACATTCAGGTCGGCGCCCAGAATTTTCAGACCCAGAGGCGTGCGAACCCCGGTGGTCAGCATGTCGATGCGAGCTTTAATCGGCATCGTCCAGGCGTTGGTGTTGCCGGGAATTTGCAGGACATGGTCCAGCTCCTCGATCAGTTCTTCCCACCGGATGCGCTCCGGCCAGGCGCTTCGCAGCAGGGCATGGGCCCAGGAGGGGAGGGAAAGATCGGAATGCCACTGCTTCCGGAACCGCCATTCGCTGCGCGGCTTGAGAAGTACCGTGGTTTCCATCATCGAAAAAGGCGCCGGGTCGGTCGAGGTTTCCGCGCGTCCCGCCTTGCCGAATACCGTTTCGACTTCGGGTATCGAGCGAATCAGCCGGTCCTGCGTTTCCAACAGTTTCTGCGCCTCGGTGACCGAGATGCCCGGCATGGTGGTGGGCATATAAAGAATGGAACCTTCGTTCAAAGGCGGCATGAACTCCTGTCCAAGCTGCAGGTAGGCATGCCCCGTGGTCAAAACAACCAGGACCGCCAGGACAATCACCGCCCACGGAAAACGCAAGGTGAGCCGGCAGGGTCCTTCGTACAGCCAGAAGAGGATCCGGCTGACCGGGTGTTTTTCCTCCGGATAGTACCGCCCTACCGTAAATATATTGATCAGACCAGAGAAAAACCGTGGGCGGAAGCGAAAGGGATCCATGCGGGTGAAGAGCATTCTCACCGCCGGATCCAGGGTAACCGCCAAAACCGCGGCGGCAGCCATGGCCAGAGTTTTGGTGTAGGCCAGAGGCTTGAAAAGTCTCCCCTCCTGGTCGACCAGCGTAAAAATAGGCAGAAAGGACACCGCGATGACCAGCAGGGAGAAGAATACGGAAGGGCCCACCTCCTTCAGCGCTTCCAGGCGGATCGTGTGCAGGTCCCCCGGTCGTCCTCCGGCATTCCATAGTTCCAGCTTCTTATACGCGTTTTCCACCTCAACGATGGCTCCGTCCACCAGGACGCCGATCGAGATGGCGATGCCTGCCAGGCTCATGATGTTGGAGCCGATTCCGCCGTAATACATAGGGATAAAAGCCAGCAGAACCGAAACGGGGATGGTGACGATGGGAACCAGGGCCGAGGGAACGTGCCAGAGGAAGAACAGGATGACGGCGCTGACGATCGCCATTTCCAGGAACAGCTCGTCCTTTAACGTCTCGATGGACTCCCGAATCAGCTCCGAACGGTCGTAGGTCGTTACCAGCTCGACACCCGCAGGAAAAGAATTCTTCAATTCCGCCAGCCGTTCCTTCACCGCGGCAATCACGTTCAGCGCGTTTTCTCCGTGTCGCATGACCACGATGCCACCCACCGCGTCGCCGTTCCCGTTCAGATCCGCCAGTCCACGGCGTATCTGGGGACCCAGTGTGACATGCGCGATGTCGCCCAGGCGCAGCGGGGTACCCCGGGAGTCAGCGCGCACCACGGCTTCCTCCAGATCCTGGATACGGCGGACATAGCCGCGGCCGCGGACCATGTACTCCTTTCCGGACCATTCCATGAGCCGGCCGCCGACCTCCCCGTTGCTTTTGCGGATGGCTTCAACGGCATCCAGAATGGAAACCCCGTAGGCCTGCAGACGCGCCGGATCCACGGTCACCTGGTACTGTTTCTGAAACCCGCCGACGGAAGCGACTTCGGCCACACCGGGTACGCTTTGCAGCGCATAGCGCAGGTACCAGTCCTGGTAGGAGCGCAGGGAGGCCAGGTCCTGTTTTCCGCTGCGGTCGGTCAGAGCATATTGAAAGACCCAGCCTACCCCGGTTGCGTCCGGCCCCAGCTCGGTTTTGACTCCGGCCGGCAGACTGCCCTGGATCTTGCTCAAATACTCGAGTACCCGGCTCCGGGCCCAATAGAGGTCGGTCCCGTCCTGAAAAATGACGTAGACGTAGGAAAATCCGAAATCGCTGAAGCCGCGAATCGCTTTGATCTTCGGGGTTCCCAGCAGGGCGGCCACAATCGGGTAGGTCACCTGGTCCTCGACGATATCCGGGCTGCGGTCCCAGCGGGAATAAATGATCACCTGGGTATCGCTCAGGTCGGGAATGGCATCCAGCGGAATCCACGGCAGGATGCGCACCGCCATAATCACGGCGGCAGCCGTCGTCAGGATGACCAGAAGCCGGTTGCGGGCGGAAAATTCAATGATTCGATCGATCATGCTCAGCGCTGGCTTGAAAATGTCTCATGGGCTGGACCGGGACCCCTCGGAAAGACGGCTACCGGCTGCTGACCGCCTCCAGGGCCGCTTTCAAGGCAGACTCGGAATCGATCAGAAAATGGGCCGAAGTGACCACTTTTTCACCCGGCTGCAATCCCGAGACGACTTCCAGGAATCCTCCGCTGCGCATCCCGGTCACGATTTCCCTCGGAAAAATTCGCCCCTCGGCCTCTTCCAGAAAGACATAGGTTCTTTCTCCGGTCAGCAGCACCGCATCCTCCGGAACAGCCGTTCGTCGGCCGGCATCCATCCACATCCGGGCTTCGGCAAACATTTCCAGGCGGAGCAGCTTTTCCGGATTGGGAACCTGCAGGCGGGCTTTCAGAGTTCGCGTCTGAGGGTTGACCGCCGGCTCGAGAAAGCTCACCGAAGCGCGAAACTTTTTCCCGGGCCAGGTGGCGAAACTCAGTTCGGCTGGCATGCCCACCCGGATCCAGGCCAGGTCATTTTCGTAGAGGTCGGCCAGTGCCCAAAGCTCGCCCAGATCGGCGATCAGCAGCAGGGACTCCCCGGCGGCAATTTTCTGTCCGGGTAAAACCATTTTTTCCAGAACCAGGCCTTCGGCAGGAGCGTAGATCAACAGCTGTTTTTGTACTTCTCCCGTATTTTCGATCCGGTCGATCTGATCCGCCGAAATATCCCATAGACCGAGGCGTCGCCGGGCGGCCTCTATGATCTCCCGGCCGCCCTGGCTGACGCCCGGGACCGGGCTTTCGGCGAGCCGGCGAGAGAGTGCCAGGGCCGTCAGCAGCTCCTGCTGGGTGGCGACCAGTTCCGGGCTGTAAAGGCTAAGCAGCGCCTCTCCCCGATGGACCTGCTGGCCGGTGGTGTTAATGTAAAGCTTTTCCACCCAGCCGTCGACCTTGGTGGTTACGCGGGCCAGACGGGTTTCGTCTGCCGCCAGCCGCGCCGTGGTGCGTATTTCCTTTTGAAAGACCCGCGTTCCGGCCGCCTCGGTTTTCAGCCCGATGCGGCTCCGGCTTTCCGGACTGATTTGAACCTGGGCCAGGCCCGGAACCGGCTTTTCCGCTACCGGATCCAGTTTCATGCCGCATTCCGGACATCGAACATCCGGGTCATCGGAGGTGAAGTGGGGATGCATGGGGCAGTAATACCTGCCTTTGGCCGCAGATGTCGGACGCAACTCCGAGGGGGGTATCGCTCCTGCGGCTTTCTCCGCCGCCGCTCCCTTTTTTTCCATCGGTACGAGATTCATACCGCATATGGGACAATCCCCCGGCCTGTCCGATATCACCGTAGGATGCATCGGACAATGGTATTTTTTGGCTTCGGCCATTTCCTTCCGGCAGGAAACCGAAATAGCCATCAAGGCAAGCACAACGAGCAGACGGCAGGGGCCGATTTTGCCCCACAGGCGTCGGATGGTCATTGATTTTTTTCCCTCCGGAGAGTCGCCGGGTTCACTCCCAGTACGGCGGCGGCATCCAGCACCCCCATCCAGTGCTCCTTGCGATTCTGCAGCATTTCCTGACGGGAATCGTAGTAAGCGACCAGGGACTGCATCAGCGAGCTGAAATCCGCTTTCTGGGCGCCGTAGGCCGCCACCGCAGAATCGTATGCCAGCTGCGCCTGCAGCATCAGGCCGTCACGGTATAACCGGTAGCGCGCCAGGCTCTTTTCCGCCTGGCGCCAGGAGACGGCCAGAGCGGTCCTGCCGTTCAGCACCGCCTGCTGGGTATCCCGTGCGGCACCCTGCCTCTGGTGCTGAGAGGATTCCAGGGCCGGCTGGTAGCGGTCGCGGCGGTGAAAGAAGGGCAAGGTCATACCGGCCCGCAGAGCAAAAAAAGTATCTTTATCCATACTCATGTCACGAATGCGAAGTCCGGCTCCCAGCAGGAAATCGGGACGGTGCCCCAGCCTGGCTTCCTGCACCCGGCTTTCCGCCAGATCCTCCAATGCTCTGCTTGCCAGCACCGACGGGGAAAGCTCGGAGACTTTATCAAGCCATTCGGCAACAGGCGGAATGGCTTGCGGTTCGGGGAAAGGCACCTGCAGCAGAAGCTGCCGGTCCAATACCTGTTCCTGAAATCCGTCCAGGCGGGCCAGCCAAACCTCCTGCTCTTCGGCCACTTCCTCCCGGCGGATGCGGTTTCGGGTAACCTCTCTCTGGGCGGTCAGAATGTCGGCCAGGTTGCCCCGATTGCTGGCATAGGCTGCTTCCGCGGCCCGTACCGAGTTTTCCAGCACCTGGCGGTTGTTTTCGAGGTTTTCCAGAACCAGAAAAGTAAAGGCATATTCGTAGATCGCCTGCCGTACCTGAAAGGAAAGTTCGTTTTCCATGGTTCGCAGGCGCCGCAGCTCCACTTCAATTTCCTTTTCGGCGGTGCTGCGGGCGGCCTTCCGTTTGGATTGCGGGGGAAGAACCTGCGTGAATCCCAGCTCGATGCCGGTTCCCAGAGCATCCTGGAGCTTGACCCAGGGAATCTGAAATGTGTTCAGAGATACTTCCGCCATAGGGTCCGGAAGTGTCCCGGCCATGCGGGCCGCTTTTTTCTTCGATTCGATAACCTCTTTTTGCCCCTGGAGCCCCGGATTGCGCTCCAGGGTGCTCATCACCAGCCGTTCTTCGGGAGCAGAAGGCTCCTGCGCTTCCGCCGGCACTGACACGCAAAGAAGAATAGCGAACGCCACATGGGGCCAACAGGTATTCCGCATATCGGGCTCCTACCGCGGATATTCCGAAAGCTCTAAAAGAATTCCGTCCGGCCCGTAGAAGTAGACCAGCTTCTTTCCCCTTCTGGCGTACACCTGCATTTGGCTCAGAAAGCGGACATGTCGCCCGGCCAGCTCCTCCATGGTTTTTTCCAGGTCGTCAACCGAGAAGGCCAGATGCCGGTAGCCGATCCGGTTGGCCTGCTCCGGCCCCGGGGCTGCCGAGGAAGGCGGATTCCGGTACTCGATCAGCTCGACCTGTACCGGCGAGCCGGGAAAATGCATGGCCTGGTAGATGGCCTCCACCTCCGGTAGTCCTACAACGGCGGAGATCCACTCGCCCTGCAGCGCCGAGCTGTCCCCCTCGGTAAATCCCAGCATCCGGAAAAAATCCTTCGCCTGTTCGAGATTGCTTACTACGATATTGATATGGTCCAGTCCTGTGATCATTTTCCCAATTTCCCGGTCTTTATTCCCTAATGCTATCAAAGAAAGGCATTCCGGAACCAATAAAGAATTGAGGTCCTTAGTATTTTGCTTGACAAGGATACCGACTGGCATTAAATTAACGGCCGTAGGTAACGTTACCTCTTCGAACTTTAAGCATTTTTCAAGGAGGACTTCATGTTCAAGATCAAGAAGCGTGTGGGATTCCTGGCAGCAGCCATCCTGTTTTCGCTTTGGATTTCCGCACCCGTTTTACTCGCTCAATCCCAATATATCAGCGGAACGGTCACCGATGCCTCCGGTGCCGTGATCGCCGGTGCCAAAATCTCTATTACCGACGTCAGCAAGAATACCATCGCCCGCGAGACGACCTCGGACGATCAGGGGCGTTTCATGGCTCTGAACGTGCAGCCAGGGGCCTACCTGGTCGCCGTGGAGATGTCGGGGTTCAAAAAAGTGCAAAGAACCATCCAGCTGGAGGTCAACACCAAGCTGGACATCGGGCAGGTCCAGATGCAGATCGGGGAAATTTCCGAATCCGTAATGGTGACCGAAGCCCTGCCCACGGTTCAGACCAACACCATGGAAAAAGCCTTCCTGGTGGACAACAAGCAGATCCAGGAGCTGCCCATGAACGGCCGCAACTGGGTATCCCTGATGAACACCGTTCCCGGTGTCAACAGCGGGGCCCGCAGCGATTTTGACATCAACTTCAACGATGTCAGCTCCTTCCACGCCAACGGCGGACGCGGCTCCCAGAATAATTTCTACCTGGATGGCTCCCCCAATCTCGATGTGGGCGACAATCAGTCGCAGTACACCCAGCCGAGCATCGACTCCATCGCCGAGTTCAAGGTGCAGCAGAGCAGCTTCAACGCCGAATACGGCAGAAATTCCGGCATGGTGGTCGCCGTACAGACCAAGTCGGGATCGGCCAACTTTCACGGAACGCTGTACGAATACCTGAGAAATGATGCCTTTGATGCCATGGCCACCGGCTTTTCGGATGCCTATAATACGGCCAAAACGTCCAATCCCAATGCCAAGAAAATCAAAGACAAGCTGCGCTATAACCAGTTCGGAGGCAACTTCAGCGGGTGGATCCCCTTCCCCAAGGTTTCCTCCAAGGACCAGAAGAAGCTCTTTTTCTTCTACAACCGCGAAATGACGCGGCGCAGCATTGCCGCTTCCGGATCGAAGTATTCCGACATTCCCGCTCCCGATATCCTGATCAACGGCAACTTCAGCGCCTGGCTCACGGACAAGAACATGGATTATGCGCCGCAGTTCAAGGTGGGCACCATCTTCCAGCCGGGTACCATCAAGCGCGATGGGGCCGGGAATATCACCGGCGGCGTGGCTTTCGCCAATAATACCGTCCCGACCTCGATGTGGAATGCCAGGAGTTCGGCGTTGCTGAAGCTCTATACCGGGGTGGCCAATTACAAGTCGCTGCCGGTGGCCAGCCCCGGATATGTGCGCTATACCTTTACCGCCCCTTCCAACCTGCGCAAGGACCAGGACCTGCTGCGGCTGGATTACATCATCAACAACCGCTTCACCTCTTACTTTCGTTGGGTGAACGATTATCAGAAAGAAGAAAACTACCTTGGAGTCTGGGTTACCCACCCGTTTATCGTCAACCCCATGAACCGTCCCAAGCCGGGCAGCTCCTGGTCTTACAACCTGGTTGGCAGCCTGACCCCCTCGGTGGCCACCGAGACGATCCTATCCTACAATCACCAGTCCCAGAGCCTGGGCTCGATCGATACCTCGCTGTCGGATCGGGACAAGCTGGGAGCCAGCTGGACGCAGCTCTACCCTGCGGCCAACATTGCCAACCTGGTGGCCAACCTGACCGCCTCACCGCTCTCCACACTGAATTTCGGAAATGTGGGCTGGCACAACGACGGACGCGATTATTCCTTGACCGAAAATGTGTCCTGGATGATGAAAAAGCACACCATGAAGTTCGGCTTCCATTACAACCGGGACAATAAAAAGCAGACCGCCGGCGGAAACGGCCAGGGTTCCATCAACTTCAATGGCGGAGCCTCGGTGCCTTTGGACACCAACTCGGGGCTTGCCAACCTGATGCTCGGCAATTTCTCTACCTATACCCAGCCGAATGTTCATGTTTATCCCTACTTCCGCTTCCAGTCCTGGGAAGGTTTCGCCCAGGACAGCTGGAAGATGACGCCCCGTTTGACCCTGGAATACGGGATCCGGTTCCAGAGGTCCACACCGACCTACACCTACCTCCGCGACGGCGCCAAGCCGCCGGTGGAAGGCGGCTTCCCGGTCTGGAGCGTGGATCCGGCCCGCTACAATTCTTCCACGGCGCCGCAGATTGAAATCAATCGTTCCAGCGCCAACTATGCCAAAATCATCGGAGACGCCCAGACCCAGCTTATGGCCGTCGGCCTGGTGTGCGATCCCTGCAACGGGGTCAAGCGCGGGTTTGCCGACTCGAAAAACATGTGGGCCCCGCGCCTCGGCTTTGCCTACGATCTTTTCGGAGACGGCAAGACGGCGCTCCGCGCCGGCTTCGGTGTATTTTACGAGCGGCTTCGCCAGAATAACTTCAATTTCAGCGCAGGCAACGCATTTCCCAACATCACTTCCGCCACGCAGGTCAACGGAAACGTCAATAACATCGACCTTTCGGTGACGGCGGCCAAGGCGGCGGTGACTCCGCCCGCCTATGTCGTGTTCATACCGGACAACACCATGCCGGTCATCTACTCCTGGAACCTGGGAGTCCAGAAGGAACTGCAGTCCAAGTTCACGCTGGATCTCTCCTACGTCGGCAACCGCGGAACCCATCTGATGATTCAAAGGTATTTCAATTCCCTGCCGGCAGGAACCTACATCAAGTATCCGACGCTCCTGGCTTCCGTCAATAGCGTCGCCGACGCTCTGCGGCCCTTCCGCGGATTCGGCCGGCTTACCGGTATTGAGACCACGGGCTACTCTTCCTACCACGCTTTTCTGACCCGGCTGAGCCGCCGGTTTGCCAACCGCTTCTCCTTCAACGTCAACTACACCTGGTCCAAAACCATGGACCTGGTGGACAACGACAGCGATACCATCAACAATCCGTTCAACATCCGCATGAACTGGGCGCCCGCCGGATACGACATGACGCACTTCCTGGCCATTGATTACATCTATGACCTGCCGAAAGCCTTTTCCAACCGGGTTCTGGCCACCATGTTCAACGACTGGCAGTTCAGCGGGATTGCCAAGTTTGCCACCGGCCGGCCGATCGATGTCACTTCCAACGGCAACATGCAGTGCATTGACTGCAACACGACCATCCGACCGAATGTGGTGGGCGATCCGATGTCGGGCAGCAATCAGTGGCGCTACTTCAACGCCGCTGCGTTCACCCGCCCGGTGGACGGCGATTACGGCAGCCTGGGGCGCAATACCCTGAGAATGCCCGGAATCAATAATTTCGACCTTTCCCTGGCCAAGAGGTTCCGATTTACCGAGGGTATCAATTTCATGTTCCGGCTGGAAGCCTACAACGCTTTCAACCATCCGCAGATCTGGGGAATCAACACTTCTTTTACTGCGGACAATCAGGGAGGCGGTCTTTCCTCCACCAACCGGACGTTCGGCACCCCCACCTCCTGGCGCGACAACCGCGTACTGCAGATGGGTTTCAAGCTGACCTTCTGATGCTGTTCGGGTTAAACGCGGATCCCGCGGAATAACCGGGAAGGGCTGGTCATCCGACCAGCCCTTTTTCTTTTTCCCAGCGGTACGTGACGGAGTGCCCGCACGACGGTCGGCGCCTTCGGACAATCCTGTCCGGCCGTCCTGCCCCGGTGCGGAAGAATAGGAAAAAAATCTACCCCTTCAAAGCGTCCGCCAGCAGCCGGTCCCAGATCTCGCGCTGTTCCTTAAGCGCCTGCAGCCGGTCCGGAACCTTGGCGCTGGCTTCCAGGAGCTGCCAGCCGGACCAGCCGCTGCGCACCAGCAGCTTCATCTGCTCGAGATAGGGAAAAGCCGGGTCATTCAGCTCGTGCAGGTGCAGCGTGTCGGCGAGCATGCCCTTAACCAGGTTGAAATTGGCCTCAAAGCCCTTCCCTTCCTTATCCCTTGACATACTATTCAGCTTGACCCGGACCGCCGGATGCCCTACCTGGTCCATAATGGCACGAATGGATACCAGGTCCCCGGCGCTGCCGTGAGATTCCAGCCTTACCTGCTGGCCCAGGCTGGCAGCGACGGCGCCGATTTCCCGAAGAGCCCCGGCAATCTGCTCGATGGTTTTTTCCCGCGGAACTTCCTTGTGGAAGTCATTGGGAAACACCCGCAATCCGGAGGAGCCGACGTCGTGGCTAAGCTGCAAGAACCCCTTGCTGGCTTCGATGGCCGATTTCAGTGCCTTTGGATCAGGACTGTCAAACCTCTCTCCACAGGCCATCCCGACCAGTTTCACCGGGCTGTCCGCAAATGCTTTCTTCACCTCCCGCCGGCGTTCGGGACCGATTTCCAGCTCGACGCCGTGTGCATATTTGGAACTGGTGCGCAGTTCCACACCCCAAACTTTGGCCTGGCTGCAATTGGAAATCAGCTTGGGAATATCCCAGTCCTGCCCCCACTGGTAGGTGGTGAAGCCAAAACGGGTACTCTGGGCAGCGGCTTGTGAATCGCTCCGGGTCAGGGCCGCAGCCGAAAGCGCAGCCGTAGATCGGAAAAAGTGTCGACGGGAAATTGGAATGTCCATCCGGATGTCTCCTTGCTTTCTTTGATTCGGTTTGAAAAAAATCACCGGCCCTGGCTTCCTGGGGAAAGCTGTCTGCGGCATGCTTCGAGCACGGTTTCCGCTTCCAGGGCTTCCATGCAGGAAATCTCCTTGGGGCAGGCGGACAGATAACAGGGGCAGCACTCAAAAGTTCCAACAATTTTTTCTCCGTGACCAAACAGGTCGACTTCCTGAGCGCAGGTGGGCCCGAAAAGAGCAACCGCCGGTTTTTCCTGCCCGATGGCCAGGTGCATTCCCAGCGTATCGCTGGTCACCATCAGGTCGCATTCCCCGATCAGAGCCGTCAGACGCCGTATGGAATCCCTGGTGTCGGGCAGAGAAACCCGCGGGCCGCCCGCTATGCCTTCCGCGATACCAAGGTTGCGCTCTTTTTCGGATTCGCCTCCCAGGAGGAGGATGTGGGCGTCGAATTCCCGGAGAAGTCTCCTTCCCAATTCTGCGTATCCTTCCGAGGTCCATTTCTTGGTGGCGAATACCGGGCCGGCTCCGGTATTAAAAGCAATCCTCCGGCGACCCGGAGGGCATCCCTCCCTCTGCAGCGTTTCCCGTGCCCAGGTGCTTTCCAGGGGTAACTCCGGCAGCAGGTACTTTTCCCCGGAATAAGGAAGCTGCAGGCAGTCGAAGACCAGTTCTGTATAGGACTTCCGGTTTACGCGGAACTTCAGCTCATCGGAAACGCCCAGATGAAAGAGGAAGGTGGAAGAGTCTCCCGCTGGAACAACCTGTCCGTATTTTCCAAGCAGGAACCCGAACTTCTGCACGGCGCTGACGCGGTTCATCAGCGCCAGAACATCCGTTTCCTTGTCCAGGCAGACGGCTATATCAAAGGATTCGGACAGCAGCAGCCGTGTGGTCCTCCAGTCATCGGCCAGCAGCCGGTCGATCCCGATTCCTTCGAGCAAAGGCATGATATTAGGCAAGGTGAGCCAGGTGATGTGACTGTCCGGGAAGGCTTTGCGAAGTCCGGTAAGAATCGGAGTCGTGCGGATGACATCCCCCATGGCGCCCAGTTTGATGATCAGAATCCGTTGGCGGATCGGGCGATAATGCGCACAATGGAGGCAAGCCCTCCTGTGGCAGCAGGGTTTGTCGCCTCGAAAGTACCGGCAGTCCCAGGCAAAAACAGCTTCTTCGGTATCGCTCAAATCAATTCTTCCTTTCGGTAAATGAAAGTTCCGGCTTCCAGCGTTTTCCTGCGCTTTCTTTCCATGCACTGACTCCATAGCAGCAGATAAAGAAAGCGAAAGGGAAAGAGGAGAATTTTTAAAAAAAGATGGAACGGCCGCAACAGGCGCATGCCGGCCGATTGCGATCGGGAAACATACCCCTGGGAAGTGCCCAGCGAACTGCCGATTTTCTGCTTGCATTCCCGTATCCAGTCGCGGTACCGGGTTTTCAGGAAGGCGTAAAAGGCCCGGTGCGTATAGAAAAAACAGCCCAGGTGCTCGTTAAAAACGAGCAGATGCCGGCCGCCGACCAGGAATACGAATCCCTTGATTTTCCAGTAGCTGGGATCGCGGGTGAAAAACGTGATGACCACATCATACTTCTCCTGCCGCAGGCGGAGGAGATGGCCGAACGCACCCCCGGTTTCCTGGTGCACGTCCAGTGTATCGATCCAGGTCATGGACTGAAAAAGCCGGAGTTCGTCCGCCAGCCCACGGCAAAAAACCGTGATCTGGCACTTGCCCAGCAATTCCTTGGACAGAATGTCCTTCATGGCCAGGTCGATATATTCCGGCCTCGCCGTCTGAATGACTAATACTTTCGACATGATCCGGTATAAAATCCTTTCTGTTTTTCTTCGGCGACAGACAGGCGCTCTTATTTTATACTTTGTTTCGTTCGATTCCAAACCTTGGGACGGGGTGAAAAAATGCAGACGGACCGCAGGAATTTATTACGTACCATGGCATCGGCGGCTTCCGCCGGCGCGTTTCTGGTTGTGCCCCGGCACGTTCTGGGGGGTGCCGGCTACCGGGCCCCCAGCGATAAGCTGAACCTGGCCGGAATAGGGATCGGCGGCATGGGGTCGACGGATCTGCGCAACCTGAGCGGGGAAAATATCGTGGCCTTATGCGATGTGGACGATCGCTACGCCCTGCCGACGTTTGACCGCTATCCGCAAGCCAGGCGCTATCGCGACTACCGCCAGCTCCTGGAGGAGCAAAAGGAGCTGGATGCGGTGACCATCGCTACACCGGACCACACCCATGCGGTGATCGCACTGGCCGCCATGAAAGCCGGCAAGCATGTACGCATTCAAAAGCCGATGGCTCACAGCGTGGAAGAATGCCGGCTCCTGGCGGAGGCCGCACGGAAAAATCGGCTGGCCACCCAAATGGGAATTCAGGGACATGCGGATGAGGGAATTCGTCTGATCTGCGAATGGATCTGGGACGGGGCCATTGGCGAAGTGCGCAAAGTGGAAGCATGGTGCACCCTCACGCATTTTCCATGGGGCCACGCCTGGTGGAGTCCGATGTGCGGCCGCCGGCCATCGGCCACCTACGATCCTCCTGCCACGCTGGACTGGGATTTGTGGCTCGGGGGAGCGCCTTCCCGACCCTATTCCCCCTGTTACCATCCCGCCGTCTGGCGCAACTGGTGGGACTTTGGCAGCGGCATGCTGGCGGACCGGGGATGCCACACCCTGGATCCGGTATTCACTGCTTTGAAGCTGTCTCACCCGGAAAGCGTGGAAGCCATCTGCTCCGATTTGAACGACGAAGCCTATCCGGTGGCCTGCATCGTCAACTATCAGTTCCCGGCACGAGGATCGATGCCCCCGCTGCAGGTAGTTTGGTATGACGGGCTGCGCCCCCCACGACCGGAGGAACTGGAGCCGGGGCGCCCGCTGGGGCATCCGGAGGGAGGAGCCCTTTTCTGGGGAGATAAGGGAAAAATCGTTTGCGGCGTGTACGGGGAAAGCCCACGCCTGATTCCCGAGGAAAAAATGAAAAGCTACAAACGCCCTCCCAAGTCCATCCCCCGATCCGTCGGTCATTACCAGGAGTGGATTCAGGCTTGCCGGGGCGGCGATCCGTCCGGAGCCAGTTTCGAATATTCCAGCCTGTTCACCGAAATCATCATGCTGGGAAATGCCGCCAAGCGGAGGAACGGAGTGAAGCTGCTGTGGGACGGGCCGGCGATGCGCGTTACCAATGATGAGGAGGCCAACCGCTTCCTTCGAAAAAGCTACCGGGCGGGCTGGTCCCTCCCTGTTCTTGGAAGATAAAGCCGGCTATTTTTTCCCCGAGGCCTGATATCCGGGGTAAATCCGGCGGATGCAGTCGGGGCAGATCCCGTGGGTGAAGTCGACGTCCGTATGCTCGCTGATATAAGCCTCGACGTGCTGCCAGTAGCCGGAATCGTTGCGGATCTTCTTGCAGCTGGAACAGATCGGCAGCAGCCCGCGCAGGTGTTTTACCGTTTCCAGGGTATGTTTCAATTCCCGATTCACTTTTTCCAGCTCGATGTTCTTGTGCACGGCGGCTTCGAACGTGGAAAGAAGCAGGTTGAGGATCTGCAGGCGGTCGGAAGTGATAAAGTACTTTTTTTCACGGAAGATGATTTCCACCCCCATCTGCATGCTTTCCGTCTTTCGGATCTCACGGTTCAGAATAATGTGCTGGATTCGGGAAAGCAGATAGCTCCGGTCGTAGGGCTTGTTCAGGAAAGCGTCCGCCTTGCATTCCAGTCCTTTGATGACATCTTCCGGATCCGATAAGGCGGTCAGGAGCATCACGGGTATGGTTTTCCATTTTTCGCTGGCCTTGATGTTGCGGCACAGCTCGTAGCCATCCATTTCCGGCATGAGGATATCGGTGATGACCACCTCCGGCCGGATCCGGTCCAGCTGCTCCAGGGCATTCCGGCCGTTGGGAGCCAGGCAGACCGAATATTGCCTGCTTTCCAGGATCAGGCGCAGCTCCTCCGCCTGGGTCGGACTGTCTTCCACGACAAGGACGTCAACCATTTCTTTTTCTGCCATTTGAGCACCCACAATTTTTTCTTTCCTTATTTATACAACCTTTGCAACCAGGCGGACAAGCATGGCTCCAATTTGATCGGGCGGAAGCAACAGGCGTGCGGCCCCCAGCCGCATGGCCTCTCCGGGCATTCCGCTCACCATGGCAGTTTCCGGACTCTGCACAATCGTGACGGCGCCTTTTTCCTTCATTTTTTTCAACTGCGCGGAGCCATCTTTCCCCATTCCGGTCAGCAGAACTCCGATGGCCTGATTTCCATATGCCTCCGCCACGGCAGAAAATAAAAACCCGACGGAAGTATGGGATATTTCTTGGGGGTCCCTCCGGCGGAGCAGCAGCGATCCTTGGGAACACAAACCCATCTGGCAATCGTCCGGCGGAAGATAGACGTGCGCCGCCTGGGGCATTTCGCCATGCCGTGCGATCTGAACAGCCAGAGAAGTCTGCAAAGAAAGCCAGTCGGCAAAGCCCGAAGTGAAGCCGGAGGCAATATGCTGTACGAGCAGAATGGGCACCGGAAAGCTGGCCGGGAGGAAAGAAAGTATGGTGGCCAGCACCGCCGGTCCGCCGGTAGATGCGCCTACGGCTACTATTTTGATTTGTGACCGGGAATATTCCTTTCCAGGTCCGGAGGCCGATCCCCCAGGTCGGCTTTGCCTGGATCGGGCCGGCTTCCACCTGGCTACTCTGGCACGAGTCATGACCCGTATGGTGTGCTGCAATTCCTCCAGAAACGGCCCATCCGGCACAAGGCATAGGCCTGGTTTCGGAATCAGGGTCAAAGCGCCGGCCGCCAGGGCGCGAAAGGCAATTTCGTCATCGGCAGCCGAATGCGGCTCCGAGAGCAGGATGACGGGCGTTGGATAAAGCTCCATGATGCTCCGGCAGATGTCCAGCCCCCCGCACCCGGGCCTTCCGATTTCCAGGGTTATGACATCCGGCCGCAGGGCGGCCGTAAGATCCAGGCCCTGGCGTCCATTTTCCGCAATGCCTACCAGGGCGATCTCTCCCTGCCGGGCCAGTACCTCCCCCACTGCCTTGGATTCCTGTAACGGCGATCCAATCATGAGCAGACGAATCATGCGTGAACCCGAACGATTTAAACCAGCCGGCGGACTGCTTCCAGCAGGTTGCTTTGATCAAAACCGCTTTTGGTAAGATAGGCGTTGGCACCCGCGTCGATCCCCTTCTCCCGGTCTTCGCGCGAGCCCATGGAAGTTACTAAAATCACCGGAAGTTCGGTAAGCCGGGAGCTGCCCCGTATTCTGGTTGTCAGGTCGAAGCCGTTCATCCGCGGCATTTCGATATCGGAAACCACCAGGTCGAATTCTTCGATCTGCAGACGGGAAAAGGCATCCATGCCGTCCACAGCCGTCTGCACATCGTATCCGGCACTTTCCAGGATGTTGCGCAGCAGCGTCCGGGAAGTGATCGAATCTTCCACCACCAGAATTTTCTTTTTTCGGGAACCCTGCGCTTCCCTTGGCCCCGGGTCCCGGCCTTGGGAGGACGGCGACATCAAGGCGTGCTTCAGCAGGTCTGCGGCATTCAAAACCGGCACAACCTGGCTGCTCCCGAGGATTGTGGCGCCGGCTATGTTTCGTATGCGCGTCAACTGACGGTTGAAATTTTTAACCAGGACTTCCTGTTCCCGAACGGCATCATCGACCTGGAAGGCGACGCGAACATCTCCTGCGCTGACGATGATGGCAACCTGGCGCTTGTTTTCCTTTTCCGGCTTGTTCCGTCGGGGTAGGCCGAGAACCTCCGCCAGCGAAACCAGTCGGGTGGGTCTCTCACCGTCCTGGATGGCGAGCGCGCCTTCCACGCTTCTTATTTCGCTTTGTTTCACCCGAAGGACGCGTTCCACATGAGGCGTGGGTATCACAAAAAGCCTCTCTTCCACCCGGATAAAAACGCCGCGCAGGGTGGCCAGGCTCAATGGCAACAGAATTCGAAACTGGGTTCCTTCCCCTTTCTGGCTCACCACAGAGATGGTCCCCCCCAGCTGGTCCACCTTTTCACGGACGATGGACATGCCCAATCCCCTTCCGGACATATCGGAAACGATGGGGCTGGTGGAAACACCGGAATGAAAGATAAGCCGGAAAGCCTCCTCGGCTACCGCCGTCCTTTGTTCTTCGGAGAGAAATCCCAGTTTTCTCGCGGCACTTTCCACTTGAGGAACGTCGATTCCCCGTCCGTCATCTTCTACCAGAATCTCCACTTTACCGCTGTCTGCAGGACGCACGGCCACCTGGATGGTGCCCGACGCAGGTTTATTCTTTTTTATCCTCTCATCCGGGGATTCGATTCCATGATCCAGGCTGTTTCGAATCATGTGCATGAGCGGAACCCTCAGCTCTTCGAGAATCCGCTTGTCTATTTCCAGGTCGGCTCCGGTCAAAGTGAAATCCACCTGCTTACGGAGCTCACGGGATATTTCCCGTACCATTTGGGGAAATCCGTCGCATATGGTGGAAAAGGGCAGAAGGACCAGGTGCTTGGCGGTATCCAGGAGCATATCGACAGAGCCTTTCAGCAACCGGGCGCTTTGTTCTGCCTGTCGGGAAATCTGGCCCAGCTTCAGCAGCAGGCTCTTGCCCTGGAGATCTTCCTGCTCCATCAATTCCAGGATATGTTCCTTCGATCCGGAACGTGGCCCGGACCCGCCGGAGCTGTTCCGCGGCAATCGGATCAGGAAACGCTTCATTTCGGACTGCAGCTCGATCCATTGCTTTCGCCTCTCCAGGTAACTTTGCTGCAACTGCTTCAGCTCGGCGGCCAGGCTGTCGGCAGAGATCTTGTGGGCAATGGACTCTTCGGCCTGTTGAAGGACGGAATCCAGTTTACTTTCGGAGATCCGAAGGCTCCGCTGTTCTCTGGATTTGTCCGCTGTCACATTCTGGTCTGCAGACTTGGGAGCAGCAGGTCGGATTTCGATCGGGCTGCGGGGGTCGCGGTCCGCCTCTCCCGTCGGTGTATTCGCCGTAGAATCGACCGGCCAGGCCCCCGGCAGAACTTCTTCCATCCGGGCAATGATGTCCTGGACCAGGGGATTGGGCGGCCCGGAAGCCGCCGGATGGGCTTTTTCCAGCTCGGCATTTACTATTTTCAGCACCCGGTGAAGCAGATCAAACAGAGAGCCGGAGGCGGTAAGAGTGTTCGATTTCAATGAATAAAAAATGCTTTCCAGCGCGCGGCATAGGGCTTCTATTTCCGTGAGGCGGACCGATCGCGCGGCTCCCTTGAGGCTATGGGCCTCCCGATAGGTGGCTTCGATCAGCCGCCGGGCTGCTTCCGGGTCCGCTTCTTTCTCCAGTTCCAGGATACTCGAAGAGATATTCCGCAGGTGGTCGGCCGCCTCCACCCGGAAGGTCGGCAGAAGCCTGGCCCATAGTTCATCTTCTCTTCTGGCCATGACGGTACGGGAATAAGTCCTATAGGCGGAACTGCTCGACCATCAGCTTCAGCTTCTGGCCGAGTTCGTTCAACTTGCGCGCGGCTATTTCCGCCTGCTTGTTGGCCGACACGTTCTGGAGGGTGGATTGGCGAATATTCTCCATGGCAATGGCCGCCTGGTCCACGCCGAGCAGCTGCTCCTTGGTAGAGGCGGCAATCAGCGTGGACATGTGCGCGGAGGTGTCGATGCTTTCTGTCAGCCACTGGATCGCTTCCTTGGCTCCCTGGAACTGCCGCACTCCCGTTTCCACAGCCTTGCTTCCCTGCTCCGTAGCCAGAACGGCCGAGCTGATGGCTTTCTGTATGTCGCTCAATATGGCCCGTACTTGAGTGGTGGCCTGCTTGGACTGCTCCGACATGCTTTTGACCTCCTGAGCAACCACCGCAAAGCCCTTGCCATGGTCCCCGGCCTTGGCGGCTTCGATCGAAGCGTTGACGGCCAGAATGCTGGATTGGAAGGCCAGCTCCTCCACGGTAACAATAATGGACCCGATCGCCTGGCTCTGCTCGCTCAGCTGGATAATGTGGTCGGCGACCGTCTCCATCTGCTCCTGAATGCGGTTCATTCCGTTGATGGATTCTTCAATGGACTTATTTCCGCTTTGAGATATTTTTACCGTATTCTGTGCGTTTTCCAGCACGTTTCCAGCCTTCTGGTTGACCATCAGGCTCGTTTGCCGCAATTCTTCGACGGTGGTCATGGTCTCATTCACCGCAGCAGCCGTCTCCGAGGAACTGGTGGCCAGCTGCGCGGTAGTGGTCAGGATTTCCGAGGCTGCGCCAGCCAGCACCTGCGTGGCCTGCTGAATGTCGAGTATGATCTTGCGCAGGGTGGCCACCATATCGGACATGGTTTTCCCGAGAATATCGTTCCTGGAAACCGGCTGCACCGTTTGGGTCAGATCGCCCGAAGTCACCCGACGTGCATTCTGTGAGAGATTTGATAAAAAATCCACCATTTTCCCGAACGCTTTGAACAGCAGGCCGACCTCATCGGCACGCTCCGTGGCCGACAGTTCCGCCTGGAAATCCCCCGTAGCAATCTTCTCCGCAACCCGCGTTATTTCCGTGAGAGGCTGGGAAATGATCCGACCCAGGGCAACGGCCACCCATATACCAATGATTACGGACAGGGTGGCCAGGATACCGAACAGCCGAATGGAGTTCCAGTAGCTGCCTTCACTGGCTTCTACCATAAGCGCGGCTTCTTTTTCCTCCTGGGCGCCCAGTGATAATAAAATGGACCGCATCCGGTCGTAACGTTCTTCCTGAATGCCCACGCCGGCATCCATCACCCTGGCTTTTTGCAGGTCTCCCTGCAGGATGTAGGTTTGCACTTCGTTACGCGTCTGGCGGTAGCTGTCCAGAATGGACTTGTATTCGTTGAACTGCACCATTTTGTCCGGCTCATTCCGGATTCTGGTATCAATCTGCCGGGTCAGTTCATCGATCAGCTCCTTGTACTTCTGGACCTCTGCAAGTCTCAACTCCTGCTCTTTTTTATCCTGTACGGACAGGGTTTCCATCATCAGGACCCGCTGGTAGTTCTGATGGGAGCGCAAGTTGGCGAAACCCAGCGCATTGGGCAGCCTCTGCTGCAGGATGACCGTGTCATCCGAATGGATAGCGCGAATCACGTAAAATGAAACCAGCAGAACCACTATCAGAAGGGCCAGCAGGACCCCAAAACTAAGGAAAAGCTTGGAACGGATGCTAAGATTCTGAATCCACCTGGCGTTCATGTTTCGATTCCTCTTTTCTCGTGTGTCTTCCTCAGTGCAAATCAATCTTCCTGGCGAACGATCCGTTCGGGATCATCCAGCAAGGCGGCGATATCCAATAGAATCATGCTCTCCGGGGTGACTCCCTTCACATACGCCATCTTGTTTCGGGTCATGGCCGGAAGAGGGGGAAATATCCTGTCAGGGGCAACGAATTGAACCCCGGCAACCGTATCGGCAAGAAGGCCTGTCACCAGGTCTCCATGCCTTACAAAAAGAATCGAAAAGCAGGCTTTGTCGGCTGCCGGTCTGGCAATATCAAATACAACTCGAAGGTCCATCAGCGAAATCACCTGGCCCCGCAGGGCAACCACCCCGTAAACGAAATCCGGCACCCCCGGAAGGGATGTAAATTCGCTCAACGGGAAGACTTCCTGCACAAATTCCTTTTCCACCCCGTAGAATTCGTCCCCCAGATGAAAGGCAACCACTTCCAGTCCCTGCTCCTTTCGATCTGCCCCGGTGATCTTCTGTGCCAGGATTCTGGCCCGTTTCTGAAGCAGCGCTTTGGGATCGTCAGAAATCATTTAAGACCTCCGGCTTTCTGTTCCGATCAGCTCCCGGATTTGCCTGGCCGTCAGGCCGTCCGATTCCGGCAGGATTTCTTCCCTTCCATAGCGCTCCAGCAATCGAAGAGCATTGCTGTAATGCCTGGCTGCTTCTTTATCCTTCCCTTCTGCCCGGGCTATGTTGGCCAGTGTGTAGTGAGCTAGAACATGTTCGGGTTGAAAAAACAGCAGGCGCTTCAGGACCGGAGAGGCCAGGGCAGGCTGTCCTTTTTCCCGGAAAATCGCAGCCAGAAGATAACAGGAAGTCGCGTCCAGCTTATCCAGGGATAGGGCTCGTTCGCACCACTCCTGAGCTCCGGATAGATTTCCCTGATTGGCCAGAACCCGTGCCAGAACGCTCGCGGCTTTGCCGTCTTTCGGATGGAGCTCCAGGTGGGAAAGCAGCTTCTGGCGGGCTTCTTCCAAACAACCCTGCCGGCAGAGCTGCTCGACCCTGGAACTCCAATCATCCTCGGAGCTGATGGAGGGTTGCGGGCACCGCTCCCCGGATTCGGCGACGGGAATCGGGCTCCGGGAGGACTTTTTTCTGCCGTGGGCCACAGCGGCAGGAGCCGGAGAGTGTGGAAAAGGGACAGGCGGCCGAGCGGGATCCGGCTTCCCGGGTCCGGCCTCAACTTTCTGGAACAGCGTGGCATCCGGTAATCCAAGGATCCTGAGTTGTGAATCGTGAATATGAGAGGCTTCGCTGGGACTGACCACCAGGAACCCACCCTCATCCAGGCAGGACCGGAGGCGGTCGGTCACCTTTCTCAAGGCCTCCGGGGAGAAATACATAAGAACATTACGGCAGAAAATGCAGTCCATAGACCGCAATTCGGTTCCAGAGATCGCATAATTGTCCAGGACCAGATTCAAAGGCGAGAAAGAAACCATGTCCTGGATCTCCCTCCGAATCCTGTAACGGTGGGAGGGTAGAGGATCAAAATAACCTGCTTTAAGCCAGACGGGAGCCTGACGGAATGACCACTCGGTATAGGTTCCGAGCTGCGCTTTACGAAGGGCCCGAACGTTGATGTCCGTTGCCCAAATTTCAACCGGCGGTACCTCCCTGCCCTGGGCAAAAAAGTGAATCAGGGATGCCAGGGTGAAGGCCTCCTCTCCGCTTGCGCAGCCGGCGCTCCAGATACGCAGCCGGTCCCTGCGCTTCTTGCGGCACCAGGAAATCCGTTCCGGCAGAATATGGTCCAGGAAGGCCTGCAGGCTGCCTGCTTCCCTGAAAAAATAGGTTTCCCCGACTGTGAGATGAGAGAGGAGAATCTCCTTTGGGCCCGCGGCAAGCTGATCGGCGAGGAAGAGGGAAATACACTCCTTCCCGTCGCAACCCTCCATTTCCGCCGCGGCATCTTCCGTTCTTTTCTGTAGCTCCTCGATTCGCTCTTCCGGAAAAAAGAGGCCATATTCCTTTTCTATTTTGAGGCGATAGGCGGATAGAAAAGTACTGTCTTTTCGAATTTTCATGTCCGACTGATCTCCGGAAGCGCCTCGCGGAGAAGGTCTTCCTCTTCCAGGGAAAGGCATTTTTCAATGTCGAAAATGAAGTAAATATCCCCCGGCAGACGCGTCATTCCCTGAAGATAACGAATTCCGGGAATGACTTGGTCGGCCGGGGAAATGTCGTCCTCCGGGAGGGGCATGACTCCTTCTACGGAATCTACCCAGAGTGCCATGGAGCGACGAGAGGACCGCGCGATCAGGAACAAATCGTAGGCGCCGATTTCGCGGCTCGGAAGCCCGAACCTGCCCCGCAGGTCGATCAATGGCAGTATACGGCCGTGAAAGTTGACCACCCCGGCAACAAAGTCCAGCGCACAGGGAAGGAAACTGGGGGCAACCGCCGCAACACTCTGTTCCACATGGGGCAAAGGCAGCGCGTATCGGCGGCCATCCAGCAGGAAAACCAGCAGGAATGTCGGTTGATTATCTGCCACATTCTCCGCCCATACCATTCCGGCTATTTCTGGAAAACCTTCAGGGCAGTCTCCACTGCCTGGATTTCGCGAAGGATTTCTTCCTTTTCCGCCAGAAGAACCTCCATCCGATCCAGTTCCCGCTCTATTTCCTGCTGGCGCCTGGCCAGAGATTCCAGCGCCGCCTTCAGGCAATCATGCGCGCCTTTGTTGGTTGAGGGAGCGCCGGCCGGCGCTTTTCGCCTCCTTGTTACAGCCTTTGCCGCCTTGGATTCTTTCCCAGCGGGAACAGCCTTTTCCAATTCCTGGCCGGGGTGGTTGTAACGCATGTGTCCCGGCAGTCCTCGTTTTTCAAAAGCCAGACCACAGACCGGACAGTCTACTTTTTGAGCCGATTTCTTTGCTTGTCTTTTCATAATGGGTCTTATCCTTAATTTCGTTCGAAGATGATTTAATAAGAGAATATCACACTTGATTTGCTCGCCATAAGCCCTCTACCCAAAAGGTAAGGATTGTAAAATCCCGGAGACGGAAGAGGCGTTACTTTTTGCACGTGCTGTCAACCACCTGGGTCCATCGTACGTCAATGGTCTGATATGCGATGAGTCGACGAACCGGACAGGAGACAGAGGAATGAAATTACGAGATAAGGATGCGATATACAACCGCCTTTCATTGTTCATGGGGTGGCTGGTCTGGCTGGTCCTGCAGCCGACGGGCCAGGCCGCGCCCACGTTCACTATGGGTGAACTGCTTGGGCGCCCGACGGACAGTTCGATCACTGTCCATGCGGTTGCCGACCGCAACCTGGATGTGTACTTCGAATACGGTCCCGATTCTTCGTCCTATTCCGGAAAAACCCAGGTTGCCAGCTTCTCTGCGGGAACCCCCATCGAGGTCGCCATCCAGGGCCTGCAACCGGATACTCTTTATTATTACCGAATGCGTTACCGGGAAACGGGCTCCACCGAATTCCTGTCCCGGGACGAACACAGCTTCCACACCCAGCGAAAGCGGGGAAGTACATTTTCTTTTGCGGTGCAGGCGGATCCGCATTTGGATGAAAATTCCGACCCGGAAGCCTATCGTCTTACCTTGAAGAACATGCTGGCCGGCAAATCGGACTTCCTGATCGACCTGGGGGACACCTGGATGACGGATAAAATTCAGCCGCCCATCGCCTATCAGGCTGTCGTAGACCGTGTTTTCCAGCTCCGCAGCTATTACGATATTGCCTGTCATTCCCTGCCCCTTTTTTTTGTACTGGGCAACCATGAAGCGGAATGGGGCAACCGGGTAAACAATTCCGCCGATAGCCTCCCGGTGTGGGATACCCTGATCCGCAAGCTTTATATTCCCAATCCGTTCCCGGACGCCTTTTATACCGGAGGCACCAAGGAAGAAAAGTTTGTCGGCCTGCGGGAAAGCTACTATGCCTGGGAATGGGGCCATGCTCTCTTTGTCGTGCTGGATCCTTACTGGCACACACCCCAAGCTCCGGAACAGAGCGGCGACTGGTCTTTGACCCTGGGCCGGGAGCAGTACGACTGGCTGAAGCGAATCCTGGAGGGCAGCTCCGCCCGATTCAAATTCGTTTTCAGCCACAACCTGGTCGGCGGATGGAACAAAGGGGGGCAGATGCGCGGCGGGGTGGAAGCGGCCAAGTACCTGGAATGGGGAGGCTATAACCTGGACGACACCCCGGGATTCAGCCAGGCGCGCCCCGGCTGGCCAATGCCGATTCATAACCTGCTGGTTGCCAACCGGGTTCACGTCTTCTTCCATGGGCATGACCATTTTTACGGCAAGCAGGACCTGGATGGCATTGTCTACCAGGAGTCACCTCAGCCCAGCGCGGTCAATACGGACCTGGGCACCCGGGCCGCTTCTTACGGCTACACGACCGGAAGGCTTCTGGGAGGGATCGGTTACCTGCGCTGCACCGTTTCGCCCGACGATGTGAACGTGGAGTACGTGCAAACCTGGGTTCCCGCCAAGGAAACCCAGGGTCGAAAAAACGGAAGCATCGGGGACTCCTACATCCTCCTGCCTTTCCAGTCCAGCACTTCTCTGCCAACCACCACGGCGATCCAGACAACGACCACTCAGGCCACGACCACTACCACCCAGCGGCCGTCCACCACCACCACTGGGATGACGACCACCACCACCCTCCTCATAGGGCAGCGCCGCTTTATTCCGAAAGTATTGACCGAAACGGGACAATCCACGGGCATCGCGGTGATGAATCCGCTCTCCAGCGCCACCAGCTTGATCTTCAAGGCATACTCCGACAAGGGGCTGCTGCTGGGTACGGCGCAGCGCAGCCTGGATCCGCGGGGCCAGGTGGCCTTTTTGTTCCGGCAGCTGTTCCCCGATCTGACCCAGGCGGCAGCCTGGTGCGCCATGGAAAGCAGCAGCACGGGGCCGGGCAGCATGTTTCTCTTTTTCGATGACGGTTTGACCTGGATGGATGGCGCCGCCGCTCCGCAAAAGACCTTGCTTCACTTCGTGCTGCCGGCACCGGAAAACGGGGAAATCGTAATGATCAACCCGTCGGCAACTCCCAATTCCTTTCGCCTCGACATGGTGGGGGAAAACGGGGCGGTTCAGGGGACCCGGGAAGGGGTTATCAGCGCCAGCGGCCGAACCCTCACCTCCATTTCCAGCCTTCGTTCCCCTTCGGGCAGCGGCGGCTACGTTCGCGGGCAGAGCTCCGCAGGGGTAGCCGCGCTGGTTACGTTCGGCGATACCCGATGGCTGGCGGCGCTTCCGGGGGTGGACACCGATGCCGACTCTCCGAAGTTGCAGTATGCCCCGCAGGTTGCCTTGGGTGGCGGCTTTACGACCCGCCTGGATCTGATCAATCTGGAAAACGCTCCGCAAAGTCTCACCCTGAAACTGATCAGCGAAAATGGAACGGTTCTGGGTTCGACGGCATCGGTTCTTCTTTCTCCCTCCGGATCCAGACGGCTCTCGGTGATGGATCTCCTGGGATCGACACCCGGAACATCGCTCGTCCAGGGCTATTTACGCGTCGAAAGCGATCTGGGCCGCTTCACGGGATCGGTGACTTTCAACGATTCCGAGAGCCGGCAGTTCGGCAGCGCGATGGTGCTTTCCGCTGCCGGGAGCACCACCTCCTATTTCCCGCATCTGGCGCAGAACAAGGATTTCTTCACCGGGCTGGCGGCCGTCAATCCGAACCTTCAGCCGGTTACCATTACCGTGGAAGTATTCCACAGTAACGGGGCTCTGGCTGCCGCGGGATCGCAGATTGTGCCGGCAGGCGGACGTTTTTCCCGGCTGCTTCCCCAGCTGGTCGGAACGCTGCCTTCCATGGATAAGGGGTACGTGCGGGCCACCTCTGCTTCGCCGGTGATCTGCTTTGCCCTTTTCGGCACCCATGCAGGCGACGTACTGGCCGCCATACCGGCGGACAATTAATTTCCCTACGCAACACCTTTATGAATCCAAAGTATTTTGCCGGCTTTCTGCTTCTTCTGACTGCAGTCGGGGTAATCCGCTCACAAACAGCGGAGACCTTTCCGGGTTTTATCAACCTGGGCCGACCCACAGACCGATCGATGACCATAAACATCACATACCCGACGGATCTGGCATTCCAGTACCTGGAATACGGAGAGCAGCCCGACGCCTTATCCAGGCAGACGGCCGTCCGTCAGGGGATCAGGGCCAATCAGCCCTGCCAGGAAGTTCTTTCCGACCTGGCCCCCAACCGGCACTACTATTACCGGGTCCGCCACAAAAAACAGGCGCAGGATTCCTACAGCAGCAGCGAGGTATTCACCTTTCACACCCAGCGCGCCCCGGGCAGCACCTTCCGGTTCTGCATCCAGGGGGATTCGCATCCGGAACGTGCCAGCCAATTTGATGCCGAGCTTTATCGCCGAACGCTCCGTACCGCAGCGGCCGATCAGCCGGATTTCTTCATGACCATTGGCGATGACTTCAGCGTGGACACGCTGACCACGGTCAGTGCGGCTACGGTTGCTGAACGGTACACGATCCAGCTTCCTTTCCTTGGCCTGCTGGCACACTCGGCGCCTCTCTTCCTGGTGAACGGCAATCACGAACAGGCCGCCCGCTATCTGCTGGACGGCACTCCCAACAACGTAGCGGTATGGGCCCAGAATGCCCGAAATCTGTATTACGCCCAGCCCGGCCCGGATTCCTTTTACACCGGCAATACGGAAGAAGTGCCGCATATCGGCCTGCTGCGCAATTATTTCGCCTGGGAATGGGGTGACGCGCTCTTTGTGGCCATCGATCCCTACTGGGCCTCCCAGGTACCGGTGGATAACGTGTTTGGCGGAGGGCCGAAAACGCCCAACCGCTGGGACATCACCCACGGGGAAGCCCAATATCGCTGGCTGAAGCGCACCCTGGAGAACAGCAAGGCAAAATGGAAGTTCGTATTTGCCCATCATGTCGTCGGCAGCGGGCGCGGGGCCATCGAGCTGGCTCCCTACTTCGAATGGGGCGGAAAGAACCAGAACGATACCTGGGGGTTTACCGCCAACCGTCCTGGTTGGGAAATGCCGATTCATGCGCTGCTGGTCGCCAACCGCGTCACTATTTTTTTCCAGGGGCACGATCACCTGTTCGTTCGACAGCAGCTGGATGGCGTAACCTACCTGGAGTTGCCGGAGCCTGCCGACCCGACTTACACGCTTTGGAATTCCGATGCCTACACTTCGGGCGATAAATTTTCCAATACCGGCTATGTTCGCGTCCAGGTTTCCGCCGACCAGGTGGGAGTGGAATATATCCGCACCTTCCTGCCCAAGGATGAAAAACCCCCGGCCCTAACCAACGGAATGATTCAGTACTCCACCGCAATCCGCTCTGTGGGTGACGTATCCAAGGTAAATCTGACCGTTGCCGCGGGCGGTGCCGCCAGCTACCCGACTCCGGCTTCGAGCGGCAGCCTGCGCAGCGGATACGCAGTCGGCCAGTCGGCATCAGCGGCCGTGCCCCATGGCTCGGCGGTTTTCGGGGTCACCCAGGGCGGCGTCACCGTCAGCGAGGCTGCGGTTCCGGCCGCCAAGCCGACAGCGGCGGCACGGATTTTCGTGGAATATGCAAGCAAAGTGGTTTCCGATCTCCCCAATGCCTCCCGCGACCCCATGGACATTTTTACCGGAATCGCCCTGGTCAACCGGGGAGAAAAGGCCGCGGCCCTAATTTTTACGCTTCGCGATCTGCAGGGACAGACGCTGGCCGTCGGGCATGGGAGCCTGGCTCCCTCTGCACAGCGTTCCCGATTTCTTCACCAGCTGCAGGAACTGGCTCCCGACTTTCTTCTTCCGGCCGATTTTCCAGTCACCCGAAGATGGGGAACGCTGGAAGTTTCCTCGGACCAGCCGCTGGCCCTGACAGCTCTGCGGATGACAGTCAACCAGCGCGGCAACACTCTTTTTACAACCGTGCCGGCAGCGGATCTCGCCCAGCCGCCTTCCCTTTTACCCTTGACGTTCCCTCACCTGGCGAACGGGGAAGGCTACGTTACGTCCTTCTGTCTGCTCAATCCATCCACCCAGAGGCAATCGGGCACCCTGCGATTTTACTCCGACGACGGCCTTCCCTGGACGGTTCGCAGCCGCAGCGGGGAAGCCGGCTCGAGCTTTCCCTATACTCTTCCCGCCGGAGGGGGCTACCTTTTTCAGACGGACGGCTCTCCGTCCGCCATTCAAACCGGGTCGCTGCAGCTGATTCCGGATTCCGGAAGCAGCACGCCAGCGGCCGCCGGAATCTTCAGTCGTACTTCCGGCGGCCTGTTGATCACCGAGGCCGGGATTCCACCGGCGACTCCTACAACCCACGCCCGGATTTATCTGGACATGGCCAAAGGGCATGACTCCGGCCTGGCGATCGCCATGCCGGCTTCCACTCCCGGGCAAATCACCCTCAAAGCCTTTCTGGCCGATGGAGTCACTCCTGCGGGCGGAGCGGAGAAAAACATTATTCTCCCCGGCAACGGCCATATTTCCGCGTATGTGGGACAATGGATCGGCGGCCTGAGTTCCGGGTTCCAGGGAGTTCTCGACATAGCCTCGGCCGTTCCCTTTTCCGCCCTTACGCTGCGAACCCTGACCAACTCACGCAACGATTTCCTGATTACGACCTTACCGGTTGCCGATCTGACCCAAACGCCGGCTTTACCGATCCTGTTTCCCCAGATGGCCGACGGCGGCGGGTATCAGACCGAATTCATTCTGCTGAGCCCTTCGGAGAAGAGCACCGTTACCCTTTCCTTCTTCGGCCCGGAAGGCGCGCCATTTTCGATGCCCGCCCAATAATAATTTTATCTGCCAGCAAAAAACTGGTTTTTTTCGAAACCGACATTCATGCGGACGGCCGCTACGGCGCCACTTCCAGGGTAACTTCCTCCTGGTTGCGATAGAGGACGATCTGCAGGCCGGTGCGGGCAAACACCGGGGCATCGCGACGGAACAGGGAGGAAATGTCCCTGGTCCGTTCGCCGTTGACCCAGAAAACCACATCATTTTTTTTCAATCCGGCCCGGTCCAGCGCGCAACCGGGCCGAACCTGCAGGATCAGTACCCCGGCGGCCTCGGGAAGACCGAATGCGGATTTTTCTCCTTCCCCGGCAATACTCCGCACCGTGGCTCCCATCCAATCCCTGGTTTCCGGACGGGAGACGGCCTGCTCCGCAGGGCGCTCCGCCGGATCCGATGATAAAGCCGGAATTTCGGGAGTCCGGGCTAAAGCCTTGAGAGCCGGATTCTGAACCCCGAAGCGGTCCATCGGAAAATTGACGAAGCCCAAAGCCAGGGCGGGAGAGTTTTCCCTTACCCGGAAGTCTCCCCTCCCCGGGTCGACAAAATTCGCGTCGGCAAGGATGGAATGCTCGTCTCTCCCGCTTTGCCGCTGCAGGACCTCAGCCGGCCGGGAGGCCGCCCCGTGCCGGTGAACCAAATTGTAATCCATCTCCCGCCCCCAGGGTGCGGCAGGCATGAGGGCCGGGCGGTATTCCCCGGAGACGATATTTCTGCGGAAAATATCTCCCGATTCCGCATACCAGACGTGGGGGTGAAATCCCGACCCGATCAGGATATTGTTTTCCACAATCCTTCCATAGCCCTCGCGGTTTTTGATTCCTCCATGGAGGCACAGATTGCCGGTGATGGTGTAGAAGGAAGAGCCGTCATCCAGATCGATATCCCATCCATGGTCGCAGCGCCAGCGGTTGTTGTGCAGCACCACCGGAGCGATGGCATCCAGGCGCGGCAGCTCCGGAGCCTGCTTGATCCATTCGTTCACTTCGGATGGCTTCGGGCGCCAGTAGCGATCCCGGCCCCAGGAATTGAACGAGCCGTGATCGCCGGTCTCTTTGACTGTATCGAAGACATCGCAAAATTCGATCCGGTGGCCTCCCCAGCATCCGTCCCCGATATTGATTCCGGCGCGGGGCATATCGTATACGGAACAGTGGCGCACCGTGATCCTCATGGACAGGCTGATATGGATTCCGGCGGTCTGCTTCTCCACTCTTCCCGTACGGGTAATCAGGCTGTCCTCCAGCCGACAGTCCGCCGGATAGTGATCCATTCGCGGGCCTGCGGTGCGGTCGATCTCCTCCAGGCGGTTTACCTGGCTGTAGTGAAACAGCGGGTTGCGCGCCGCCTGCGGGTCTCCGACAAAGCATACCCCGCTGGCCCCGGCACGGTCGATGCGCAAGCCGCGCAGGGTGATCCGCCGGTTGTAGTGATTGACAAATACGGCGTTGCCGCCCGGTTGATCCAGGAAGCAGTCCTCGAGAGCGCAGTCCTCGGCTCCCTGGAAGAAAACCGCTCCGCTGCGGGAAATGGCCCAGTCGGAGCGCAGCAGGGGTTCCCGCGTCTCCATAACGGTACGCGCGCAATGGCGGAAGGTGAGTCCGCGGAGAGTGACGAATCGGACCGGATGCTGCTGGTCGCCGCGAAAGGTCACCAAGGTGCGAAGCCGCACGGCTTCGAAGACCGCTTGTTTCAGATCCAGCCCCGATGGAGGGAAAAAATACAGGAGGGCTTTTTTTTCATCCAGGTACCACTCTCCCTCGGAATCCAGCTCCTCGAAAATGTTTTCCACAAAACGGATTTCCGGATGGATGGCACCGCCGCGATTATTCTGCCAGCCACCTTCCAGGCGCACCTCGCCGGATGGTTCCTTGCCCGTAATTTTCCAGGTGAAGTCTCCCCAGAGCGCGGGATGCATGGCATGGAAATATCCACCTGCGGGATCGGCCCAGCGGGACGCTCTTTCCCGGGACAGGGCGTCGGCCGCAAAACCTTGAAAGTAGCGGGCGCCCGGATCCAGATTCGGGTATCGCGCCAGGATCTGGCGTTCGCCGTTTACAAAAAGCTCCTCGGTGCGGAGGTCCGCCGGCACCTGGGCCATGAAAATTCCGTTGCCTTTGGGCTTCCAGTCCAGATTCGCAAGACGCCGTCCCCCGCTGAGAACCGGTTGCTCGCTGGCATAGGCCTGAATCCGAGTCGGAGATTCCCTGCTTCCGGAAAACTCGCCGCCCAGAACAAGCGTTTCGGTCAGATAGTGAGTCCCGGCGCGAAGATAAATAACCCCGGGTTTGCGGCGCCAGGCATTCAGGGCGCGCGGCAGGCTGGCAAAGGGCTTTCCCATGGTTCCCGGATTGGCGTCGTTGCCCTGCGGGGGGGGGGCCACAAAGTAAGGCTGGGCGGCAGCGGGCAAAACCGAAACGAGCAGCAGGAACAGCACCGCAAGACTTTTCATTTTTTTGATTTCCTGAAAAAAATGCCGGGTCTCTTTCCGGATCAGGCGCCCCAACCTCCCTGGTAGGATCGCCGGACATACTGGTTCGCTTCATCCAGGTTGGTTATCTTCATTTGCGCGCTGTCGTATTCCAGCTTCTGATTGGGATATCGCAAGCCGATGTTTCCCAGAAGCACGATTTCCGTAAGAGGTCCGGAGACCTCGAAGTTGGAGCTGGCCGGCTCCTTGCCCTTCATCGCGTCCACCCATTCGCGGTAAATCCCTTCCGTTCTTGGAAGCGTTTTGGGGGGCCGCACGAATTTCTGCATGGCGCTCTCCGGGATAAGGCGTGGACTTTCGCCGAAACAGCCGCACATCAGCACGCCGCGCGTTCCCCGGAACAGCACACCCCCGTCCTTGTCGCCGAGCCGCCTTCCGGCTTCCAGCTCCGGTGGCCGGAAGGGCATGAGCCCGCCATCCATCCAGGTCATGACGATTCCCGGCCGGCCGTTCTGACCGGCAAACTCGTAGCGGAGCATGCTGCCGACCGGGTAGGTATCCCTGGTTCGGGGGGTTGTAGCGACCGCCTCCATGCTGACCGGGTGACGCAGCCCCAGAACAGAAACCGGCGTATCCATGATGTGACAGCCCATGTCGCCCAGGGAGCCGGTTCCAAAATCCCAGAATCCGCGCCATCGAAAAGGCAGATAAATGGGGTGATAAGGCCGGTCCGCAGCCGGGCCCACCCACAGGTTCCAATTGAGCGCACGCGGCACGGAAGGCGTCTCCTTCGGCACCTCCACTCCCTGGGGCCACATTCCGGCCGGACGGTCCGTCCAGCACTGCACTTCAGTGACCTCTCCGATAGCTCCCGACTGTATCCATTCGGTAATCAGCTTGTTGCCTTCCATGGCGTGCCCCTGATTGCCCATCTGGGTGGCGACTTTGGCTTCCCGGGCTACCCGCGCCATCTCCCTGGCTTCGTAAATATCGTGGGTAAGAGGCTTCTGGCAATACACATGCTTTCCACGCTTCAAAGCCGCCAGGGAGGCGAGGGCGTGCAGGCTGTCGGTGGTTTCCACGGTGACTGCGTCGATTCCGGTTTCCCTGTCCAGCATTTCCCGGAAATCCTCGTATGCCCGGCACCCGCTGTAGCCGGCCCTTTGTCGATCGTCTGCATACTTGTTTTCTATGATTCTCTTGGCGGCCAACCTTCCCGCCGTGCCCCCGAAGTAGAACTCACGATAATCCCATTCTTCCATCGGATCGGCCACGGCTATATACTGAAGCTCCGGAAATTTGATCAGGTTGCCCGTATCGACCAGGCCCTGCCCCCCGCAGCCGATCATGGCCACATTGATTTTATCGTTGGGGGCCACAAAGCCGGTCCCGCCCAGAACCCGGCGCGGAACAATAAGAAAAGTACCGGCGGCGCCAGCGGAGGATTTCAGGAAATTGCGACGGGAGCGCTTTTCCGGGATTCGATCTGCGGCAACTTTTTTCATGATGTTTTCTCCAGGGGAAAAGGAGCGGAAACCGCTCGCAGCCTGGCAGCGGCCGCCGCCAGGGTGCTTTCGTTTTTAGCAAAACAGAACCGAATTTGCCGGCGGTCCTCGCCGCCGGGGTGGAATGCGGAGACGGGAATGGCGGCCACACCATATCGGCGGGTCAGCTCCACAACGAAGTCGCGATCCGCCATCCCGGAGATCTTCTCGTAGCCGGCCAGCTGGAAATAGGTGCCTTCGCAGGGCATCAGCGTGAACGGGGTACCTTCCAGCTGCGCGCGGAAGAAGTCCCGCTTGGCCTGGTAAAAGGCGGAAAGCCCCGTCTCAAAATCCGGGACTTCGGCCATGAAGTCGGCAATGGCCCTCTGCATGGGATGGTTGACGGCAAACACATTAAACTGATGGACTTTTCGAAATTCCGACATCAGTTCCCCCGGTGCCAGGCAATATCCAATTTTCCAGCCTGTCATATGGTAGGTCTTGCCGAAGCTGGATACCAGGAAGGACCTCTCCCGAAGCTCCGGAAACCGCGCCAGGCTCTGGTGCGGCCGGCTGTCATACAGGACATGCTCGTAAACTTCATCGGCCAGGAGCAGCACGGAGGTCCCTTGGACCACCGCATGCAGGGCCTGCAGGTCCGACTCTTTCCAGGCGGTTCCCGTGGGATTGTGCGGGGTGTTCAGAAGAATCATCCTCGTGCGCGGAGTGATCCGGTCGGCTGTTTTCTGCCAGTCGGGCCGATATCCGGGAAAGGAGAGGGGTACGCAGACCGGTTTTCCTCCGGCCAGCAGCACAGCGGGAAGATAAGAATCGTAAACCGGCGGGAACAGGATGACCTCGTCGCCGGGGTGCACGCATGCCGCAATGGCGGTAAAAATGGCCTGGGTGGCCCCGGCGGTGACGGTAATTTCTTTTTCCGGATCATAGCTCCCCCCGTATAGCCTTTTTACTTTGCGTGAAATGGCGTCGCGCAGCCCCGGGTCGCCGGCCATCGGGGCATACTGATTGGCGCCGTCCGACATGTGCCGGGACACCAGATCCAGCATCCGCTTCGGCGGAGAGAACTCCGGAAATCCCTGGGAGAGATTGATGGCGCCGCACTCCGCCGCCATCCGGGACATAACGGTAAAGATCGTGGTGCCCACCTGGGGCAGCTTGGAGACAATCATTCGATGAGCAGCTCGGCGATATCCGCCCCGGGAACATAGCGTTCGTAAATCAGTCGAAAGGTGCCATCCTGCTTCATGGAGGACAAAGTCTGCTTCCACTGTTCCAGCGTTTTCTGCGGGGTTCCCAGGGAGATGGCAATATAGAATTTGGTTTTCGTGATAGCGAAGAGCATCTCCAGATCGGAAACACCAAAGCCCGCCTGCCGGGCGATGGACGGTATGGTCAGATCGGTAAAAACCGAGAGCTGAACTTCCCCGTTCATCAGCTGCACCACGTTGCTGGTCGGCTGCGCGGAGCTGACCAGGTTGGTAAATCCGGCATCTTTCAGAATCTGTTCGGAGAACCAGCCGGCGGTCGTGGCGATCGCCTTCACCTTTTTGGCATCCTCCAGGGACTGGATGCGAATCCCGGAGCCCTTTTTGGCATAGAAGGCCAGCGTGTTCTGACCGATGGGCCCGACCCAGTGAAAAAGCTTTTCGCGGAGGGCGGTCCGCTCGGTGCTGAACAGGACCGTGTTGGGGTTGATCAGAGTCATGTTGTAAGCGCTGGACCAGGAGGTCATCCGGATATTATCCGGCAGGCCGCATCGCCGGAGAATTTCCTGCACTATTTCCGTGGCCAGACCGGTTGTCTTTCCGTTCTGCTGGTAGGTGACCGGAGGGTAATCTTCGGTCATCAGCTGCAGGATGCCCGGAGGGGTTTCCCCCGGAAGCCACACGCCGTAGTACCATGAAAACCAGCCGTCGGTCTTCATGTCGTCCAGCGCCGCCTGCCAGCGGTCGACCTCCTCCTCGCGGATGTCCTTGGAGAAAGCGATATAAACCAGGTCGATGGCCAGATCGTAGAGGCTTTTCACGCTCTGCCGCGGAAGTCCGTTGCGCTGCAGGAGGGCGCCCATCCCCAGGTTCGGGGAAGGAAACAGATCGGCCTGGCCGCTCATCAGCAACCGCAGGGCGGCATCCTCATTTTCGCAGGAGACAAGGTTCGTAAAGCCCTGCGACCGCAGATAATGGTCGGAGTAGTAATCTTTCACCGTGGCGATGCGGAGCGCTTTGGCGTCCTCCAGTCGGTTCAAAACCAGGCTCGATCCGGAAGGAGCATAAAAACGCGTTTCCATGCTGGCAAAGGGTCCTGCCCAGCGAAAGCGGTCCTTGCGCTCCTGGGTGAGCACGGTGGAAAAAAGAGCGACGCGCGGTCCCTGCAGCAGCAGCCGGTAGGCTTCGTCCCAGGGCATCGTTTCCACCCAGGCCCGCTGGTGCTGGCGGTAGAGCATCTCCCTCACGATGTCCACCGATAGACCGGAAAGTCGGCTGCCCTGCGTATAATTGAGCGGAAAGTACTCCTCGGTAAGGATTCGGATGTCTGTGTATTCGGCCCCCAGCGATACCGGCATCCAGGAAAAAAGGAAAAAGAATGCCATCAGGCGGAAAGAAAAAAAGCGTACCATGTCAGTCCATCTTTGTTCAGGTTGAGGTTATGGGCACGGCCTCGATTTTACCGGGTGTGAGAAGGGAGTGTCAATTTGGATTTTGGGAATACCGGTTTTCCACTTGACAAGCCGTCTGTGGCAAACCTAAACTAACTGCGCCACAGAATAACGACATCACGCCACTATCATGTGTATCATAAACAAATTCGGTACCTGCGGGAGTAGGAAATGGCCTTTTGTACCCTGAAAGAGCTCCGTGGTCTCGCCCAACTGTCGGTGGAGGGGCGGATCGACGGCATGAGTTCACCCGAAGTGCAGCAGCATCTGGAGCAAATGATACGCGACGGCAAAAGGTATCTTCTGGTGGACCTTGCATCCACCACCTTTCTTTCAAGCCTGGGGCTTCGTCTTTTTTTCGCCGTTCAAAAGGAATTAAAAAAGGTGGGCGGCGAGCTGATTCTCTTCCAGGTGCCGGAAAAGCTGAAAAGCGTTTTCACCGTGGGCGGATTTGATCGGTTTTTCCGGTTCGTTGATACCGAGCAGGGGCTGCTGGATGGGGAGTTCCTTCCGCTCCCTGCGGGTCCCGAAGAACAGATCCGCCCCGATGGAACCGTGTTCCGGCTCCGGGAATATGATGCCGTTCCGGAAACCCTTGCCCTGATCGGGTCCTCCGAGAAGCTATCCCGCGCCGACTACCAGCCGGAGGACGTCGTTCCGGTGCCCCAGGGAAGTTACCGGTACGGTACGGGGCTGGCGGCCAGCGGAGAGGGATACGAGGAATTCAAATCGCTCTTCGGCGAAGCGCTGCTCCTGAATCACCATTTCTTCTACTACCCCGCAGTCAGCCGGCCGGCGGTGGATTTCATGATTTACTCCGGCCCCGGGTCAAACGAGGAGTTTCGTTTTCTTCACGGCTTCGGATTCGGCGGCAGCTGCCGCTATGTTGCTTCCTTTGAAGCTGGCCGGGCCTATGTTACTCTGGACGAAATCGCGGACTGGGTACTCGCCTTGCCGTCCGGCTGGCCGATGGCGGGCATGGTCCTCCTGGCGGAGAGCAAGGGCATTTTCGGAATGAACCTGAAAAAGTCACCCATCCGCGAAAACCGTCCCGCAACCGGAGAGGAGATCTTTGACGGGTCACAATTCCCCGCCTGGGTCAATTTTCCCCTGGAACCGGCCGACGAAAATCACATTGTGGCCGCTGTTGGGATTGCCTGCCGTGATCTGAGTCTCTGCCGGCCGGAGGTACGGAAGCTTTTCTCCCGGGATACCCGATCGCATCTGCACGGCTGTGTTTTTCAAAAAGGACCGATCCACAAGAACCCCGATGCTTTCGAGGGGGAACTGTCCCGCGTGCTAACGGAGCTGAACCCGGTCCGCGTGCAGCACCTTCTCGGACGTAGCCGATTCAGCAGCGGTGTAATCGGCATGATCGAACTGAAAGGATAACCCCGTGGAACTTTGGGTGGGCGCAATCAGTCTTGGCCTTCTTTATGCCTTCATGACGATGGGTGTGTTCCTAACCTTTCGGATTCACGATTTCCCGGATATCACCGTAGACGGCAGCTTTACGGCGGGAGCGGCCTGGTGCGCGGTGCTGCTTACCGCCGGGGTCCATCCGTTGGCCGCTCTGGCAGCGGCATTCGCCGTTGGTCTGGCCTCCGGTTGGACGACCGCCTTCATCCACACCCGCTTTCGAATCAATGGACTCCTATCCGGAATCCTGGTGATGACGGCGCTTTATTCCATCAATCTTCACGTCATGGGCCGTTCCAATATTCCGCTGCTCAACCAGGAAACGGTCTTCACCCGGATCGCGCTCTGGAATCCCGGCATTCATCCGGAAGGCTGGAATGCGCTGGTTCTTTCCGGATGCCTCTGTTTTTTCTGGGCGGCACTGGCCTTTTTCTTTAAAACCGACCTGGGAATCGCCATGCGAGTGACCGGAAACAATCCGGCCATGGCGGCCGCAAACGGACGGAGCGTAAGCGGAATGACGCTTTTCGGGGTGGCCCTGGCCAACGGCTTCGTCGGTCTGTCTGGAGCCGTGGTGGCCCAGTACCAGGGATTCGCCGATATCGGTATGGGCATTGGAACCGTCGTGATCGGCCTCGCGGCGGTCATTATCGGAGAAGCGATCCTGAAAGGAACTTCCATGTTCACGCGGGTCCTGGGGGTGATCGTGGGTTCCATCCTCTTCCGCTTTCTGATAGCCGCCGCTCTGTTTGTCGGCATGAATCCGATTGATTTGAAACTGCTCACCGCGATTTTTGTGCTGCTGACCCTGGTAATTTCCAAGTCCTTTCGCCCCGCCGCCAAAAGCCGGTCGCCCCTCGTGGGCATCGGGCGCAGCCGGATCGGGAAAAAGATTGCAGCAGCCGCTGTCCTGTTGCTGGCCGCCGCACTCGCCGGCTACGCCGTTTGGATGCATCTCGGAGGTCAGGAAAGCAAGACGGTACAGATCGGAGTCGTCCAGCTGACCGACAACGGCCTCCTCAACATAACCCGCGATGCCCTGGTCCAGGAGTTAGGCAACCTGGGCTACGGGCCGGGTAAAAAGGGGATCATTTACCTGGAAAACGCCCATGGCGATCTGGCCACGGTCAATACGATTCTGGACAAGTTCCTGCAGCAGAACGTCGACCTGGTGGTAACCATTTCCACGGCGTGCACCCAGGCGGCCATAAATAAGATCAAATCCAAGCCGGTCGTTTTTTCGACCATTGCCAATCCTTTTATTATCGGTGCCGGAAAAAGCGAAACCGACCATTTGTCCAATGTCACCGGGGTTTATGGCTGGGTTTCCATGGAAAAAATGCTGGAGCTGTCCCGCAGTTTTATTCCCGGGCCCATGACCATCGGAGCCATCTGGGATCCGGCACAGGCCAATTCGGTCTTCAATGTTGAGCTGCTCCGAAAAGCGCTGCAGGCCAACCCGGAGATAACCTTTCAGGGAGCAACGATCACCAGCTCCGCTGAAGTGTATACCGCCGCGGTTTCCCTGGTTCAGAAAGGAATTCGTGCCTTTGTCCTCAGCCCGGACAACCTGGTCTATTCCGCGTTTGATTCGGTGGTCAAAGCCGCTGCCGCAGCTCGGATCCCGATATTCATTGCCGATGTGGAGCGGCTCAAGGACGGTGCGCTGCTGGCCTACGGGTACGATTACACCAGCAGCGGCATTCAGGCGGCCCAAATGGTGAACCGTATTCTGAAAGGCGAAAAGCCCGGGGCAATTCCCTTCGAGAGGTATTCCCGGGTAACCATAGGATTGAATCTGGACGTCGCCAGGCGATACGGCATGAATGTGCCGGAGGATATCCGCAGCCAGGCCACGCGTTTCATTGAAAACGGGAAAGTGGTGTCCAGCCGTCCAAGTCCGAATAAAGCTCCCTCGATCGGCATAGTCCAGTTTGCCCTGGAACCCAACGTGGAACTATGCAAGCAGGGGATTCAGAAGGCTTTGGAAGATAAAGGCTTTACGGGGAGCCGCACGCCGGAGTTCCTTTTCCGGAATGCCCAGGCGGAAATTTCCAACATCAGCCCGATCGTCCAGGACATGGTGCGCCGAAAGGTGGACATCATCGTTCCGCTGTCTACCCCCTGCGTGCAGGCCGCAGCCCGGTTTGCCGGCGGGCGCCCGGATGTGCAGGTAGTCTTTACCTACGTCTACGACCCCTATCGCGCCGGAGCGGCCAGAACAGCGACGGATCATCCTGCCAATGTGACCGGGGTGTCCTGCTTTCCGCCTATTGCAGAAATGCTGGACCTGATCCGCACTATGCTGCCGGATAAAAATATCATCGGCGTGGTGTGGAACAGTTCGGAAGCCAATTCCGAATCGGTGCTTCTCCAGATCCGCTCCCACGCAGCACAGACCGGACAGAAAATCCTGGAAGCCACGGTTACCGGACCCTCCGAAGTTCTGGAGGCATCCCGTTCCTTGGCGCTCAAGGGCGCTCAGGTGTTTCTCAATTCGGGGGACAACACGTTGAACGTCGGTTTTGACAGTTTCGCCAAGGTCGCCGCCGAGAATAAAATCCCCGTTTTTTCCGTGGACTCGGAATTCATCGAAAAAGGCGCCATGGCTGTACTGGGTCCGGACTATTACCGCACGGGGTACGATGGCGGCCTTTACCTGGCCCGCATACTGCAGGGCGAAAGCCCGGCTGCCATGCCGATCCAGCAGACCGGCGCGACCCTTTTTCTTCTGAATCTGGACGCCGCGCGCTCCTGCGGTCTTGCGATCCGTCCGGAGTTTCTGAAGAAAGCCCGGAAAGTGTACGGGAAAGCAGGCGGAAAGAGCATCCATGAATGAACTTCCAAGGGACAGGCAGGAAACGGTCATGATTGAGATCCGGGATCTTCACAAGCGCTTTAATGCCGGGACAGGAAACGAGTGCTACGCTTTGTGCGGCATTAACCTTCATATTCGTCCGGGTGAATTTGTTACGGTTATCGGGACCAACGGTTCCGGAAAATCCACGCTGCTCAACGCCGTCGCCGGTACATTTTCGCCCGACCAGGGCCTCATCCGGATCGACGGGAATGATGTGACTTTACGGAAGGAACATGAACGGGCGCACCATATCGCGCGGGTCTTTCAGAATCCGTTTACGGGAACGGCCGCGCAGATGACCATTGCCGAAAATCTGCATATGGCATACCTGCGCGATAAAAAGTGCTTCCCACGACTGGGGCTGACCGCTTCAAGGATGGCAGTCTACCGACAGGAAGCGTCCCTCCTGGAGATGAAGCTGGAAGATCGGCTTTCCAGCCAGATCGGGAGCCTGTCAGGCGGGCAGCGCCAGGCCCTGACGCTGCTGATGGCGGTCCTGACCCGCCCGAAAGTCCTTCTTTTGGACGAACACACCGCGGCTCTGGACCCCAAGTCGGCTGCTCTGGTGATCGGGCTGACCAGGCGGTTTATCGAGCGCGACAAGCTGACGGCTTTGATGGTGACCCACAGCATGCAGCAGGCTCTGGAGCTGGGCGACCGCACCATTATGATGCACAAGGGTTCGGTAATCGACGACATCCCGGGGGCCGAAAAAAGGCGTCTCACGGTACACGATCTTCTGGACAAGTTCAACGAGCTCCGCAAATCGGAACAGCTGACGGAGGAACTGCTCTCATCCTTGCGGCAGGAATACGTTTAACGATTTTGCTGGTTTGAATTTAATGAAAATGCTAAACTCTCAGGAGCAGGTTTCACAACTTTTTTCAGGGTGAGGAGTTTATGAGCCGAAAGCAAATTTACTTTGCGTTCTTTACCGTTCTTGCGTTATTGGTGGTTGGCTGCCTGGCCTACTTTTTTCCCGGGCCCACGGAAGAAGGCACCGCCGGCACCATGGGCGGGGTACAGAGAGCGGAACGCTACCGTTCCACCCAGGTGACCGACAAAGATGTGCTCCTGCAGAATCCGGAAGTGCAGACTCTGCTGCAGAATGACCAGGTGCAGACCGCTCTGAAAAACAAAGAGTTCCGTCAGGTCCTTTCCAATCCCGGCTTCGTGTCGGTCTGCTCCAATCCCAACTTCCAATCGGTGCTGGCCAATCCCAACTTCCAGTCGGTGCTGGCCAATCCCAACTTTCAGTCCGCTTTTGCCAACCCGGGATTTCAATCGGTGCTGGCCAATCCGCAGTTCCAAAGCCTGCTGGCCAATCCCAACTTTCAATCGGTGCTGGCCAATCCCAATTTCCAGTCGGTGCTGGCCAATCCCAACTTCCAGTCGGTGCTGGCCAACCCGAATAACAACTCGGTTTCCGCCAATCCGAATTTCCAGTCCGTTTTAGCCAATCCCAATTTCCAGTCGGTGCTGGCCAATCCCAACTTCCAGTCGGTTCTGGCCAATCCCGGCTTCCAGTCCGTTCTGGCCAATCCCAATTTCCAGTCTGTCCTGGCGAATCCGAACTTCCAGTCGGTTCTGGCCAACCCCAATTTTCAGTCGGTGCTGGCCAATCCCAATTTCCAGTCGGTTCTGGCCAATCCGAACTTCCAGTCGGTGCTGGCCAACCCCAATTTCCAGTCGGTGCTGGCCAATCCGAACTTCCAGTCGGTTCTGGCCAATCCCGGCTTCCAGTCCGTTCTGGCCAATCCGAACATCGTTATTTAAAAAAGCCCAGCCGGCAGGGCCACCATTGAACTTCGGATGGGAAGGGGGTATCCGCCCCCTTTCCATTCGTTTCCCACGATTGGAAGCTTAGAGCGGAAGAAAGATTTTCCCCATGAGAATCGCCAAGTGGGCGCTCCTGTTCCTCTTCTGCGTCACACCTTTGCAAGCCCAGTTTTATCTGCGGGAAAGCGACAACCTCCGGCTTCTTTATTTCGGGCAGGCTCAATCCTACCTGGTGGATCATGTCGCCCGCACGTTCGAAAACGCCTTGAAGCTTTACCGGGATCAGTTCCAATACGAACCGGACGGTAAAATGTCCGTCCTGGTTTACGACATCAAGGATTATCTGAATGGAGCGGCCGGATCGATCCCCAAAAATAACATCACCACCGCCGTCGCGCCGCAGCGTTTTGTTTTTGAAACCCTGCCGGCCACGGAGCGCATCAATTACATCATGAATCATGAACTGGCACATATCGTTACCATGGACCAGGCGGCAGGAAGGGACCACCTCTTCCGAAAAATTTTCATGGGCAAGGTGATGCCGACGGAGTCGAATCCAATTTCTTTCGGGTACGCATTCCTGACCTCTCCGAGAGCCATGGCCCCCGGGTGGTACCTCGAAGGGATTGCCGTCTTCATGGAAACCTGGCGCACCGGGGGAAGCGGCCGGCTGTTCGGTGGCTACGATGAAATGATGTTTCGAACCCGAATTGCCGAGAACAAGGCCCTGTTGGATCGCCTGGGCCTGGATGCCGTAGGCGGCAAAACCGATTTTCGAGGTATGGCAATCCCCTATTTTTACGGTACCCGCTTTTTTGGATATCTCGGGTTGAAGTACGGACCGGAGAGCCTGCTTCAATGGGTGAAGCGAACCAGCGGCAGCAAAGCTTATTTCGTTTCCCAGTTCCAGAAAGTCTTCGGCCTGCCGATCGATGCGGCCTGGAAGGATTGGGGCCGCTGGGAGAAAGAGTTCCAGCAGGACAACCTGAAAAAAATAAGGGAAAACCCGACGACTGACTTCCGCCCCATCACTTCGCAGTCCATTGGGGGGCTTTCCCGGGCCTATTTTGATTCCTCTACCCGTGAACTTTACCTTGGCGTCAACTACCCGGGTCAGGTTGCCCACCTGGCAGCAATGGATATTGCCAGCGGGCAACTGAGAAAAATCGCCGATGTCAAAGGTCCTTCCTTACATAACGTGACTTCCCTGGCCTACGATCCCGGAACCAGGACGCTGTTTTATACTGCCGACAACAATGACTGGCGGGACCTTCGGTCCGTGGGCGTAGACGGAAAAAAATCAACCACCCTCATCAAGGATGCGCGGGTAGGCGACCTGGTCGTCCACCCGGTCGATGGAGCCCTTTGGGGTGTCCGCCATGACAACGGCTTTGCCACCCTGGTTCGCATTCCGCGGCCTTACCGGCATTGGAATCAGATCCTCACCTGGCCCTACGGAACCAGCGGATTCGACCTCAGCATGTCGCCGGACGGAAAGTCACTGGCCCTGGTCCTGAACCGGCTCAGCGGGCAGCAGTCCCTGGCGGTCATGGATGTAGAGGCACTGCGGCAGGGCCAGGAAAAAATCAAGGTAATCTCCGACTTCGACGACAGCACGCCCTCCGCGTTTACTTTTTCCCCGGACGGCGCTTACCTGTACGGCAGCTCCTACTATTCCGGCGTTGCCAATATTTACCGTCATCATCTTGCCAGCGGGAAAACCGAACCCGTAACCAATACGGAAACCGGGATGTTCTGCCCGATATGGATCGGGGCCGGATCCCTGCTGGCGTTCCGCTACACGGACACCGGCCTTATCCCGGTCCTGCTGTCCGACCAGCCGGTCGATAAAATCAACTCCATCCGCTTTCTGGGGCAGAGTATCGTTGAGCGACACCCGTCCGTCAAGGAATGGGGGTCCGGCTCCCCCACCGCAAAAGCCGGAGAGCCGGCTTTCCTGCATGCATCCCGATATCGCTGGATCAAGGATTTCAAATTTGACTATGGGTATCCGACGTTGGAAGGGTACAAAAACACAGCCGCTCCGGGAATCAACTTTCACCTGTCGGATTCCCTGATGCTGAACCGGCTGGATACCACCTTATCTTATTCGCCTGCGGGCCAGCTGCTTTCCCGGGAGCGAATCCACTGGAAAAGTGAATTTAACCATTGGGAATGGAAGCTGAAGGGCGCCTATAACTATTCCGACTTCTACGACCTCTTCGGCCCAAGGAAAACGAGCCGCAAAGGATTGTACGTAGGCGGGGAGTACCAGAAATACCTGATATTTGATGAACCCAACCGGTATCTGGACTACACTTTTTATGCCGATTATTATCGCGGCCTGGACAAGTTGCCGGAATACCAGAACATTGATGCCGGCTTCGACAAAATGCTTTCTTTCGGGGCCAGGCTCGACTACCGGTTTTTCCGGAGGTCTCTCGGATCGGTGGAGGATGAGAAAGGATACCGGGTTCGGCTTTCCTTCGGCAGCCAGATGGTGGACCGCAACCTTTACCCCCGGCTGACCGCCCATCTGGATTACGGCTTCCAGCTGCCCATTCCTCACTCCTCGGTGTGGATCCGAAACAGTGTCGGCAAGTCATACGGAAAAAGGCAATACCCCTTCGCCAATTTTTATTTTGGGGGATTCGGAAACAACTGGGTGGACCACCTGGATGAAAAGCGCTATCGCGATTACCTGCGCTTTCCGGGCAGAGAAATCGATGATGTGGCCGGCAATCATTTCGACCGCTTTCAGCTGGAGTGGAGTCTCCCCCCTATTCTGCTGCACGGCGCAGGTTCTCCCCTGTTTTTCCTCAACTGGATCAAGCCATCGCTGTTTGCCACCGCCTTGTGTGTCGATTTTACCGATTCGGCCTTCCGCCGCAGCCTGCTCAACACCGGCGGGCAGGTTGATTTTCATACCATGGCGGTTTCTCATTATCAATTCACCTTCTCGGCCGGACTGGCACGCGCATATGAAAAAGGCGCGCCGCCGACCAACGGGTGGATGGTATCCATGAGGATTCAATGAGCGAGTGGCCCAAGGCAGCCATCAGCCTGTTTCCCGTGCTCGGCTTTGTGCTGGGCCTGGTCCTGATGGATGGGTACAAGCTGACCCCCTGGAGAATGCTGGGCGCCTGCTTCCTTGCCGGGTTGGCCTCCGCCGGCCTTAGCCTGGGAATTTACCGGTCGCTGTTCTTTCTTTTTCCCGGTGTGGAATCCCAATACCCCCGATATATCGCGCCGGTCATCGAAGAGCTCACCAAGGGCACCTTTCTTTATTGGCTGTTTCGCAGAAAGAAGATCGGATTCCTTGTGGATGCTACCATTTACGGCGCCCTGATCGGTGCCGGTTTTGCCTTCCTGGAAAACATTTTCTACCTTTTGACCTGGTCGGAGAAAAACCTTCTGCTGTGGGCGGTGCGCGGCTTCGGCACCGCGCTGATGCACAGCGGTATGACCGCCCTGGCGGCCGTTCTGACCATAGACCTCCTGGAACTCCGCCAGTACCGTCTTCCGGCTGCCCTGCTTTCCGGGCTGGCCGTGGCCGCCCTGCTCCACTCCCTGTTTAACCATTTCGTTTTAGCCCCGGTGACGGCCACGCTGGTTCTCCTCCTGGTCGTACCTCCCGTTATCCTGGTCGCCTTTACCAGAAGCGAAGCCAAGCTGAAGTCGTGGCTCCGGGAAAGTTTCGATTCCGACGTGGCCCTTCTGGATATTATCTGCGGCGGCCAGGTGCGGAATTCCCGGATCGGCGACTACCTGCAGACCCTCAAGGAGCACTTTCCCGGAGAAATGCTGGCCGACATGGTGTGCTACGTGCGGGTACATGCGGAGCTTTCTCTGAAAGCCAAAGGGCTGCTTTTTTTCAAGGAAAACGGCCTTCCACTTCCGCAGGATCCGGAGGTGTCCGATCTTTTTGAGGAACTCTACGCTCTGAAAAAGAACCTGGGGTATGCCGGCTGCCTGGCCGTGGCGCCCATTCTGCAACAGACCGACCGGGACCTATGGCAACTGCATCTTTTCCGCTCCGCAAAACCCTGAAACACATGGCATACCGACGGGTGTGCCCGGCCTCACCCGTTGCGAAGAAAAGATATCCGTGCTCCTTGAAAAAACCACTTTTTTTCTATATTCTCTTGCGGTTGCCATAGACAATGACCGGGGCACCGAAACAACCGGGTGCTTTCCGGCCTAGAAAGAAGGAATATGAAAATCGAATTCCAGCCTCACCCCGACCACCCTGAAATTATCCGGATCACCCTTGCCGGCCGCCTGGACACCGGCGGCGAAGCCGAAATTGCCCCCCAGATGCTGCAGGCCGTCGAGCACAGCGGAATCGGGGTCATCCTCGATCTGGCGCAGGTTGATTTTATCAGCAGCGCCGGTCTGCGCCTTCTGGTTCAGGCTTATAAAAACCTGACCGCCAAAGGGAAGAAACTGGCCATGATTCGCGCCCAGCCAGCCGTTTACAAGATTTTCAAACTGGCGGCTTTCGAGGCGGCCTTCAACCTGCAGCAGGATGATGCTTCCGCCCTCGAAACCTTCCCGCCGCCCCAACCATCCGTCCTGCTATCATGAGGAACCCTATCGGGATACGAATATGGAAAACGCCAAACGAGATGTAACCGAAATCGCCAACGAAATGGTGCGCCAGGCCAACGAGGCCGCGGCGCTTTTCACGCAGTATTCCCAGGAAGATGTCGACCGGATTGTTTATGCCGCCGCCCGGGCGGGCGCGGCGCAGCGCCTGGAACTGGCCCGCATGGCGGTCGATGAAACCGGGATGGGCCTTTTTGAAGACAAGGTAATCAAGAACCTGTTCGCCACCGAATACGTCTACAACGACATTCGGGACGTGAAGACCGTCGGGCTCATTCAGGACAACACCGAAACCGGGATCATGGAATTCGCCGAACCCCTGGGGATCATACTGGGCATCATTCCGGTCACCAATCCTACTTCCACCACGCTCTTCAAGTGCCTCCTTTCTCTCAAGACCCGCAATTCCATCATCATCTGCGGTTCGCGAAACGCTCTGAAATGCACCAATGAAGCGGCGCGCATCGTTTATGAGGCCGCGCTGGCCGCCGGGGCGCCCGACTACTGCATCCGCTGGACGGAGCACTCTTCCCGGGAGCTGACCCACGCCCTGATGACCCATCCGGGAATCTCCCTTATCCTGGCCACCGGAGGAACCAGCCTGGTACAGGCCGCCTATTCTTCCGGCATTCCCGCCATCGGCGTGGGACCGGGTAACGTTCCGGTCTACATCGAAAAATCGGCGGACATCGATATGGCCGTCAATGACATCCTGCTCAGCAAAACGTTCGACCACGGCATGATTTGCGCTTCGGAGCAGGCGGTTGTCGTGGATGCGGAAATAGAAAAGGCGGTGATCCGCAAGTTCGAATCGATGGGTGCCTATTTTCTGAAAGCGGAGGAAATCGCCAAGGTCCAATCGGTAGCCATCGACATGGACAAGCAGAGCATGTCTGCCAAGGTGGTCGGCCGCTCCCCCAAGCGAATCGCCGAGCTGGCGGGAATTTCCGCACCTCCGGAAACCCGGGTTCTGGTGGCGCGCCTCAAGGGGGTCGGCGACCAATACCCCCTGTCCCGCGAAAAGTTGAGTCCCATTCTCGGCTTCTATGTGGTCCGCAGCCTGGAAGAGGGGGTAAATCTTTGCACCGACCTGACTCACTTTGGCGGCCTGGGGCACACCGCTTCCCTGTATTCCAGCAACCAGGAAGTGATCCGCCAGTTCGGGGAAACCATCAATGCCGGACGACTGCTGGTCAATTGCCCGTCTACCTTCGGCGGGATCGGAGACGTTTACAACCGCATCCATCCTTCGCTCACCCTGGGCTGCGGCGCCGGGGGGCGCAACATCACCACGGACAACGTGACCTGCTCCCACCTGCTGAACATCAAGCGCGTATCCAGGAGAATGCTGAATATGAAATGGTTTCGAGTTCCGCCCCGCATCTATTTCGAGCCCGGATGCATGGACACCTTCTTCCGTCATGAAATAAAGGAGATGGGAGCGCGGCGCGCGTTCATTGTCTGCTCCGGATCGTCCATGCGCCAGGGGATCGTCGAAAGGCTGGAAAAGTATCTTCGGGAAGCGGGAATTCTGGCGGCAGTCTTTTCCGATGTCACTCCGGATCCGACCGTGGAAACCGTGGAAAAAGGGGTGGAGGCCATACGCAAATTCGAGCCGGACCTGCTCATCGCCGTTGGCGGAGGGTCTCCTCTGGATGCCGCCAAGGCCATGTGGCTCTTCTATGAGCAGCCGGAAATGAGTTTCGACGACCTGCGGTTGCGCTTCATGGACATCCGCAAGCGGATCGTTCGCTACCCCGCTCTGGGCAAGAAGGCCAGGCTTATCGCCATTCCGACCACCAGCGGAACCGGCTCGGAAGTCACTGCCTTCACCGTGGTCACCGATCCGAGGAAGCAGGCAAAATACGCCCTGGCGGACTACGCCTTGACACCGGACGTGGCCATCATCGATCCGAATCTTACCCTGTCCGTTCCCGCAGAGGTAACCGCCGACACGGGCCTGGATGTTTTGGCCCATGCCGTAGAGGCCTTTGTTTCGGTGGCCGCTTCCGACTACACGGATCCCCTGGCATTAAAGGCGATCCAGCTGATCTTCGGATATCTTCCGACCGCCTACAAAGACGGCAGGAACATGAAGGCCCGCGAAAAAATGCACAACGCTTCCACCATCGCCGGAATGGCTTTCACCAACGCCTTCCTGGGAATCAACCACTGCCTGGCCCACATTCTCGGAGCGACCTTCCATATCCCGCACGGTCGCGCCAATGCCATGGTCATGATTCCGGTCATCCGCTACAATGCCGCTCCGCCCAATAAGTTCGTGCCCTTTCCGAACTACCCCTACCACCAAGCCAAGGAGAGGTATGCGGAAATTGCGGCCAGCCTGGGATTTCCGGGAGCTACCGCGGAAAAAGGGGTGGAAAATCTCATCGCCGCTATTTCCAAGCTGAAGGCGGAATTGAGGGTTCCTGCCTCCATCCGCGAAGCGGGCGTTCCCGAGGAGGCCTTCCGCGCCAGGGTCCAGGAAATGGCCCTGATCGCCTTCGATGATCAGTGCGTCGGCGGCAACCCCTGCTATCCTCTGGTGGAAGACCTGGTCCGCATCTTCTGGGATTCCTTCGGCGGAGAGGGCGTCAAATAGAAACCATGGCCGGCGCTGTCCGCAAGCTTCGGTTTCCGGGTCGGCTGTTATTTTTACTGCTTCTGTCGGCAGGCACAGGAACGGCAATGGCCGTCGAGCCTGCTCGGGTAACCTTTATCCCGCAATGGATTCCGCAGGCGCAGTTCGCCGGCTATTACTGCGCACTGAAAGAAGGCCTTTACAGCCAGAGGAATCTGGAGGTGACCATCCTGAACGGCGGGCCGAAGTCGCCGGCTTCCGCCCACCTGGAAAACGGAACGGCCGATTTTGCCTCGCTATGGCTGACCAGCGCGATCCAGATGCGGGAGAAGGGGGTTCGCCTGATCAATATCACCCAGCTGATCCACCGCTCCAGCCTGATGTTCGTTGTGCGCAAATCGAGCGGCATCGAAAAGCCGGAGGACATGAACGGCAAAAAGATCGGAGTCTGGGGCGGCGATTTCCAGGTTCAGCCGCTGGCCTTCATCAAGAAATACAACCTGCAGGTACGGCTGATCCGTCAGCCTTTGTCGATCAACCTGTTCATGGAAAAGGCCATCGACGTAACCTCCGCCATGTGGTACAACGAATATCACAGCATTCTGAACTTCGGTCTGAATCCCGATGAGCTGCGTACCTTCTTTCTGGCCGATTACGGGTTGAACTTTCCCGAAGACGGCATTTATTGCACGGAGAAAACCCTGGCGGAGAAGCCGCAGGTCTGCCGCGACTTTATTCTGGCCACCCTGGAGGGCTGGCAGTACGCTTTCCGCCATACGGAAGAGGCCATCCGCCTGATTGCCGCTTTTTCCAGGGATGCCAAGATTCCCGTGAACCTACCCCACCAGCGATGGATGCTGGCCCGGATGAAGGATTTGATGCTGCCGGGAGAAACTCGCCCGTTTCAGACGGTTCTTTCGGAAAAGGATTACCGGTTCGTTTCCGAAACGCTGAAGGAATACGGGCTGCTTCAATCGCTCCCGCCGTATGAGGCGTTCTACAAAACGGTTCATTTCAATTGAAATGAAGTTTTCCTTACCGCCAAGCTGGAGCTGGAAAAACAGGGGCCTGGCCTTCGAGCTGGTCATGGCCATTTTTTCCAGCGTGGCGCTGATCGCCGGCATTATCTTTTCCTACAACTACTACTATTCCCGTAATATCATCGAAAGAAATCTGAATGAGAATGCCCGGAATCAGACGGTCAGCATGGTCAACCAGATCGACAAGATTTTCGCTACCATTCAGACCGCCCTGGACAACACCTCCCTGGTCCTGGAGGAGTCGCAGTGGAACGACGAGGAGCTGATCCGGCTGCTGAAAAGATTTCTGGAAGTCAATCCGCAGATTTACGGCTCCACCGTGGCTTTCGAGCCGCAGGCCTTCGACCCGCGTCAGAAGTACTTTGCCCCTTACGTGTATCGGGGAGCCGCCGGACTTAGCGTGTCCCACCTGGGCGGGGCGGATTATGACTACTTCACCATGGACTGGTACCAGATTCCCAAGGAGCTGAACAAGCCGGTCTGGAGCGAGCCATACTACGACGAAGGGGGCGGAAACGAGGTGATGACCACCTATACGGTCCCCCTCTACCGGATCGACCAGGGGAAAAAGGTTTTCTGGGGGGTCATGACCGCCGACGTCTCGCTGCACTGGCTGCATGAAATCAACCGCTCCCTGAAAATCTTTCAGACCGGATACGGATTCATCCTTTCCCGCAATGGCGGGATCGTCTCCCACCCGGTCGAAAGCGCGATGGTCAACGAGACCATCTTCAGCATAGCGGAAAATCAGAACAGCCCGCAGCTGAGGGAAATCGGGCGTAAAATGATTTCCGGAGCCAGCAGCTTCGCCGAAATTCAATATTCCAACCTGTCCACCGGCAAGATGAGCTGGATCTCGTATGCCCCCATCGTCAGCAATGGCTGGTCGGTAGGTGTGGTATATCCCGTGGACGAATTCATGTCCGATGTGAACCAGCTGAACCTCAACGTTCTGCGGCTGGGAATTGTGGGCATCGTTTTCCTTTTCCTGGTCGTGGCGCTGATCGGCCGTTCCATCACCCGTCCGCTGCGGGACCTGGCTGGAGCCGCCGGAGAGATTTCCTCGGGCAATTTCCATACCGTACTGCCTGCCATCCGCTCCCAGAATGAAATCGGCAAGCTGACCCTCTCTTTTGACGCCATGCAGAAGGAGCTGTATCGGACCATCCGCGACCTGCAGGACGCATCCGAGAAGCTGCGGATCTCCCATGAGAAACTCGAGGAATACAGCCATTCGCTGGAGCATCGGGTCATGGAAAGAACCGCCGAACTGGTACAGAAGAATCAGGAGCTGGATACGGCGTTCCAGAACGTCAGCATCCTGAGCGAGGCGGGCAAAAAAATCACCTCCTCGCTGAACCTGGAACTGATTCAGGACGTGGTCTACCAGCACGTCAACTCCATGATGGACGCCTCCGCTTTCCTGTTGATGATTTACAGCGAGAAAGACCGGCGCCTGGAGTGCAAGCTGTCGATCGAAAAGTCGCAGCCGCTGCCCCCCTTCCACATATCCATGGATGAAACCAACCGCTTTGCGGTGGTCTGCGCCTCCACCCGGCAGATCGTTTTCATGAACGATATCGATACGGAGTACCGCCGCTATGTCCCCACCCGGGCCAAGCCCAAGGCCGGAGAAAGTGTCTGCTCTCTGATCTATATCCCTTTGCTGCTGGAAGACCGGCTGATCGGGGTGATCTCCGTACAGAGCTTCCACAAGAATGCCTACACCCAGTTCCACCTGGATATCCTGAGCACCCTGGCTACCTACACCGCCATCGCGCTGGACAACGCATCGGCCTACGAAGCCATCCGCAAAGCCCACCGGGATCTGCAGGAGGCGCAGTCCCAGCTGGTTCAGGCGGAAAAGATGGCCTCTCTCGGCCAGCTTACCGCCGGAATTGCCCACGAGATCAAGAACCCGCTGAATTTCATCAACAATTTCTCCGAACTGTCCCAGGATCTGGTGGAGGAAATTGTCGATCTCATGAAGGAGCATGGCGACCGGTTCGACGCCAAGGAGATGGAATACCTGCACGAGCTGTTTGCCGACCTGAAGAGCAACGCCAAAAAGATCAACGAGCACGGAAAGAGGGCGGACAGCATCGTCAAAGGGATGCTCCTCCACTCGCGGGGGAAAGCGGGAGAACGGCAGCCGACGGACATCAATGCCCTGCTCGCCGAATATGTCAACCTGGCCTATCACGGCATGCGGGCCCAGGATTCCTCCTTCAACGTGAAAATCGATACCTCCTACGACAGCGCGCTGCAGCCGATTCGGGTCGTGCCGCAGGATATCAGCCGCGTATTTCTGAACATCATCAACAACAGCTGCTACGCCACCCATGAGCGCGCCCGGGAGAACCGGCCCGGCTACTCCCCCGCGCTGCTGGTTCAGACGCACGATCGGACCGATCAGGTGGAAATACGCATCCGCGATAACGGACACGGGATTCCCAAGGACAACCTGGACAAAATCTTCCATCCCTTTTTTACCACCAAGCCGGCCGGCAAGGGAACCGGTCTGGGCCTTTCCCTCAGCTACGATATCGTAGTCAAGCAACACCAGGGTGAATTGAGAATCAGCTCGGTGGTCGACGAATTCACGGAAGTGACCATCCTTTTGCCGAAAGATCTAAAATGAAAATTCTTGTCGTGGACGATGAATCCGACATTCCCGCTTTGTTCCGCCAGAAATTCAGGCAGGAGTTGAAGCAAGGACTTCTTTCCTTTCACTTCTGCTTCTCCGCCGAAGAAGCCCTGGTCTATCTGAACAGCGTCAGCGCCGCGGATGTCGTGCTCATCCTGTCGGATATCAATATGCCCGGCATGAACGGCATCGAGCTGCTGCGCCGGATCAAGGAAATCCGGCCGTCCCTTTCCGTCTTCATGATCACCGCCTACGACGAGTCGGACAAGCAGGATCAGGCCAGGCGGCTGGGAGCCAACGAGTATCTGACCAAGCCGATCGACTTCCTGGTTTTACGCGACAAGCTCTTCTCCGGCAGAAACACCCCCCTTAGGAAAGAGGTGCTTTGATCTATGCCTGAAAAAATAATGGTTGTGGATGACGAGCCGGACCTCGAATCCCTGATCCGGCAAAGATTCCGGAAGCAAATCCGCAACGGCGAATATGAATTCGTTTTTGCCGGCAATGGTCTTACCGCTCTCTCCGCGCTGCTCGAGCACCCGGATACCAACGTCATTCTCAGCGACATCAACATGCCGGAAATGGACGGATTAACCCTTCTGGCCCGGCTGAATGAGCTGAAGAACCCGGCTTTGAAAACGGTGATCGTATCCGCCTACGGCGATATGGAAAACATCCGCACCGCCATGAACCGCGGCGCTTTCGACTTTGTCACCAAGCCGGTGGATTTTAACGATCTGGAGACCACGATCCGGAAGTCGATCGAGCAGTCCCGGATTCTTCTGCAGGCCCAGCAGGATCATGACCGCCTGGTTTCCATCCAGCGGGACCTCAATGTGGCCCGCGATATTCAGCTGGCCATACTGCCCCAGGCTTTCCCCGCATTTCCAAACCGCAAGGAGTTTGACCTGTTTGCCTCGATGACCGCCGCCAAGGAGGTAGGAGGAGATTTTTATGATTTCTTTCTGATCGACAACGACCGGCTTGGGGTGGTCATCGGCGACGTTTCCGGCAAAGGAGTTCCGGCTGCCATTTTCATGGCGGTCAGCCGTACCTTGATGCGCGCCACCGCCTTAAAGGGAATTCCCCCGACCGAATGCATGAACTACGTCAACCACCTGCTGTGCCGCGAGAGCCTGAGTTCCATGTTTGTTACCCTGTTTTATGGTATTCTCACATTCAGCACCGGGGAAATGATCTATTCCAATGGAGGGCACAATCCTCCCTACCTGGTGTCCTCGGACGGCACGGTTCAGCCGGTGGCCTTGACGCATGATATGGCGTTGGGGCTATTCGAGGATAACCAGTACCAGTGCAAGACATTGAAGATGGGCGGAGGCGATACGCTGGTTTTATACACCGACGGAGTTACGGAAGCGATGAACAGGCGCGAGGAGTGTTATTCGGAGGACAGGCTGGAAGAGGTGTTGATTCGAAGTGCCTCCCAGGCCCCGCTGGATCTGACTCGCAGCGTTCTGGACAGCGTCCGGGCCTTCGTGGACGGTCATGAGGCTTCCGACGATATCACCATGCTGACCCTTCAGTTTTACGGAGGCGGAAAGTAATTGTATGCCTGCTCTGGACGTTGAATTGAAGAACGACTTATGCGAAATCACCCGGCTGCTCAATCTGGTCGAACAGTTTGCCAAAGATACCGGACTGCCGGATGACGCTCTGAACGCGGTCATGCTTTCTCTGGACGAAGCGGTTACCAACACCATCAATTACGGCTTTCCGGGGGGCGGAATCCACTGCATACGGCTGACCCTGCGAAGGGAACCCGATTCCATTACCTCGATCATCGAGGACGACGGGATTCCTTTCAACCCCTTGGAGGCCCCCGAAGCCGATCTGACTTCTCCGATCGAGGACCGCCCGATCGGCGGCCTGGGGATTCACTTTATACGCAACTATATGGATGAGCTTTACTACCGGCGAGAGGACGGGAAAAATATTTTCACTCTGGTCAAGAAAATATCCTAATTGTTTATTTCGATTTGAAAAAGGAATAATGTCTTATGGAAATCAAAAGCGAAAACCTTAGCAACGGACGCCTGATCTGCCTGGACGGGAAGCTGGACACCACCACCAGCAATGCGTTTAGCGATGTGCTGCTCAAGGGGATGGACGAAGAACCGATGAACGTCATCATCGACATGGCCGCTCTCAAATATATCAGCAGTTCCGGTCTCCGGGTGCTTCTGGCCGGATTGAAAAAAATCAAGGCGCAAAATAAAATTATGGTTCTGGCCGCGCTTCAACCCCACGTAATGGAAGTGATGGACATCGCCGGCTTCTCCCCGCTATTCACCATCAGTCCTTCCCGCGAGGATGCTCTGGCGCTGCTGCAGAAGAAAGCCAACGGATAGCGTATGTGGAATACGGTCAAGCGGCTGTTCTTTGGGATCGCGCTCATTCTGATTGCCGGGACCATCCTTCTGGTTTCGGACATGAAATCACGACAGAGCCAGGGAAGCCGGCAGGGACCGCTGCGGATCGCCATTCTGAAACATGCTTCCAATTCCCTGCTGGACGAAGTGGAAGCCGGCCTTTTATCCACTCTGGAAAGCCGCGGCTTCCGCAACGGCGATAAAACCATCCTGCAGCGCTTCTGCGCGGAAGGGGATCAGTCCACTTCCAACATGATTGCCAAGCAGATTACCGACGGCAGCTACCGTATGGTGCTCACCATCAGCACGCTCTCTCTTCAGGCGGTGGCTACCGCCAATCAGGCCGGGAAAGCACTTCACGTTTTCGCGGCGGTTACCGATCCTTCCGGAGCCAAGGTGGGAATCCGCCGGATGGACAGTACGGAAAAACCGCCGCACCTGGCCGGAATCGGCACTTTTCAGCCCGTGGAAAAGGTCATACGGCTGGCCAGATCCTTTTATCCGGGCCTGAAGGTGCTGGGAACGGTCTGGAATCCCACGGAAGCCAATTCCGAAGCCTGCGTCATGAAAGCCCGGGCCACCTGCCAGCAGCTGGGAATTACTCTGATGGAGTCCTCGGTGGAGCAGAGCCGGGACGTGCGGGAAGCGGCGGAATCGCTGATCGGCCGAGGGATACAGGCCTTCTGGCTGGGAGGCGACGTAACCGTAAGCAGCGCGGTGGAGGCCTATGCCAATGTGGCCAACCGAGCCCGGATACCCCTTTTTACCAATACCTCCGGCTATGTGCGCAAGGGCGCCTGCTTCGACCTGGGAGCCAACTATTTTGAAGTAGGCGCCCAGGAGGCCCGAATTGCCGCGGATATATTGGAGGGACGAACGGATCCGGCGAAATTCCCGATCCGCGACTTCATGCCGGCGCGCATCATGCTGAACGAGGCGGTGCGCCGCCAGTTGAAGGAACCCTGGCAATTCACGGAGGAAGCCGGCCGGCAGGCGGCGATGATCATCGATGAAAAAGGGCAGGAGGTCCGGCAAGTCAAAGATCTGGGGGAAAGCGTCCCGGCGCAGGCCGCCCCCGCCAAATAGCCGCCCGGCGCAGGAGAACCGGGATTTCCTTTCGGCTGCCCTACTTTCGCTGCTCCAGGGCGATATGGCTGCCGACAATCGCCACCCAGCGTTCGAAAGAAATCCCGGCAGAGGACTCCACGCCGGGGAACACGCACTGCAGGGTTCCTAACCGCGCCCCGGACGAGGACTTCATGTCGAATACCACGGAAGCCGGAGCGAACTCATTTCTTTCGTAGGCCTGAAGAGAAAAAAGAACGTCGGAGGGCAGCTCGGTGACCAGCAGGGGTTCGGCTGCTTTGCCCAGTTCCGGCCGCCACTCGCAGGAATCCCTCCGGGAAAAGTCGGCCGCTGTTTGCAGACCCAGGATTTTCTGGTCGCTTAGCACCTTGGGGGAAGCCAGATTGCCTTTCCATGTCTGCGCAGCGAAGCGGAGCCGGAATTCGCTGGCGCCGATGGCCGCCAGGCGTTCCTTGGCTCCCGGAGTCTGCCAGCGTCCTCCGGGGGGCCTTCTGCCTTCGGGCGGCGAGGGTGAACTTCCGGCTTGGGCCGCCCCGGCTTCCCCGCCCGGAGCCTGACCTTGCGGCTCGCGGCCGAATGAAATGCTGACACTGGTGGAAGCCTCCTTCCCGTCCGAGAGAATGAAATAGGCGGAGGCTCCGAAGGTCGGCTCATACCTTTGATTTCTGGAAGGAGCCTTGCGGCTCACCGTTGCGGTTCTGCAGATGAGAAAACGGTAGGTGACGTCTCCGGAGCGAACCGCCTTGCATTCCCAATGACTGCTCACCTCGGCCGCATAGCCCTCCCCGCGCCGGGGGGAAATCAGGCTGTAAACATTTCTGCCATTCTGCCTCCCCGCCAAAAAGAGAAACGGGAGGTCAAAGACGTAGGATTGGGTCGGAATGTCAAATGCCACCCGGACCGGAGCGTTCCCATTGATATCGATCTTTTCCAGCTCGATTTTCCCGGCTTGATAGGCTTCGATGCTTTCCTGGATCGGAAATTCGGTGGTAAGCTGGATGGCCCCCTGTTTCCCGCTGCAGGATCCCTGGAAGGTGTAAACGGACAAATCGGTTTTCACCTCTTCCAGGTTTTCGCGGCACCATTCGCCCAGGCTGCGGTCTTCATTAAAAAAGGCGACCGTCCGCCATTCCCCCTTATGGCTGACCAGCTCGGCACACTGGATGGGATCCGCCGTCTGAAATACACGTCGCAAGTCGGAATCCCGGAATCTCCCGAAAATGCGATGCAGCTGGTCAAAAAACCGGGAATCGTAGGCGCCTTCTTCCGCAGTGGGTTCGGCGGACTGTGCCTGCGCTTTGATTCCGGGCAGGAGGAATAGCAGGAGAGCCAGGAAAAGGAGGGGCCCAGGTACGACTTGTTTTCTCACGCTTAATTAGATAGCACAGGAATCCACAGGGTTCAAGGCCAGAAACCATTCGGCCGGGGGGAAACCGGTCGCAGTCATGCCCATGTCCGTTCCCTTCCGCAGTGCCCCGCCGCCAGGGAAGTGGTGGGCGGTGTAAGATTTGAACTTACGACCCCCGGTGTGTAAGACCGATGCTCTGCCGCTGAGCTAACCGCCCTTGCTGGTAAGGAAACTTGTATTTGAGGGAAACCCAATTATAGTGGGAATGGCCGACGGTGTCAAATGGAATTGCGGGCTTCTTTTATCCTCTGCGGAGCTCGCGGTAGGATCCGGCGTCCGGATCCAGGTGAATCGACTGTCCTTTCAGGAAACCGAGAACATCCTCCAGGGAGCAGAAACCGCCTTGAGCCCCGGGTCGGGTGCAGTTGTAAGCGGCCACCGCGTTGGCGAACATCATGATGGTTCCCAGCGGCCAGTTTTTCCACAGGCCGTAAAGAAAGCCAGCGCGGAAAAAATCCCCGGCGCCGGTGGTGTCAATGGCCTCCACGGGAAAAGCGGGGCTGTGAAAAAAGTCCCCGTCGACCAGCGCCAGTGCGCCCTCCACCCCGAGGGTCACGGCCACAAATCCACCGCTCACCTGCTGCACGCGCCGCATGGCGTGGTGCAGATCCTTTTCCCCGGTGTACTCCAGGGGGAAATTGGTGGAGGCGATCAGAAAGCTGATCAACGGCAGCAGGTCCGCCAGTTTCGGATCGGTAAAATCGATGTCCAGAGAAACGGGAATCCCCGCCAGGCGAGCCCAGCGGGCCGCTTCCATGGAAGCGGCAATGTCGAAGCCGTCCAGGTGAAGCAGCGAACCGCGGAGGATGGTTTCCTTGCGAAGTTCCCCGCAGCGGTACATCAGCTTCTGGTCCCGGTCCCAGACAATGGTGCGCTCCCCGTTCTTCTGGTCCACCAGAATAATGGAAAACTGGTTGGTAGACTCCGGCTCGACGACCACTTCGGAGAGGTCTACCGGCAGGCGTTTCATGCTTTCCAGGCAGAAGGTTCCGAAATCATCCGATCCCACCTTGCCGGCATAGGCGCTATGCATGCCCAGAAAGCCGCATTGCGCTACCGCAGTAATGGTGGCGCCACCCGGCAGGCGCTCAAAGCTTTTCACTTTTACCTTGCTGTTGTACTGCGGGTAGCCGTGCAGCCGGCAGACCAGATCCACGGCATTCAATCCAAGGCCCACGACATCAAACGGAAGGTCTTTCCGCAGGTTTAAATGAAAGCGATGGTCGGATAGCAAAAGATTTCACCTCATGAAAGTGGAAGGCAGAACGCAGGCAGCTCCTGGAGGAGCCATCGTTTTTCCTACCAGAATGGAAACAGATACATGAACCAGGCGGACAGAATGCTCAGGCCCACAAAAGCGGCAAACATTTTCAGGAAGTAAAGGGCCCTTTCCTTCTGAGTATCCTTCGTCAGCAAGGCAAATACGATGGAGACAAGAACCGAGTATAGAACGAGAGAGGAAAAATGGCCCATGATCAGTTTTTCCTCCCGACGCTAATATCGAAGGTATCCAGCATGATCAGCATGTTTAAAAGGCCGGCGGTGTAAAGGAATATATTTCCGTAGTCGTAGGTGAAGGAGGTTATTTCTCCGGCTCCGATTCCGGCTCCGACCGCAACCAGGTAAACCAGACCGGATCCCACTTCCGCAAACCATTTCAAAAATCCGAAAAAGTCTGCAAAATCCAGCCCGACCAGTGCTCCCTGCAGAAAAATCCCCATGGAAAAGAGAGCCATGATACAGAGGAAAAAGATCACTCCCCTCGCGGTTTTCTTCAGGTAAATGTGACCGGCGCCGGGGATAAGCCAACCCAGGATAAAGGCAACCGCAATTTTGGTTCGATTTTCGTAAACAAGCGATTCTTGCATGGGTTAAAATACTAAGGAATTAAGTGCCTTCTGTCAAGAGCCAGGCGCCAAATGGCTACGGAAGGACGGTTGATCCTTGGAAACTTTGCTTGAACTTCCCATCCCTGGGGATGCGGGAAGAGGACAAACGATGCCGCATGGCACTTGAGAATGGACGGGAGCAATGGGAGAAATAGCAGCGAAACTATTACGCATGGCCATGGATATGGGGGCCTCCGACGTTCATGCCAAAGTCGGATCCCCTCCGCACATACGCATTCATGGGGAGCTTATCCCCATGCCCCAATTTCAGCGCCTGACGCCCAACGACACCCAGGTTCTGGCTTTCGATGTGATGAATGAAGCGCAGAAGAAAATTTTCAAAGAAAAGCTGGAAATCGACGTCGGCTACGGGATCCCCGGCCTGGGCCGCTTCCGTATCAACGTCTTTCACCAGAGAGGAACCATCACTCTTTCGATCCGCGCCATTCCCCTGCGCATCCCCGCTTTTGAAGAGCTTTACCTGCCTTCCGTCCTGGCCCGGATTGCCGCCGAGCAGCGCGGTCTGGTCCTGGTGACCGGAACGACCGGAAGCGGAAAGTCGACCACCCTGGCCTCCATGATTGATCACATCAACAACACGGAAGCCATGAATATCATCACCATCGAGGACCCGATCGAGTTCCTGCACCGCGACAACAAGTCGCTGATCAGCCAGAGGGAAATCACGGTCGACACCTTCAGCTTTGCCAATTCGCTGCGCAGTGCCCTGCGGCAGGATCCGGATATCATCCTGGTCGGCGAAATGCGCGACCAGGAAACCATCGAAACGGCTCTGCTGGCCGCCGAGACCGGCCATCTGGTATTCAGCACCCTGCACACCACGGATGCCATCGAAACCATCAACCGGGTGATCGCCGTTTTTCCGCCCCACCAGCAGGATCAGATCCGCATCCAGCTGGCATCGGTCCTGTCGGCCATCATATCGATGCGCCTGATCCGCCGCAGCGACAAAAGCGGACGGGTGCCGGCCGTGGAAGTTCTGCGCTCCACCGAATTCATCCGGTCGCTGATCCTGGACCCCATGAAAACCAAACAGATTCGTGCGGCGATTGAAGCCGGCACCTCGCAGTATGGGATGCAGAGCTTCGATCAGTCGATCTTTCAGCACTATCAAAAGGGACTGGTAAGCTATAATGATGCGCTCAGCTACGCCACCAGTCCGGATGAGTTCAAGCTGCGGGTGCAGGGCGTGTACTCCACGACAGGAAGCGCCCGGGATGACATGGAAAAGGACATGCTGCTCCATAGGGGGGGCAGCAACAATAAGGCGGAAGCTCCCAAGGAGGAATCACGGCTGGAAGAACTTCGCAAAAAAATACAGACGCGCTGACCCCGCTGCAGAAAGCCTACCGCTGGATTTCCCAGAGAGCCCATACGGAAGCCGAAATACGGCGCAAGCTGGCCGAAAGCGCCTCCGAAGAGGAGATCGATTCGGTAGTGGTGCGCTTGAAATCCCTGAAACTTTTGAACGACTTCGACTTTTCCGTACAGCGCGCATCCTATCGGCTGAAGGAAAGAAAGGAAGGACTTCTCCGGGTGGAAGCCGACCTGGAGCGCCACGGAGTTTCCGGGGAAACGGCAGCCAAAGCCCTCCGCGTGGCGGTCCGGCACACCCCCGAGAAGGAGGCTGCCGGCGAGGCGCTTTCAGCCTATCTGAAGAGTCGCCCCACGCCGCAGAGCCGGAAAGAGTGGGGCCGGCTGCTTGGCTTTCTGGCCCGAAAAGGATTCAGCGAAGAGGCCATCCGCGGGGCTTTGGCAAAGCATGGTTTGAAAATGGACGATCCGGCCGATGAGGCCTGGAATTAACTTAAAACAGGATAAACAGCAAAATGAAATCATCGCAGGTTCGCAGTACTTTCCTGAGCTACTTTGAAGAGAAGGGGCATCGCCTGGTAAGCAGTTCCCCGCTGATTCCCTACCATGATCCGACCCTGCTTTTTTGCAATGCCGGCATGAATCAGTTCAAGGATACTTTTCTGGGGCGGGAAAAGCGCCCCTACCGCCGGGCGGCCACCAGCCAGAAATGCATGCGCGTCAGCGGAAAGCATAATGATTTTGAGGATGTAGGACGCTCTTTCCGGCATCACACTTTCTTTGAAATGCTGGGCAATTTCTCTTTCGGGGACTACTTCAAGCTGGATGCGATCCGCTTTGCCTGGGAACTGATCACCGAGAGATTCGGTCTGCCCAAAGACCGGCTGTTTGTGACTGTTTTTGAAAAAGATGACGAGGCCTTCGACCTCTGGGCCCGCGAGACCGATGTGGCCCGCGAGAGAATATTCCGCTTCGGGGAAAAGGATAACTTCTGGGCCATGGGCGACACCGGCCCATGCGGGCCCTGCTCGGAAATTCATTACGACTACGGAACCAGTCCGCTGGGCCACACGGACTGCGACTTGTCCTGTTCCTGCGGTCGCTACGTGGAGCTCTGGAACCTGGTCTTCATGCAGTTTGACCGCAACGAACAGGGGCAGATGAGTCCTCTTCCCTCGCCCTCCATCGATACGGGCATGGGCCTGGAGCGCATTACCACCGTCCTGCAGGGCAAGGTCAGCAATTACGACACCGACCTGTTTATGCCGCTTATCGAATTTGTCTGCCGCCTCTCCTCCCAGGAGTACCTGGGGGGAAATTCAGCCAAAGACACCGCCATGCGGATTATTGCCGATCACGCCAGGGCGGCGGCCTTCATGGTCGCCGACGGGCAGTATCCGGGCAACGACAAGCGCGGCTACGTTCTTAGAAAAATCATCCGTCGCGCCATTGTTCACGGGAGAAAGCTGGGCCTCCATGATCCCTTTCTCCATCAGGTCGCGCTGCAGGTCGCCGAACGGATGGGCGGCGCCTACCCCGAACTTCTGGCTCACCAGGAAACCATTTCGAGAGCGGTTCGCGCGGAAGAGGAGATTTTTTCCCACACGCTGAGCTCCGGGCTGCGGGAATTTCAATCCCGTGCCGATCAGCTCCGCAAAGGGCAGTCGGACCTTTTCCCGGGGACAGAGGCCTTTTTCCTGTACGACACGCACGGCCTGCCCCTGGAAACCATCAAGGAGCTTTGCGCAGAAACCGGTATGACCGTGGATGAATCGGAATTTCACAGCCGCATGGAGCAGCAGCGCGATCTGTCGCGGCAGGGACAGGAGGCGATGGCCTCCCCCGCCGAGGTACAGAACCTCAGCCATCATGAGAGCGCTTATGCCGGTCATGAGTCGATGAGGGTTGAGGACGCCCGGATCCTCGCTCTCTACCTGGACAACCAGGCGGTTCCTTCCCTGGAAGCGGGAGTGGAAGGATTCGTTTTTCTGGATCGGACCCCCTTTTATGCCGAGTCGGGAGGCCAGTCAGGCGATCAGGGGGTGATCGGCTCGGATGCCGGAAAAGCGAAAGTTCTCGATTGTCGTCATTTCGGAGAAAAGGCCATCGGTCACCGGGTGCGGGTCGAACAGGGGTCTCTGCAGACCGGCGACCAGGTATACGCGCGGGTCGATGCGGGGCTGCGCCTGGCCACGCGCAGGAATCATACGGCCACCCATCTTCTTCACGCCTCCCTCCGCCAGGTCCTGGGTGAGCATGTCAAGCAGGCCGGTTCCCTGGTTTCCTCTTCCCGGCTGCGATTTGACTTTTCCCACTACGCTGCCGTAAGCCCCGGGGAGCTGTCAGCCATTGAGGACCTGGCCAATCGGATCATCCTGGAAAACAGGCCGGTCTCCCGCACGCTGATGAAGCGCGAAGAAGCCCTGGCATCCGGATCCATGGCACTTTTTGGAGAAAAATACCAGGAAGTCGTCAGTGTTATTTCCATTCCCGGTTTCAGCAGCGAGCTTTGCGGCGGCACCCATGTCAGCCATACCGGCGAGGTCGGCTTGCTGAAAGTGTTATCGGAAAGCAGCATTTCGGCAGGCATCCGGCGCGTGGAAGCCTCCACAGGCGTTCATTCCCTGGATCATTTCCGTCAGTCGGAGCAGATCCTGGAAAATATTTCCACATCTCTGAAGTGCGGCCGCGATGAGATCGGGCTGTCACTGGAACGTCATTTTTTGACAGTGCGAGAGCTCAGTCGCAAAGTAGAAGAACTTCAGTTGAAAATGGGACAGGCCGCGGCAGGAAATATCCTCGAAAAAGTCGTTGACATCCGTGGAGTCTCCGTTCTTGCGCAGCGGGTCGACGGAATGCCAAAGGATGGATTGAGAGAATTAGCCGATCGTCTTTGTAGGAAATTATCTGATGGGATCGTTATTTTAGGGTCAGAAGTTGAAGGAAAGTCTAATATGGTTGTTCTCCTCAGTGGAGAGAAGGCTCAGAAGGTTCATGCCGGAAAGCTGGTAAAAGAAATAGCTCCCATCATTTCCGGCGGTGGCGGCGGTAAGGCAAATATGGCCGAAGCGGGCGGGAAAAGCGCCGAATTTCTGGACAAAGCCATTGAAAAAGGCCTGGAACTTGTCAAAAAACATCTTGGGGACTAAGAAAGGTTGTTTCAACAAAATACATTTACGGATCGACAGATAGATCCTGTGATGTTCTGCACAACATCAACTCCCATTTGGTATAATATTTGCATATTATATTCTGAGATGTGCTGAGTAACCATGAAAGCAACCGGGTCAAACTGCTTCCGATTCATGATGGCTTTCGCAATTCTGCTTGGCCCCGGCTATCTGTTTGGTCAAACCAAGGTTTACAGCTACATCGACGAAAACGGCCACCGCATTATTACCAATATTCCTTCGGAACGATCGCCCCTGCCTCACGAGGAAATCATTTCTCCCTCTGCTGCGCAGCCTCAACCGCAGGACACTCCGGCCGCAAAAGGCAAAGAGCAGCAGACCCCGGCGCTTTCCCGGAAGCAAAAAGCAGCCGGTACCGCCGCGGCGCAGACGGCCATTGAGCGCGCCGAGCAGCAGGCCAGGCGATTTGATCATCTGGCATCCTCGGCCGATCGCCTGGCGTCCCAGGCGGATGCTCCGCCTGCCGCTGCCACCAGGGCCGTGGGGGAACCGACTGCGCTTCCGGCCCAATGGTCCTCGAATCAATCAGGCCTCTCCGAGCGTTTTCCGGCTATGAACAGCCAGCATTTTGAATCGCTGATCAACAAATACGCGGACGTCCATGGCCTGGAGCCCGATCTGGTTCGTGCGGTCATCAAGGCGGAAAGCAACTTCAATCCTTTTGCCGTTTCTCCCAAAGGAGCCCGGGGGTTGATGCAGCTGATGCCGGACACCGCCCGCCGATACGGTGTTCGACGCATTTACGATCCGGAGGAGAACATTGCCGGAGGCGTCAAGTATCTGAGGGAACTTTTGGACATGTTCCAGGGAAATGTGCCACTGGCTCTTTCCGGCTATAATGCCGGCGAAAATCGCGTCATCCGCTCCGGAGGCGTCCCCAATATTTCCGAAACACGCAACTATATCAACCGCATTTCGCGCATTTTCAATTTCGACCGCTCCCCGTTTACTCCGGTCGTGGAGAACGAGCCCATGCCCCAGCCACGGGTGCGACGGTTCGTCAATGCCCAGGGAATGATCGAAATTACCAATATCGATTTTCCCGCCGAAGAAGGAACCAACAACTAGTCCTGCCGGCACCCCGGGCCCCCGCCTTGTTTCCGATCAAGCCGCTCTTTTCTTCCTGTTCCTTTCGAAGGCCGGGCCGGCCCGCACTTCTGCTGATGGCTTTTTGCCTTTGCTGCGGTATCCCTGTCTGGTTTTGGTTTGACTTGTCTTCCCGGATGGACAGGACGGTTTCCGATCAGGAACGGCAGATGCAAAAAGAGTCCCTGGTGGCCTACGAAAAGCGCATTCTGCAAACCGACGATTTCCTGGTTGCCGAGATCATGGAACACCGTTCCACGATTCTCAGCCTTTTGTCCCGCCAGGATGAATGGCTGGTAGGTGCCACAGACGGATTTCGACAGTACGACGGGGACGGGAGACTTCTTCGCCGCTTCACGATGGCCGAGGGGTGGCCGCAGTGCGACATTCCCGACATGGCCCTTTTCCAGCAGAATCCGGTGCTGGCTGTTCGTGGCACCGGCCTCGTTTTTTGGGCAAAGGAAGCGTCCGCCGTGGTCCCCGAAGATGCGGCCTGTCGATTTCCGACGGCGCTGCTTTCCACCCCGCAGGGAGATTTGTGGGTAGGGACCCGCGGATGCGGGCTTCTTCTTTGGAACAATGCAGTATTAAAAAAAGTGGTCGTTCCCGGATTGCCCCATTCCTTTCATGCCACACATCTGGCCGGAGACAGCACCAGCCTCTGGGTGGGAACCTTCGCCCAGGGACTCTGGCACTATAGCGGCGGGACCTGGCGCGCCTGGACCACTGCGGATGGCCTCCCGGACAACCAGATCACCACGCTCGCCCTGGATCCCGCCCGGCGCTTATGTGCAGCAGGTACGCCGATGGGTGGCCTTTGGATCCAGGGAGAAAAGGCCGAGTCGCGTTTCCTGGAGGGTGAATTTATCGAGTCTCTGGTTTTCCACCGGGAGCGGTTTTTTGCCTCCACCCGGGGCGGATCGGTCCTTTCTCTGAATCCGGCAGAACGACCCAGGCTGCTGACGGCCACTGGATCGGGACCCGGACCCAGGGAAGATGCCGGCCATCCGGCGGCCCCCCCACGCCTTCACGCCGTAGGGAACGAGCTCTTTCTCTCGTCTTCCGGTGACCTTTGGCGCGTCGATGCCGGGTGGCGTGCGCCGCTGCAGCCGATTCTCCAGCTGCGCCACTCCCGGGAGCCCGTTCTGGCCGACCGCTTTGTCAATGCCTTGGCGACGGATGACGATCGCCAGTTGTGGGTGGGATATTTCGACGCCGGGCTGGATATCGTTTCCATGGCGGACGGCAGGATCCGGCACTGGAGGGATGATCTGCTGTTCTGCATCAACCATCTTCACCACGATCCCCCCTCACACCAGACTTTTGTGTCCACCGCTAACGGGCTGGCGGTTTTCTCCGGCCGCGAAAATTACCGGTTGCTGCGCCAGGAAGAAGGATTAATCCACAACAGCGTTTCTCAGACTTTGCCGGAATTCCCGGGATCGACCACCGTGCTGGCGGCCACCGCCGGCGGGCTTACCCTTTACGAGCCATTCCGTGTAAGCAGTCTGTATGCCTATCACGGACTTCCCGGCAACCAGGTGTACAGCCTGGCCCCCACACCGAAAGGGATTTACATCGGGACTCTCGGCGGACTGAGCTTCTGGAACAGGAAAGACCCGCCCCGAAATTACACTCCTGCCAATTCTCCCTTGCGACACAGCTGGGTCAATGCCCTGCTGCTGGACGGGGAAACGCTGTGGATCGGGACCTGCGGAGGCGGGATTCAGACGCTGGATTCCGGTGGCGCCTGGAACACGCCCATCGGGTCCTTATCGAACGCAAAAGTAAACCCGGGTGCCCTTTATTCCTGGAACCGACTGCTTTTTATTGGAACGATGGATAAGGGCTTTTACCTGGCGGACCCGCGGCAAAGGATCTGGGCTGGCATAAAAACCGGTCTCCTTCCCGGCAACGTCACCAGCTTCGTATCGGATTCGGACTATGTATATGTGGGAACGGATCTCGGGTTGATCCGTTTTTCCCTTCCGGACCTTCAAGCCAGCCTGTCTGCCACCGGCCATCCCTTTGACCGCGCCGAATCTCCGGGGAGCCGATTCCCGTAGGAAACAGGGAGCCTGTGGGTCGGGGCCAGCAGCTCTATTTCCCTTCGAACACTTTCTCCCTGCGCTTTTTCTGGTTCTTGGCCGCCTGGATAAAGCTGGTAAAAACGGGGTGCGGTTCGAGCGGTCTGGATTTGAATTCCGGATGAAACTGGCAGGCCAGAAACCAGGGATGATCTGCCAGCTCAATGATCTCCACAAAATTGCCGTCGGGGGAATTCCCGGAAATCAAAAGGCCGTTGGAAACCAGGACCTGCTCGTATTCCCGGTTGAATTCATAGCGGTGACGATGCCGCTCGCTGATTTCCTTGCGCTGATAAATCTGGTGGGCCAGAGAATCGGTTTCCAGCAGGCAGGGATAGGCACCCAGTCGCATGGTTCCCCCCAGTTCTTCCACACCCAGCAATTCCCGGAGCTTGTAAATCACGCGGTGCGGCGTTGCCGGATTGAACTCCGAGCTGTCGGCGCCATCCAGACCGCAGGCATTCCGGGCAAATTCGATGACCGCGCACTGCATGCCCAGGCAGATTCCGAAATAGGGAACTTTTTTTTCACGCGCGTATCGGATGGCTTTGAGCATGCCTTCGATTCCGCGCTTGCCGAAACCGCCCGGAACCAGAAGGGCGTCAAAATCGCCCAGCTTCTGCGCACAGTTATCGTCGGTCAGGCTTTCCGAATCCGCCCAGTGGATGAACACCTTGACCTGATTGGCGATCCCGCCATGAATCAGCGCCTCGTTGAGGCTTTTGTAGGAGTCTTCGTACTCCACGTACTTCCCGACCACGCCGATGCTCACAGAACCCTGGGGATTGCGCAAGGCGTCGCGCAAGGCCACCCAGGGGCTAAGCACACTGGGGTGGCACGGAAGGTGAAGAAGCTTGAGAATAATATCATCCAGCTTCTCCTCGTGAAATGCCAGGGGAACTTCGTAGACATTGGGCACATCGCATGCGGTAATAACCGCTTCTTCCGAAACGTTGCAGAACAGGGATATTTTGGATTTGATGTCGCGGGGCAGCGGCCGCGTGGTCCGGCAGAGCACGATATCCGGCTGAATACCGATGGCCCGCAGCTCGCGAACGCTATGCTGCGTGGGCTTGGTCTTCAGCTCCCGCGACGACTCCACATAGGGCACCAGAGTCAGATGAATGAACAGGCTGCTCTCGCGCCCCACTTCCAGCCGCATCTGACGGATCGATTCCAGGAACGGCAGGCTCTCGATGTCGCCCACCGTGCCGCCAATTTCGACAATGACCACATCGGCCTTCTTGGCGACTCTCTTGATGATGTGCTTGATTTCGTTGGTAATGTGCGGAATCACCTGGACGGTCTTTCCCAGGTAGTCTCCGCGCCTCTCCTTTTCAATGACCGAAAGGTAAATTTTGCCGGTAGTGGCGTTATTGTCGCGGGAAAGGCGCACCTGGGCAAATCTCTCGTAATGCCCCAGATCCAGATCCGTTTCCGCCCCGTCATCGGTCACAAAAACTTCTCCGTGCTGGAAGGGGCTCATGGTCCCGGGATCGACGTTGATATAGGGATCCAGCTTGAGAAAGGTCACCTGGTAGCCACGGGATTCCAGCAGGCTGCCGATCGAAGCGGATGCCAAACCCTTCCCGAGCGAAGAGAGCACGCCCCCGGTAACGAAAATATACTTGGTGTCCGAAGCCACGCGCTCACTCATGGTCGTTGTTCCTCATTTGCTTCCCCGAAAGTTCTGTTCGTAATAGCGCTTTGCATCTTCATAATCCTTCGGGGTATCGATGCTGATCCCCGACTGGGAAGCCGGCACCACGGAAATCGTGTAGCCGTGCTCCAGAATGCGCAGCTGTTCCAGGTGCTCCGCCAGCTCCAGCGGTCCGGGAGGCATCTGCACATATTCCAGAAGAAATTCTCTCCGGTAGAGGTAGATCCCCAGGTGCCTCTGATGCAGGCCCAGGTCCAGCTTTTCCTGGCATTTCTCCCGGAACACGGAGATGAGATCGTTTGCCAGCACATTCCTCTGGTAGGGGATGGGCCAGCGGCTGAAGTACAGGGCCTGATTCTTCTGGTTGACGATCACCTTGACCACCGAAGGATTCACCCAGTCTTCCAGGGAGCGGATCGGCACGGAAGCGGTATAAACGGGTGACAGATTGCGGCTCACCGCTTCGCGCAATACGGCCTGCACGGTTGTCAGGTCTATGAAAGGCTCATCTCCCTGGATGTTGAAAACCCAATCGCAAGGACGGGTGGCAATCGCCTCGGCAATCCGATCGGACCCGCTGAGGTGGTGGGTGCCGGTCATGCAGGCCTGGCCCCCAAAGGAGGTCACCCGGTTCAGGATGCGTTCATCATCGGTCGCCACCAGCACAGTATCAATTCCCGGAACCTGCCGCACTCTCTCATAGACGTGCTGGATAATGGGTTTCTCCCCCAGAGGAAGCAGCGCTTTCCCCGGAAGCCGGGTCGAGGCGTAGCGGGCAGGTATGACGGCAATGCATTTCATAAATCCTTTCCTCTTCTCTCGTCTGGCTTATCCGTTGTGGGCCGTGCTATTTCTGTGTCGTCCGAACTCAGCGTGCCTTTTCCGGGCCGCCGGGCACACCGAATTATAGCGAGAAGGAAGCGGGGAGTCAACGAATCTCGAATGGAAGAAGCCCGCATATTGCCTTAACGGGAATTTGTGGGATAAAGTAATCCCCGCAACGAAAAGAAACAGGAACGGAAACCCATACTACTTTTTTCCGGATTATGGAATATTTACATGCAGCCATCCTGGGCCTGATACAGGCCCTGACCGAGTTCCTTCCGGTGAGCAGTTCCGCCCACCTGCTGGTTATCCCGTGGTTATTTCAATGGCAGCCTCCGGGCCTGTTTTTCGATGTCGCCCTGCACTGGGGAACCGCGTTGGCAGTCATTCTTTTTTTCCGCAAAGAGTGCTGGGAGATGTTCATCGCTCCATGGCAATCGCTGCGGGGACGATCCTCCTGGAAATCGTCCCGGCCCCTTCAGCTTCTTTTGATCCTGGCTGTTGGCACTCTGCCGGCTGTTCTTTTCGGATTTTCGGCTAAAAAGCTGATCGAACAACAGCTGCGGCAGCCCTGGATTGCCGCATTCTGCCTGGCGTTCTTTGGCGCCGTGCTGGTGGCGGCCGACCGCCTTTCTCCGAAAAAAAGAAAGTGGGCGGAGATCAACTATTCCGACGGCGTCTGGCTCGGCCTGGCGCAGGCACTGGCGCTGATACCGGGCGTGAGCCGGTCGGGAATCACTCTGTCGGTGGGAAGAATACGCTCCCTGGAAAGGGCCGATGCGGCCCGGTTCAGCTTCCTGCTTTCTCTGCCTGCCATCCTGGGCGCCGCGCTGCTGGAGTCCTGGGAATACTGGAAAGCCCCTGCCGACAGCTCCTTGCTGATGGGCCCGACGCTGCTCGGCACCGCGGTGGCTGCGCTGGCAGGCATCGGCTGCCTGCACGGGTTTCTTCGATTTTTACGATGGAGCGGACTGGAGGCATTTGCCGTTTACCGCCTGGCCCTGGCTGCGGTCATATGGATCCGATATCATTCCTGAAACAGCGCTCCCCTCTCCCAGCCCTGGCGATGGCCGTGCTGCTGGGATGCCTCTCCCCCGAGCTGGCGCGGCCCATCCGCGCACAGCAGGCGGAAGAAAAGGGTTTGGAAAAAGCGGATGAAAAAAAGTCCTACGCCCGTCTGAACCCGGTGGTGCGCGAGTATTTCCGGCAGCGATTCAAGGATCTGTCCATTCTGGATTCCTTCTCCGAGGACTCCAAGGCCTTCAACAAGAGCCTGGATCAGCTGATTGCCCATCACGTCTCGGAGGTGAACCGCAGCCGGGATCAACTGCAAATCGCGGGGAAGGCTCTGGCGGCTTTGCTTATTGCCATGCCGGGTCCGAGCGCGGCGGAACTGCCGGGGCAGGCCTCCAGGCACCTGAAAAATATCCTTCGCCAGCTCGGGCGTCTCGATTCCCAGCTCGACTTCATGCGTCAGGCCCTGGCCCTTAATTATCGCTTTGAACCGCTGGCGCCGTCAGAAGGGGAACCCGGATTATGGCTCAGGGATCTGCGAAGCATCCTTTCCGATCTGGACAAGCTCGACGGCGCCCTGCAGGAGTTTTACTTCAGCCCCGGTACTTCCATCTCCTTCCAGAAGCTGGCCGAGGAACCGATCCCTCTGCTGATCGAAAAGATCCGCAAAAGGGCGGAACGTCTGACGAAGAGCTCCTGAATTTTCCGGGAAAGCCGGTGGGGGGGCGCTTATCGCACCCGGATCTTCTGCTCTGCGGCAGACATGTTATGAGCAAAATCCTCTGCCGTTATCCGCAGAACGTAGGTTCCGGGCGGGAGGTCAGCCGGAATCAGAATTTCTCCGCAATTCATCTTCTGCGGTTCATCCCAGTGCAATCGAACCGGAGCCATGCTGCCCAGCGAAACCTGGATGCGCCGGGTGTCGCTATCGGCGCCGACCCGCAGGCTCAGCGTCTTCCCCCGCGCGACCTCCTTGTCGATGCGGGGCTGCAGTCGGGGGGCGCGGCTGTCAACCAGGAAGCTTTTTCGCTCGAGATAGCTTCGCCCCTCCTGGTCCCGAAGGATCAGCTTGCAGTCGTACCTTCCGTCGCTCATCTCCGCCGGGGCGAGAAAGCGGGTCTGCCAGAGTTTTTCGGAAGACAGGTAACTCATAGGCTTCACCAGCCCGAAAGGGAAAACGGCGGTTACTTCCGCAATGGAAGGATCCGTATGGATGCGCAAGACCGGGTCGCCGGGCTGAATCATCCTCGGACGCAGCAGAGAGCGGGGGGCCGCCAGAAACGAGGTATAGGGGGTCACGAACCGGTAGCGCTTCGACAACCGGATGATCTCTTCGATCGCCGGTTCGCTTTCGCCTTCCATTTCTATTTGCCGGATCAGAGCATCCACCCGGGCCTTGGCCCAGGATCTCGGCAGAAAAGTATGGAGGCTCTCCGCGGAAACCGTCTTCGAACCGCTCCACTGATATTGTCTGCCCTGTTGCCTGGCAGTAACCGTTGCCTGCAAACGGTTCGAGGCAGGCGTGTATCGGCCCACCCATGCCCGATAGCTGCCAGGAAAAGCCAGATCCCTGCGCACGGGATAAATCAGGGAAAAGGAAGGCATATTTTCCATCTGCAAAGACAGATCATCGAAGGGAACGGAGCCCATTCTTGCCGCAAAGGATCGGAGCAGAAAATCCCCTTCCTCGGTTTCCCGGACCTCCATGGTAAATCCGTTATGACCGCTGGCCAGGCTTTCCAGAAGACTATGGTTGGCTTCCGCTCCCAGAATGATCGGACAGATCCGCACCGGCTTTACCGCCGGACGTTCGGATACCAGCCGATCCACCTCCGCGGCAATATCTTTGTTTTTGATCATCCCCAGGGTCGGGAAACCGTCCGTCAGGACCACCAGGTATTTTTCCTCCCCGCCTTTCTCCCCGGCAAAAAGCTGCAGGCCGTAACGCAGCGCCCCGGCCAGATCGGATCCGTCCTCGATCATGGCCGACTTGACGAATTCCACCGCTGCAGAAACCGTAGCGGTCGTGGCCGGGCTGAATCCGGTCCGGTAGCCGTGAGCCTGGCGGTTAAACAAAGCCAGGTGGAAGCGGTCCGGCGCTTTCAACGACTGCAGCAGGAAGAACAGCGCCTCACAGGATCTTTCCAGTTTCTCCCACTGAATGGAAAGAGACGTGTCCAGCAGGAATACCACGGAGCGGCCCGCGGCAGGCTCGGAGCTTTGCCGTGGCGATTGGAAAGAGGTGATGGCTCCCGCAAAGAAATAGCCCAGCCGGTCCATGGGGGAATCGGCCGGTTTCGGGTCCGCGGAATCCGCGAAATAAGGAGCGGGAATTTCCGGACCATGGGTCAGCAGGTCCACGGAATTCCCTTCTCCGGCCATTTCGAATTCCAGGATCAAATCCTCGGGGAAGGAGGCTTTTTTCATCTCCAGAACCGCCTCGGCTTTTCCTCCGCCGAAGCTCTTCACCTCAATAGGGTAGGAGGTCGAGACGAAATGGAGATTCCGGATTTCCCGGCTGCCTGCAAAAGAAAACCGTAAGCCGAACTCATCGGCCGACTGCTGCCGGTACAGCCGGGGTTTCAAAGGAAAGACATAGCGGCCGCGGCCGTTTTCGAGGGGGATCCATTCGGTGTACTCGAGTTCCAGCCGCTTGGTTCCGAAAGCGGGTATGGGGACGATTCTGGCGCTGAACAGTCCGGCGGACGCCGGATCCTCGCTTTCCCCCTGCTGGAGCAATCCGGGATCGATGGCCTGCTGCCGGAGAACCTGGTAGATATTTCGCGCCTTGCGTCTTTCCAGAATGACTCCGGGAATGCGCACCAGTCCGTCCCAGACGGCAAAATCGGCAATCAGGGCTTCCCGGGGCAGGGCAAATACATACTTTCCTTCCAGGACCTTGCCGACATGGCTCTGGAAAATCTGCACGAGCCGGGTGCGGGCGTAAAGATGGTCGATGGAAATATCCAGCTGAAACCGGTCCAAGGAAAGCAGCGCGGGATCCGGCTCTTCCTTTTCGGAGATCGGAATCAGAACGCCGGAGTCCGCCCGGACCCGCATTCCGATAAGTAAAAGGAAAGCCGCAAGGCACCTCAGCACAAGATCAAGCCGGATGGACTTCAAAATGGCACCCTCATTGAACCGATTATGGAACCATCAGTCCGGTACTCTCCGAATGGCTGTTGAATTCCGGAGCATACATGCACTGGATGGAAGTAATTCCGGTTTGATATTCTCCACGCAGCTGCACCCGCACGGGATATTCGAAAAGGTAGCTGCCCTTGGGCAGATAGTCCAGAAAAAAGTGGCTGGCGGTATCACGGGTGCTTTGATAGTAGGCCAGGCCGTCCTGATATCGATACCCGGAAAGCACCTGGACCGGTTCCAGGCCGCTGCCCCGGTGGTCTTTCATATGAACGAATTCCATATCTCTGTCGACTCGCAGTTCGATGCGCACCACCAGCTCATCTCCAACCGCCAGCGGACCCCGCACGGCTTCCAGCACGGGTCCTTTCCCGGAACTCCTCTTGACAAACAAGCTTTTTTTCACCGTCAAAGGCGTTCCCGTATAAGGCTTTACCCGGGCGATATCCTCCAGGTATTGCCAGTTCAGACTCCCCCATGATACCCCGGAATCCTTCCTGGCAACAGCAACCGCTCCCATGGAGGGCGTAATGGCACGATCTGCAAATCGTTTCTCATAAAATCCGGTTCCCGCCTCCGCCTGCTCCGCAGCCATCGGCTGGCCGGCCAGGGAGACTTCCAGCAGCGAATCCGAGGAAAGCAGTTCCGAACCGCGCATTAAAAGGGCATACACCGCATCTGCCGTGGCTTTGGTCGTTTTCCATTCCTGGGTCTGTTTCTGCTTCAGAAGCCAGACCCGGCATTCTTCCACGGCGGCCCGGTCCCCCGAAACCTCATCCAGGGCTTCGATCATGAGCGCCTGGGTCTCAACCGGCGCCTGGTACCACCACCAGGACCTTTCCGTGTCTCGCCAGAACCGGCCGAGTTCCTCGCTCACCACGGAGCGCTCCAGGATGGATTTCATGATGGACGCCGCCACCGCGAGGTGATCCGCTCCGCCCCAACGCTTCAGCGCCAGGGCAATCTGAGCCTGCGACTGGCGGCAGCTATTTTTCAGCCAGTGGAGCTTCGACTGCCGGATGTAGAATGCTGCCATTTCCTGACAGTTCCGCGGAACGGGCATTTCCTTCAGAAAAAAGCTCCGCCCATATAAATACAGGGCATCGAGGGAGGAGGGAACGTACTCTTCGGGGCGTTCCGTTTTGCGTATCCGCTGGTACTGATCGAGCATCCAGCGGTCCAGGAAGGCAAAGGCGGGTACGGCGTGCTGCGTATCCAGTTCCACCCCGAGGTGGCGCAACCGTCCCGTGCCGGCGGCAATGTACAGGGTAATAAAAGGATTGCTGCGCCCGCCCGGAAACCATGGCCAGGACCCGTCGGCCAGCTGCATCTGGCGCAGCCGTTCCAGGGCTTTGCCCTGCTCCTGCTTCAGTCGGCTGCTCTCAAAAAGAATAGCCACATTCCGTCTGGCCTGGCTTTCCTGCTGGGCCTGGCGAACCCATGGAGTTTCCTCCAGCAGCACGGATTTGAGCTCCTGGTTTTTTTCCAGCGGACTGCTCAGTGCCGGCGTGCCGCGCCACCTTTCGAATACCGGCGCGATTTTCGGATTTTGCCGGACGATGTGCTCTGCCAGCGAATTGGCAAAAAGGCGATTAAAGATCTGTTCGCTGCACTCGAACGGGTACTCCATCAGGTAGGGAAGCGCCAGAACGGCATACCATGCCGGCTGGGAAACAACCTGCAGGCTCAGGGCCTTGTGGCTCAGGGTAGGAGAGGAGGCCGACTGCAGCAGACCCGGAAGCTCGAAGGTTCGGGTCGCGGGACCGCGGATGGAAAAAGACAGAGATTCGGTGACCAGGACTTTTCGGCTCAACACCGGAAGCCAGCCTTCTTCTCCATCCGAAAGTCGGCCGGCAGCGGCTACCGCTTTGTATCTCAGGAGTCGGATTCCTTCCGGCACCTTGAGCCTCCAGAACAGAGATCGGGATTCCCTGGAAGCAATCTCAAAGCTCTTTTCCACCGGAGAGTTGGCCAGCAAACCATCGACGCCGCGCTCCGAGAAGCCGTCCAGGAACGTCAACGCAGCCGTGCCCTGCATGGCCCTTTCGCTTTGATTGGAGACTTTGACTGCAAATTCCACGATATCCCCTTCTCGCAGAAAGCGCGGAGCGTTCGGCTGGACCATTAAATCCTTGGCCGTGACCGCCGTATCCTCGATGGAACCGGAGCGCAACTGCCGGTCGTGGGCAAAAGCCATGAACTTCCAGGATGTCAGCGCTTCCGGCATGGTAAATTCCATGCGCACCTGCCCTTTGCTATCCGTTAAAAGCTGGGGAAGGAAAAATGCCGTTTCCTGCAGGTTGCGTCGGGCGGAAACGGCATCCAGATCTGCTTTGGGACTGCCTGCCCCGCCTCCACCCGGGATCCCTGGCCCTGGGCGGGCCGATTCCTTCTCTGCCGGGGCGGAGACGGCGGCATCCTTCATGGTGGCGGCCATAGGCGCCGCCATTGGCGCAGGAAGCGGAGGAGGGGCCATACCTTCCGCCATCCTCATCCTCGGGCCGCCCGCTCCGGAAAGGCCCAGCCCCCAGAAAAACTGGACGATTTCCGGGGGAAAGGAGCGATAGGTTCGGCTGACCGTCGGAAGCAGGGCGAATCTCTCGTTCCATCTTCCGGTCAGGTAAAGCAGGGGACGGTTCCGATTCTCAAATTGCACCTGCATCGCAGACTGGTCCAGGCGAAAGAAAGAAAATCTATTCAGCCACTGGTGGGACATAAACGCATCCAAAGAGCGGTCATACAAAACGGCCGCCACCTCCGCCGCCTGACGTTCCGCATCCGCGCCGCGAACCACTGCGGTCCAGGTCTCCTTCTGGCCGGGAAGAAGCTTGCTGGTAAAATGCTCCCAGCGCAGGGATAGCTCCTTGTTGGTCCAGGGCACTTCCACATAGCGGGATTCCAGGTAGGCTCGATTCTCCCGAATCTGCGTGACATGAAGGTAAAAACCGCCGCGCAGTTCTTCCCCGACGGGCATTCGGATGGTCTCCTGTGTGGCTTCGCGGCCGGTCCAATAGCGCTTGATGATTTTACGGCGATGCTCAATTTCGACAATGGCTCTCCCGGACGGATATCCGGTACCCCATAAGGCAAGGAACTCCTGACCCGGATTTACGCTCCAGGACGGCGATTCCAGCAGGAACGGCTTTTTGATCTTCAGCTGTCGGGCAGCGGGCTGGATGACCTCCAGCGGCAGCTGCGCCGTCACTTTCTTCCCATAGCGATCCGTGCATTCCGCCAGCACTCGATAAGCACCCGTTGGCAACCGGACAGAAAGTGAGCCCTTCCCCTGGACATCGGTAGCGAATCCCTTTTCAAAAACCACCTTACCCAGCGGCCAGGAATTCACATCTGCTGTGGCTTCTGCAGGCGGACCGGACAAGCCGGGAAATTCGATGTGCCCGGAGCTCAAATTCGCCCGCAGGATTCGTGCCGGACTCTGTAATTCGAAGACTTTCAGGCTTCCTTCCGCGGAAAGCGCTTCGCTGTCGAGGGTGCTGGTCCGAATCCGGAACTGGATATCCCGATCTTCGGGCAGCCACGACCCGGCCTGCAAATCCATTTGCAGGGACGCATAGGATACGCGAACATCCTTTTGCGCCGACCGGGTTTCCCCGCTGCTGTCGGTGGCATCGGCAAATACCGAATAGGTGAATACCGGCTCGTCAGCGGCGGAAACGGCCGGATCCGGCTTTGCCTGGAATTCGACGTGAAATGTTCCGTCCCTGGCAGTGCGGGTGGTACCGTGGAGAATCTCCTGGTCGATACCGGCGGGACGGGGCCTCCACCAGAAGCACCCGCCCCACCAGTCCGGAAAACGTACTTTCCGCACCACACGGTAGCGAACCAGGGCATTATCGACTGCGGCACCGGTATAGTTTTCCGCTTTTCCCTGTATGTCCACCTTGTCGTTCAGCCGCGCCTGCGCTTTGGGCTTATCCAGTCTGACGAAAAACCTGGGCCGCTTATATTCCTCCACGCGAATGCTGGCCGAACCCTCCGGTCCGCCCATGACCCGCAGCGTCATGGAGCCGGTCAAGGTGCCTCCGGGTGCCGTGAAGCTCCCGGCGAAGGATCCCATAATGTTGCTTTGCAGCGTCTGCCGGCCGATTTCCTTGCCGTTCACGTCGCTGAAAACAACCGTTACCTTTTCCCTGCCAAGAACCTGGTAGCTGTCTTTTGCGGGATCGACCACCAGGCATATTCCCTTATAGAAAATGGTCTGACCCGGGCGATAAATGGCCCGGTCCGTGAAAAATATAGTCCGCCGGTCTTCGGAACCGGCCGGCGGTTCCGAAGGATAGCCGGGCTGTTCCGAGGCGATCTCATGCCCTTTGTGCTGCGCCATAAGAATCGTTCCCGGCCGGGCACCCGGAAGTAAAAAATAGCCCTGGTCGTCGCTGACCGTTTCGGTTCCCGGTGCACAATTCCCGTCAAAGGAGCAGGACCATCTCAGGATCCTGGCTCCTCCCAAAGGCTCCCCTGATTCCGCATCCATCACAAAGCCATCCATGGAGGTGTCCCGGGTACGGACGACCAGCGCCAGACGGCTCACCCAGATCTCCGTAAAGGAAATCTGGTTATCCTTTTCAACAAACCCGGGCTGGTGGCCGGCAACCAGGTAATAGCAGCCGGGCCTGAGGCCCTCCGGCACCGGCACGGATTCCGTCCTTTTGAGAAAATCCGTTGTCCCGGACAGACTGGCATCCCACTCTTTGGCGGCGGGAAGACGTAAGATCCGCCGTTTTTCCTCATCGTTCATTTCTCCGCCGCGCCGCGACCCATTTTCCAGAAACTGGAACCAGTCTTTGGCTACCAGACGAAAGTAGACATGGGTAACATTCCGGTAGGCGACCTGAATTTTCGGCCAGGGAGCATTCCAGACCCGTTCCGCTTGAATGGAGGATTCCTTTGCCTCTATCTGGGCAATCAGTCCAAGACACATCTTGGCCCCGTCGCTTTTAGGATGCCGCTTCACGGCCGCCGAAGCCACGCGGTGCGCTTCCGATTGCTTCCCTTCCGATGCCAGGCTCTGGGCCAGGCGAAAGCCGGCCAGGGCAGAAAGAGGGTGGTCGGCCCACCGGGCTTGAAAGGCCTGCATCGCCTGCCGGTACCGGGAATTTTTTTCTTCCCCGAACGCCGTCGATACGCCGTATTCGAGCCGCTCCAGGTCCAGATCCAGGCGTGCTGCCGGGTCCGTATCCGTCTGGTGAAACCGCAGCAGGTCCTGGTAAAGGCGAAGCGCTTTCAGGACACCGGACTGGGAATCACCGGATTCCGGCTTCCAGCCCAGGAATTTTTCCATCGGTGCAAAAATGGCGCTGTCGGCCGAAATCGTGAACTGGTCTTCGGGTTGTGCGGCCGCCTGTTCGCCGGACGTATAAAATTCCAGGGCCTGGTGAGCCAGAAAATCATACAGGGTGGGCCGGTAATTATCGGGCAAGTCGCCTTTCGGCAAAAACATGTCATAGTCGGCAATGGGAATGGCCTCGAGCACCCCGGGGGAAGCCAGGGCGGCGTCAAAATGCCTCCCGATCTCCTGGAAAAGGCGGGGCAGATCCCAGGTGGTAAAATCGCTACCGGGCGAGGCCGCCGTCGCTGTCCGGCCCATGAATCTCCAGCGGTTCTGCTGAAAATACTGCCAGTACCAGTGCGCGAGAACCGCCTCCAGGATGGGTTTCAGGTCGCCGGGTACGGTTTTGATTTCACTTTCCAGGCGGACGATTTTTTCCTCCGGACGGTTGCCCTGGATGCTGCCTTCCAGCGCAATTTTCCGGGTGATCGCTTTGGCCGCCTCCCCGAATTTTTTCTCCCGAATTGCTGCGGGAATGATCTGCCTCAGAGAATCGACAGCTGTTTTCGGCAGCCCCTTTGCCATGGCTTCCTCCACTTTGGACCAAAGGTCATTCTGCACGAGTTTTTCACCCCGCAGGAGAACAGCAGATCCGCTCATCAGCAGAAGCCAAAGAATCGCTCCGCCCATGGAAATCATTCGCGTATTGTTCATGGTTGTCCCTTTTTCCAGAAATGGATACCCGATTCCTCAGGAGTGCGTTGGCTCCGGAAAGGAGCGGTCCCCCGAACCGTCCGGATTACCTGTCCGCCTGTCGTGTACCAGGACCTTGTCGATCCTTTTTCCGTCCATGTCGACAATTTCAAAGTGAAGGTCATCCCATGCGAAGGTATCTCCCGTGTCGGGGATGCGCCCCAGGTAAGCGAGTATGAAACCGGCCAGGGTCTGGAAGCCCGCCGATTCCTCCTCCGGCAGTTCGGCAAGATGAAAAAGGTCTTTTACCCTGCCGATTTCCAGATATCCGTCCATCAGCCAGGAGCCATCCTCCCTCTGGACCATTTCCATCTGTGGGGGCTGTCCCGGGTCCGGCATGTCGCCCACGATGGCCTCCATCAGATCGGTAAGGGTAACCAGCCCTTCAATGCTCCCATGCTCATCTGAAACAAACGCAAGGTTGTTGCCGTTCTGCCGGAACTGTTCGAGCACCTCCAGAGCGGTCTGGTGCTCCAGGACAAACAGAGGTGGAGAGCACATGGCCTGCAGATCCCATGGTTTCCCGGTAAGGCTTCGTTCAATCAGGTCCTTGACGTGTACTACGCCGCAGATCCGGTCCATGGAACCGGCGGCTATCGGGTAAATGGTATGGGGATTCCGCAGAACCACCTGTTGCAGGCTTTCCTCCCGCTGGCAAATGTCCAGCCAGACAATATCGGCGCGACGGGTCATCAGCAAACTGACCGGGTGATCACTGAGCCGCAGCACGCGGTCAAGGATGTCCTTTTCCAGCGCCTGAAAAACCCCGGTCTGCGTTCCCTGGTGAATCAGGAAGCGAACCTCCTCCTCGGTGACCGAAGGCTCTCCCGCTTCCGGCAGGCGGAAAAGCTTTAGCACCGCCTCGGTGGAAATACTCAGACACCGGACGACGGGACTGGCCATTTTGCTCAGAAGCACCATGAAAGGGGCCATAAAAAGGGCGGTCCTTTCCGGCCTGGCCATGGCGAGACGTTTCGGGACCAGTTCCCCGATTACCAGGGAAGCATAGGTGATTCCCACCACCACGATGCCAAACGCCACACTCTGATGATGCGGTGCAATCCACGAGACGGTTCCCAGGCTTTCCGCCAGGGTTTCCGACAGCGCGGTGCCGCCGTAGGCTCCGGCCAGGATCCCGATGAGGGTAATTCCGACCTGTACGGTGGAAAGAAAGATGGTTGGAGATTCCTGCAAGCGCAGCACCGCCCGGGCTTTGCGCACCCCGTGTTTGGCCGCTTTCTGAAGCCGGGCCTTTCGGGAGCTGACCAGGGCGATTTCCGACATGGCGAACAGGCCGTTCGCCAGGATCAACAGAACGACAATGGCAACTTCCAATACCGCCGATGGCATAGATGATAAATACCCTGACATTCATTTTACCCGAAAAGTAAAAACGGTATAACGGCCGGGCGTTCGCCTTCCGGTGTGGACTACCTGGAAGAGACCGCCGTTAAGTGGTATCATCACTTCTCACCCAAACCAACATTCGGAGGGAGCAATATGACAATGATCAGCAAGGAAATGACGGATGCCCTCAACGAACAAATCGGGCATGAGTTCTTCAACTCCATCCAGTACCTGGCAATTGCCGTTTATTTTGACCAGGACGGATTGAAAAAGATCGCCGATCTTTACTACAAACAATCCGAGGAAGAGAGGATGCACGGAATGAAATTCCTCAAATATATGGTCGATACCGGAGCTTCGGTCCGCATCCCCGCAATTGCCACACCTAAAGCGGAATTCGGCTCCGCGGAAGAAGCCATTCAGCTGGTTGTGGATGTCGAGTGGGACACCACCCGCCGCATTAACCGGCTGATGGACCTGGCTGTGGAACAAAAAGATTACCTGGCCCAGGACATGCTGCGCTGGTTTGTCACCGAGCAACTGGAAGAAGTTTCCACCCAGGAAAACATCCTGCGGATTGTGCGCAATGCCGGGCAGAAGAACCTGCTGATGATGGAAGCCTACCTGGCCCACAAGTGACTTCCGCCTTTTTCAGCAAACGACGGCCTTCCCTGCCGGTGCCTGTTGCCGGAATGACAATCGGCGGACAGGCGCCGGTTCTGATCCAGTCGATGACCGATACGGAAACGGCGGATGTCGACGCCACGGTCGCCCAGGTCCTGGATCTTGCAGAAGCCGGTTCGGAAGCCGTCCGGATCACGGTCAACACCAGGGAAGCGGCCCGGGCCGTTCCGGAAATTGCGGAAAGGCTGTATGTTCGCGATTGCCGGGTACCGCTGATCGGAGATTTCCACTTCAACGGACATCAGCTGCTTTCCGAATATCCCGACTGTGCCGGAGCTCTTTCCAAGTACCGTATCAATCCGGGCAATGTGGGCGGAGAAAAGAGCTACGACGCCAACTTTGCCCGAATGATCGAGATCGCCTGCCGTTTGGACCGCGCCGTGCGGATCGGAGCCAATGGCGGCTCTCTGGATCCGAGGCTTCTGGCTCAAAGGATGGAGTACAACCGCGGTCTTCCCATTCCTCTTTCGGAAAACGAAGTGATGGAAGAGGCACTGGCCGCCAGCGTGCTGGATTCGGCGCGTCTGGCCGAAAACCTGGGCCTGCCTCCGGATCGCATCGTTTTAAGCGCCAAGCTTTCCGACCTGCAGGCTCTGGTTCGCGTATACCTGCGCCTGGCGGAAGAATGCAGCTATCCGCTGCACCTTGGTCTGACGGAAGCGGGGCCCGGCTCGATGGGGCTGATTGCCAGCTCGGCTGCCATCGCCATCCTTCTGGAAAAGGGGATCGGCGATACGATTCGTGTAAGCCTGACCCCCTCCCCCGGCCAGTCTCGCTGCCAGGAAGTGGTTGCGGCACGGCAGATCCTGCAGGCCTTGGGGTTGAGGCGATTCTCGCCGCAGATTATCGCCTGCCCGGGGTGCGGACGGACCGGACGAAATCTTTTCCAGGATATGGTCCAACAAATCAAGACCCGCCTGGAAGAAAACTTTCCGGGCTGGAGTCGGGATTTCAAAGGGATCGAAAATCTGAAAATTGCCGTCATGGGCTGCGTGGTCAATGGCCCCGGAGAGTCCCGGCATGCCGATATCGGCCTTTCTCTTCCCGGTACCGGCGAAAATCCCAAAGCTGCCGTCTATACCGCCGGATCCTTGCACTGCCTCCTGGAAGGGGACAATCTGGCGGATCCGTTTATCCGGATCGTGGATCAGTATATCCGCACCCACTTTCTTCCCCGCCCGTAGGGGAGGCGGGCATACTGGTTCCGCTGCTTTTCCCGGCAGGCAGCCACCTTTCCAGGCATTCGGCGAGATCCTGGGCGGCAACCGGCTTGGGGATATAATCATTCATACCGGCGTTCAGGCACACCTCACGATCGCCCAGCATTACATTGGCGGTCATGGCGACAATCGGAACCGCCGACAATCCGGAGGACCCTTCCATACTGCGAATTTTTCTCGTCGCTTCCAGCCCGTCCATAACCGGCATCTGCACGTCCATGAAAATCAGGTCGTAAGGTTTGGACTGGAAGGCATGGACCGCTTCCTGTCCGTTATCCACCGAATCGGCGCGAAGCCCCATTTTCTTCAGAATGCTAAGGCAAACCTGCCGGTTGGTTAAATTATCCTCCACCAGGAGCAGATTGGCCTGCGTGCCGGCAAAAAGGTTTTTCAACTCACGAATCTCATAGCGGGTGGTGATTGGCCGCGGCTCCGCTTCCTTTTCTCCGGAGTTCGCCAGAACCACCGCAAGGATCGCTTTCAGCTCGTGGGGACGGATCGGCTTGGCCGCGTATCCGGCAAAACCCGCTTTTTCCATGCGCCGGGCATCCCCACGTTCCCCCAGCGACGTCAGCAGGACCATTCGTGTTTCCGCTAATCGGCTGTCGGAACGAATGACGACACCCAGGGTCTCCCCGCTCATGCCGGGCATTTGCATATCGATCAGGGCAATCCGGAACGGATCGTTTTCTTCCAGAGCGCGGTAGAGAGACCGCAGCGCATCCGGGCCGTTGGAAACCGCCTCCGGGCGCATCTCCCATGCCGCCGTGCGGTTCGTGAGCAGCTCCCGGCTTGCCTGGCTGTCGTCCACAACCAGAATGCGAATGCCCTGCAGCTCGGCGGGCAGGGGCCAATCCGCTTCCGTCCGCCTGGTTTGCTTTCCAAACCCCAGGGTGAACCAGAATTCCGAGCCTACCCCTTCCTCGCTTTCTACATCGATCTCCCCCCCCATCAGCAGGACAAGCTGCCTGGTAATGGCCAGGCCCAGGCCGGTTCCTCCATACTTCCTGGTGGTGGAGGCATCTGCCTGAGAAAATTTTTCAAAGAGCAAAGATTTCTTTTCCCCGGGAAAACCGATTCCGGTATCCCTCACCGAAAAACGCAACTGCACTTCCTCCTCGGTCTGTTCCTGGACGGAAACCCGGAGGGTGACTTCTCCTTCATGGGTAAATTTAACCGCGTTTCCCAGCAGGTTGGTCAAGACCTGCCGAAGGCGGCCCGGATCCCCGCGCAGCTGCTCGGGAACATCGGAGTTCCAGCCGCAGACCAGCTCGATCCCTTTTTCGCGGGCGCGAATTGCCATGGAGGCGGCGAGGTCGCTTAAAAGAAGCGGCAGGTCGAAATCGATCACCTCCAGGTTCAACTTGCCCGCCTCAATCTTGGAAAAATCCAGAATATCGTTCAGGACCGACAGCAGCGATTCCGCGCTGTTGCGGGTCGACTCGGCGTAAAACCTCTGCTCCCTGGAAAGGTCCGTATCCAACAGCAGGCTGGTCATTCCAAGAACGCCATTCATGGGCGTACGAATTTCGTGGCTCATATTGGCCAGAAATTGCCCTTTGGCCCGGGTGGCATCTTCCGCCCGGTGCAAGGCGGCCGCCAGTTCCCGGGTACGATCCTCCACGGTCCGTTCCAGCCGCTTGCTGTGCGCTTTCAGACGGGACTGCCGGTAAGAAACCAGCAGCGCCAGAATTCCTGCGATACCGCCGAGTTCAAGAAAAATCGCCCACCAGGTCAGCCAGGGAGGAGGGGTGACCACAATGGCCAGATCGGCCGGAGGAGAGGTGCGGCCCATCCCGTCCCGCCCCCAGATGCGAAGGGTGTAGCTGTGCGGCGGTAAGGTGGTGAATTCGCGATTGGATCGCGGCAGCCATTCCTGCGGCTCCGAATCCAGTCCGACCAGCTGGGTGCGATAGAGAACGGATTCATATCGGAGAAAGGAAGGAAGATAGTAAAATACCTGCAGGCGCTGGTCCCTGTAGCCAAGCTGGATCCGGCCGGAGGCATCCACCGCCTGGCCTTGCACCATCACCCGTTCCACCAGGGGAGCCTTTGGCGGAAGCGGATCCCAATGGAAAGCCGGATCCAGGATGGCCACGCCCTTGGCGGTGCCCACCCAGATTCGTCCGGACAGATCCTGGTAAATGGCACCGGTTTCCGAAGCCCCGCTGGGCAGTCCATCGCTCGGGCAAAAGGTCAAAGAATGGATCGGGCTGCCTTCGGGACCCTGCAGCTCCACTCGCACCACCCCGCGTGAAGTGGTCATGAACAGCGGACCACTCCGGCTGACGATTATCTTCTGGGCGGTCTGGTTTGTGAGGTCATAAGCGGTCTCTCCAACCCAGGATTGAAAGCCTGATTCCGGATGGTCTATATCCAGGCGAGCCAGCCCGCCTTTTCCGGGGGACATCGTCCAAACCCAGTGCCGTCCGTCCGGGGTTACGGAATCGGCAAGGCCGTTCACCATGGGATTTTTCAGGCCGTCGGATGGCCCGAAACGAATCCACGACCGCCCTCGCCGGCAGGCGATTCCTGATCCCCGGACGGTTACCCAAAGGCTGGCGGTTCCATCGGAATGAGCAAGAGACATAACTTGGCTCACGAAAGGGTTTGGCGGAAAATCGGCGCTCAGGGCAACTTCCTGCCATTGCCCGTTTTCAAAGCAGGAAAGTCCCCCGTCGCCGGCCGCGTAGATGCGCATTTGACCGGAAGGAGTTTTTTCGCCTGCCAGGCATTGCACCCGATAAATGGACAGGCCCTGATTTGGACCGAAGGTGGTCCATTGCCCGGCCTTGAAACGCGACACTCCGCCCAGCGTAGCCACCCAGATTTCCGGCCCGGCAGGCCCCTGGAACCGTTGTACATCGGTGATAAAGTCCGCCGGCAAGCCCTGTGCCGATCCCATCACCCGGATGCCGCGCTTGTCCCACTGAACCAGGCCCCGGTCTGTTCCGATCCAGAATGTTGAATAATCCGGCTGATCCCTGGTTTCCAGGAAGCAGTTAGCCTGTTTGCTGGGCAGCAGATCGCTGTCTGCCAGGGAACGCCATCCGGCAGGGTCCACAGAGACCAGCCCCGCGCCGCGCGTACCGGCCCAGAGACTGGGACGCTTCTGTGGATTGGCGGTAAGGCTGTACACTCCTGTGCTCGGGAAGCCCTCTTCCCTTCCCAACCTCTGCCACCCCTGGGATGTGTATTTTGCCAATCCGACATCATAGGTGCCAACCCAAAGCTCATCCTCTCCCTTGGGATCTGGAACGACGGCCATGGAAGTCGGGCTCCGGCTCGGCGATCCCGGGAACGGGAACTGACAGCGTCCGGTCAGGGGATCACAGAGCCCGACACCCTGCCTCCAGGAGGAAATCCATATCTCCTGCAATCCGGACACGGCGCGACGAACGGCAATGGCGTTGGCACCCGAACTCCACACACCTTCCTGGGTTGCAAATCGGGTCCAGCCGTCCGGCCGACCGATCCATATTTCTTTCTCTCCGCCGGCCCACAGGCTCCGCCGGCCTTCCTGGTCGAAAACCGGAGCCAGGCACCAGATCCATGGCTCTTGGGGTTCCGGCACTTTCTCCAGTTCCCCGGTCTGCGGGTTTATTCGCAGAAGCCCGGTCCCTCCTGTTCCAACCCAAAGGATTCCTTCGCTGACCAGCAGCGCATTGATCCGGGTAACGGGCACTCCTCGAGTGTCTCCATAATTCTTCCAGGTTCCTTGCCGATATCGCCAGAGCCCGCCGGCGTCGGTTCCGAACCATAGCGCTCCATCGGGGGTTTCGGCGATGGCGCGAATATAAGCCGACAGCGCCTGTTCCGGTAGAGGAAAGCTCGTCCAGCCGTCTCCTCCCAGTACGGCCGGCCCCTCCTGAGTACCAGCCCACAGGTGCCCCCTGCTGTCCAGAAAAGTGGCATGAACGCGGGGATTGGGCAGGCCCTCCTCCACACCGGCCGCGCGCATGGAAATCCGGGCCAATCGAAAGGGATCGTCGACGGGTGCGCCGGCCTCCGTCCAATCGTACCGGGTGAAGACGCAAAGGAAAAAGACCAGGGTTCTCAGCCGGCAATGGATGGCGGGAAATAGCTTATGGGATTCGCCCAACGGGACTTTCAACGCAGACATCCTTCATACATACTACGATCTATCTATCGACATT
>CAINFC010000005.1 GCA_903847975.1 uncultured Acidobacteriota bacterium | reverse complement strand
CCGTTGTGTTCATAAAGCTCTCGGCAAGAGTGAACGCTCCAGCCTTAGGCGCTGCCGTAACAGGCTGCCAGATGAGGCAGGAAAACGGTATCAGCAAAAAAATCCAGGCAAAAAGCATTTCCGGGCTGGCACGATGTGAACGCAAGAAAGTTTGTTTGGCCATGCTGTTCCTCCTCAATCGATGATCATCCGGCACCCGTACAACGACAAAAAAGAGCAAATCGATTCCACTTCCCTCTTCGACAAAAGTGTAAGGTAATACATTTCCGACCTCGCCGTCAACGGATCAGGCGCTATAAAGTATCTTTTACCAGGACCAGACATTTCGATTTCCAGAACCCCGGTCCAACTTCCATTTTTTCGTGGCCGGCAGACGGGCTTGCCGTCCCCCGGCATTGAAGGTAAAATCGCTCTTATTCAGAGAAAGCAGTCCCAGCGCGCTTCCTGTGAGGATTCCGGGAACCGGACCGGCTTTCTCCGAAGGTGTTTATTTCAGGGGAAAACCGTGGAAAAACCGAAGAGAGGTACCGGGAATCCGGACCCGTGGGAACCGAATTCCCCCGGCGCGCCGGATTACCGCGCTCTTTTCGAAGAGATGTCCCAGGGCGCCTTCTTCCAGGGAGCGGATGGGGTCATGCAGGACGTAAATGCGGCCGCCTTGCGTATGCTGGGCCTTTCCCGGGACGAATTCCTGCAGCGTCCCGGTTCGGATCCGAGCTGGAGGATGATCGATGAAGACAAGGTGCGCCTCGACCCCGGTGATTACCCGGCGGCCTTGGCCCTTTCCAGCGGCCGGCCGGTCCGCGAAAAAATCCTGGGAATTTTCAATCCGCAGGAAATGCAATACCGATGGCTGCGGATCGGTGCCTTTCCTCTGTTCCGGCAGGGAGAGGTTAAACCGCACCAGGTTCTGGTAACCCTGGAGGATCAGACCGAGCTCAAACAGCTGAGGGGTGCCCAGCGCATCGCTCCCATCGGCAACCGGGAATATGACCTTCCAAACGGCATGAAGCAATGGTCCGATGAAATCTTTCGGATCTTCGAGATAGACAAGATTGTAGAAAGAATGCAGACTCCCATGTGCATTTGCCACCTGGAGGAAATGCAAAACGAAGGGAGCCTCCGCCTGGTCAACGCCAATCCCGCCGCCACCGCGATGCTCCGATGGGCCCGGAGCGAAATGATCGGCAGCTACATCGACGAGGTCTTTCCCGGGCTCCGCCGGGACGGGGTCACCGTCCGGTTGGCCGAAGTGGTCCGAAGCGGGAAATCGTTTGAGATGGAAGAGTGCTCCTCCAGCGATCCGCGCAATCCGGACGGTTGCTTCTCGTTCAAAGCCTTCCCCCTTCCCGGAGACTGCCTGTGCCTGCTGTTTGAGGATATTTCCGGGCGCAAGAGAGCCGAAGCAGAAAAGAAAAGCCTGGAGGATCAGCTTTTCCAGTCGCAGAAGATGGAATCCATCGGAGCTCTGGCCGGCGGAATCGCCCATGACTTCAACAACATGCTGGGTATCATCCTGGGGTGTGCGGAAATGACCCTCAGCCAGATGGACCCGGCCGATCCGTCCTGCGAGTACCTGGAAGAGATCCACCGGGCCACCGAACACAGTGTGGCCATCACCCGCCAGCTGCTCGCTTTTGCCCGCAAGCAGGTCACTACGCCCGTCGTCCTGGACCTGGACGACGCCATTGCTCCGATGCTCAAGATGCTCCGAAGGCTGATTGGGGAAGATATTTACCTCACCTGGAAGCCGGGCTGTCAGGGACGCCGGGTCAGGATCGATCCCTCCCAGCTGGACCAGATCCTGACCAATCTTGCTACCAATGCACGGGATGCGATTGCAGGGGTCGGAAAGATATCCGTGGAAACCAATCTTGTAATTATGGATCACCACGTCAGCCGACAGCACCCCGGGCTGGCGGCCGGCACCTACGTGTGCCTGTCGGTGAGCGACAGCGGTTGCGGAATACCGAAGGACTTGCAGTCGCGGATTTTCGAGCCGTTCATGACCACCAAGGAACCGGGCAAAGGAACCGGCCTCGGGCTGTCGACGGTCTATGGAATCGTCCGGCAGAACAACGGCTTCATTCACGTTTATAGCGAGCCGGGCATGGGAAGCGCCTTCCGGCTGTACCTCCCCTGCATCGAGGAGCCCGTCGCCGAGCAGCAGGATGCCGCCCATGGCCGGCCGGCCGGCGGCAGCGAAACCATCCTGCTCGTGGAGGACGAGGCCACATACCTGAATCTGATCTACCAGGTACTGGGCTCTCTGGGCTATACGGTTCTGCCCAATTCCAGTCCCGGAGAAGCGATCCGGCTTGCGGAAAATCGCGGCGGAGAAATCCAGCTGCTGGTAACGGATGTAGTGATGCCCGGCATGAACGGCAGGGATCTGGCCAACGCCGTCTCCGCCATCCAGCCCGGCATCCGGACGCTTTTTGTCTCCGGCTATTCCGCCGACACGATTGCCGACCGGGGAGTCCTGAGCGGGAAGGACCATTTCCTGCAGAAGCCTTTCTCCATCCGGGATCTGGCCGCAAAAGTCAGGGAAACGCTCGATCATCCGCTCAAAGACCTGTGAGAAATGAACCGCATTCCTGCAGGACAGGATGCGCGGAACCGGTTGCCTGCGGCCCGCTCGTCCTGCCCGGCCGAATACCGTACCCTATTCAGAAAGAATACAGGAGGGAAAGATGAGCCACGAAGCTTTCTATCGTATCACCTATGGTCTCTATGTCGTCGGATCCGGGGACGGGGACCGGATGAACGGATTTGTTTCCAATACGGTCTTCCAGGTCACGGCCAGCCCGGCAAGATTCGCCGTGGCATGCAACAAGGATAACTTTACCTGCGAACTGATCCGGCAGAGCGGGGTCTACTCCATCTCCGTCCTGCAGCAGGAAGCCCGGGCGGACCTGATCGGCCTTTTCGGATACAAGTCGGGCCGCACGGTTTTTAAATACGAAACGGTATCTTACCGGACCGGCCGCACGGGAGCTCCGGTTCTCCTGGAGGACACCCTGGCCTGGTTCGAGTGCCGGGTGGTCCAGACGATCGATGTCGGCACCCATATGCTCTTCGTCGGAGAAGTGGTGGAAAGCGGTGTGCTGCCCTGCTCCGAGCCGCCCCTGACCTATGCCTACTACCGCGAAGTCAAAAAAGGGAAATCTCCCAAAAACGCTCCCACCTTTATCTCCTCACCAGAACCGGAACGGGCAGAGCCGGTCCGGGCTTCCCTGCCGAAATATTCCTGCGCCATCTGCGGCCATACATACGATCCGGCTGCCGGGGATCCCGACTCCGGAATCCCTCCGGGCACCCTCTTCGAAGACCTGCCGGTCGACTGGTGCTGCCCGGTCTGCGGCGCCGCCAAATCGGAGTTTTCCCGGGATAGTTAGCGACAGGGCCTGCGGAAATAGTTCACCGGCACCGGTTTCCGGGAATGCAGAATTTTGCCCTCCCCGGCCGTAATCCTTTTCCGGCCGCTCTACGTCCTTGATATCGCATACGGCGCACAGGGCGAAACGTGTAACGATCATCAAGGAGAGTACGAGCATGGCTATGCGAACCATCCGGGTCATCATGGCGGGATTCATCGCGGTTTCCGTTCTGGGGCTGGCGTCCCCGGCGCAGTCCGGAAAAAACGAATACGCCCTCATCCCCGCGGGGCAGTTTGATATGGGCGATCATCACGGTTTTGTGGATCCCTCCCATCCCAGCGATGAAGTTCCCATCCACACCGTACGGGTCAGTTCCTTTTACATGGCCAAGACGATGGTTACCGTTCAGCAGTTCTGCGACTACCTGAATTCGGCCCTGACCCAGGGCCAGATCCGGGTAACCGGCGGATCGGTTTTTGCCGTGGGCGGCAGCGACCTTTACTTTATGACCCGCCAGGCCGACGGCTACAGCCGCATCAACTGGGACGGCAGCAGCTTCACGGTTCTGGATGCCAGGGGGGACCACCCGGTCACCAGCCTGAGGTGGTTCGGCGCGGTCGCCTACTGCAACTGGCTCAGCGCCCGCGACGGCTACCAGCCCTGCTACAATCTGACCACCTGGGCCTGCGATTTCACCCGCAACGGCTACCGCCTTCCGACCGAAGCGGAGTGGGAGTTTGCGGGCCGGGGAGGCCAGTACAACCCCTATTTCAATTACCCCTGGGGGGACAGCGCCGACCTGTCCCGGGCCAACTATCCCAGCTCCGGGGATCCCTACGAAAGCGGGGCGATGCCCTGGACCACCCCGGTGGGATTCTACAACGGGCAGCTTCGCCAGAAGACGGACTACAGCTGGCCGGGGGGGCAGAGCAGCTACCAGACTCTCGACAACGCCAATGGCTATGGGCTTTACGACATGTCCGGCAACGCCTGGCAGATGATCCAGGACTGGTACGGCCAGAATTATTACAGCGTCAGTCCCGCGGATAATCCGAAAGGTCCCGACTCCGGATTCCTGATGCCGGACGGAAAGCCTTACCGGGGGATGCGCGGCGGCAACTGGTACAACGGCACGGGCACCGATCCGGGGCATGCCCGGGTCTCCAACCGCAATCCTCAATATTACCGCGGCCCCAACCCGGCCAACGGGCTCAATGACCCGGACGGGCCCTGGTTCCATATCGGCTTCCGGGTGGTACGTTCCGCGGATCAGGTGACCACCACCCTTCCCGGTCCAACCACCTCCACGACGACCACCACCGCACGCCCTCCCTCGACGACCACCACGACGCGGCCTCCCACGACGACCACTTCGGCCGGCAGCACCACCACTCTTCCCCCCTCCGGCCAGACCGTCGGCCTTTTTGTCAACGACAGCCGGGCCTGGGCCGGCTACACGCTGTTTGCGCCGAAGCATTACGGCAGCACCTATCTCATCGACAACCAGGGCAAGGCGGTTCACGTCTGGTCGGGAAGCCGCTATGAGCCGGGACAGTCGGTTTATCTCCTGGAAAACGGCCACCTGATGCGCTCCTGCATGGTCAAAGGCGCGCTCAGCAGCGGAGGAGGCGAGGGCGGCCGAATCGAGGAATACGACTGGGAAGGCAATCTGGTATGGCAGTTCGATTATTCCACGGCGCAGTACACCCAGCATCACGACATCAAGCCGCTGCCCAACGGCAACGTGCTCATGCTGGTGGTGGAAAAAAGGACCTATGCCGAAGCCCTCGCCGCCGGTTTCGATCCCAGCAAGTTTCAACCGGAGGTGCAGCAGCAGGGCTACATGCTGCCGGACACCGTCGTGGAAGTCAAGCCGACCTTTCCTTCCGGCGGGACGGTCGTCTGGACGTGGCGTGTCTGGGACCACCTGATTCAGGACTTCTCCTCTTCCAAGGCCAATTACGGGAACGTAGCCGCGCATCCCGAGCTGATCAATGCCGGCGGCGACGGCGGACAGCTCCCCTCCTTCTGGAACCACATGAATGCCCTTTATTACAATGCGGCTTTCGACCAGATTGTGCTGAGCGTGCGCGGCAACAGCGAAGCCTGGGTGATCGACCACAGCACCACCGCGGCGGAAGCCGCCGGACACAGCGGCGGGCGCTACGGCAAAGGCGGAGACCTGATTTACCGCTGGGGCAACCCGGTGATGTACCGCGCCGGAACCCGCAGCGATCAGAAACTGTATCAGCAGCATGACGTGCAGTGGATCGAGCCGGGTCATCCCGGAGCCGGAAACTTCATCGCTTTCAATAACGGCCTGGGCCGCAATTACTCCACCGCCGATGAATGGATTCCGCCGGTGGACGCTTCCGGCAATTATGCCCTGACCGCCGGATCGGCCTACGGACCGAAGGATTTCACCTGGAGCTTCAAGGCCAATCCTCCCAGCTCCCTGTATGCCGAGGCAATCTCCAGCGCGCAGCGTCTGCCCAACGGCAATACCCTGATCTGCGACGGAACCCACGGCACGTTTCTGGAAGTCACCTCCGCAGGCGAAACCGTCTGGAGATATGTGTGCCCGGTGGTACTGACCGGGCCCCTGGTGCAGGGTGCGGCCATCCCGGCAGATCCGGCACGGGCCGGAGAATTCATGAATGCCGTGTTCCGGGTGCGGCGCTACGCGACGGATTATATCGGGCTGAAGGGGCGCGATCTGACCCCGGGGAACCCCGTTGAACTTCCCAAACAGGGATCGACCACCACCACCCTGGCCACAACCACAACCACGCGTCCGCCCACCACTTCGCTGGTATCTACCACGCTGGTATCCACCACGACGACCACCTCCGGGAGCACCACCACCTCCAGCCCGGTGACCACCACCACGCTCCCCACGGCAGCCAGCCGCTATTTCCCCCGGGTGTTTTTCGGATCCGGCCGCTCCACCGGCCTGGCAGTGGTAAACCTTTCCGCCTCGGAGGCCTCCCTGACCTTCCGGGCTTACAGCAACGCGGGGGCGGTGCTCGCCTCCGCGCAGCGCAGCCTGCCGGCCAGGCGTCAGCTGTCGCTGGTTTTTCCCGAACTGTTCCCTTCCCTTTCCGGCATGGACGGCTGGGTGATCATGGACAGCAGCGTGCCCGGCGTGGAAGGCTTTTTCCTGCTGTTTGACGACGCCGTCACCTGGATGGACGGAGCGGTCGCCGCCTCCCAAAGCCTTTCCCGGTTTGTGGTTCCGCTGGGGGAAAGTGCCGAATTGAGCCTGGTCAATCCCACGGCATCGGCGGCTTCCTATTCGCTGGAATGCATCGGCGACAACGGTGCAACTCTCGGATCCGCCCAGGGCACAATTCCGGCTTTCGGAGGGAAGACGGTTGCCTCCTCCGATCTGCGGCCCGCAGGATCGACCGGAGGGTACGTGCGCGGCAGCAGCAGCGGAGCGGTCGTCCTGGAAATCATGGGGAAGGCCAACTGGCTTTCCACGGGACGGACCCCCTGGCTCGCCGCCCTGTCGCCATCGGACCTGAACGGCGCCTTCCCGTCCCTGCAATACGCTCCGCAATTCGCCGCGGGCGGGGGCTACACCACCGTCCTGGATTTGATCAACCTGGAGGCAGCACCTCAGACGCTCACCCTCACCCTGGTTGCCGACAACGGCCAGACGCTGGGCAAATCCGCCACCGTTTCTCTGCCTGCTTCCGGGGCAGCCCGTCTTTCCGGCGTTGAGCCGTTCGGACTCACGGCGGGGTCGAGCCTGATCCAGGGCTACGTGCGGGTTGCGGGAAGCGGTGGGCGCTTCACCGGATCGGTGCGCTTTACCGACCCGCAGGAGCAGGCCCTGGGGGCCTCCCTCAGCCTGGTATCCGCGGGCCGAACCACGGCCTACTTTTCGCAGGTGGCCCAGAACAACCTTTATTACACCGGGCTGGCGGCCATCAACCTCAACAGCCAGGAAGTAACCGCCACGGTGGAAGTCTTTCAAACCGACGGAAGCCTGATCCTGTCGGGAAAGCAGGCGATTCCGGCCGGAGGCCGTATTTCCCGGCTTCTGCCGGAGCTGGTCGGCACCTTCCCGTCTATGACCAAGGGCTATTTCCGGGTCAGCGCCCCGCTTCCGCTGGCATCTTTCGCACTGTTCGGAACCATGACGGGAGACACCCTGGCGGCCATCCCGGCGCAATATCCGACCTCCTCCTATACCGTGGTGGATACCGCTCAAACCGCCTGTTACAATGCTTCCGTATCCGTCCCCTGCCCGGCCGCCGGCCAGCCGTTCTTCGGCCAGGATGCCCAAAGCACGGCCCCCCAGCCGAACTACACGCGGAGCGCCGACGGGCTGACGGTCCTCGACAACCAGACCGGCCTGACCTGGCAGCGATCCCCGGACACCAGCGGCGACGGCAGCCTGACCGTTGCCGACAAGCTGAACTGGACGCAGGCCCAGGCCCGGCCGGCGGCGCTGAACAGCGCTAAATTCGGCGGATTCAGCGACTGGCGGCTGCCCACCATCAAGGAGCTCTACTCGCTCATCGATTTTCGCGGGACCGACCCCAGCGGCCTGGACGGCACCGACACCTCCTCGCTTCGTCCGTTCATCGATACGGCCTTTTTCCAGTTCGCCTACGGCCAGACCAGCGCCGGCGAACGTATCATCGATTCGCAGTATGCCTCCCGCACCCTTTATGCCGGAAGCCCTTCATCGGCAGACGGAAAGCTTTTCGGGGTCAATTTCGCGGACGGCCGGATCAAAGGGTACGACCTGGTCATGCCGGGAGGCGAGGCCAAAACCTTCTGGGTGCAGTGCGTCCGCGGGAACGCCGGCTACGGAATCAACCGCTTTCGGGACCATGCGGACGGTACTGTCTCCGACCTGGCCACGGGGCTGATGTGGGCCAAGGCGGACAGCGGGAAAGGCTTCAGCTGGCAGGAGGCCCTGGCCTGGGTGCAAAGCCAGAATGCGGCGCGTTATCTGGGCTACACGGACTGGAGGCTGCCGAATGTCAAGGAGCTGCAGAGCATTCTCGATTACAGCCGCTCTCCCGACGGAACAGCCTCCGCGGCCTTGGACCCTGTTTTCAGCGCCACCGCCATCAAGAACGAGGACGGACTGACCGATTTTCCCTGGTACTGGGCGTCGACCACCCATGCTTCCTTCAACGGAAACGGCTCGGGTACCTATATCGCTTTCGGGAGGGCCACCGGCTGGCAGAAAAGCTCCACGACCGCCACCTGCTACTCGCTCAACGATGTTCACGGGGCCGGAGCCCAGCGCAGCGATCCCAAGACATCGAACGGCCTGGTCGTCATGGGAACCTCCTGCTCGGGAGGAACCGCCTATGGCCTGGGCCCGCAGGGAGATGTGCAGCGCGCCAGCGACTATGTGCGCCCGGTGCGCGGCGGACTGTACTGATGGAGGTGCATAGAGTCGCGCAGGCGCCGCCAGGCGGAGGCCATCCCGTCGTCGGAAGAAGACTTTCGGCCGTTAAGGATTTGTATTCAGCCGTGCGGGCGGAAGGCCCTGGCTTTTTCTGCAAACATGGAGGTTTTTACGAAATGATCCAGTCTTGAATAGCCCTAATGGGGCGAGATGATGTGGGTGAAAAAAGTACTCTTCGTTCAGAGTCCAAGCTTTAGCTTGCGTGGCACAAGCGGAAACCTGCTCGCAGCGCGCAGCCTAAAGGCTGTACTCAAAACGGCTTTCGTTTGTAAATTTGTTTTCGGGTGGTTCTCGATATTTCATGAAGCCATCTGTACGGAGCCTCCCCGGAAAGGAGATACCTGTGGGTTCACGCAATGCCATACTACCCTTATTCGTCAGCCTCCTGGTCGCCGCCTGCGGATGCATCGATATCCAGGCTGCCTGGAGCATGAAAAAACTTCCGGATACCGGTCAAACCGTCAAGTACACGTCTACTTTCGGCGAAGATGCCGATTACACTATCCATCCTCCTTCCCTTACCGATAACGGGGACGGAACGGTCACCGACCAGGTCACCGGATTGATCTGGCAAAAAACCGACGGCGGCGAAATGACCTGGGAAAGCGCCAGGACGTACGCGGCCAGCCTGACCCTGACCTCGCAGGCGGACTGGCGGCTGCCGACGGCGCACGAGCTGTTCAGCATCCTGAATCACGGGCGCAATCCGGCGCTGGACACCTCGGTCTTCACTGCCACCCAGGCCGAATACTGGTGGTCGGCCGATACTCTGCTCGGAGACAGCAGCCGGGTCTGGGTTACCAATGCCGGCGGCGGGATCGGCCCGCACCCGAAAAGCGAAACGATCAGCGCCGGAGGCAGCAAGCGCTACCATGCTCGCTGCGTTCGGGGCGCCGCCGCTCCCTCCGGGCATCCGCTCCACAGCTTCCGGAACAACCAGGATGGCACGGTGACCGACCTGGACACGGGATTGACGTGGCAGCAGGCCGAGGTTTCGCCGGCCATGACCTGGGAAGACGCTTTGAAATATGCGGAAAGCCTGACCCTGGCCGGCTTTTCCGACTGGAGACTGCCCAACATCAAGGAGCTGCAGTCGATCAACGACGAAACCTATGTGACGCCGTCGATTGACAAAAGCTTCTTCCCCGGCGCTGCGGCCACCCGCACCTGGTCCTCCACCTCCCTCTTCGGCAATCAGTCCACACGGGCCTGGTTCATGGATTTCCAATCCGGGATCGCCAGCTATGACGAGAAGACGCTGGCCCGGCAGGTGCGCTGAGTCCGTGGCGGAACGGACGATGCCGGCCGTTTTCTCCTCTACCTGCCGGTGGGAGGAGCCTCGACGATCTCTTTTTCCCGGCCGGCATCGGCCGGAACGCAGACCGGCTATGCCACCGTTACCGTCCAGGCGGGCCGTGTGCCCAGCGGAACAGCGGTCTTCCGGCTGGAGCAGGAAGGTGTGGTGGTCAGCGAAGCAGGGGTTCCCGCCGTCTCCGCAACCCGGTCCGCACGCCTTTTTATGGACTACGGCCTGAAAGTGAATTCCGTGCCGCCCGCGCCCGGAGCGGCGACGGTGGACGTCTACACCGGCCTGGCGGTCGCCAATCCGGGCACCGCTTCCGCTTCGATGGTTCTGACCCTGCGGGACATGCAGGGCAGGATTCTGACATCCGGCCGAGGAACGCTCGCCTCCGGCGCCCACTTCGCGCGCTTCCTCCATCAGCTGCAGGAAGTGGCTCCGGACTTCCGCCTGCCTTCGGATTTCCCCACCGCCCTGCGCTTCGGAACACTGGATGTCGCTTCCTCGCAACCCCTTTCGGTCCTGGGCCTGCGAATGACAGTCAATCAAAGGGCCAATCTGCTGTTCACCAGTCTTCCCGTCGCCGACCTGGAAACGGCACCCGGGAAGGCTCCGCTCTATTTCCCACAGCTGGCCGACGGGGACGGCTATACCACTACTTTTATTCTGATCAACGGAACGGAAAACGAGGAAAACGGATGGGTGCGGTTTTACGACGACGAGGGGGTACCGCTTTCCCTGGCCATCGCCGGGGGGGCGAGCGCCTCCGCCTTCCGGTATTCCGTGCCGCCTAACGGGATTTTCCGGCTGCAGACCGACGGATCGCGGACCGCTGCGCAGGTCGGGTCGGCCCAGCTGCTGCCGGATGCCGGAACCGCGACCCCGGCCGCGGCCGGCTTGTTCAGCCGGAGCATCCGTGGAATTTTGCAGACCGAATCGGGAATAGCCGCCACCACCCCGATCCAGCGTGCCCGCATGTACATCGACCTGAGCGGAAGCCACGATTCCGGCCTGGCCCTGGCGCAGACCAAGGGGGGCAGCCAGGCGGTCACCCTCCGCGCTTACCTGGCAGACGGCAAAACGGAAGCCGGAAGCGGCCCGGCAACCGTAACTCTTGCCGGCAACGGGCACAAGGCCGCTTTCGTCCGTCAGCTGGTCCAGGGACTGCCTTCCGGCTTTCGAGGCGTATTGGATATCTCTTCCTCCTCGCCCTTTGCCGCGCTTACCTTGCGCTCGCTCCAGAACAGCCGGGGCGATTTTCTGCTGACCGCCTTTCCCCTGGCCGATCAGGAACGCGTCACGACGGCCATGCCCGTCTTTCCCCAGATCGCTGCCGGAGGCGGTTACCTGACCGAATTCCTGCTGCTCAGCCAGGGCGCGGAATCGACATCGGTACTCAGCCTATTTGACGACAAAGGAGTGCCGCTTCCCTTCTGACAGGTAAGGTTCTGCCGTCCCGACAGGACTTGCCTCGCCCGGGCGAAATATCGGATATCGCTACGTCGCGCTCCGCCGTTGCCTTTTCGCAAATTTACCCGGGAAGAGGGAGCGGTCGGTTCGGGATCCGGCGGGCGTCACCGCAAACAGTGGGTAATCTCCCCGATGTACATGCGGTGGTAGTCGCGCTGCGGATACATTTTCTCGATCGTCGGATCGAGAAAATGGACCGGATCCAGATCCTGGAAATAAATCTTTCGGCAGCCCAGGATCCATCGGGCTTCGGCAAAGCCCAGAACGCCCGGGGCCACTTCAAATACGGTCAGGCCGCTGGCTTTGGCTTTGTCGATCTCCCGCCCGGACCTGGTACCGCACACGTCCAGCGCCCGGCGGTATTTTTCCGGAAAAAAGGAAAGCGAAAACCAGTCGGCTTCCTCCACAAACTGGCGCGTATAGCGCTGCGGCCGGATCACACAGAAGCAGACCTTGCGATTCCACAGTACGCCGAGGCCACCCCAGCTGGCGGTCATCATGTTGAAGCGGTCGGGAGTTCCGGCGGTGATCAGCATCCAGTCTTCCCCGATCAGCCGGAACACGTTGTCGGTCAGCACGGAGGGATCGACCGCCGTAAAAAGGCCTCCGGGACCGGTTGCGGAATTGTTGCCGTTCATTCGAGGCATTATACTCCGGATTCATCGAGTCTGGAACTGCAGGGACACCGGACCGAGCAGTCCGGACTCCGAAGAACCCCGGTACGCCGTGGGAATGGTGGAGTAATGGCCGGCCAGAGCGCTGTACACCAGCACCTCGATGCGGTTGGATCCCGGTCGGACCAGGCGGCTGATGTCGAAAGTCCAGGGAGGAGCCACGCGCGTGCCCGCCGGCTTGCCGTTGACCCGCACTTCCGCGGTTGAAGCCACCTGCCCCAGGTTCAGAACCGCCTTCCGGCAGGCGGGAAGACGTACCGTTTTCCGGTACCAGGCACCGCCGGAATAGCTCCGCAAGCCGTCCAGGAGCGACCAGTCTCCCGGCTCGATCCGCCCGGGGCCGCATTCCAGAAGAATCGGCTCGGCCAGAGCGGCGCCCCCGTAAAAGCCGCGCTGCGGCTCGATGCGCAGCCGCACCTCGACCGGGCCCGCCGCCGGCGCACCCAGCCGGAACCTTCCTTCTCCCTGGTCGGCCAGCGGCTGCCCGGCCGCCCAGGCCTGAACGCGCCCGCGGGCACGTATCCGCATCGACTGCAACCCGGGCGGAGCCAGAAAGCGGTACCACCCCACCGGGCGCTCCTCTCCGGAACGAATGTCGAAGGGCAGAACGGCCGGATGGTTCCACCAGCGCATTGCCATAGCCCCGGCCGGCAAGGGCTCCACGGTCGCCGCCGCGGAAACCACAAAATAGGTGCGGCCCGGCTGGTCATACTGCAGCTCCAGGGTGTTGGCACCCTCCCGGAGGTCCAGCGTGTTGCCGTCTGCCGGCTTTCCGTTGAGAAGAATGCGCATCGGCTTGACGGCCCCGGTCAGCGCATAGCCGGTCATTTTCCGCGGAGCGAGGACGGCTGTAGAAAAAAAGGTTTGGCTCCCGTCCGCCTCATATTTCACCGGATCGGGCATGTGCCGGGCCATCCGCTTCGGCCTGCCGATGGTCAGGAACTCGTCGTGCACCTCCCCCTTCAGCCCGTGGTACCCCTGGTGTCCCGGATCCTCCTGGCGCCCCCAGCGCCAGGAAAATTCGTAGGGCTTCGCTTCCGGCCCCGCCGGCGAAGCATCCGACTGCAGAAACTGGGGACCGAAGGTGCAGGTTACCCGCCTCCAGGAATTTTCTTCCGGCTCCTTTTCGCTGTACCACAGCTCTCGGACCTCGGCGCCGATCCGGCCGGGGGTTGGCGGCCAATGAAAATCCCCGAAGCGATTATCGGCCGTCGGCTGCAATTCGAATTCCCATTCGCCATCCACCCGGATCTGCCCGGCGTATTCTTCCTTTCCGGCAGCCGAAACGAGGGGCCGGCCGGGACGGAAAACGATCAGCTGGATTTCCTTTTCGGTCAGGGGCATCCGGAGCCAGGTGCCGCCGTCGGCCTGGGAGGTGGCAGCCAAGGGCCGGACGTCTCCCGTCCAGGGATCCCAAAGCTCCACCTGCCCGGAGGCCCGGAAAAAGCACTCCGCGCCCTGCGGCACGCCATACACCGCGTAAAGAGCAAGGGGGCCGATGAGTCGGTGCTGGATGTAGCCGGGGCCACGATAATCGCGATCCGCCTCGGGAATCGCGACTTCCGGCTCGGCCCCCCGTGGAAACAGTTCCCGGACCATGCGGATTACTTCCGGATCGTCGCGGCCGAGCCTGTCGCTGGCCTCCGGCAGCGCTCCCAGGGCCACCACCTTCCCTCCTGCGCGTTGAAATTCCAGCGCTTTTTCCAGCGTGGAATGGCGCACGGCCTTCATGGCCGGCAGGACCAGGACCCGATAGCTCTCCCCGCTGACCTGCAGGCTCCGGCCCGAAACCACAGACCGGGCCAGGGACTCAAAATCCAGGAAATCGAAGTCGATTGATTGGGCATACAGGGACTGGGCCGCGGCAAAGGCGGTCTTCACCGCAGCCGCCCCGTCCATGCCTGCTTCCACGGAAGCCACGGGATAAAGGATGGCCACGTCGCAGCGGTGCACTCCCTGGCTCAAAAGGTACGACAGGCGGCGGACCATGTCCATGAATCCGCACATATGCCGCCAGTAGGGCATCCGGAAGGTATTGTCGGGCGGAGCCCACTCCCACCAGCCGCCGTGGGTGGAGTAATACATGCCGTGCAGGGAAAGAAGGTTGTATCCCATCACGTAATTGGCCAGCGTGGCATCGGTCAGTTCCGCGGAAGTCGTACCCCATCCGCTCCCGTAAAAGCCTTCCAGCCAGACCCTGGGGCGCTGATACAGGTGGGCGATGGAGGCCGCCACCTTGGCTTTGATCAGGTTCCGGCCCAATCCGGGCTGATCCGACCCCGGGCCCTGCATCCAGCGCTGGGTTCGAAAATAATCGCCGAACTCCGTCACATTGGTACCGCGCCCGCCGTGATCGCAGCCCATGATCATGCCCCGCTGCTGATGCCAGTCGAATACCGGCTTGAAATAGCCTTCCTCCGCCAGGGCCACCATGACGTCGCTGTAATCCATTCGGATCTTGGGAGTGCGCGGGCCGTATTCCCGGAAAAGGGCGGGCAACTCCGGGGTGAGGTCATAGCCCTTGCGCCTTTGAAACTCCGCGGCGAAATCCGTCGACCACCATCGGCCGCCGACACCGAATTGCAGCTCGTCGGAAAAAAAGAAATTGAGCCCGCGGCCCGATTCCCCGGGAAACCGGCGCTCGAACCGGCCGAAAAAATTCTCCGCGTACAGCCGCCCGGACGCCGGATGCAGCGGATTGAGGGACCAGGGAACGGCTTCCGCCCGGATCCGCCCATCCGCATCCTGAATCAGTTTATAACCGGTGAGCTCGGGGTGCTCGCGGAGCAATTCATCTACGCACCAGCCCTGGCCGAAACCCAGGGTATAGTCGCTGAGACTGATGGAGGCCCCCTGCCTGCGGGCAGCACGAAGGAACCAGCCGGCCAGGTCCCACCACGGTTCGGAAAAAAGCGCAGGCTCACTGGGGTAAGTCAGCCCGTAGCTACGGCCGCCCCGGTCGGAATGCGCATAGTTGATCTGGTATCCGGAAATGCCGAGTCCGTCCATCTGGCGGAGGATCCACTCCAGCCTCTCCCGGGTAAGCGGGTCGCCCAGCCACCAGAAGAACGGGACGACACCGTACCCCTCGGGCGGCTGGCGGAATCCGGGAAGGGCATCCAGGTTCGGTGAGCGGTCGGCAAAGCCCGCGGAACCGCGGGGAGGAGGCGGAGTGCGCGCCGGATCGCTGAAAGACAGATCGCCGGCGGAGGAACTCTGCATTAAAACCATGATTCCCAGCAGAAAAAAGGCATTTCGGAGGATGTTCATAGCCATTCAGTTTACTGGACCGCAGCAGGTCAGGCAAGGCAAACCGCGCAATTTGGTATAAAATGAGAGCAGGCAATCACGCCGGAGGCACACGTCAGCCCGGGGATCGTTCCGGTGACCCGTTCTTCCGGCCCGACCGATCCCGGAAAGGAAAAAGAAATGCAATCCCCGCGATGGAACCGACGAGAACTGATCCAAAAGGCAGGCCTGGCGGCCCTTGCCGCCGCCAACCCCGTGGTTTCCCGAACCCTGGCCGAAGCGAAGGGAAATCCCCTCCCCCGCTGGAAGGGATTCAATCTGCTGGACTACTTCACTCCGCGAAAAGGAGGCGGCAGCAACCGCACCACCGACGACGACTTCCGCTGGATGCGCGACTGGGGGTTCGATTTTGTCCGGCTGCCTATGGCGTATCCCAGCTACCTGACTTTCGAGCCGGGCCGCGACATCACGCCGGAGGAAGTCTGCCGCTTCGATCCGAAAATCACGGATGACATCGAAAAGCTGGCCCGGCGGGCCATCGGCTTCGGATTGCATGTCAGCCTGAACCTGCACCGGGCACCCGGCTATTGCATCAATGCCGGCTTTCGCGAGCCGTACAATCTGTGGAAAGACGAAGAGGCCCGAAAAGCCTTCTGCACCCACTGGGCCATGTGGGCCGGCCGGTTCAAGGATGTCTCCCGGGATAAAATCAGCTTCGACCTGGTCAACGAGCCGGCCATGCGGGAAGACATGAACGACCAGCATTCCAAAGGGGGGCCCGTTCCGGGAGAAGTATACCGGCTTGTCGCCAAGGCGGCTGCGGATGCCATCCGGGCAGCCAACCCCAATCACCTGGTCATCGCCGACGGGAACAATGTCGGCAACAGCGTTGTCCCGGAACTGGTGGACCTGAATATCGCTCAGAGCTGCCGCGGCTACTTCCCCGGTGCCATTTCCCACTACCAGGCGCCCTGGGCCAACAAGAATCCGGAGCTGTGTCCGATGCCGGTCTGGCCTGGAAAAATCGGAGCGCGCGAATACACCCGGAAGGACTTGGAAAAGTACTACCAGCCCTGGATCGACCTGGCCCGCCAGGGTGTCGGGGTGCACTGCGGAGAGTGCGGCTGCTGGAGAAACACGCCGCACAAAGTTTTTCTGGCCTGGTTCGGAGACGTCCTGGATGTGCTGACCGGAGGCGGGATCGGCTTCGCCCTGTGGAATTTCCGGGGAGACTTCGGAGTCCTGAATTCCAACCGCAAGGATGTGGTGTACGAAGACTGGCACGGCCAACAGCTGGACCGCGCCCTGCTCGACCTGCTGCGAACAACCATGGCCTGACCGCGGGATCCCTTTGGGGGCTCCTGCGGCTTTTTGCAAGCCGGTTTTACAAGATCCCTTCGCAAAAAGTCCGCAGATACGACCCGTAACCATCTCCCAAACGATATCCGTTTTGAGTACAGTCTTCAGACTGCGCACCGCAAGCAGGTTTCCGCTTGTACCACGCAAGCTTGTGCTCTTAACGAACAAGACTTTCTTGCGAGATTAACTTACAAAATGAAGCTGCAAAAAGTTGCGAAAGCCCCGTAAGGGCTTCGGATCGCAGCCCGGGGTTGTCGCGCTTCGCGCCTACCCCGGGCAGGGACACCCGCAGGCGACAACCCGGAAAGGGTTGCGCAAAATCCAGCCATGGCAGGTGTTTGCGCAGCCCTCACAGGGCTGATTTTCAAAAAAAATCCGTCCACCCGGGGTAGCGCCTGGACGGCGCAACCCCGGGCTGCGATCCGGAACCCCTTTGGGGTTCCAGACTTTTTGCCGGGCTGTCTTACATATTCGTTTCCCTTTTTTTCGAACGAAATACGGGGACATATTGTGTTACCATTCAGGTAGCACTGTTTTTCGAACAACAGCGGGAGCAAAAACTTTCCGGAGGAAGCATGAAACAAAAGTTTGTCCTCGTTGCCTGTATCCTGCTTGCTGCGGCCGCCGTTCCGGGTCAGACCAAACCGGACCTCAATGGGACCTGGGTGCGCAAAGCATCGGACAGCGACCGAAACCGGCAGTACATGGTCATCGAGCAGAAAGAGGACCTGATCCACGTCAGCTACAACATCGACGACCCGGGAGGGAAGCGAATCCTGGATCTTCGTGGCAGGATCGACGGCCAGAAGCATGAACAGACCGTCCTGGGCAGCCCGGCCACTCTGATCACCCGCTGGGAAGGAAATGACTTCCTCTTCGAACTGATCCGAAGGCCTCCCGACACCTATATTCACAGTTTTCGGCGGTTCCGGTTTGCCGCCGATCAGAAATCCTTTACCACCGAGGCGACCTATTTCCTGGAGAACGGCAAGGTGCGCCTCAAGCAGCCGGAGACCTGGACCCGCAAGTAGACCTGGCGGTCACTTCCCGAAGGGCCGGTCCCAGAGTGCCTCGATCTCTTCCAGAGTGCGCCCCCTGGTTTCGGGTACGAACCGCCAGGTAAACAGCATCTGCGCCAGAGCCATGACACTCAGGAAGAGGAATGTCGGGCTTTTTCCCAGGGCACTCATGGCCGCCGGAAACAGGAGCACCACCACGGCGTTGGCCACCCACTGGACCATCACCGGAACGATCATCGCCTCGCTGCGGACCCGGTTGGGAAAAATCTCCGGCACCAGGGTCCAGAAGACCGGCCCGATGCAGGAGGCGAAACAGGCTATGTAGCCGAGCAGAAGAAACAGCACGGCCATCCCCTGAAACCGGCCGGCAGCGGCCGCCAGGGCCAGAGCCAGCAGGATCAGAAACATGCCGAACGATCCGGCCATATAAAGCGGCCGGCGCCCGAAGCGGTCGATGATCCAGAAGGAAACCAGGGTAAAAAGAAAATTGGCCAGCCCGATCCCGAATGTGGCAAACAGGGCGGCATCCATTTCGAACTGCGCCGATTGGAAAATCATCGGGGCATAATCGATGATGGTGTTGATTCCAGAAAAATGGACCAGCACGGCCAGGATAAATCCCGCCACCAGTGCCCGGCGCAGCCTGGGGTGGCGCAGCTCCCCCCAGGGGCCTCCGGCTCGGGCCAGGCTCTGCCGGATTTCCTGCCACTGGCGCTCGGCTTCCTCCGGATCGCCGATCCTCTTGAGAAGCTGCAGGGCTTCCCTCTCCCGGCCGCATCGCACCAGGTAGCGGGGCGTCTCCGGAGCGCGCATCGCCAGAAAGAAGAAAAGCAGCGAGGGGAACAGACCGGAAAGGAACATCCAGCGCCAGTTCCAGGCTCCGAGGTCCGCCACCGCGAGGTTGAACCAGAGCCAGGGCGCCGCGTCCCGCAGCAGGTAGTTCAGCAGAAAAGAAATCAGAATACCGATCACGATGGCCATCTGGTAAGCGGTGCAAAGGCGGCCGCGCAAAGCCGGAGGGGAAATTTCCGCCACGTACATGGGTGCCAGAATGGAGGCGGCCCCCACCGTCAGGCCGCCCAGGAAGCGCCCGGCCAGAAAAAAGGAAAATCCGGGCGCCAGGCCCGTCGCCAGGGAAGTGAGCCCGAACCATGCCGCTACCCAGATCAGCGGTGTACGGCGCCCGTAGCGATCGGCAAGAAATCCCGCCGCCAGAGAACCCAGGGCGCATCCGAACAGCAGGGCGCTGAAAGCCACGCCGAGGCTCAGGTCCTGCAATTGGAACTGCTCCTTCAGAAAAGGGCCGGCCCCGGTAATGATGGCAATATCGAAGCCGAACATCAGCCCCGCCAGGGCGGCGGTTAGCGCCAGGAAGATGACAAAACCGTAGTTGGGGTTATTCTTCATGGCCCTTCCTCTCCTTGTAAAGCCAAAATAGCGCGACGGAAGCAATATAAACCCAATCCGTCCGGGATACAACCGCAATCTTTCCCCGACGCGGATGCCCGCCGGCCGTCACTGGCTCACGGAGAGTGGCGATGGAGGCGCTCTTTTATTATTCTTTTTCCGGCAGTCGGAGAGCGGAGCTCCGCTGGAAGGAGATGCTTCTTCCGTTGCAGGATACCGTACCGGAAAACCCCTGCGTGGAGGCATCAGGATTTCCCTGCCGCGGCACAGCCGTGTAAGAAAGCGATTGGGGCCGGGAGTCAAAGAAGGGGCCCCAGCGAACCTTGCCGCGGATTTCATCATAGAAGCCCCCATCGCTGACATTCGAAATTTCCCACCCCGGGGGAATGGTTTCTTCCACGGCGCAGGCTAAAGCTTCCTGCGGCGGCTCGACCAATAAAACCAGCAGCCCGTTCCCTGCCCCGGGCTGGGAGGAGACCCGCACTTCGGGGGCTACCCCCTCCCCAGGGACCGGCCGTGCCGCTTCTGCCGCCGGCCGGGAGGCAGCCGCAGCCGAAGGAACGGGTCCGGAAACCCAGCTCAAAGGAGCGCTCTTGCTGCCGTCGAAGTGATACACTTCTCCGGCTCGCCATAAGGTGCCGGCATTGGTAACGTAGTTGATATCGATCGGATTCGGCGGCAGGGGCCAGCTGTCGCCCCTCTTCCATGCTCCTCCATAGGCGGTGATCTCCGAGATGGAAATTCGCCAGTCGAGATTGATGTCTGCCGGATGAGCCGATCCCGGTTTGAATTTGGGGTCCCCGCAAATGATGCTGCCTGAACCGTTGACCGATACCGTTCCGGAAACGGCATATTCACCCGAGGACCCGGAAGGCGGCAGAACCGTGTAACGCAGGGTCCGCGTCTGGGCATCCAGAAAGGGCCCCCACTTAACCATCTTATTGACCGAATCGTAATTGCCTCCGCTGTCGATTCCACTGACGGGCCAACCGCTCGGAGGAGTTTCTTCGATCCCGTAGCTGGTGGTCCCTGCCGGAGGCGAAACGACGATGGTTACCTGCACCGGCTGCTGGGGCACGTACAGCGGCACCGTCCGCGAGGCAACCGCGTTGCTGCACATGCTGATAACCGCTGTTTCGCTACTGACGCTGCCGCAGGAGTTGCTGACCTTTACCCAGTAACGGGTCAGCGTGGTGAGAGCCGGGGTGAAGAAAGCACTGGAAACCGCACCGCTGATGGGGTTGCTGCTATCCCCGCTCGCACCCAGATACCACTGATACGAATTCGCACCGGAGGCCACCACGGTCAGCCGGGCGGATTGTCCGCTCAGGATTACCTGGCTTTGCGGCTGAACGTTAATCCTGGGAGCCACACAAACTGTATCGCTGGCCTTATTATTATTCGGATTGCTGTCCCCGGCGATGACCACCGTGGCGGTATTGGTCAGGTTGCCGATGGCCGCTGCGCCCACGCTCACCGTGAGCAGCAACGTGGAACTGGCACCGGCCGACAGCGGGTTGGAATTGGTACAGATGACTTCCTGCCCGCCGGCCTGGCAGGTCCAGCCGGTGCCGCTTGCGGAAACATACGTAAGGCCGGCCGGAAGACTGTCAGTGACGGTAATCGTACCGGCAGCATTCACCGTGCCGGCGTTGGAAACCGTCAGGGTGAAAACTCCATTGGTCCCCACGGAGAAATTCCCGGTATGCGTCTTGGTAATTCCAAGATCGGGTGCGGTGGAAATCGAAGTCGTATCGCTTCCGGAATTGTTGGCCGCATTGTTGTCCCCGGCGGTTGCGACCGCGGCCGAATTGGTAACACTGCCACTGATGGCACCGGAAAAGCCGGCCACCAGGGTGATGGCGCTGCTTACCCCGGAAGCCAATGGCCCGGAATTACCGCAAGTTACCGTCTGTCCCGCAGCGGAACAGCTCCAGCCGGTTCCGGAACCGGAAACGAAGCTCAGCCCGGACGGCAGGACGTCCGTTACCGTAATCGGTCCGGTGGTGGGCCCGTTGCCGACATTGGTGATCGTCAGCAGATAGGTTCCGCTGGCGCCTGCGGTAAAAGTCCCGGTGTGCGTCTTGGTCAGGGCCAGATCCGGCCCGGAGGATCCGGCGGCGTTGACTGCCAGATTATAGACGCGGTTCAGCACGGCGCCTGCAGAATCGCGGACTTCCACACGGATATAAAACATGCCCAAAGTGGTGGGAACTCCCGAAAGAATGCCGGCGCTACTCAGGCTGAGTCCGTTCGGCAGGTCGGAGGAGTAGCTGAGCTTGTAGGTATAGGGCCCTGTCCCTCCCGAAGCGCTGAGAGCCTGGCTGTAGGAGCTTCCGGAAACCGCCGCCGGGAGGGCTGCCGGGCTCAAGGACAGCGGGGATACCACCAGGCTCACCAGGGTGGAGCTGGTTTGCCCCAGGCTGTCGCGGACTTCCAGCCCGAAAGTGGAAGTTCCTGCCGCCGTCGGGGTGCCCCGCAGAGAATCCGAAGCACCTCCGCTTCCGGCAGCAATCGACAACCCGGTCGGCAAAGTCGATCCGGCCGCAAGACTCCAGGTGAAAGGCGGAATACCCCAATAGACCAGCGTATTCAGTTCCCTGTCATACAGGCTGCCTGCCGAGGCATCGAAGAAGCTGGTCGAAGCGCTGGTGTAGATCGGCAGCGTGGATCCGGCAGGATATATATAAACGGAAGCCGGCTCGATCAGGGTTAAATTGCTGGCATCCTTGATCACATATTGGAAAGAGAAGGACCCGACCGTCGTAGGTGTGCCGGAAAGAGTTCCGCCGGAAGACAGGCTGAGCCCGTCGGGAAGATAATTTTCGGCGGCCAGAGTGAATGTGTAAGGGGGCGTGCCGTTCACCGCAGAGTAAGTATAAGAGAAAGGAGTTCCTACTTTGCCCGTGGCCAGGGCCGGAAAAGCCGGAAGCGGCGGGCGGGGCACATGCAGAGGCGTCACCCGCAGGTTGGCGGTAGTGGCGACAAAGCTCCCGGTGGCATCCGTGAGACGGGTGGTAAACGCGTAATTACCGGGCGTGGTCGGAACACCGGAAATCATGCTGTAGGTACCGGGAAATCCGCTGGGCATATCGGATCCGGTGAGCAGCGACAGACCGGGAGGAAGCGTTGAGCCGGCCTCCACGACAGCAGTGATCGGCGAAGTCCCCGCGTTTGGATACAGGTAGTAGGCGGCATTGACACCCAGGGAGGCATCGGACAAAGGGCCATATCCCCCGCTGCCTGCCCAATCGAGGAAAGCGTGGCCGGCCGTGTCGATATAGAGTAGAGCTGCCCTTTGCGTAGAAGCGCCGGCACTGTCGCCGACCTGAATCCGCATGCTGAACAGGCCTGAGTTGGACGGTGTGCCCGTCAGCAACCCGGTACCGCTCATCGTCAGGCCCGGAGGAATCGGATACACAGCGCTGTAGGGCAGCAGCGTATAGGTATAGGGCGGAGTACCGCCGACGGCCACGACCTGCTGGCCGTAGCTCTGCCCGAAGATGGCTCGACGGAGAGAGGAACCCGCCAGGGATACGGGAGTCACCGCGACGGTGAAGGTGCGTTGCGAGAAAGTACCGGCGGTATCCGTGGCTCGCAGGGTAAAGGTGTATAGGCCGGGTGTCGTCGCCACCCCCATCAGAAAGGTTGTTTTGGGGGTCGGGGTACCGTTGACTTCTTCCGCCGGGCCCAGAGCCAGTCCCGGAGGCAGCGATCCGCTGACCAGGGACCAGGTATACGGCGGCAGGCCGCCGCTGGCCGAAAGCGTGTAATTAATAAAACTGTTGACCGAAATGTCACTCATGCTGCGGGAGGTCGTAATGTTCACCAGCTGACTCTGGTAGGGATAGCGGATGTTCAGCAAAAATACCTTGCTGAAGTAATCGGCGCTTCCCGACGGACCGTATCGGGCCGTAACGGTCACCGCCCGATTGGAAACCGTGGAGTTGATCGTGCCGGAAAGGACCCCTGTGTTGGGATCCAGGGATAGGCCGCAGCAGAGGTTGGAGGCGGACCACAGGACCGGCGAGGATCCGGAGCGCGTGGCCGCCAAGTTGAAAACGTAGGACTGGCCGTACACGGCGAGCGGCAGGATGGAATTATTGGTAATCAGGAGGGAGGAGACATTCACGGTAAAGCTCCGCGGCATGCTGTTTCCCGCAGCATCGCCGGCCATCAGCGTAAAGGAATAGACACCGGGAACCGTCGGAGTTCCGACCATCTGATTGGAGCTGTTCAGGCTCAGTCCGGGCGGCAGGGGCAGGCTGCCGGGAGCCAGGCTGATCGTGTAAGGCGCCGTTCCGCCGGCCAGCTTGATCGGAGCATAATAGGCGGACTGGGTAGTGGCCGGGGGAAGCGAATTGGTGATGAATACCAGCGGCACGACCTTGAGCGTCAGGGTCCGCAGGCCAAGGTACCCGGAGCTGTCGGTAACCCTCAGAGTGAATTTATAGGTCCCGGGCGTCGACAGGTACCCGGCCAGAATGGCTGTCGTTGTGGGATTGGAGCTGACATCCGGCAAAGACGAACCGCTCAGCAAAGCCAGTCCGGGCGGAAGCGTGGAGCCCGATTCGACCGAATAGCTGAAATTCGGCGTGGCAAGGGCGGAGCCCGAGGAAGTGAACGAGAAGGAAGAATAGCCGAAACTGGCGGTGCCCAGGTCCGGTCCGGCTTCTATCCGCAAAGTGCCGGCGGCACCGGAGGCGACCGTGACGTTGAAATACCGTACGGCGGTATTTCCCGCCGAGTCGGAGAGGTTGACCCCGAAGGAATAATAGCCCGTGTTCATCGGGGTTCCGGAAAGAACCCCGCCCGCTGTCAGCGACAGACCTTCCGGCAGGAACTGGTAGGGGCTCCAGGTATAAGGAGAAGTTCCCCCCACGCCGAGCAAGGTTTCCGTAAACGGCGTGCCGATGGCCATGGCAGGTTTCCCGGAAAGGGGCATGCTCGTATTGAGGGTACTCAGCCGGGCCACACGCATGCTGAATGCACGGGTGGTGGAATTGCCGGCGCTGTCGGTGGCCCTCAGGGTGAAAGTGAAATTGCCGGGAGTGGTTGTACGCCCCTGGAGGAAAGCACTCAGCGGCGTGTAGTTGTTCCCCAGCAAACTGGCCGTTCGCAGGAACAGACCGCCCGGCAAGGTAGAACCGGATTCCACCGCATAGGTGTAGGGCGGAATTCCGCCGGTGGCGGAAATGCCGCTCTCCAGGTTATTGTTCACGGAAAAATCGCCGAGGTCGTTGCCGGTGCTGAAGGAAGGCATCGAGAGGCTGGCACTGACGATAGGAAATCCCAAGGCCAGCTGCAGGCTGTTCCCGGCCGAGTCGGTCAACTTGACGGTAGTCGAAGTCCGGTTGCCCGTGCTGAGCGTGCCGGTGATGGCTCCCGCCGGGCTCAGGCTCAGCCCGGAGGGCATGGAGCTGCCGGAGACCACAGACCAGGTATAGGGCGGCGTGCCGCCGGCAACGGTGAGAGTCTGGCTATAGGCGGCATTCTGGGTGCCTGCCGGCATCAGGCGTGGCATGCTGAGGGAATTGGTCAACCGCAGGGCGGTGACCGAAAGCGTGTGACTCCAATCCCAATAGTCGCCGGAGCTATCCGTGATCCGCACGGTGAAAGGATACGCGCCGGACGCAGTCGGCGTGCCGGAAAGGAGACCGCTGGCAGAGAGGGAAATCCCCGGCGGCAACAATCCGGAGGAGCCGGTCAGAGCGAACGTGAACGGTGCGACTCCGCCGCTGGGAGTCAGCTGGTAGCTGTAAGCGACGTTCATCGCTGCCTCGGCTGGATTGCTCATGGAGGACAGCACCCCGACGATCCGCAGGGCAAAGGTCCGGTCGAAGTTCGCTCCCGTGGAATCGGTCATCCGAATGGTCGGCGAATAAACTCCGGGGCCCAGCGCCACCCCGAGAATACCGGCCTGGGAGGTTGAGGCGAAATGGGCAGGCAGCGGCGGCCCGCTCTGCAATCGGAATCCGGGCGGTAAAGGAGCGGAGCCGGGGGCCAGCGAGAAAGTATAGGGGGGTTGCCCTCCGAAGGCGGCAATCTGTATGGACTGCGTCCCCATCAGGATGCGGCCCAAATCCGGTGCAGTGGTGATCGAAAGCGGCGGATAGGTACCGGCCGCGTAGACGTCGAGAGTAAAGGTGAACGTACGGAACATGCCGTTGGTGTCGGTTCCGACCAGGGTGAAGGAATACCTGCCCGTGGTAGTCGGAGAGCCCGCAAGCGTCCCGTCCGGAGCGAGCGACAGCCCCGGCGGCAGCAGACTGTTATATTTCAGGGCCCAGGTAACGGTTCCGCTGGCACCGGTCACTGCCAGCGTCTGGCTGAAAGAGCTTCCTGCATTGGTCCAGGGCAAAAGGGTAGAGATGGAAAGCTGGAAGGGACCGATCTGGATCCGGAAGAGGCGGACCCCGAAGTTAGCGGAGTTGCTGCTATCGGTCACCCGCAGCGAGAAATCGTAGATGCCGGCAAGCGTCGGCACCCCGGTGAGCACTGCGGATCCGGCCGGAGAACCCGACGGCAGATTGATTCCGCTCAGCAGCGTCAGGCCCGGAGGCAAAGCCCCGGACTCCACGCTCCAGGTATAGGAAGCAGGCCCCCCCGAGGCGGTCAAGTTTACGTTGAAGCTGGACCCGACAAACCCGTTTGCCAGGGGATTGCCGCTCTTGTTGATCCCGGCGTTGTTGAAATTGAGATCGGTAGGGCCGCTGTGGATGAAGAGATAAATGCTGCGCCGAAGGGTATTGCCCGCACTGTCGGTCACCAGAATCAGGGGATTGTAATTTCCGGTCTCTGCAGGTATTCCCGAAACCAGGCCCGTGGAATTCATAGCCAATCCCTTTTGAAAATTCCGATCGACAATGGCAAAAGTATAGGGCGGTACTCCTCCCAGCACCCGAATCTGCTGGCTATAGGGAACTCCGTAATAGCCGTAGGGTAGATCATCCGAATTCAAGGCGGAGACTCGAAGCGTATACGAACGGCTGGTAGTAACCGGGGGCACGGAAGCATCCGTGTACCTCAAGGTCACCGGGTAGCTGCCGGCCTGGGTTCCGCTGCCCGCGATGACCAGCTGGCCGACGGGCATCTCGCTCTCGTTGGTATTTTGATAGCTGGCGGGATCCAGGATTTCAAAGCCCGGCGGTAAAGTCGAACCGGTTGCCAGGGACCAGCTGCCGGTGGGCTTGCCGGCATAGCTATAGGCGGCAGCCCAGCGAGCCTCTCCTATAAATAAATCTTCCCCTCCGGTGAGATTGTCCGTGGAGATCGCCGGCAATCCGCTCGGTGTGTGATTGACGCGCAGGTTGAAATTTCGACGCACCTTATAAATCGAGGAATCGCCGATGGTTACCCGGAAGGAGCTGTTCGCTTCGGAACCGGGCGTTCCGGAGAGCAGTCCGGCGGAATCGCCGGAAATGCCTCCGGGCAGGCAGCAGCCGAAGGTGTAATTGTAAGGGGAGGTGCCGCCCGTAACGCCGACCGACTGGCTGTAGGATGTCCAGACGGTCCCGGCCGGCAGCTGCGACGGAGTGGTGATGGCCATTGGCGATATATATATCTGGTAGGAGCGGGTCAGGTTGAAGCTCGTCTGGGAATATTTCAGGTAGAAATTGTAATAGCCCGCTGTGGTCGGGGTCCCGGTGATGCGCCCGGTCAGTCCGTTCAGGTTGAGGCCCGGCGGCAAAGACCCGCTGGCAACGCTGAAAGTGACGCTGCCATCGTTTCCGGTGACTCCCAGAGGATAATCGTAGGGCACTCCGACGGAACCGTCTGTCAGATCCCACCGTCGTGTGGGCATCAGGGCAAAGACCGAAAAATTCATCGTTAAAGTCGTACTGTTCCCCACGCTGTCGGTCACCCGTATGGTAGCCGTGGAAGATCCGACCGTCGTGGCCACACCAATGATTCCGGCGGTAGTGCCGGATGAAAACCAGTTGGGCACATCGGTCCGGATTTTCAAACCGGCGGGAAGCGACCCGGAATCCAAGGTCCATACATAGCCGGTTCCGGTTCCGCCGGTGGCGGAGAGAGCGGCTTCCACCCGTCCCAGGCCATAGCTCTGCATCGCGCCGGTAGTAATTTGCATTGGAGGATATCCGCCGACCGGGTAAATGTCGATATTGAGATTGAGGATCGTGGAATACCCGGCGGAATCGGTGGCCACGATCCGGAACCAGAACCGGCCGATGGAAGAGGGAGTCCCGGAAATGACGCCGCTGCCGGCCAGGGACAGGCCCGGGGGCAGCATGTCGTCCGGATGCACCGCGTAGGTCACCGCTCCCATGGCACCGTTGACGGAAAGAGGCCGCGACAGAAAGGAAGACAGGTTGCCGAAAGTCAGCGACCCGGGTCCGCTATAGGAGACCGGCGTGACCTGCAGCCGGAAAAACCGCTGGGCAAAGGCGCTGGCGTTGGCACTGTCCGCAGCCCGCAGCGTAAAGCTGTATTGCCCGGCGGTGGGGCAGGTTCCGCTTAGCACCGCTGAGCCGGCCGGAGCGCCGGCAGGCAGCGTCGCTCCGCTTAAAAGGTTCATGCCCGGCGGCAGGCTGCCGGAAATCAGAGTCCAGGTAAAGGCCCCGCTGCCGCCGCCGGCCGTGAGGGTGTTACTGTAGCTCTGGCTGACCAGGGCATTGGAAAGCGGACTGCCGTTGTTGATGTTGATGCCGTCGGTTCCGTTGCTGACAAAGAGATACATGCTCCTCTGCCAGGAATTTCCGCTGGAATCGGTCACCAGGACCAGGGGGGAGAAGCCGCCGGTCTCCAGCGGCGTGCCGCTCAGCAACCCCGAAGAGCTCATGGTCAGCCCGTTCGGGAAGGCCCCCTGCTTGAGCGTGAAGGTATAAGGGGCATCCCCTCCCAGCACGCGAATCTGTCGGCTGTAGGAAGTTTCCAGGGTCGCATTCGGCAGACCGTCGACCGCCAGGGGGGAAACCCGCAGCGCAAAGGTCCGGCTGGTGGAAGCCGCCGGCGCGGAGCTGTCCGTCCATTGCATGGTGATACTGTAATTTCCAACCTGCGTTCCGGTACCGGCAAAATTGAACTGCCCCGGCGATGTGTTCCACGTATATTGAGAGGGAGTCAGCACGGCAAACCCGGCCGGCAAAGAGGAGCCGGAAGCCAGCGACCAGGTGGAGGGCGGCTTCCCGGGGAATCCCGCCGCCGCGGCGGCATAATAAGAGCCCAGCTCTGCATCCTGAAAAAAGGAAGGATAGTTGATGCCCGGCAGCTGCGCGGGCGATCCGGTAATGGTCATGGCGAACTGCTTGCGGGCGGTCGCTCCTGACGAATCGGTGACATAAATCGGGAAATTGTTGAAAGTCTGGCCGTTCGGCGTTCCGGAGATCACTCCGCTGCTGCTGAAGGAGAGACCTCCCGGCCAGCAGCAGCCGGTGGAAAAGGTATAAGGCGGCGTGCCGCCGCTTACCGAGACGGTTTGATTGTAGGCGGCATGGACGGTCCCCGTTGGCAATTCCGCTGCCGTGGAGATATGGAGCTTGGACACCGTGATCTGAAAGCCGCGCTGAAAACTGAAGGACCCCTGGGTGAACTGCACATTGAAATTGTAGGTACCGGCCGTGGTCGGCGTACCGGATATCTCACCGGTGGCGGAATTCAGGCTGAGCCCCGGGGGAAGAGAGTTCCCCGAGGGCAGCGCCCGGGTCACAGAACCCGTATTCCCGGTCACCCCCAGAATGTAGCTGTAGGCTACGCCCAGCGATCCGTCCGGCAATTGCCAGTTGCTGGTGCTGTTGACCGCCAGGACATTGAAATAGAAGGCCTGGGTGGTGGTGTTGCCGACGCTGTCCGTGACCCGGATAGTCGCCAGAGAGGTGCCGATGGTGGTGGCCACACCGATGATGCCCGCCGTGGTTCCGGACGCCCATCCGGAAGGAATATCCGTGCGGATTTTCAGCCCGGGCGGCAGAGAGCCACCGCCCGGATCGATCGACCAGATGTATCCGCCGGAGCCGCCTTCGGCAGAAAGCGCCTGTTGCACCCGCCCCAGCTGATAAACCTGACTGGAAGACGTATTGATCAGAAGGGGCGGGTAGCCTCCGGCCGGGTAAATGTCGATGCTGACCCAGAAGGTGGCGGAACTGCCGAGGCTGTCCGTAGCCACGACGCGGAACCAGAACCGCCCGCTGGAGCTGGGTGTCCCGGAAAGAATTCCGCTGCCCGAAAGAGCAATTCCCGGGGGCAGAAGGTCGTCCGGGTGGAGGATGTAGTTGACGGTCCCGGTGGCACCGCCGACCGAAAGGCTTCGGCTCAAGGCCGTGGAGACATTTCCGTAGGGCAGCAGCCCGGGCCCGGTATAGTAAATCGGCGTAACCTGCAGCCGGAATAACTGCTGGGCAAAATTGGCGGAGTTGGAGCTGTCGGTCGCCCGAAGCAGAAAGCTATATTGGGCGGGTGAGGTGCAGGTGCCGGTCAGCACGGCAGAGCCGGCGGGCGAACCGGAGGGCAGCGAGCCGCCGCTCAGCAGGCTCAGGCAGGCAGGAAGGCTGCCGGACGGGATCGTCCAGTTATAAGAGGCGCTTCCGCCGCTGGCTGTAAAAGGAAAGCTGTAGCTCTGATTCACGAAAGCATCGGGAAGCGGACTCCCGGCCCTGATATAGATATTGGTTGCACCGGCGCTGACATACACGCCCAGACTCCGCAGCCATATCTTCCCGTTGAAATCCGTTATCTGCACCCACGGGTCGAACCATCCGGTTTCCTGGGGAGTACCGGACAGAAGTCCGCTGGAACTCATAGTCATGCCGGAGGGGTAGGTTCCCTTGAAAATCGTAAAGGCGTAGGGGGCCGTGCCACCCAGCACGCGAATCTGCCTGCTGTAGGCGACGTTAAACATGGCGCCCGGCAAGCTGTCCACGGCCATTTCCGAAACGCGAAGGGAATAGCTCCGCCGTGTGACCGCCGGCGGTGTCGAGCCATCCGTACACTGGACAGTAAAGCCGGCGGTTCCCACCTGTAAGGAGGTTCCCCCGAAATTGAACTGTCCCGGATTGGTATGCGAGGGATCCTGCGAGGGGTCCAGCACACTGAAGCCGGCAGGCAAAGCCGACCCGCTGGCCACTTCCCAGGTGGAAGAAGGCTTGCCGGGAAATCCGCCCATGGAGCCGGAATAATAGCTCCCCAGTTCGGCATCGGAGAGCAGGGGTGGATGGTTGATGCCGGGAAGCTGGCTGGGAGTCCCGGTAACGGTCAGGCCAAATTTCTTGCGGGCCGTCGCACCTGCGGAATCGGCCACCGACAGATTCAGACTGCTGAAATCCTGCCAGCCGGGCGTCCCGGAAATAACCCCTCCGCTGCTCAAGGAAAGTGTCTGCGGGAGACAGCAGGTGGAGGAAAATGTATAGGGGGCCGTGCCGCCCGATACGGTAATCGATTGGCTGTACCCGGCACCGACGGTGGCCGTCGGGAGGATCACACCCGTGGATATATTCAGGTTCGACACAAAAATCCGGAATGTGCGCTGCAGGGAATAGGCTCCCTGGGTGAACTGAATATTGAAGTCGTAGGTCCCGGCCGTGGATGGAGTACCGTATATCTCCCCGCTGGTGGAGTTAAGGCTGAGGCCGGGCGGAAGCGAGTTTCCCGAGACCAGCGACCGGGTCACCGAGGACGTAGCCCCGACAACCCCTAACGTGAAGCTGTAGGTTACACCGACCGAAGCATCCGGCAGCTCCCAATTGCTCGCAGAATTAAGGGCGACGACAGTAAAACTGATGGTTTTGGTGGTGGTGGCATTCAGGCTGTCTTTCACCTGAATCGTTGCCGTGGTGGTGCTGGTGGTCGTGGCCACCCCGATCACCCCTGCAGTGGTCCCCGCAGGGAACCAGCCGGGCACATCGGTCCGAACAGCCAGACCGGAAGGGAGCGAGCCGGTGACCACGCTCCAGACGTAGCCGGTTCCGGATCCGCCCGAGGCCTGCAGCGGCAGTTCCCAACGCCCAAGTGACAGAGTATATTCCGCGGCCATATCGATACTGGGCCCCTCCCCGTACCCCGGGGCAATCAAGGCACAGCAAATACCGATCCAAATCCCTAAGAAACGAATCTGTTTCATCGTCTTGGTCTCCACAGCTGCTTTCAATACTGTTTCCTATTCTGTGACCGTCTGATCCTGCCACCCGATTCCATTCCGCAGGACCTCTCTGGTAATTCGATTGGAACTCCTGCTGCCGGCACCCGGGTCTATCGCATCACCAGGGGAAGCAGAAGCGCATATCCGTTCAGAGGCGCTTTGGGAACCGCACTATTTTGTGCGGGAGTATTGCCGGTGGAAACCACCGGCTGGGAAGGGGCCGCTTTGGAAGGAGCCCGGCCGCCCCCGATCGCCTTGCCGACATTCGAAGCCGCTTCCGTGGGCGCGCGACCCTGCGTCAGGGTCAACTGGAACTGCGAATGCTGGTAGCCAAAAACCTCAACCTGGTAATCTCCGCCGACGGAGGCCGTCAGGCTCAAGGAGTCGGTGGCGATGCCGGACAGATCGCTGAGGAGAGGAGAGGCCGAACCGGGCGGCCAGATATAGAGATCCGCGTCTCCGGAGAGGGTCAGCAGGGTGGCGATCAGCGTTTGACCGGCGCTCAATGGCCACCGGAACATGCGCGTCTGCTGCTCGGCAACCGTATCCGGCAAGGGGATGTAGTTGATCCGCGCCTCGCCAGGTGCGGAACAGATATTCCCGGCGCCGTCGGCAACCCAGGCCTGTATATAGCGCAAACCGCCACCGGAAGTGAGCCGCAGGGGGTACGGGCTCCGGTAGGCGATCCATCCGGTGCGCTGGGCCGCAACCCACTCCCGCGCCGCGGAGTTGAAGGCCCGCTCGATCAGCAGCATGTTCCGGACGCCGGAGCCTCCGGCATCAACGGCGCTGAGGGACACCGACACGTCCGCATTGGCGGTCAGGACCGCACCGCCATTAATGGCCATGCCGGTAACCAAAGGAGCGCTGAGATCCGGAGCCGGGGGCAGAATCGCAAGGACCCGGCGGGCCTGATTGTTCTGCTCGCTGGTTTCCACGACGGCGTTGTTTGCATCCACCTGCACATAAATATCGGCGGAATCCGTGATCCCCTGCAGCGCCCAGGGGAGTCCGGCTGTTCCCCGCGCCCCCACGCCGGCAGGAACCAGGGTGGAAACCGCCGTTCCCAGCAAGATTCCATCCACGGAGGGATTTCCTTTGTAAAAGGCCACCTGTACCGTTTGCGCCGAAAGTCCTCCCTGGCGGTTTACATTCACTCCCAGGGTGATGGTGTCCCCCTGCCGAACGGAGGAGGGAGTCGTCCAGATATCCTCCGGGTTGGCGAACCAGTCCTCGGACAGGAAATCCTGAACCGTATATCCGCCGGCCAGTATGCTGCTCTGCGGAAAGGATCCGTTACGGGCCACCACGTCGTAGCTGCCGGCAGCCATCCCCGACGGAACCGAAGCCCGCAGGAGAGAGGCGTCAATGCGGCTCATATTCTGCAACGGCACTCCACCGATGGTGGCGGACACGTCCGACTGGAAGTTCTGGCCGTGCAGGAGAACCTCGTTGGGCGCATTGTTAAAGCCCTGGGTCGGCTCGATGCTCTGCAAAATCGGCCCCACGCCGGTAACCGCAAAACTGTCCGCCAGCGTGCCGCAGCGGCCTGCGGTACAGACGCGTATGCTGTAGATTCCGACGGCCAGGCCGGCAGGAACGGTCGCCGTGATCTGGAAGCTGCTTTTTATAACCACGCTGGTCAGCGGCGTGCTTCCGATGGAAGCCTGCGCGCCGGAATAAAAGTTGCCGCCGAAAATGGTGACCGCAGTGACCTGACTGGTCGAACCGGTATTCGGGCTGACCTGGGTGACCACAGGAGCAGGTGGAAGGGTGGTGGTGCTGCTGCCGGGCGGAACAGAGCTGCTGGTGGTGCTGGTGCTGGTGGTGCTGGTCGTGCTGGTAGTGAGCGTCCCGTAGGATAAGCTCAGGTGACCGCTGACCGGCACCTCCACGCCTTCGAAGCTGGCCAGCCCCACAAAGCTTTTCGTGCCCGTTTCTCCGTTCGGCGGCGTCACTTTATAGGTGAGAACCCTCGCAACATGGTCGAAGAAGGGCCCCCACTTGACTTTGGAGTTCAGGCTGTCCCAGACCCCGCCGCTCCCCACGGCATTGACCGTCCAGCCCGCGGGAGGGACCTCCTCGACTGCGTAGGCATTGACGGCATCGTCCGGGGACACCGCAATGGAGACCGTGACCGAGTCGGGCGGGTGGTAGACCGCCGGCAAGGTGCGCACGGCAGTTCCCGCATTGGGGCTCTTTCCGGAGGTGGCCAGCGGTTTCTGCCGGTCGTAATGCCCGCGCAGCGCCGCCGTGGTAATGCCCAGGAAAAGAAATCCCAGGATCAAAGAAAATCGCCTTAAGTTGAATCGCCCTGTCCTGATTTTCATAAGATGTGCATGCTCCCGTTCTGCCCACCGAATCTGGCTGCCATGCGAGTCGTGTTCCGCTACTTTTTAGCTGTCCTTGGGCTCGGCATACTCCTGCCGAACCCTTCTGCCTGCTGCAAACACAAGGGCTCCGTGCCCTGGCGCCGCACATCGTGGTAGGCATGCACCCCGCACCGGCAGAGGTGGCACCCGCACCACGCTGTTCAGACCGTCAGGAATGGAAGAGGAAAGTTGCTAAGTAAATGTGCTCCCACGTTACGTGATGCAGTGATTCTAATCACAATTACGATCTGATTGTCAAGCCTTTTTTCGGAATCATCACGACGGCGGTTTCCGATCACCGGCACGGTCACAACCGAAACCTTGGCGGCCCGGCGGCTCCCAATCCGCAGGCCTCCGGCCATGACCTATGGCCGATGCGCTTCTGCTCCGCCCGGTTCGAGGTATGATTGATGCGGAAGTGTTCCGAGCGGGAGAGGAGCTCTCCACCCCGAGGGGGTGCCGTTGGACGGGTAGGGACGAACCTCCACCAACCGGATTATTGCAATGAACGAGGAGCAGGAATATGGATCGATTTTCCAGAAGAACCCATTTGCAGCGCGCCGTTGCCGCAGCCTCCGGAGGCTGGCTGGCCCACCGCCCGGGGATCGGCTTGGCCGCTTCGCAGCCGTCAACGCCCCCCCCCCTCCTCGAGCGGAGCATTCTGGAATTCGGTGCCCGGAGCGAAGAAGGCCACGGGAACGCGGAATCCATCCAGCGGGCCATCGACTTCTGCGCAGAGAAAGGTGGCGGCCGGGTTATCGTGCCGCCCGGGTCGTTCCTCACCGGATCCGTGGTGCTGAAAAGCAACGTGCAGCTCTACCTCCAGAAGGGCGCCGTGCTGAAATCCAGCCCGCGCCTGCGCGATTTTCCCGAGCGGCCGCTCCGGCAGCAGGCCCGATACCAGCAGTACCTCAAGCGCGCCCTGATTTATGCCCAGGGCGAGAAAAACATCTCCGTTTGCGGAGAGGGAATCCTGGATGGCAATGTCCTCCTGGACGGCAGCGGAGAATTCCGGGAGCAGAGCGCCGAGAATCCCACGCTGCTCTGGTTTGACGAGTGCAGCAACGTGACGGTCCGCGGCATCACCTTCCGGCGGTCCGTCTGGTGGACGCAGGCCTATTCCCAATGCCGCCACGTCCACATCGACCGCATTACCGTAATGGAAAATTATGCTCACAACGCCGACGGCTGCGATTTTCTCGACTGCGAGGATTTTCTCATGGAAAATTGCACCATCGACGCCAACGACGATGCCATTTGCCTGAAGAGCTACGTTCCCGCCGGTTGCCTGCGCGGGGTCATCCGCAACAACAAGGTGCGCTCGCTCTGCAACGGCATCAAGATGGGCACGGATTCTTCGGGCGGCTTTCGCCATATCATCATCGAAAACAACGAGGTATGGCAAACCGGAATTTCCGGAATCGCCCTGCAGATTGTGGACGGCGGGATCATGGAAAACATTGCAGTGCGCCATACGGTTATGAATGGCGTGGGAACGCCGGTGCAGCTGCGCCTCGGGAACCGCAACCGCAGGATGAACGGCATTCTGACCGTCCCGCCGGGAATTCTGCGGAATATTTACATCGGCGGACTGCGGGCCACGGTGAACAAGGCGGAGAAATACAACGACGAGGAGCGCAAGCGCCACAACTACCAGGCATACACCTCGTCCATCTGCGGCATTCCCGGCAGCCGGATCGAGGAGGTCACCCTGGAAGACGTGGAAATCCGCATCCTGGGCGGCTTTCCGCCTGCCGGAGCGGAGGACTCGCTGCGCGAGATCCCCGAGCTGGGCGACAAGTATCCGGAAAACCGGATGTTCGGCACCCTGCCTTCCTTCGGATTCTATATCCGCCACGCCCGGAAAATACGCATGAACCGCATTCGCATCGAGCACCTTCAGCCGGACGGACGGCCGGCCTTCCTGCTGGACGATGTCCACGATTCGGCATGGGAGGGCGTTCAGGTGACCGGCAGAAACCCGACGCCCTGCTTTTCGGTTCTCGGGAACTGCACGGGGGTAGGCCTGAACGTCTGACGGACCGGCGGCCGGCACACGCCATAACCATCATTCAAGGAAGTGAGGAAAGAAAAGCAAAAGGGCCTGTCGCCTGCGGCCTTTCTGCACCTTCATCAAATTCCTGCGGTACCTTCGGAAGGCCCGGCAGGAAAAAGAGCGGCGGCCATGCGGCTAATTTCCCGGCTGGGGTGAGAGTCCGGATGAAGCGCGGTGAAAGGAATAATCCGGTTGACCGATTCGCGGACTTCCTCCCGTGTACCGATCAAGCCTGACACCCGGCTTTCCAGCCGCAAATACTGGGCCACCACTTTCCGCAGGTTCTGGATAATCCTTTCATCCTTGTCGTCGTCCACCCGGTTGCCGAGCAGTCCGAAGTTCTGACGTGCGGCCACCGCGGCAAACATCCGCCGGTGCGGATGCCGGGGTTCCAGCTCCTCGATCATGGCGTGCAGCTTCTGCACGTCGGAGCCGGCCGCTTCGAGATAGGTCTCCCATCCCCCGCTGCGCTGCAGGTCCAGCAGGAAAGCCGATTTGACGAAGCCGTAGGCGTTCTGCAGCGAGGTCACCTCGGGCGTGGCCACCACGATCTTCTCTTCGGCCAGGCGGTAAAGATCCAGGGTTTCTTCCCCCACGCCGGCACCCAGATCCAGAATCAGGCATTCGGCTTTGCAGCGCCGAAGCTCATTCAGGAGGCGGGGCATGCCGTCCGGAAGCAGTTCGCCCACGCTATTGGGAGCGCCGCAAATCAGGCTCAACCCGGGATAGGCGGTGGCCATCGTGATTTCCGAAAAGGCACATTCGCGAGCCAGGTAATGATCCAGGGATTTCCGAACCCGGGTAATCCCGAGCAGGGTGTTGCAATTGCTGTTGCCCAAATCGCCGTCGAAGAGGCTGACCTCGATGCCCATGCGGGATACAGCCACAGCCAGGTTGACAGCCACCAGGGTTTTTCCGACTCCCCCCTTTCCTCCTCCGACGGCAATCGTCTTGCCGGATCTTCTCTTCCGCCAGGCGGGAGATCCCATGCCGCTACACCGCCGTGCTCAGCAGAGCGCCCGTCGCCGCCGAGCGCAGGGGGTCCTGGGCCAGGCGAACCGCGGAAATCCCCAGCGGCACCCTGGCCTCCTTCAGGAGCTGCTCGAACCAGCCCGCGAACCCGTTCGGCAGGCAGGTTCCGCCGGCGAGCACCACGGGTACCGCCTGGTTCATCCTCGGGAGCCTTTCGGCCTGCGACAGCCGGCTTGCCAAAGCATGGAGCAGATCCCGGACCAGGTCTTCGTAAAAGATCTGCAGGGCGCTTTCCAGCCGGGTCCTTGCCGGGCGGGAAAAATCGAGCGACTCCTCCTTGACCGCCCGTACCCGGTGGAGGGCCTCTCGGGTGACGCGCGCGGCCGCATCGTCGATATCATCGCCGCCCCGACGCAGCCCGAAGGAGATGACCGGCATGGACAGAAAGGAAAGGCAGACATTGCACATGCCGGCCCCCATGCTGATCCCGATGCCCGTGTAATTGTCCTCGGCGAGCTCGGCAAGCACCACCGCCATCCCTTTGAAAATGCTCTTCACCCGGTAGCCCAGGCCGGCAAGGTGCTTCTTCAGAATTCCTTCATGGTAAACGAAGTCGGATTCCAGCCCGGCAACCGGCGCGGGAACACAGAAGCAGAGCGGCTGCCCCGGCCCGGCGGCCTCCGGCAGCAGGAGCCGGAGGATCTCCTGCAGGACCGGGACGGCGTGCGGCTCTTGCGGCGACAGCAGCCCGTGCCTCATGGGACGGCGGATTTCGCCGTTGAAAATCTCGGCAAACTGCCGGGCCGGCCGGCCGAGAATAACCGTTTCCTCCTCTACCCGGGAGTGAGGAATACGGTTCTTAATCAGCACCTCCTTCAGGAACCTGCTTTCGGCAACCGACAGAAAGGCGTTCAGCTGAGACCCGGCGTCCGGGTCCGTTTCATCCGGATGCAGGCAGACAATGCGGCTGGTGCCGATGTCCATACCGATTCCCTTATGGGCTTCCGGAAGGGTATCGCGATTCCCGGCGGACCGCCTGATTTCACCAACCCGGTGGATCTGCTGCTCCCTCTGCGCCTCGTGTGCCGCAAGGGCTTCCCTGGTGCCCTGCACCAGGTCGCTCAGCACATTTTCTTCCTGCCGTTCTTCGCTCCCTTCCGCCTCCGTGCCGGGACCCGCCGGCGCTTTCCGATCATGGCCCGCCGCGATTTCCACCACGCAAAGCTTCTGCCGGGCCTTTCGGACCTCATGGAGAACGGCAGGAGGCGAAGGAGGATCGACGGGAAGTCCGCTCCAGCCGTCCGGATCCGCCCCGGCCTCTACCCGGTTTCCCCGAGAATCGCGGATCCATCCGATCAGATCCGGAAAAGAGAAGGGCTTCCGGAGGATGCGATCGATCCTTCGACCCGACAGCGCCTGGCGAACGTCTTTCAGCGAATCGGCACTCCCGGAGGTAGCGATCCATTGGAGGGCCCCGTTCCTCTCCTGCAGCTTTTCCAGCAGGAGCGTAAAAGGAATGTCCTTTATGTCGCCGTCTAGGAGGACGACCTGCGGCCGGAAGGCTTCATAGACCCGCAGGGCATGGTCTCCGGACGGGCAGGCGCAGACGGAAAAATGGCCGGACAGCTCCATGACCGCCTCCCGCAAAAAGGCGGCATCTTCGTCCACGATCAGCACTCTCACCGATTCCTGCCCCATAGACACCCTCCCCACGACAACCGGTTCTTCCGATCTTTCCCGGCACGGCGACCCGGATTTCCGGTCAGACCTCCTGGACCGGCCTGAATTTGCGGATATAGTCCGGGTCCACCTTGATTCCGAAGCCGGGTCCGCTGGGACAGAGCACCTTCCCGTTCCGGCACTTCAAAGGGGAAGTGTCGCAGAGGAACGGAATGCCGGTTTCTCCCTTGAACTCCTGGAAGGGCCCCGGATCTTGTACATAGGATGCGAAGTGGAGAATGTTCAGATAGGCAAATCCCGACTCGGAAAGGTGCAGGGTGCAGGGCATCCCCGCAGCGGCCGCCATACGTGCCACGCGGGTGCAGCGGATGTAGCCGCCGAAATAGTGCAGGTCGGGCTGCATGATGTCCGCGGCCCGGTTCTCGATGGTCCACTGGAAGCGGCGCATGCTGAATTCCTGTTCTCCCAAGCCGACTGGAATCGACAAGGCGTCGCTCACCTGCTTGTGGGCCCACAGATCGTCGAACTCGCAGGGCTCCTCGAACATGGCGTATTTGTTTTCCTCCATGAGCCGGCCGATACGAATGGCATTGGCGACATCGTAGGAGCTGTTGGAGTCTCCGTACAATGTAAAGTCCGACCCGAAGGTTTTACGCACCAGAGGGATCAGCGCTTCGGTGCGGCCGGGAAGTGAGTCGGCGTTGCCGCTCATCCTCCCGCCCAGCCGGAATTTGATGGCCTTGGCCCCCGTTTCCGCCACCACCTTGCGAAGATAATCGATTTCCGCCTCCGGGGTGTTGCCCCGGTTTCCGCTGGCACGGTATACGCCGATCTCCCGGCGCCGCACGCCGCCCAGCATTTCCCCGATCGGCTTGCCGGAAATCAGTCCCAGGAGATCCAGCAGGGCCATTTCCACTGTGGCTACGCAAACCCAGAAGGCCAGGCCCTGGAACTTATAGTTGCTCTGGTATCGGTACACTTCCCAAAGGTGGGTTTCCAGATCCCGCGCGTCCTTGCCGATAAAATACGGAAAAACGTTGCCGATCAGCATGGGATAAACATCGAGCACCCGGGAGTTGTTGGGAACGGTGATGCTCTCCGCCCCCTCCGCGGAGCGAACCCGCATCAGGAACTGCTTGCCGTCCCGCAAGAGCTCCAGGGACTCGATCTTGACCGGGGCCGGAAAGAGGTCCCGGCGCAGGACGGGCTGGGCCAGAATACGGTCCAGCTCGGCCTTGTCCGGGCCGGAAGGTTTCCGGGCCAAAGAGGATCGGGTCCCGGCCGAAAGGCACCCGGCACCCAGCGAAGTCTTGCAAAACAACCTGCGGGATTGGTTCATGATCCATGCTCTCCACGGAATTAGGGATCGTTAAGTGTTATTCTTTATCCAGCACTTCCCGCACCTTGTTGATCAGGTTGGGAAGCGAGAACGGCTTCTCGATGAAGTTCACCCCCTGGTTCAGCACGCCGTGCCGGGAAATGACATTGGCGGTGTATCCGGACATGAACAGGTGCTTCATCTCCGGTCGCGCAGCCAGAAGCAAATCCGCCAGCTCCCGGCCGCTCATATCGGGCATGATGACATCCGAGATCAGCAGATCGATCCGGCCGGCAAAGTCTCCGGAGATCCGAATCGCCTCCTGGGGGCTCGGAGCCGGAAGCACGTTATACCCCTGCCGCCCGAGGAACAGCGTGGCCACCTTCAGCACCGAATGCTCATCTTCCACCAGCAGGATGGTTTCGTTGCCGCGGGAGATCGTGGTTTCCACCGGTGCCGGCGCAGGAGCCGAAGGCTCTTCCGTTTCGAATCGGGGCAGGTAGATGGAAAAAGAGGTCCCCCTTCCGGGTTCGCTGTAAACCTGGAGAAAGCCTTCGTTCTGCTTGACGATGCCGAAAACGGTGGCCAGTCCCAGCCCGGTGCCATCTCCGGCTGGTTTGGTAGTGAAAAACGGCTCGAAGATATGCGCCTGGGTTTCGTGGTCCATCCCCCGCCCGTTATCGCTTACCACCATCCGCACATAGTCGCCGGGCAAGGCGTCCAGATGCTCCCGGCAATAGGAGGAATCGATCGTGCAGTTCGAGGTTTCGATGGTGATGAAGCCCGTATTGTCGATGGCATCCCTGGAATTGACGCAGAGATTGGCCAGGACCTGATCGATCTGCGAGGGATCCATACGGATCTGCCAAAGGTTGGCTTCCGCCTGCCAGTTGAGCCGGATATCCTCCCCGATGAGCCGCTGCAGCATCTTCAGCAGAGAGGAAATCTTGTCGTTCAGGTTCAGGGGTTGCGGTGAAATGGCCTGCTTTCGGGCAAAAGCCAGCAGCTGGCGGGTGAGATCGGAAGAGCGCTGGGCAGCCTCCCTTACCTCGACGAGCCCGCTGTGCAGCGGATTGGTTTCTTCCATGTTCATCAGCGCCATTTCGGTGTGCCCGAGAATCACCCCCAGCATGTTGTTGAAATCGTGGGCCACTCCGCCGGCCAGGCGGCCGACCGATTCCATTTTCTGCGCCTGGGTGAGCTGGTCCAGGGTTTTCTTCTGCTCGGTGATATCCCGTACCATGCCCACCACGCCGATGACATCACCGCCGGCATTTTTCAGCGGAGTGTTGGACTGAACCACCCAGCCATGGCGTCCGGCCCGCGGAATCCGGTCCTGGAATTCCCTGGTGTTGAATTCCTCCCCTTCGAGAATTCGACGCAGGTCGTCGATGGCGCCGGATTCCGCCATAAACGGAAAAACTTCTTCGGGCGTTTTTCCCTTCACTTCGGAAAAGCTCATTCCGGTATGCTTTTCCATGTAGCGGTTCATGAGCTGGTAGCGCAGTTCCCGGTCGTACACAAATATGCCTTCCTGGGCGCTGTCGATGATGTTCTGATTGAAAGCGAGCGCCTCGCGCAGCTCGGCCTCCGCCTGCTTGCGCCGGGTGATGTCGATGCCGATACCGGCCAGCTTGCGCGGCAGCCCGAAAGCGTCGCAGAGAGTGCTTCCCTGGCTCCCGATCCAGCGGATCCGGCCGTCGGGCAGCACGATCCGGTACTCGCTGAAATGCTGCTTCTTTTCCCGGATCGACTCCTGCAGGTTGACGTCGGCCGTCGGCAGATCCTCCGGGTGGATCACGCTCCTCCAGGTTTCCATGCCGGCCTGCTGCTTTTCCGGATCGAGGCCGAAGAGGCGGAATAATTCTCCGGACCACCAGGCGGCTCCATCCTCGATGTTGATCTCCCAGCAGCCGGCTCCCGCGGCCTGTTCGGCCAGTTTCAGCCGGGCTTCGCTTTCCTCGAGAGCGCTTTCCGCCGCCTTCCGCTCGGTAATATCCTGGGCAAACATCAGCAGGCACTTTTGCATCCGGGACGGAAAGGTGGAGAAACGCACGCTCATGGCGGCTTCCTTGCCGAAGCTGGTCCGCAGCCGGGTCTCGATCCGCTCCTCCTTGCCGGTGCGGAAGGCCTTGCAGGCCAGCTCATAGAGCCCGCATTCTTTCCAGGACTCGATCCGGTGGAAATTCTGTTCCAGCAGGTCCTCCACCGTGGTTCCAACCACCAGGGCCGCCGCCTGGTTGGCGAAGATGCACTGACCATCCCCCCGGTAGGTCAGGATGCCTATGGAGGAGGTTCGCAGGATGCTGCTGTTGAATTCCAGGGCTTCCAGGATCCGGCGCTCGCTTTCCCTCAGGGCCAGCTCCGATTGCTTGCGCTCGGTGATATCGTAGTCGCTGCCGCGGTAGCCCAGCAGATTTCCGTCGGCATCCAGTATCGGTATGCCATTGGTGTTGATCCACAGGGTCTGGCCTGTTTTTGTGTCGATGTTGCTTTCAAAATTCTTGAAGGGATCCTTGCGCCCGAAAACGGCAAAAGCATTGGCTTTGAATCGCTCCCGCTCCGATTCCGGATGCAGGTCGTAAAAATGAATCCGGCCGACCAGCTCCTCCGGTCGGTACCCGATCACTGCTTCCGCCCCATCGCTGACGTAGGTAAAAAGGCCTTGTCGATCCACTTCCCAGATGTAGGTCCGGCTCTGCTCGGCCACCTGGTTGAGCCTGGCTTCGCTTTCCTGCAACCGCTTGTTCTGCAGTCCCTGCTCGGCCAGCATCTGGGTGAGGCCGTGGATGAACTTCAGGTTGCGATGCAGGTTCTCTTCGCTGAAATACGGCACCTTGCGCATCGCTTCCAGGTAGGCTTCCTCCGGGAAGCCGTAGCGGCGGGCCTGCTCGACAAACCGCTTTTCGTCGGGGGTCTCCAGGAACAGCTGTCCGGTAAAGACGTTGCCGAGATGCTCTCCTTCAATCAGCAGGGGCGTGGCTGAATCCACCAGCCCCATGGGGCAGCGGTAGACCACGCTCGGAGCCTGGTTATCGAGCTCCGCTTGAATGTGGGTGTCGCTCTCGATGCACTTTCGCTCCGTCTCCGGATGGATGCGGTGAAACTGAGTGCAGATGTCCTGCCAGGAATTGGCAATCAGGATGTTGCCATCGATATCGATGATCGCCGAAGGCATGCTGTGGATTTCATCGAAAGACTCGAGCAGCCCGCGCAGGCGCGGGATATCAAGCAGTTCCTTCAGTTTGTACTTCATGGCAGACACCGGTGAATCATTTCCATTAATTTGGGGGATCGAAATGGTTTTTGTATGAAGCCCGCCAGGCCAATTCCCTGAAACCGTCCGGTGACCTCCGACTCCGGGAAGCCGGAGCAGAGCAGAATGCGCACTCCGGGATCGATTTCCTTAAGCTGCCGGGCTACCTGCTCGCCGTTCAGGTCGGGCATGGAATGATCCAGCATCACCAGGTCGATACGCCGGCCCTCCTGCCGGTATTTCTCAATACCGGACCGGCCGTCGTGAGCGGCCAGGACCTCCCATCCCTGCAGGTCCAGCGAGGCGGCCACTACGTCCCGGACCATTTCCTCATCGTCGATCAGCAGGATGACGGAAGCGGCCTTCGGCCTGGGGGCGGCAGACTCTACCGGCAGAGCCGGCGCCAGCCTTTCCGCCATGGCCGGAAACACCAGCAGAAACCGGGCCCCTTCCCCGGTCTTGCTGCGTACCGCGATCCCACCCTGGTGACTGCGGATGATGCCCAGAACGGCCGCCAGGCCCAGACCGCGGCCTGTAAATTTGGTGGTGAAGAAGGGGTCGAAAATCCGGGGAAGGTTGCCCTCATCGATTCCGCAACCGTCGTCGGCCACCTCCAGAGACACATAGTTTCCCAAAGCCAGTGCGCCCCCGCCGTACCCTTCCCATGGAGAATTCCGATCCTGTATCTGCGTCACTCCGACCGTAATGTTTATCTGGCCCGGGCGATCGCCGATCGCTTCGGCGGCATTGAGGATCAGGCTCATGAGGACCTGCTGAATCTGGGTAGGGTCCGCCTCGATATTCGGCAGGTTTTCCGTGCACTCCGCATGCAGATGAACCCTTTTGGGAATCACGGAGATATAAAAGGAAAGATTTTCCTGAATCCACTGGCCAAGATGCAAGGGGCGGGCCTCCAGCTTTCCCCTTCCGGAATAGGCCAGCAGCTGGGCGGTGAGATGCGCGGCGCGGGTGCCGGCATCCATCGCTTTTTCCAGGTGCCGGGCGCCCGGGTGGTCCGACGGGAGCGAACCCATTGCCAGGGCGACCCGGCCCATCATGGCCTGAAGCAGGTTGTTGAAATCATGGGCCACCCCCCCTGCCAGGATCCCTACGCTTTCCATCTTCTGGGCCTGGCGCATCCGCTCCTCGCTTTCCCGCTGGCCGCTGATGTCGCGGGCTATTCCCAGGAGAGCGATCGGCTGTCCGGTGTCGTTCCGAATAATGGAAGTGGAGAGATGGATGGGAAAGTCGGAGCCGTCCTTTCTTCGGTTCCAGAGCTCTCCTTCCCACCGGCCATCTATTTTCGTCCTGGCCAGGATATCCGGCACGGAACCTTCCTGGTTCTTCGGAGAGCGGACCCGGTAGATCTTCTGTCCGACAATTTCGCTTTCCGCATAGCCGTAGGTTCTGAGAAATGCGTCATTGGCGAAAAGAACCTGGTCGTTCATGTCGGTGATCGAAATGCACTCCGGAGCACAGCGCACGGTCTGCACCAGCATTTCGATTTTCTCCAGGTTGCGGCGCTTTTCGGTGATATCCCGGAAACTCCAGACCCGGCCGCGGATCTCCTGGTTTCGAACCTGGGGTCGCGAATAGCGCTCGAAAATCCGGCCATCCCTGAATTCCAGTTCTTCCCTCTCGACCGTCTCCGGTGAGGTGTAAAGCCGGTGCACTTCTTTCAGAAACCGCTCCGGGAATTTCAGCTGATCCAGGACGAATTGCAGGACCTGCCCGTCATCCCCGCTGTGCATCACCGACTCGGGAATGTTCCACATTTCGTGGAACTGCCGATTATAGGCCAGAATCCTGTTCTCCAGACTGACCACCAGAATGCCGTCCGCCGTAGACTCCAGGGTGTCGCGCAGCAGGGAGCTCTTCTCTTCCAGGATTCGGGCGATTTCCGTCTGCCGGTCGGCGCCATCGGCGATTGCCTGGCATAGTTTTTCCTGCCGGCTCAGCCCCCGGCAGGCAACCAGGATCGCCAGGAGGCCGCTGAAGAGAATGGTGAGCACGTGGGATTCCCGCATGGAGAGCCCGGGGAAAAGTCCTGATTTCAGAAATTCGAACAGGGTCATGACCAATAGCATCAAAACGGTGGCCCCCGCAATCGTGCGGAAGAACTCCATCCGCTGCTTTCCGTCCAAACAAGTAACCTTTACCCTTTTTTCCATCCCTGATCCCTGACGAGCCCGCTCCGAAAGTCGGCCGGTTTGTTTATTGTATAGTAGGAAATGACCGCTTTTCCATTGCGGATATTTTTTTCTTGGTCCCCAGCCCGGGGAAGGCATCGGATTCTGCCGCTGCTAGCTTTCGAGAACGGCCCTGCGGATCGCGGCAATGTTATCCAGGGGGGTGGCATACGGAAGAATGCCTGTTCCCAGCAGATAATTGTTCAACCCGCGAAGGGAACCGAGGACTTTTCGGGTCTCTTCGGCTACTTCTTCCCTCGAGCCTTCGGCCACCAGCCGGGGACTGAGGTTCACCCGGAAGAGGCCGGAGCTGGTTTCCAGGATTTCGCGGATCCGGGGCAGAGGAATGTTGAAATCCAGGAGAAACTGCGTTGCGCCGGTCTCCGGGAAAGCGGAAAGCAGCGGCGCGATGTTGCCACCCATGACCAGGGGGCGATGCTCCAGTCCCGATTCGCGGAGCTGGTGAAAAAGCCGGCGATGGCAGGGCAGCACCAGCTCCCGGTACAGGCGCGGAGATATCAGCGGGGGAGAGGCGAAGGAATCGAAGACCACCACGCCGGCACCGGCCTGGCGGAAGCCGCGGGCATAGGCCAGAATGCGCTCCGTGCACCAGGAAAGAAGCCTTTCCACGCTGCCCGGCTTTTCCAGGGCTGCGGCCAGCAGCCCCTGGCGCCGGCACAGGACAGCGGCCATGGAGAATGGCCCGCTCACCGCACCCCGCACCGGGATCTGCCACCCGAAGCGCTGCACCGCCCAGCGCGCCGCGTCCAGGAAAAGCGGCATACGCCCGGAAGGATCGACTGGCAAGCCTTTCAGCCGCTCCACCTCCTCAGGCTCGGATAGCAGCGGCTCTTCCACCAGAGGCATGGGAAGGTCGGGATCGCGGCGCACGCAGCAGCCGCAGGCTTCCGCTTCCACATTGTAAATGTCGTAGCCGACGGTCAGAACATCGGCCTGAATGGCTTCCACTTCCCTCTCCAGGGCAGCTTTCAATTCGTCGGCGTCCTGGCCAAAGCGGCAGGCAGGAACGCCGACCAGGGCCGGCTTCAGGTCGTAAACCGCCGGAGCGAACAACAGGGGCCCCTGCAGGCATCCGCTATAAAAATCTTCCCAGCGGGATTTCGGGTCACTCATACCTGTTTTTCCGAACAAGAAAGAAGCGGACGAAGAACTCCCATAATCACAGGAAAATCCGGATATCCTTTATCTCTCTTTTGTTAAAAGCCTGAGCCAGGGTCATTGGGCTGTCTACCGGTGTCTGTCCACCGCAATAATTATATCCCCAGTCTGAAACCCAGTGTGCACCGGCGGCGATCCCGGCATGCCGAAATGCCATCGACTGGGAACCTTCTGCCGCCAACGACCGGGAGAACACCGGGCTCTCAAGATGGATGATGAAGGGCTAAAAAGTCTTGAAGGAGGCTGAAAGCCTCCCACATCGTCAGCCCGGGGCGAAACCCCGGGAACGATGACATTCGGAAATCAGAGCCCTGTGGGGGCGACCTAAATCCAATTGCTCGTTTGTATTAGGCCGCCATTACAGGGATCGACATGCAATACAATATCGCTTCCCGGGGCTTCCCCCCGGGCTGGAATCATTTCGCCCCTTCAGGGCTCTTCAAAAAGGCACAATTACAGGCAAGATCCCTTTATCGCTTTTAGGGACTTTCCCCCTTCCTCATGGATGCTGTCCGCTCATCGAGTAACTCACATTTTCTGCCGCTCGGGCGGAGCCACTAAACATCCGTGAGGGTCGGATGGAACAGGCCGGTTCACGGCACCTCGGGATCGTCGAGCCGGACAAAGGAATCGTAGTCGGCGCCGAGATCCTCGCGGGCCGCCCCGGCGAAGCGGCGGGAAAAATCGGAGGTAAGCACGCACGGACGCACGTCGATTTCGCGGAAGCCGAACTTTTTCGGCGGCCGACCCGGGCTGGAGCCGGAAGTCACCGCGGCCGACGCCGACCAGGCCGGGCACACCGGCGACAGGTTGCCCGCCGGTCACATCGAGATCCGAGCAGAGGGCCGGCTCCTCGCCGGGGTTGGCCATGTAATGGACTGCAAACGAGTCGTAGTGGCCATCGGCGGGCGTAAAGACCCCGGTGGCGGCGAGCCGGTATTCACCGCCGCGAATCAGGACGAAGTGGTCGCGGTACTGGCCGCTCTTCAGGACGCGCACGGCGAGGCGGGCGCATCAGAGTGTGGCGAAGGGTCCGGTGGTTCGGTCGGCGCTGGGCACAGCGGGCTTCCCGTTCCAGGAGTCGTTGCCCTGGGGCCAGACGAAAAAGTCGCACATCTTAAATTTTGAGTCAGCGAAAGGGGCTGGGGCACCTGCGTAGGCCGGCGTTCCCGCACAGACGCCGGCCTGAAGCGCAAACCAGGCCAGAGCGAGGAGGACGGGAGCCCAGAGGGCGCGCAGGTGCATCCTGGCCAGCCGGGCAAAAGGTCAGGCCATCGGGATCGCCTCCGGAACGAAAAACGACATAGAGCGCAGATGGGCCGAAGTCAAGAAGAAATACCGATTCCCCCTCGCCTGTCGGGCGGCAATAGCCAGGCTGGTACTTTCCGCCAGCCTTTGGCCGCTGCCGCCCGTTTCCCCGGATGCCGGCCGAGGGCCGTCAGGCGGCAACCGCTAAGGGCCAACCGTAAGCTTTGCCCAGACGGGAACATAGGCATCGCTGTAATGGTCTCCGGCGTTCACGTGGGCGCGAACTCCCGTAACCGTCCATGTGCCCTGGGGACTATCGGCCGTTACCGGGTGGACCGCACTGGTTCCTTGCTGCCAGTTATGAGCCTCCACATCGACCATGCTTCCCGGAGCACGGAAGCGTATGTCGAAATAAGTTTTGTCCGTCAGATTGGTTCCGGTCACGATCGCCGTATAGGAACCGCCGGCTTTTACCGTCGCAGGACTCAATGAGAAGCCGCTTACCACAACGGGGTTATATTTTATGTTCTCTATGTTGGCATAAAACATCCACCACAGATCCTTGTTCCCAAAGCCGCCGTCTCTCTCCGAATCGAAGATCATCACTTTGTTGTCGACGGAAAAGACAGGACAGCGATCATGCTTGTCGGAGTTCAGAGGGCTAACATTCACCGCCGGCCCAAAAACTCCCCGGTCATCCATGGTGGATATATAGATATCTTCGCCTCCCAACCCGCCGGGCCGGTCGGATGTGAAGTAGACGGACTGCCCGTCCGGGGAAGCCAGACCATGATGATCGCTGTAGGTCGTATTTACGTTCGGCCCGAGATTGATCGGCTCCTGCCATTTACCGGCAATCTTGCGCACCAGATAGACATCATTTCCGCCGTATCCTCCCGGCCGTGTGCTGGTCAGATAGCCGGCGGTCTCATCGTCGCCCAGATAATAGAGACAGTGATCGTTGTAGGCGGAGTTAATGGGGGCGCCCATGTTCACCGGCTCCTGCCACACGCCATCCACTTTATCCGCAACCCAGATATCCATGCCGCCCAAACCTCCCGGCCGATCGCTCTGGAAAGTCAGCCGGTTCCCGTTGCGGGTGAGCACGGGCTCCACTTCGGAGTATTGGGTGCTGATCGGCACTCCGACCACTTCGCCGGTGGTCCACTCTCCATTGGTGAAATAGGAGACGCAAATATCGTTTCCGTTTCCCGTTATACGATTCATGCAATTGTAGTACATGGTTTTTCCATCCGGTAAAAAGGAAACTTCCGCGTCTCTTTCCTTATTATTGATGGCCGGACCCATATTCACCGGCTTGGTCTGATACCATGGCCAGCGTGGCGCTCCCGATTGTGCACGGACCATAGCCATGCCCAGGAGAATGACAAACCCGACAGCAGTCCATCTGGATGACCTCATAGTTGCTTCCCTTTCCTGATTTGTTGGATGAAGGTTTTTCGGCTCTTCACGGAAAAACGGTTTCCCGGGATCGGCGCTTCGGTCTATCTACAATCATGTACGATTCCCACATAGTAGTATACGGACAAATGTGGTCATTTATGGTCAGAACCTTTCCGGGAGCATGGCGGGCGGAGGGGGTGGCCCCACCGGACAGAGAGAAAAGGAGACAGAGAGAAAAGGACATCCATTTTGCAGATTACACGGAAACGGCGGATGGTACGGATCACAGCGGATCCGTTTTATCCATCTCATCCGCTTTGTGATTGTTTCGAAGGACATTCGCATTTTTCCGCAAAAAGGGGTTAAATGATGACGGCCCGTGTCGGGAACTCCATGAGCCAAATCAAAAGCCGACCCGGAAAACATTCCTGTATCGAAGTACCGGAATCGCGACGGCATGATGGTATCCCTGGCGGAGAACCGGCAGGCGGAAGAATATGACCGCACGAGATTTTTACCCTCGACTCAGGGGAGAGAAGAGAGCGCCCTCCCGGCATACGCTGCACCTGTCGCTCCGGCTGATCATGGCAGCGGTGGTGATAGCCTGCTTGCCGGCATCGACCGATTCCGAGGAACCGGAGACGCAGTGGCGAAGGCCGGCAAACCAGCTGCTTTTCGTAAAGGATCCGGGGCCTGCCCCGGCAGGCCACAAGCATGGGGCGTTCTCTGCCGGGCCCGGGAAGGTCAGGCAGGTCGTCTGGGATCTGGACAATCTGAACGAAATCGGCGGCGGCCGGCCGACGGTTCTCGGAACCCCCCGGATCATCGAAGCGCTCCATGACTCGGCCCTGGCTTTTGACGGGCAGGACGACGGTTTGATCCTGGACGCCAATCCGCTCGCCGGCACCCAAAGCTTCACCGTGGAAGCAGTTTTCCGCCCCGATGCGGGCGGCAGCCAGGCGCAGCGTTTCCTGCACATGCAATCCAGCGAGGAAAACCGTGTGCTGATGGAAACACGCCTGAACGAACGGAATGAATGGTTTCTCGACACCTTTATCAAATCGGGAAAATCCGAAAAAACCCTTCAATCGAAAGCGACCCTCCATCCGCTGGGAAAATGGTACCATGCCGCCCTGACCTATGACGGGCACACCATGCGCCATTACGTCGACGGAGTGGAGGAGATGTCCGGAGAAGTGGAGTACACAGCGGTTGGCGGCGGGCAAACCTCCATCGGCTGTCGACTCAACCGGGTGTTCTGGTTCAAAGGAGCCATCCGAAAAATCCGGATTTCCCATGCGGTACTGCATCCGAATCAATTCCTCGAGAAGCCGGAGTAACCGGGGCAGAAGCTTTGTGATGTCCCGTTTTTCCGGGAAAGGAGTTATCTTGCGATCTGCTGTTCGTGCCATCCGGGCCATGGCCGCCTGGGCCTTTTTATTTAGCAATCTGAGCGCTGCCGATTGCCGAACCCTGCCTCTGCCCGGCGGCTTCAAGGAAGACGGCATGTGGTCGGCGCTCTACGCCGCCGGAAATGGAATGGTCTACATCGGCGCCCAGGCTCACGGAGCGGAAGCTCACTTCTACCAGTACAATCCCAAAGAGGGTGCGATACGGCACCTGGCCGACATGTCCGAGCTGGCCGGAGAAAAAGCGAAAGGGATCAGGATTCAGGCCAAAATTCACACCCGTTTCGTGGAGGACAAGGATGGCTTGATCTACTTCGGCACCGGCAACCAGGGCTCCGGGCCCTGGAACATCGATCCCCGCTCCTGGAGCGGAGGACATTGGTGGCTTTACAACCCGGCCCGGGACGAGGTCCGGGACCTGGGCCTGGTCGCTCCGGGCAACTCCGACCTTTACGGACTGGCCTACGATGCGGTCCGGCACCGCCTTTACGGCACGGCATTCAATGGCCATTTTTATATCTTCGACATCCAGACACGGACCACCGTCGATGCCGGCCGGGTGAACGACTGGGACGTGTGCCGGACCATTGTCACCGACCATGAAGGAAACTGCTACGGCAGCTTCGAGCGGCACCTTCTCTTCAAATACGATGCCGCCGCCAACCGCCTGATCGATTTGCCGATCACCCTTCCTCATGATCCCTTCCAATGGCCCGGCGATCCGGTCCGGCCCAAGCTGGACCGCAAGGATATCTGGAGGGTCGCGCAGTGGAGCCCGCGCGACCAGGTCATCTATGGCGTGGAAGGGGGCGCCAGCTTCCTTTTCCGCTTCAATCCGCGCCAGGGAAGGTATGGAGAAATCCGGGAACTGGCGCAGCTTACCCCGCTTCACCTGGCGGGCAGGCACGACCTGGGCTACGCCACGCTCTCCATGACCCTCAGCAACGACAATCTGATTTACTACGCGCCGGGCAGCGCGGCCTTCGATTACTCCGGCTCGGAAGGAACGGTTGAGGATATGGCCTCTTACCTGATTTCATTCAATCCGGCCGACGGTCAGCGGCGGGATTTCGGAAAACTGGTCGATGAAAAAAACCGGTTGCGAGTTCTGGGGACCAATGCTGCCGCCTGCGGTCCGGATGGAACCCTCTACTTCTTCGGGGCCGTGGAAGAGAAGGACCCTAACGCGGCGGCAGGCAAGATGAAGGGTAAATTGCCGTTTGCTCTCCGGCTGATCATCGTCGAGCCCGCCAAACTGAGGATAGAAAAATGAAGGCCAACACTTTAGCCGCAATACGCAAGATGATCCTGTTGCTGGTCGTTCTGGCCTGCCACCCGGCCATCCCGGGAGCTCAGCCGCGCTTACCCTTGCAAAGGCTGGGATACAGGGATCTGGGGTATCTTCATTTCAGTCAGATTCCGGCAGACGGCAGCTATATCACTTCTCTGACCGCCACTCCCGACGGGCAGGTCTACGGGGCCACCAGCGGCTTCCGCTCTTACCTCTTTGTTTTCTCACCGAAGACCGACCAGGTCAAACCCCTCGGATATCTGCCCGGCTGCGAGGGCGTACATCACAGCATGGCGGCAGGAAGGGACGGCAGCCTCTTCCTGGGCGGGGGCCAGAACGTCATTCAGCCTTTTCCGATTGCCAGGCGCTCCGGAGGAGGGTTGAACTGGGTATCCGAGGACCTATGGCAGCAAGTTGAAAACCGGTATCGGGGCTATGCCGGGGGTCACCTGTACCGCTATGAACCTGCTCCTCCAGGGCAGGCGTGGCAAGGCGACAAGCCGGCAAAAGTAGAGGACCTGGGGATCCCCGTTCCAGGCGACGGCATTTACTGCCTGGCGATGGACCCCGAACGGGAGGTCCTGTACGGCATCTCCTACCCCCATGGACATTTTTTCCTTTACGAAGCGAAAAATAAGGCCATCAAGGATCTGGGTACCATTTTCCGGGAAATCCTGTTCGGCGGACCCGACATACGAACCCTGCGAAGCCTGCCCCGGAACCTGGCCGTCGACCGGAACGGTTGCGTTTACGCTTCCGGCGACGAAGGAAGAATCCTGCGCTACTGTCCGCAGACGCAGCAGGTCCAAACCCTCGAAGCGGCAATTCCCGGGACAGGCATTCGGGTGATCGAAGCATGGGTGGTCAGCGGCGAAGTGATCTACGGCGGAACCTCGGATGGCTACCTCTTCCGCTTCCATCCCGCTTCTCAGAATCTGGAAAACCTGGGAAAACCATTGGTGGAACCGCGCATCCGCGGTTTGACTCTTGGCCGAAACGGAGATCTGTTCGGCCTGGGGGGAGAACGGTTCGGGGTAAACACCTTTTTCCGATACGATCCTGCCTCCTCCACCTTTGAAATCATGGGCAGCATCGAGGTGGACCGATCTCCGTATTATGCCCGGCGGGCCCATCAATTCGACGCCATGGCCACGGCCGCGGACGGCACCATTTTCATGGGCGAAAGCGATCGCGGAGGCCATTTGTTCTTCTTCATTCCCTAGAATAGGGGAAAAAAGATTTATTTTTATTGATAAGTGGTTAAAATATATGTAAATATAACCGCATGTATAACAGATTGATTGGATCGACATTGGCTCAATCGAGTCGAAGTATCCTGCTTCTGGGTCCGCGCCAGGTGGGAAAGTCCACTTTGATTCGGACTTTAAAGCCGGATCTGGAAATCGATTTAGCTAACGAATCCGAGTATTTTCTTTTCCAGATGGAGCTCAATGAGCTTGTTCGTCGGGTTGAGTCTACCCGGGCCGGTACCATATTCGTAGATGAGATTCAACGAATTCCCCGTTTGACCAACACCATCCAGCATTTAATAGATCATCACCCCCGTTTGAAATTTTACCTGACAGGATCGAGTGCCCGAAAGCTGCGACGGGGAAAAGCGAATCTCTTACCAGGGCGCATTTTTTCCTTTCACATGTCCGCCCTTTGCATCAAAGAGATCGGACCGGATTGGAACGAAGAACAGGCCATGCGCTTTGGATGTCTGCCCGGTGTTTTGACTCTTCCTAAAATCGAAGAAAAGAAGCTTCTGCTGCAGACCTATTCGAATTATTACCTCAAGGAAGAGATCATGGCCGAAGCTCTGGTCCGGCAAATCGATGGGTTTCTCCGCTTTCTCTATGTGGCCGCCATGAATGCGGGTCACTATCTGGACATCTCCAAAATGGCTAAGCGATCCAGAATTCCGCGCCAGTCAGCCGTTCGGCATATCGAAATCCTGGAAGATACCCTCATCGCTGCCCGCTGTAAGAATGACCCCGATCTGGACGAAGAAGCCGTGGATCTGATCCAACATCCAAGACTCTATTTTTTCGATTTGGGCGTTCTTAATGCCTTGCGAGGCAGCTTTGAGGTGGGAAGAGAACGGGAAGGATTTCTGTTCGAGCATCTGATCTATTCCCAGATTGTCAACTCAGCCCTGGCGTCCGGCATGGAATTCTCCATGCACAATTTCAGGACCCGCGGCGGAATGGAAGTGGATTTTATCGTCAAGGTAGCAGGAACCAAATTTGCCATTGAATGTAAAGCTGCCGATTGTATTAGTGACGGCGATCTCAGGGCCCTGCGGCACATCGATAAGTACTATAAGAAAATCGAAAAAATAGTCATTTACCGCGGTCGACACCCGCAAAAGGAAGATAATATCTGGATCCTTCCCTTACCGGATGCGCTCCGCGCCATGGGTTTGCATTAAGCGGGAAAAGGAAGCGGGAAAAGGACATCCACTTTTCCAAAGGCGGAAAAGGAAAAGGCGGAAAAGGACATCCACTTTTCCGGTAGCGAAGAAACGGCGGATGTTACGGATGACAGCAGCCGTCGGAAGCAGCAGACGGCTACGGCTCGGGTCCCAGCCTGGACTGCAGCGAGACGATCCGCCGGGCGACTTCCCGGCGCACAAACTCGGAGAAGGCCCAGCTGCCCGACTCGTCCGGGCCGATCGTAGCCTTGCGGCCGTCGCGGCCCGCTGCGGTAACCGGGCCGATCGTACCGATGGGCCGCCCACCGCGCACCTCCAGCGTCTCGAAAAGCGGCTGACGGAACGAATCGAGCCAGGCGATGTCGGCCTGCGCTTGCTCCCGGACCGCCTGGTCCTTTGACTGGAGGGCCCGTTCAATCCTCTTCTCGAGGGTTACCAGGTAGCGGCGGTCGTCGATCGCCTCGCGGATGGTTTTGATCACCGGCGTGGCCAGCGGCCCTTCGGGCGTCGGGAGGCACGCCGTGTCGAAGTTCTTGTTGTCTACAAACGGGTCGAACGGGTCCCCGTTGTGCCAGTACATCGCCCAGAAATAGGTGCCCCTCGCGCCGTATACCCACGGAAGAATGCCCATGCGAAACCGCTGCGTCTCATTCTCCCCGGCGTAGCCGTAACCGCCGCCGTAGGTAAAAAGGCTCTGGCCCGCCTTGCGGCAGGCGTTGGCCTTGGCGGGGGAGGGGCAATTGCTGCACCACACCTTGTGATGATGGCTGAGGCGGTCCTCGTCGCCGTCATGGTAGAACGTTCCATACAGGGGCACCTCGGGGGCGCCCTTTTCCACCAGGGCGAACACCCTGTTGTAGTAATCCCGGCGCGTCGGACGGGGCTCATGGTCGGGTTCATCCATAAGGCACGCCAGCATGTCCGGGTGGCCGGCCGCCTTCATCTGCCCGTGGAACTGCCGGAGCACGTCGCACAGGTACCGGCCGAATGGTTCGGACAGGTCGGACTTCTCGAATGCCGTGGCGGACGCCCTGTTACGGGCGTCCTCGACCGTCGGGCGGCCCAGAAACTTCATGATCCGGTTCTCGATCTTCGGGTCCGATCCGCCCAGGAACACGACGTGCGGTCCGACGTAGCCGAGCGAATCCATCTGCTTCAGGTATTCCGAATAGGCCTTGAAGTCGGCGACTACCTGTCCGTCCTTCCTCTCGATCGTCGTGCCGTCGGCGGTCCACCAGGACATGGTGTTGATGCCGTGCTCGCGGAGCTGGATCAGCTGGGGACGGTCCAGGTACTTCGGGGTGAACGGCCCGCGGGCCCACTGCGGCGCATCGTCCAGGACGAATGGGTACACCGTCACCGCCAGCGGCACCCGGGCCACTTCCCGGCCCGCCAGGCGGAAGGCGATCCGGCCGCGATAGGTGCCCGCAACGGCATCCTGAGGGATGAACACATCCAGCCACAGGGAGCGGGCCTCTCCCTGGGGAACGTAGATGGACGGCAGGTCCAGCAGCACGGCCGGCCTTTCCGCGTAGCTCCAGGCGGCCTTCTGCGCCCCTGGAGCGATATCGCCGTCGAGGGCTTCGGCCTTGCGGGCCATCCGAAACAGGAGGTTCATGCCGTAAAGGGCCTTCACATGGCGGGCGGCCACGATCCGGCCCCGGCCGCCCTCCCGGACCAGGTCTGTCACGGCGAAGGACAAGCCCGACAAAGGGCGGGCGGCCCAGATGCCGATCTGCAGCGACTCCCACTCGCCGCGGGCCGCGGCCATCTCGAACCTGGCCCCCCGGGCCTCGGCGGAAGCGGGGGGCAGCCATTTGTCGATCGGCCGGTAAAACGGCCTTTCGAAGAGGACCAGGCCTGTCTTGTCGGCCGCCTGACGCAGCTCTTCGGGCAGCGGCGAGGCAGGCGGTGGCCGCAGGGCCCTGACCGCTGCCGCCCATTCCTCGGGAAGTCTGTCGAGAGCGGCACGGTAGGCACGAACGGCCCATTCGGAAGCCTGCCGTTCCCACTGCGCCGAACCGGCCTCCAACGGCCTGTCGGCCGCCTGTGCCGCCTGGCCAAGGACCATAACCGTACTGCACGTCAGAAGCAACGAAACGAAACGCATGACCTTTCCTCCAGACCGCATCGCCGCTAATGAAAAGCGGCCACGACCAGATCGTAAACCGCCAGGCGGGGAACCTTAAATGAGACCCTCTGATCGCGGACGGAAAAAGGAAGCGATTCGCTTCCTTCCATTTCCGGAGACAGCCATTGAATCTCCTTTATTTGTTTCCCCTCCGGAATCTTCAAACGGACGGCTATATCCTTAATCAATTTTTCCTTCTCCTGATCGTAATTGATAAGGTGCAGCATCCTTCTTCCTTCCTGGGCTGTCAGTTCCATCGTTACCGGCAACGGGGCCTGAATCTCCACGGAGAGAGCCTCCGGGGAAACGGCTTTCACCGCGTCGGCGATTTCCGCATAGTTGGCCGGCAATTTCCAGTAATGATTCAGCATGGGCGCGGCAGGGGGCCTTTTCCTGGACGGTTCGATCAGGGGAATATAGGCGACTTTCCCTTTTTCAAACTGACGGAATACCGTTTTTCCCGATTGCCGTGTCTCGAGCTCCTCCAACGACTCAAGAGCTCCTCCCGTTTGCACTCTCCTGCTGAGAACGGACGACGGTCTCTCCACTCCCAGGAGATCCTTCAGTCCGAAGCCATCCCTTTCTCTTCTCCATGGGTCGTATAAGGAAGAGTTTTCGGTGGCCACCAGCCCGCCGCCGCGGCGAACGAACTCGCGGATCCGCTCCAGCTGCTCGTCTCCCAGGCATTCCTGGTTTGCCAGAACGAGGACGGAGTACTTGGAAAGGTCCTTCAGATGGGTATCGAAAATAATATCGAAAGGTATTTTGCATTGAATCAATACCTGCTCGAAGAGTACGGTGCTCTGGTGAGTGCTGTAATTGCTGTAAGCCATGGAAGGATAGCTTCGAAGAATGGCCACATCGGCAACCGGTTCCGCTTGGCCGTAGTACTCAAAATGATCGTGATAGAAGTCCACATAATTCTGGAGTCCGGCTTCCGGCCTGTGAAAAGAGAGAGGATTAAAAGCCATGGTCTCCGCTGCAGCAACCGGAGAGGATCCCACGCCATTAAAAACAATCGTATGGAAAGCCTTCCCCAGCTTGTAGGAGCGGATATTGGAAACCAGTATTCCCTCTGCGGTCAGGGATGCCGGATTTCCATCCTCACAGACAAAAACATCCACATGCGGCAGGAGCCGCTCGAAATCCACACTGCTTTCCCAGGCCCGGTTGGCTCCGGTTATGCCGTGCGGATTAATTTCGACGGCTGCTTCGGGATTCAGGGCGCGGATATAGGCAGCCATTTCCTTGTAGTAATCGGCCAGTTTCTGGCATCGGAAATCGATCCATTCCTGAGTAACGGGATCATCAAAACTCTGGAAGGATCCGGGATTGGGGTAAGCGGGGGGAACCACCCGGCTCGGATCGGAAAATCCGATCCGCTCCTTCAGCGCCTGCGGAGTATACTTGGTTTTCAGGTACTCTCGGAAATCCTGAATGGCCATCGGATGATGAAAAACGGGCGGAATTGCCTGGTTGGCGGGATTGTCAAAATGAATCAAATCGCCCTGGATGTCCTTGAGGGCCACACGGAGCGCCTTTTTTATGTAGGCCCGGTATTCCGGATGAGCAAAATAGGGCCTTCTTCTCCAGTACTGCGTACCGCCATAAATGACCGGTTCTCCCAGATAATCCGGGACCAGCCATTTTTCCGCTTCGGGATTCTCCAGCAGAAAAGTTTCATAGGCCAGGGTGCTGCCGATATACGTTCCGGCCTTGATTCCTTTGGCGTGCAGGCGCATAACAAATTCCCTGGCCAGCTCGATTTCCGGTTTTTCAATTTCCAGCCCGAAGCCTTTAAAGGCATGGGTCATGTAGAAGGTGGCCCGGCGCTCTTTCAACAGATCGACAAATTCCTGACTGTGCGTGTACAGGTATTTCTTCTGCTTCTCCGGAGAAGCCCCATCCCTTCTCTGATAAAAAATCCAGGGCTCATGATTCGACCCTCCCGCAACCATGGGGCCCTTCAGCCAATCCGGCTTTTTAGCCGCCGGGCCTGCCGCCGGATCCGCCGTTGTTTTTTCAGCAGCCGGTTTCGGATGACAGCCCGTCATCCAAACAGCCGCAGTCACACCAGCGAAAAATAGAAACGCTTTTCCGATCGTTCTCATGATTTCCCGTCGATAGATGTTTGCCTATTGGCGCGGCCCGCCATGGCGGATGCATCCCCCGCGGGGCCGCCGGTTTCCCTCGCCGTTATTCCGCGATCACCCGGCCATCGGGGTCGATGCGAAACTGCACCTTCAGCCGTTTGCCGGCCAGCCGGATCACGTCGTCCATATCGCCGTAGCTCAGCAGGTCCTGGATGTACAGCCCGGGAGAGGTGGTATTCACTTCGGCCGTCACCATAGCCCGGAAGCTGGCGGGCAGGTACTTCACGCTCACCCGCCGGATCGAGTCAGGCAGCAGCGGCGCGGCAAAGGCCAGCGGCACGGCCCACGCCGGCCCCTCGGCGGTGAGCTCTTCCACCTGCGGGTGATCGGCGGCAAAATCCAGAATCTGCCTCACCCGCAACCCCGCCAGCGAGCGGTCAAAGCAGGTCAGCCAGCGCTGCGCCCGGGCGTCGGGCTGCTGCCAAAGATCGTTGTGTCCCAGACCCGCAGGCGATACCGCCTTCCGGGCCGCCCGGATGTCCGGTTTGGCCCCCGGCAGAGGCGACGATTCCTGCGCCAGCTCCGGGGCCGGTCCGGGCGCAGGGCGCGGCCGGTCCTCCAGGTCGACCAGGCATAGCACACCCTCGCCGACGGCATCGGACCCGGTGACGCGCACCGCCTTGCCCGCTTTGCCCTTGAGGACATAAGGCAGGGGGGAGCGCGGCCAGTCGGCGATGGCCAGCACCGCCGGCAGATCCTGTACGCGGAGCCCGCGCGGCCGGGGCAGAAGCCGGGCCAGCTGCCCGATCAGGGTGACCTGCGGCCGCTCCCGATACAGGAAGCCATCCCGGGAAATTTCGCACTCCGCGCGAGTCAGGCCCCGCACCTTCTCCCAGGTCCGTGGGCTGGCCGCAGGCAGGCCGAAGTTGCGGGCCAGGAACGTGTAGACCTTGTCCACCATGGTACAGTGATAGCCGTGCAGCGCTTCTTCGGCGTAATAATCCGTCGCCTCGGCCGGCGCGCCCGCGAGGTCGTAAAGCTTTCGCATGGTGGCGTAGGATTCCCTGCTGCCGTCGCCGGGCACTTCGGTGACGATCATCGCCGGCCGCGGCACGATGCAGCTGAGCTGGTCGGAGGCGGTGATGCCGAGAACGCCCGAGCCCCAGATCGCCTGCTCGGCGTCGGAAAGTCCGCTCACGGATGCGCCGCGGATGATAACCACCGGTACGCTGAACGCCAGGTCGTCCAGATAACAGGCCATCATCCGGCTGATGCTGCCGCCGCCGGAAGCGCCGGTAAAGCCGATTCTGCTTCGCCGTACGAAGTCGAATCCGGCCAGAAAGTCCCGCGCCCGCACCCCCTCGGTGATGAAAAAGCGCGATGGCTGAATGCCGGCCAGAGCGGCCGGCAGGCCGACGCGGTTGTGCTCGCTGGTGGGCGTATTGCCCGCGCGGGGCTCGTCGCGCACCGGGTCATGGAACTCGCGGCGCTCCCCCACTCCGGGGTGGTCATACACCAGCGTGGGGATGCCGTTATGCGCCATGTAGGCGCCGACGCGCTGGTTGTCCGGCTGAAACTTGCCGTCGGCCCAGTGGCCGATGGCCACCACCAGCCCCACGCCGGCCGCGTTGGGCCGGTCCGGCACGTAGAGGTTGGCGGTGGCCATGGTGCCCGGCATGGTCTCGAAGAGCCACTTCTCCACCCGATAGCCGTCGCAGTCGATCCGGCCGCAAAACTCCTTCTTCTGCGGGCCGTTGAGCGGCACCAGCGGCCCCACGCGACGGCGGTACCATTGGCGCAGCCCGGCCGCCCAAGCCAGAACGTCTTCCCCGCTCTTCAGGGCGGCGATGCGCTCGTTGCGCTTCCTGCGTCCGGCGGCCGCAAGCTCCTCCATCCACTGATCCCAGGCGGCCGCCGCGGCCCTGTCGGAAACGACCGCTTCGCCGGCAGCAGGGCCGGCGTTGGGCAAACGGGAGGGCTGAGCCGGCAGGAGTACCCCCGACAGCAGAGCGGCCCAAAGACGGACGGCATGGAAGATCGGTCGTTTCATAAACCACTCCCTCCGGGCATAAGAAAATCTTCGTGGTTCCCCGGGAAGAGACCGCCGGAGATCATTTCAACGCCGGCACCTCGATTTCACGGCTTTTCGCGTAGGTCCGCAGGAATTTCTCCAGCCCTTCATTCCATTCCTTCAGCCCGATGTTTTCCAGCGGCTCCAGCATATACTCCAACCCGACCCGGCGGTCGGCCCGGTGGTCTTTCAGGTCGTCGAGAACGTGAACAAAGTTCCGACCGCCGACCGACTGGCCTTTCGGGTATCGGCTTTTTTCCCAGACCCGCCGCAAGGCGTCCCACATGGCATTGCGCTCGGCCAGAGATGCCTGCACCCGGCCATGCGCCTGGGCAAGCAGGGAAACGACATCCCGATGCCGCTCCTGCTTTTGCTCATCGGCGGCGCGGAGCAGCAGTTCCTCCACTTCCAGCAAAGCGGCCAGGAGCCCGGTGTAATGATGTTCGAAACAGGCCACGGAGAGGAGCACCTCCAGGTTGTATCGGTTGCGCGCTACCGAACCCAGCTTCCCCTGCAGCAGACCGATGGCCTGCTCCAACCGCAGCCGAACCCCCGGCATTTCGGCCAGAACCGGGGCATAGCGCCGCGAGAAGGTGCGATCCGCAACCAGGGTCTCATCGTAAGCGAAAGGCAGCGGCGGAGGCTCGATCCTTAAATCGATCCGGGTGGTGTCCCTGCCCGGTCCGGCCCAGCTGCCGTAAGTGGGTTTGAGCCGGACGGCGGGGACACGGTCCAGGCTCGATTCGTAGAAGCGGGCCCCTTCCATCAACGTCCGGTACACTTCGATCATGTCCTGATTTCCCGGCCCGTAAAACACATCCATGAAGTCGGCGGTCACCTGCTCGACCCGAGGCCCGGCGGGCGACCATCCGTACTGGCTCATGACCGCCCACCCCAGCCAAAAAAGTTCATTATGCAGTCCGGAGTCATCCCATGCCGCGGCATAGGTGCCGATATGCTCGTTCGGCGTTTTGCCCAAAGAGTCGGCGACTGCCTGGCTAGCTTTTCCCAGGTTGCCGGATACCGGCCGGCCGTCGTCCTGAAAACGGGAGGAGAAATAGTTGGGGAAAAGAAGCTCCGAGCCCTGCAGGGAGCTGTAGATGAGCGAAGGGACCCCGGCATCGCGCAGCCCCAGCTTCCATGCGGCTCCGCGAACCGGTCCGCCGATCCCGTTGATCAACCCGCGGGGCAGCTGCCGGAGATGCTCTTCCAGAAGCGGGTATTCCACCCAGCAGAGCATGGTGCGGCCCCGCTCCTGCAGCCAGCGGTGCATGCGATTGACGTACTCCACCCAGGTCAGGCTGCGGTTTTTGGGATTATAGGGGCGCTTCTCCCGGCATTTTTCGCTGATCCCGGCGTAATACACTTCATCCGTGGAGGCATGAAAGTATTGTACCCCGGGGGTGGCATCGATCATATCCTGGTAGATATCCTGAATGAGGGCCATCGCCTCCTCGTCGCACATGCAGGCCTGGTAATTGCTGCGATCGGCCCGGAGGTGCTTGAACTCCTCATGCTTCAACACGTAGGCCATGTGCGCCGGGGCCTGGACCTGGGGGATGAGCTGAATGTGGCGCTCCAGCGCAAACCGGGTAAGGTCCTGCATCTCGGCCCTGGTAAAGGCTCCCGGCGCCCCGATCACCGGATGGCGGGGAAATTCGTATTTGTCTTCGATCTCGAACCCGATGGCGTTTACCTTGAACAGGCCCGCCCAGCGGATAAAGCGCCTCAGGGTCTCCGGCCGGTCCTGATGGTGCTTGGTATCCCAGTGAATAAAACGCAGCGGCAGGGCCGGCCAGTCCGTCACCTCGGCCTCAGGCAAAAGCAGGCTCCCGGCGCCGCGGGATCGAATCAGTTGCAGCAGGCTTTGCACCCCGTAAAACAGACCCGGGCTGCCGTTCCCGACGATTTCGATCCGATGCGGAGCGATCTTGAGCAGATATGCCTGCTCCGATACCGTCGGCGGGGCGGACCCGACGGCTCCCGGGGAGAGCCGGAGAACGATCCGCCCGGCCCCGCTCCCTGCCAACGAGAGGCGGTGCAGTTCCATGGCCCCCTCTTTAAGCCATCGGACCGAGATCTCTCCGGGGTCCACCTGCGGATCGATGCCCCAGGTTGCATCGATGCCGATTTCACGGCCGGTCAGCCGGACTTCCCTGGCTGCCGGAATCAGGCTGTATCCCATGGACCTCAGGTCATTGACGAACCCCTCGGAAGCCATTCCCGCCCATGCGGAGAACCAAAACACCAAAATAATGACGGCGCTGAAAAATTTCGGCATATAGCTCCTTTGCCAGTTCCTGTTGCCGTAAATGGCAGGGAGACGGAACCCTTGACAGCCATGACGGCCATGGCGGCCGTTCGTCATGCCCTATGCGGCGACGGCCGCTCCCTTCCGGAGAAAAACTCCCCCGCTCCGGCTAGGGTTCATCGACCGGCTCATCGGAAGAGGAGGGCAACGCCGGCAGCTTGTTTTGCTCCCGAAAGACGCGCAGGATCCCCGCCAGATCCTGACTCCACTTTTCCAGACCGATGCTCTCTTCCGGGGCGATCATGTAGGAAAGGTCCGGGCGGCGGTCTGCCCAATGATCCTTGACGTCGTCCATCACATGAAGAAATTTCCGGCCGTTGACTTCCCTTCCCTTGGGATAGCGGCTTTTCTCCCAGACCCGCTGGAGATCGGCAAATACGCTCTTGCGCTCCCCGACCAGCAGGGCGGCATGCTGCCGGGCTTCCTGCAAAAGGCCGGCTGCCTTTTCCGGATTCTTTTCCTGCGTGGCGGCCCGGGCACTCTTCAGCTTTTCTTCCAGGAAGCCCATCCCCATCACCAGGCGGATCTGGTGACGCACCAGCCAGGTCAGAGACTGAAAAACCTCCAGGCTGTAGCGGTTGCGAGGTACCTGCGACATGGCCTGGGCGAGGCGATAGCAGAGCTGCTCGCAATCCGTGGCCATGGCCCGAGCCTGCCGGATCCGCTCCTGGTACGGGTCTCCATAGACAGGCTGGAAATCCAGTCCAACCGGCTGAGGCAAGGCCGGGGCCGGAAGCGTACGATCGTAGCGGTTGGTAGGCCCGATCCGGTTCGAACTGCCGTAACCCGGCTTCCGGACGCGGGAAATGACACGATCCCAGGTTTCCTCAAAAAATCGGGCCTGACGCTGCATGTCCATATAAATGGCGATCATGTCGACCGCGGAATGCCCGTAATAGATATTCATGAAATCGGCGGCCGTCTGCTCGACCGGCGCCGCTCCCGGCTTCCACCCGTATTGCGCCACGGTGGCCCAGCCCAGCCAGAAGGTCTCGTCGTGCAGTCCGGAGTCGTCCCAGGCCGCGCCAAAAACCCCCAGCGGCCTGGCGGCCCGGGCTTGCACGGAAATCAGAGCCTCGGCCGCGGCCAGGCGTCCGGGAATATCCCTGCTCGGACTGGACATCCGGAAATGATTGGGGAACAGCAGCTCCTCCCCCTGCAGGGAGGTATAAGCCAGATGAAACAGGCCGTGATCCATCTGGGCTTTGACCTCCGGGTTAAATCGGGACATGATGCCGTTGATGAGTCCTTTGGGCAGCATGCCCAGATGCTCGATCCGGAAGGGAAATTCCACCCAGGCCAGCATCCGGCGATTCCTGCCGCTAAGAAAAGCATGCGCCTTGTTTACGAATTCGACCCACTGCAGGCTGCGGTTTTGCGGGTTGTAAGGCCGCGTACACTTGTTGCAGATGCCGGCATAATAGACTTCATCGGTGGAAACGAATACCGAATCCACCCCCGGGGTGGCGCGGATCACGTCCTCATACATCGAGAAGATCAGTTTTTCCGCCTCCGGATCGCACATGCAGGACTGATAGTTGCTGTTGTCGGCCCGCAGGTGCTTAAACTCCTCGTGCTTTAACACATAGGCCATGTGCGCCGGGGCCTGAATCTGCGGAACCACCTCGATGAATCGCTCCAGCCCATAGGCGACGATCTCCTGCAGCTCCGCGGTGGTGTAAGCCCCCGGCGCCCCGATCACCGGGTGAGAGGGATATTCGAATTTATCCTCCAGCTCAAACCCGATGCGGTTCACCTTGAAGCGCGCCGACCAGTCCAGGTAGCGCTTTACGGTCTCCATGCGGTTCTGGTGGTGCTTGGTGTCCCAGTGCAGGAACCGCAAGGCGTGACCCGGCCAGTCTTCGATAGTACAACCGGGCAGGGCCAGCTGGCCCCGAGCATCCGGCTTGAGCAGCTGCAGAAAGGTCTGCACCCCGTAAAACAGGCCCTGATCGCTGTTGCCGAGGATTTGAATCCCGTCGGCGGCGGCGGTCAGGCGGTAGGCCTGGCGATCGATCTCCGCTCCGGCTTCCGATTGCACGGTCCGCGGGACAACCTGCAGAACGATCTTCTTCCCGGCATTGGGCCCCGCCGGCGAAAAATCGATCCGGTAGAAATCATGCAGGTCCCGCCGCAGGTATCGCAGGGCCGGGTGGCCGGCGGACAAACGGGAGGCATCGATGGTCCAGGCCGCATCCAGAATGAGGTCGTCCCCCTGCAGGCGAACCCGCTGCGGTGCGGGAAGAACCGAATAGCCGCGTGAAAACAGCTCGCCGCTGTCGGATTGGGCGGCACACCATCCGGGCAATAGCAAAAGCGTCAGCAGACCGACGCACAATTTCCCTTCCCGTTTCCTCATAATCCTCCCTGTTCTTTAATGATATTCTCGCAAAAAGTCTTCTTTGTTCAGAGTCCAAGCGGTAGCTTGCGCGGCACAACCAGAAACCTGCTTGCAGCACGCAGCCTGAAGGCTGTACTCGAAACGGTTTTCGTTTGTGTTTGCGCAGCCCTTTCAGGGCTGATTGTGAAACAAATCCGCCTACCCGGGGTAGCGCCTGCGGCGCAACCCCGGGCTGTGATCCGGAACCCCTTTGGGGTTCCTTTTTGCATCTTCATCTTTTATTAGTCTTACCCACGCCTGTGCGCCGGACGGCCCGTCGCACTCGTAATGCCTGTTTTCATTTAATCATCCGGTGCGGCTCCCCGGCGCAACCCGAAGATCCAGGACGGCATCTCCATTCGGGCTCCCCGGGCCGTGTCAACGATCTGGTTGATGCGCAGCAATCCCAGGAGGTTGACGGCCCATCGCGAGACCTTTTCTTCCAGGCCGGTGAGCTCGGAGAGAAGTTTCACCATGTCGCCGGTGGCCTGCCAGGCTGCTTCGGTCAGATCTTTGTGGGCGGCCAGGGTAGCTACATATTCCGGTCGCAGGATCACCGGCCGCGGACCGAGCGGCTTCTTCAGCTTGCGAAAGCGAACCAGGACCTCGGCATCGGTCTCGATCCCCTGACCGCAGATTTCCCCATCCCCCTGCAGGGCGTGGGGATCGCCGATACCCACCAGCGCCCCCGAAACCTGTGCCGTAAAAAGGAGGGTACTTCCGGCGCGAACCTCGCGGCAATCCATATTCCCCCCCGTGTCGGCCGGGATTCGGGTATCCATAGTTCCCTGGGCCGGGGCAATGCCGATTACCCCGATCATGGGTTGCATGGGTAGGCGCAGGTGCTGATCCAGATGGACATAGCCGGCCTTCAACTCGAAGATATGGCGGTTGCAATACCCCCAATCCGCCGTACGGATCTCCAGGATATCGATGGCCAGCCCGTCTCCTGCTTCCACCCCGTCGATGGCTATCGGGCCGGTCGCCGGGTTGATGGGATCCTTCGGCCCCGGCTCTGTGAATTGACCCTCGCGGGTAACCAGTCCCGGCAAGCCGTGGCGGCACTCCACCTGCACGACCTCACCGGGAGTTACGTTGTAGGCCGGGGTGACTTTGGCATGAAAAATGGTGAGAAACTTCTCTGCCGACAAACGACGGACGCCGGCCGCCTCTGCACCCACCCCTTCGGGCAGAAATCCCAGGTCGGACAGGATCTTTCCGCCTTCCGCCATTGGACCGCCCGGCACGGGGAAGGCCGCGCTCGCGGGAAGCCCCGCCCCGCCCAGTGCCATATGGTCCAGAAATCTACGACGATCCATATAATTTTCGATCCGTCAGCGAGGTGTTACATTCGGAACCCAGTTCGGCCAGGAGACGGCCGGGCCGTAGTTGGACTCGTTCCAGTGCGGAGTGCGGCGCGGGGCATAAATCTTTTCGCCGGAAAAAGGGCTGGATTGCGTGTAGATCCACAGCGATTCCGGGTCCCAGGTGATAATCTCGTCCCGCCGGTCCCCGGTCAGGTCCTCCACCATGGAAGCCATCTCCGGATGGCCGTCCTGGGGAAACAGCACCACCCGCCTTCCGAAGCCGTCCAGCATGCCGCCCTCTTTTACACTGGTGGACAGGAGAATAAACTCCTGCCCGTCCCCCCGCCAGTTGACCGGCAGAACGGGAGACCCGGCGTGAATCGGCTCGAAGTGAGAGATCTCCTCCCCGGTGCAGCCGCTGTACAGGGTAATCCGTCCCGGTTCTCCCCAATAATTGATGGTGCAAAACTCCAGTCCGGGCACATCCGGCCGGAATTGGCCGATCGAAGGGGTTTGGGCGTGGCCGACCCGGTGATGCCGAAGAACCGTGCCATCCATCCCCGCCACGACCACCCCATCGTCGCTGCCGGCGATGAAAACCCGCCCGGGATTACCGTTTCCGCAAAAGTTCCCTCCGCAGATACCGTCAGCGTGCTCCTCCAGTTTTCCGTCGAGACTCCAGATTCCCTTGCCGTCATGATCGAACAGGGTATAGCCCAGGAAAATTTCGTCCCGCCCATCCTGATCCACATCCGCAAACCAGGGGAAATGGCCCAGGTTGGCCGAGGCGGTCCAGAGGAGCTCAAACCGGTCATTGAAGGCCCAGAGCCGGGTGTGACGGTCCTTGAGAATCATGTCGGCGGCGCGGCCGGTCCCCCGCAGGTCGGCAAAGCCGATGCTGTCGACGATAAGGAAAGGTAGATGATCCCTGCGGTAGTAGTGCCGATACTCTTTCCAGGAGGTTTCCTCCGGCAGAATCCGCGACTCCGGCAGCTCATAGCGGCGTTTCAGCTCTCCCGTCCTGCCGTTCCGCACCAGGAGAAAGCGATCTTCGGCATAAATGACCTCCGCCGTTCCGTCCCCGTCCCAGTCGTGGATCTGCGCCGCCACATCGTAGCTGACATAGGCATGGTCCGGATCCGGTTTTCCTTGCTGCCAGAGCAGTCGCCCTTCCCCGTCCACGGCCGTCAGACAGCTGATCTGATGATAGTTGGCTCCGAAAAAGGGAATGCTCTGGACGAACAAAAAATCCTTCTGCCGGTCTCCATTCAGATCCCCCAGGCGCAGCGCCCTGGAAACGCCGAATCCGGCGGTCCGCATTTTTTTCCAGAGCAGCGGTTCCGGCTGGGCAAGGCGCAGTGCCTGCAGGTCGCTCTCCTCTTTTTTGTGGAGAGAGGCCAGCTCCCCGGCCTGCTCCGGGGAGGTCTCGACACGTACCTCATGGAAGCGGATCGGGGAACAGGCCAGCAGGCCGATCTTCCCCCGATCATAGCGCCGGTCCGATACCGAGATAAGGCTTTGCCCATCGACACTGCAGCGGATACGGTCCCCGGTCACATCGACGCGCAGCCGGCATTTCCTGCCCGGGGACATCCCTTTCGAAGCGGAACCCAGCTCATGCCAGCCGTCCTGCCGGAACCCCTTTTCCCCATCCCGATAGCGGAGGACCAGCTGGTTTTCCGCGGCCCAGCCGAAAAAGTAGTAATGACGGCCATCCTGGTACCGGAACAGGATCCCTTGCAGATCCGACGCATCCGATCGGCTTAAGGGAGTAATCTCCGCTTCCAGGGAGTAGTCCTTCCAGCGCGAATCGCCGCTACAGAGAATCGGGTAGATGAAATTCCTGGTCCACGCCTCGCGGTTGTATCCCAGGTAATTCAGGGTATGCTTCCCTTCGACGGCCAGGACCTTCCATTCCTCCGGCCCCCGGTTGTTGACGATCTCCCATCCGTCGGTGAATTGGCGCGGGATGTGGTGATACTCGGGAAAGCCGCGTACCGCCAGCTCCCCGAAATTCCCGGGCTCCAGGCGTGAAAAATCGGTATGATAAAGAAGAACGCCGGGTACCGCGGACCGGTACTCCGGCAGCAGAAAAGCCAGAAGGATGGCGGCAAGCCCTAACCGTATCCGCATGACCGAAGACTCCTTCCCCGCAATGAGTTGTGTCGGCAATCGATCATCGGGCAGCCCGGCTTCCCTGTCCGGGCAGGCGTCCGGGGCAGAGCGAATTCCCCGCCCCGGACACCCGACAGCCCCTTACCAGTTCAAACGCAGCGACAGCTGCATTTCCCGGGCAGCCTGACCGGAGACATTGGTCATCAGGAGTCCTTCCCCGGTTATCGAGGTCGAATTTCCCGGATGATTGAGAACATTGAAGGCATCCAACTGGAAGCGCAGGTTGAAGCGCTCGTTGAACGGGATTGTCTTGACCAGGGAAGCATCCAGCATCCAGGACCGCACGCCGGGCCGGTATTGCTGCCGCAGGGGCATCAAACCGTTGTCGAAAGTCGTACGCTGGGAAACGCCGTTTTTCAGAGTTACCCAGGTCGTATTGGTGCCATAGTAGGCATACATCGGATCGCTCTTGCTGGGGTTGACCGGCCAGGGGTTCAGCGGCTGCACCGACGGCTTGTAGTTGCTGGGCACTCCCATCACTCCGTTCGGTTTCCCGCTGGCATCCACCGAATTGATCTGATTCGGATTGATGTAACCGTTCCAATACAGGTATCCGGGACGGCATGCGCCGCTCCGGCAGTCCTGGATCGGATACTTGTAGCCGTAGGTCTCGATCGGGGTTGCGGTCTGGAACTGAGTGGCCGGCAGGGTGTAATAGGAACTCCAGACCGTCCCCATCCCGGAAATCTGCCATCCGCCGACGATCTTATCCAGAAAACCGGGAAGGTTATTGGCCCAGTTTTTACCTTTGCCGAAAGGCAGATCGGCAACCCAGTTCCAGCGGACGCGATGCTTGGGTATGGTGGTGTCGCGCTGGTAGTTGTACAGGCGGTTCAGGGCGTCCAAATCGGTGGGGACCGTGCCGGTTAAAAAGATGTTCTGCCCCGGAATGACCCCGCTGTAGCTGCGCCCCCCGGCCGTGAATACGTTCTGCACGACATAGAACAGCTGATAGCTGAAGCCTTTGCTGAAGCGCCGTTCCAGCTCGAACTGCATGCCGTTGGAATTGGACCAGCCGCTCTTCTGGTAGCGCTCGATAGTCCCGTAGACGACCTGATCGAAAGGCCGGCGGGCCACACCGGCGTACTCGCCCCCGGGGATGGCCAGACCGGTGTTCTTGAACCATACATAATCGGTGGGATTTTCGTTATACCGGTAATACTGCTCCAGGTTGTCGACATGATTGCCGAAATAGCCGACCCGCAGCAGGGTGTTGGACATGACTTCCTTCTCCAGGGTGAGATTCCAGTCCTGAACGCGGCTGTCCGGCTGATTCCGGTCGAAATAGCTGACCAGGGCCGAACCGCGGCTCAGGCTCCGCGGGTCTTCCAGGCTCACGGCGTTCTTGCTGTTGAGGCCCCCGATAATGGTAGGAACGGAACGCATCCCCCAGGCGGCGATGCCGTCCGGGGAAGTTGCGGCATTGGAGTACACGTCATTGTAGAAACGGGCATTGAGCGGGGCGTTGCTTCTCATCCGCTGTCCCCAGGTAGTCAATGGAAGCGGAAAGTAGGAAATCCGATATCCGCCGCGAACGACAAACGACCTGGCCCCGTCGCCCGCGCGGTAGGCAAGACCGAGGCGCGGTCCGAAATCCTTAAAGTAGTTGTCGATCAGCTTGGGCGGCAGGCCGGCGGCCTGAGGATCGATGAATTTGGCCCCAAAGCCCTGGTAGCGGGTTACAATCGAGGGCAGAGTAGCTCCCATACGGTACAGAGTCGCCAGATCCTGGCCGAGAACGATCGACTTGGTCTTGTCGTCAAAGCTGACCATCACTTTGTTCTTTTCGGAGTAGGAAGGCCAGAACTCCCAGCGAAGGCCCAAATTCAGGGTCAGACGAGGGGTAACCCGGAAGTTGTCCTGAAAGTAAAGGGCATATTCCTTGCCCCGGGCGTAGAAGTAGTTGCGAACGAACTGGTTGCTGTAGATCATTCCCCCGAGATAGAGATTGGCGATACCGTTGCCCGTGAAGGGAGTTGCCTGAGGACTGGTACGGGAGGAGGAAGGGTCGTACAGAGAGGTAAATCCCGAATTGGTGTTGATATTTCCGGCTACCTGCTGCTGCTCCGGCAGATAATTCATCTGATCGTACCGGTAATGGCCGCCAAAAAGGAATTCATGCCGCCCCTTGATTTTGGTCATGTTGTCGTCGATGATCACATTGCTCAAGGCCGCGTAGCTGGTATTCTGGGTTTCGAAATAATAGGCATCCCCTCTCAGGCCCGAGGGGTAGATGCCGGGCCACCCGGCCACGCCCATTGGATTGGGGAGCCCCATCTCATCGGCATATTTGCGATTGGGATCGCCGGTTCCGTTATAGGCCAGCTCGCGGTTTCCGCTGACCAGCAGCTCATTGAAGAAGGTCGGCGAAAAGGTGTGCAAATGGGTAATCCCCAGGGTTTTATTGGGTGCAGTGGTCTGTTGCGTACCGGCGACGCCATTGAGCATCGGCTGTGCGTAAAACTGCGAGTACTGATAATGATGCCCCTGGCTGTAACGCCCGAAGATCTGATCCTTTTCGGAGATGCGATGATCGAAGCGCATATTCATGATCCACTGACGCCGCGTGCTCGGTACCGGGCCCCACCAGTTGTTATCGATATACGGATTGACGTTGGGCTCGGTCGGCAGCGGGGTAATACCGAACAGGGTCTTGGCGATCGGCGACATTCTGGCCGGATCGATGACATTGGGAACTCCCCTATAGGCGAATTGCTGACGCTGCCAGGTATTGCTGTCCGTCGTCCAGGGATCGTAGATCTTGATGGTGCGCCCCTCCGAGTCCTTCAGCCCGCTGAAATCCCCGTTGCGCATCGCCTCGGTGGGGACCGGAAAGCCCATCGTCGAAGGAGCGATCTGCCGTAATCCTTCGTAGGCGAAAAACCAGAAGGTGCGGTCCTTTCCGTCGTAAATCCTGGGAAGGTACAGAGGCCCGCCAACGGATCCCCCGTACTCGTTGCGGTTCAGCATGGGCGCCTTGGCGTAGTTGTCCTCTCTCCTTCTCGCCTTGCCGTAGGCGTTGTTCCGATTGGTCTCAAAAAGAGTTCCGTGCAGCCGATTGGTCCCGCTTCGCGTGGAGGCGACAATCGATGTGGGGCGCGAAAATTTTGCGGAGGAGCTGTTGTTCTCGACCCGGAACTCCTCGATCGCTTCCAGGCTGGCCTGCCGCCGGGCCATCCCGCCCCAGAGTTTGTCGGCTGTGGCGGCGCCGTCCAGAATCACCTCCTGCGACCCGTCGCGGATACCATAGGCCCGGGTCCCCTCCTGGCCGGGAATGGTGACCAGAAGGCCGGAAAGGGTACGCCCGTTAAGCGGCAGCTGTTCGATACGCCGACGCTCCAGGACGTGACCCAGCGCGGGGCTGTCGGTAACCACCATCGGAGCCTCGCTCTGAACCACCACGGTAGTACTCACCGCGCCGGGCTTCAGCACCGGATCGATGACCACATTCTGCCCGACCTGTACCGTGATTGTGTTTTCCAGAATCTGAAAGCCGGTCTGTTCGGCAGTGAGACGATACCTGCCGGCGATCAACCCGGGGACGATATAAAAACCGACTTCGTTAGTTGTACTTTTGCTGGAGACGTTGGTATCGAGGTTCGTCAGGACGACCGACACCCCGGGAACGACTGCCTCCGACTGATCGCGGACGGTTCCACGTACGCTGCCTGTGGAGCTCTGCGGCAGGACGGCGGAGCAGAAAAGGCTGATTGCGGCGATAAACAAGAAACATCGTTTTAACATGTATGCTCTCCTTATCATCAACGGAATAAATCCAGCAACCGATACACCGTATTCTGGCAATTTACATAATCAACCGTTTCTTGTCAAATACAACTATCAAGATTCGAATAGTATTCCGGAAAACTTGGGATATCGTTTGGCCGCTATCGATCTGGTTTACGCAGAACTCCTGCCGGTGGGGGGGGGTAATGGTCCACCATCCGCTGGTTCGGTCCGAAATACCGTTCTGGAAATCCACTGGCCGTCGAGCCCCATTCCCCCAGGATCCGACTACTCTCCAGCCGGAATTCAGGATTCCAGCAGCTGTTCCAGTTCCAGGCTCAGCTCCTCCCAGCGGGCGGTCTTCTGCTGCAGAAGCTCCTTGGCCTTTTCCCAGTCCTGCATCGATTTCTGGGCATTGCCGGGGGACTTGAAATACTCCGGATCAGCCATCTTCTTTTCCATGTCGGCAATCCGCTTCTCGAGCTTCTCGATCTCCGCCTCGGCGGCCTGCACCTTTTCCTGGGCCAGCTTTACTTTCTGGGGGTTTACCCGGGCGCTCTTTGCCTTGGCCGGCTCTTCGGCCGGTACCGCCGGGCGGACGGGCTCCGCCGCCGAAGCAGCCCGCGGGACTTCCGCCGCTGCCGGCGACGAGGGACTCATCCGCAAGGCGCGCAAGTCTTCGGCCACCTTGACTCCGCTCATGAATCCGGAGTCGTCCTGCCTTTTTTTCCAGAGGAAATCCTCGTAATTGCCGGGATAGCTCTCCGCCCTCCCCTGCCCGATGAGCAGAACGCGGGTGGCCAGCTGGTCGATGAAATAGCGGTCGTGAGACACAAAGACCACTGTGCCGGTAAAATCCCGCAGGGCGGAAAGCAGCACCTCCTTGCTTTCCATGTCGAGGTGGTTGGTCGGCTCGTCCAGGAGCAGCAGGTTGGCCGGAGTAAGCAGGATACGCGCCAGGGAAAGCCGGTTGCGCTCTCCACCGCTCAGAACCGTGGTCTTTTTAAAAACATCATCCCCATGGAACAGAAAGCTGCCCAGCAGGGTCCGCAGCTGCGGGACCATATCCATGGGAGCCACACTGCCGAGGGATTCCAGAACGGTCATGCGCGGATCCAGCTCCTGCTCCTGGTCCTGGGCAAAGTAAGCGGGAAAAACATTGTAGCCCGGCCGGCACTCGCCGTGCTGCAGCTCCTCGCGCCGTGCCAGGATGCGCATCAGGGTGGACTTTCCGGCGCCGTTCGGCCCGACCAGGGCAATCTTTTCGCCCTGCTCCACCGTCAGGTCCAGGTTTTCGAAAACGCAGAGCGGCCCGTAATACTTACGGATGCCTTCCAGTTCGAGAACCCGCCGGCCGCTGCGCGGCGGCTGCGGAAACTGGAAATGAATGGTCCTCCGGGCCTCCGGCAGGTCGATGCGCTCGATCTTGTCCAGCTCCTTCAGCCGGCTCTGCACCTGCTTGGCTTTGGTGGCCTTGTAGCGGAATTTGGAGACAAAGGTTTCCAGCTTTTCCACATGCTCGTCCTGGCGCCTCTTGGCCTCCTTGAGGGCATCGACCTTGGCCTCCCGCTGCCGGATATAGCTGGAATAGCCGCCGGAATAGACCTCCAGCCTGCGACCGAAGAGGTCGACGATGCGCTCCACGGTGGCATCCAGGAAAAAGCGGTCATGGGAAACGACGATATAGGAAAACGGGTATTCCTGCAGATAGCCTTCCAGCCAGTTGCGGGCCTCGAGGTCCAGGTGATTGGTCGGCTCGTCCAGGAGCAGCATGTTGGGTTTTTTCAGCAGCAGTTTGGCCAGGGCGATGCGCATCTGCCACCCGCCGCTGAAGGTCTCCACCGGCTTTTCCCAGTCCGGGCGGCGGAAGCCCAGACCGTCGAGAATCTGCGCCGCCTCGGCCTCCAGGCGAAATCCTCCCTCCAGGTGGAAGCGGGTCTGCAGTTCCCCGTAGCGCTCCAGAGCTGCCTTGGCCTCCGGATGGTCCGGGGGCATATCCTTGAGTTTCTCCGCCAGGGCGTGCTGCTCCGCTTCCATCTGAAACAGCTCCTCGAAAACCGAGAGGGTTTCTTCCATTAATCCCTTCCCGGTGGCCACCACCCCCTCCTGCGGCAGATAGCCCAGGGTCGTTCCCCTTGTGATATCGACCGTCCCCTGATCCGGCTCTATCTCGCGGGCGATCATTTTCAGCAGGGTGGACTTCCCGCTCCCGTTGTTACCCACCAGGCCGAGCCGGTCGCGCCTGCCGATAAACCAGGTCAGCGATTCAAACAGGTTTTGCTCCAGGTAGCGCTTGGAAACCGAATTCAGTTGTATCATGGCCCCCCAAATATATCCCAGATGGGCGGCCCTTGTCTTCGTCCAAAAAAGCATCTCTTATCAGGGAATAAGCACTTCATGGTGATTCCGGTTCTTTCTTTGCGACCCGTCGGTGCTAGAATAGAGAAATGATTATCGATCCTGATTCCGGGAGAAAGGCAGCAGGCGGGCCGCCTTTCCGGACTGCTTTCCGCCTCGCTGCGCTTCTGGCTGTCCTGGTGCGAATTTCCTGCCCGGCAGCCGCTCAGACTTATCAGTCCTTCCTGCCTCTGACCGTCCGAAGCCAGGAGGTGGCCCCCGGGCCGGTGCTGGACGGATGCCCGGTTTTTCCCGCGGACAACATCTGGAATACTCCGGTCGACCGCATGTTGGCGGATGTCAATTCCTCCGCCTACATTCAGACCATCGGACCCACCCGAAACGTCCACGCCGATTTCGGCGCCGGGCTCTGGGACAACGGGCCCATCGGAATTCCTTTTATCACCGTTCCCGGAACCCAGCCGAAAGTTCCGATCGTCTATACAGATTACGGCGATGAGAGCGATCCCGGCCCCTTTCCCGTTCCGCCGCAAGCGCCGATCGAAGGAGGGTCGGATTCGGACGGGGACCGGCACGTCCTGGTCGTGGACCGCAGCACCTGCCTGCTTTATGAGCTCTATAATTCCTGGCCGCAAAGCGATGGCAGCTGGTGGGCCAGCTCGGGGGCGCTTTACGATCTGCGGAGCCACGTCCTGCGCCCCGACACCTGGACGTCGGCCGACGCCGCCGGACTGCCCATTCTTCCCGGCCTGGTGCGCTACGACGAGGTGGCCTCAGGAGAAATAAGACACGCCCTCCGCTTCACGGTCCCTTCGACCCGGCGCGCCTATGTATGGCCCGCCCGGCACTATGCCTCCAGCCTGACCGGCATGCAATACCCGCCCATGGGGCAGCGCTTCCGCCTGAAGGCCGACACCGATATCAGCACCTTTTCTCCGGAGGTGCAGGTTATCCTGAAGGCACTGAAAAAATACGGGATGATCCTGGCGGACAACGGGTCCGCCTGGTTTCTGTCCGGGGCTCCGGACGAGCGCTGGAACAACGACCATCTCCGTGAGCTGCACCGGGTTCTCGGCTCGTCCTTCGAAGCGGTGGATGTCAGCTCCCTGATGATTCACCCCGACTCCGGGCAGTCGAAAAGTCAGCCATGACTCCCGGCAGAAAGACCGCCTGGATTACGGGAGCCAGTTCGGGAATCGGCGAGGCCCTGACCCGGGAGTACGCCGGCCGCGGGTGGAGCCTGTGCCTGCTGGCCCGCCGTGAGGAGGTACTGGCCGGGCTATGCCGCACCCTGCAATCCGAGTACCCCCGGCAGTTCTTTCATTGGGAAGCGGTGGATATTTCCGAAGAGCAAGACCTCCTGCAGGCCCTGGACCGCCTGGTCCGCAAGGGCGGATTGCCGGATCTGCTGATTGCCAATGCCGGCGTGGGGCGATCTGTCGACCCCCTGCTGCCGGGCTGGGAGAACACCCGGCGGACGCTGCTCACCAATGTTTTAGGAACGCTGGCCGGCATGGAGTTCTGCAAGGAGCTGTGGGTACGCTCCCGCACTCCCGGACAGATCGCGGTCATCAGCTCCGTGGCCGGAGTACGCGGGCTGCCGGGAACGGCGGCCTACTCCGCATCCAAGGCGGCCCTGGCCACCTATGCCGAATCCTGCCGGCCGCGGTGGGAAGAGGCAGGAATCCGGATCAGCTGCATTTTCCCGGGATATGTCCGCACGCCGATGACCGCCCGCAATCCCTGGATGCCCTGGCTGCTGGATCCCGAACAGGCCGCGGCGCGGATCGCCGGGGCCATCGAGCGGGGAAAGAAGCGCTATGTTTTTCCGTTCCCGATGCGGATCGTCTTCGGGCTGCTGCGCCACATGCCCGATCCGGTTTTTGACTGGCTGTCCCGGAAAGCGGGGACGGCCGCCATGCGCCGGAAAGCAGCCGCCGACAACATTACGGGTGCACCGTAGCCAGGGGAAAGAAAAGGACACCTCCCCGGGGAACCGCTGATTTCAGAAAGTTACACGGAAACAGCGGATGGAACGGATGAAAGCCGATCCGATCCGAAATCCCTTCCCTCTCCCATCAGCGCAGGTGAATGCGCAGCCAGTCGAATATGGTCCTGTGCCACAGCAGGCTGTTCCGGGGCTTGAGCACCCAGTGCCCCTCATCGGGGAAATAGAGCAGCTTGGAGGGCACCTTCTGCCTCTGCAGCGCGGTGAAGAGCTGCAGCCCCTCGCCGACAGGCACCCGGAAATCCTGCTCTCCGTGAATGACCAGCGTGGGGGTTTTGAACTTACCGGCCGCCAGATGCGGCGACCAGCGGCGGTAGGATTCCGGATTGCCCCAGGGGGTTCCCTGGAACTCCCACTCCGTAAACCAAAGCTCTTCCGTTGCCCCGTACATGCTTTCCAGGTTATACACGCCGGCATGCGAAACGAATGCCTTGAAGCGGTCGGTGTGGCCCAGCATCCAGTTCACCATGTAGCCGCCGTAGGATCCCCCCGCGGCAGCCATTTTTGAGGAATCCGTAAAGCCTAGACCGATGAGGTGATCGACTCCGGCCATCAGGTCGGCGAAAGCCTTGCCGCCCCAGTCGCCGGATATCTCATCCGTGAAGCGCTGGCCGAAGGACGTGCTGCCGCGCGGATTGGCTGCCAGGACTACATAGCCCTGAGCCGCCCAGAGGACCGGATTCCAGCGGGTGGAAAAGCTGTCCTCCCAGGCTCCCTGGGGTCCGCCGTGGATCAGCAGCACCAGGGGGTACCGGGCATCCGGCCGGAACTGCGGAGGCTTGACCAGCCATCCCTGCACGGCCGCGCCCTCGGCCCCTTTCCAGGAAATGTCCTCCGGCACGGGCATGTCCAGCTCCTCCCGCCAGCTCCGGTTTACGGCGGTTACCGCTCTGGGCTGCATCCCGTCGACGCCGGCCACGAAAACCTCCGGCGGGGCCGTGAGACTCTGTTGCAGGTAAACCAGGAGCCGCCCGTCCGCGCTAATCTGCGGGCTCCCCTGACTCCCTTTTTCCATCCGCCGGACCGGCGAAGCGCCTTCCTCCAAGCGCAGGGAGAACAGCGAGCTCCGGCCGCGCTCATCGGCTATCAGATACAGCGCTTTGGCATCGGGAGCCCATTGGAAATCGGAAATGCTGCGGTCCCAGGATTCCGTCAGCGAGCGCGACTGCCCTGTCTTGCGTTCATAGAGCATCAGCCGCCAGCGGTCCGCCTCGTACCCCGGCCGCGTCTGGGCCCGATAGGCGATCCAGCGCCCGTCCGGAGAATATTTCGGCGTATTGTCGGCAGCCGGGCTGGAGGTGATCCGCACTGCGCTCCCCCCGCCCGTCGGAACGGTCCAGAGGTCGTGATTGGTGCTGAGGGCAATCTCCGCATCGGCAGTGCGCGTGAAGCAGACCTCGTTGCCATCCGGGCTGAAGCTATAGTCCTGCGGGCCGCCCAGATCGATGGGCGGAACGTCTCCATCGCCCGGCGTGATATCCCTGGGCGTCCCGCCGGCGGCGGTCACGATAAAAAGATGGCTCTGCTTGCCGTCGCGCCAGCGGTTCCAGACGCGGTAGGGCAGCCGGGTGACCGTGCGGGCCTGTACCTTGCTTTCGGCCCGGTCCTGGTCTTTCCTGCGATTGCACTCCTCGTCCTGGCACTCCGGGTAGACATCGCTGACAAAGGCCAGGTAGCGGCCGTCCGGCGACCAGCAGATCGGACCGCCGGCTTCCGTGCTCAGGCTGGTCAGCCGCCGGGCTTCTCCTCCCGCCATGGAAAGCAGCCAGATCTGGGATCCCTGTTCTCTTCCCGACAGGTAGGCCAGTGTTTTCCCATCCGGCGACCATCGGGGTGTATCGCTGGAGGCGGATGAAAAGGTCAGCTGACGGGATTCCCCGCCCTCGGCGGAAACCAGGAAAATGTCGCTGCTGCGGCTGTTCTTTTCCACCAGGGTGCGGGTCTGGACATAGGCGATCCATTTTCCGTCCGGCGATATCTGCGGATCGCCAATCCGCACCAGGGACATGAGGTCCTCGGTTTTCATCGGCCGCTTTTCGGCCGCCGGAAGTTGACTTCCGAAGAAGCAGAGTGCCAGAAAGAGAGAGATTCGTTTCATGATCGCCTCGGATTGAGAGAGAGTGGACCCTTCTGCGGAAGCCCCCGCCGGGAGTTACTTGCGGCTGCGGGCGGCGTGGCGCGTCGACCGGCCCATGTACTGGGCACGCACCGAGGTGCTGATGCCTCCACGGGAGGTAAATTCCCCGAGAACCTCCACCCATTCCGGCTTGCAGGCCGCGGAGAAGTCGCGCAGGATTTTGTTGACCGCATTCTCGTAAAAAATGCCGAGGTTGCGGTAGGAAAGCAGGTACTCCTTGAAGGACTTCAGCTCCACGCACCATTGGTCCGGCATGTATTGGATGGTGATTTTGCCGAAGTCGGGCAGCCCGGTTTTCGGGCAAACCGAAGTGTATTCCGGCACCTCGATGGTGATCTCATAACGAGGATACTGGTTGGGCCAGACCTCGATGGCCGGGTGTTTGGCATCGACCCCGGCCACGGCGTGTTCATCGGTATAGGCTTTCATCGGTTCCCTCCGCTTGGCTCACTTGAAAATGCCCTGAACTTTCGGCAGCACCTGGCTGTCGATCGAGGCATCGGATCCGTCAATTTTAACTCCGTCAAACAGGTACCAGTCCTCCTGGTGGGTCACGCCGGCGCCGGGCGCCAGCCGGACCAGGGGGCCCAGGCTTTCCAGTTCCAGCATCACCGGGTTGGTGAAGGTTTCAAAGGAACAGCCGAAATCCGGGTAGTTGGCGCCGGGCTGGTAAACCACCTTTTTCACGAAGAGATGCCCGTTGCGAAGGTAGGCTCCCCAGCTCTGCTGATTGGTCAGGCCGACCTTCTGAGGCCGGGTGGCCGCCGGATCCTGCCTGAGGATCAGGTATTTGGGGCTGATCGTCCAGCGCGGATCCTGCAAATTGGTATAGGACCAGAGAGCCAGGGCTCGCACCGGCAGATAGTACTTTTTATCGATCTTCTGCCCGGGGGTATCCGGAATGTCCGGGTGAGGGGAGTAGGGCTCCTGCGGGAAAATAGCCATCCCTTTGCCGGCCATCACGGTCAAGGCCCAGGGGGCCACTTCCACCTCCCAGACGTTGCGGTTGGTCAGCCGGTGCACCACCTTGACATGCGAGCCCGTGGGCGCCAGGGTGACCTCGATTTCCTTCTGCATGCCGGATACCGCCTCCACCGGCTGGATCATCCGCAGCACGCCATTTTCCACACGGGCCTGGACCGGCCTGCTGTCGGCTTCGTAGCTGCGCGGCTTGGCCTCCGGGGCCAGCCACAAGCGGTGACCGCCGAAAGCCAGCCACTCGGAAGCGTTGGTCTTGCCCATCTGGGCGGGGTCCTCGTAAAACTCGTTCTCCTTGCCGGACAGCCCGTAGCGGATGACGCGCGGTCCGACATCGGTAGTGGCCACCAGGTCGACGGTCCCGTTGCTCAGCCGGATGCAGTTGGGCCAGCCGCCATAGGGGGTTTTCTCCGACTTCACCGTTCCCTGGGCAGCCGCAGAGGCAACCAGGGCGGCCAGGCAAATCAGAATGAAAAATCGACGGCAACAATAGGTTCGAATCATCGCACTGCTCCTTGTAATAATGAATTCACACCTTTCAGAAATTTCTCTCGGCCTGTCATTGAGAAGCGCTTATTGGCTCACAACCGCCGGGCGCTGATTTCCGCCACTTTTTCCAGCAGCTCCCGATCGTCGGCCCCAAAGGCGTTCGGGGTGTGGGAATCGATGTCCAGCTCGCCGGTCACCCGGCCCTCCTTAAGAATCGGCACCACGATTTCCGATCGGACGTGAACGCTGCAGGAAAGATAATTGCTCTCCAGGCTCACATCCGGGATCACAAACGTGGTTCCCCGATCGGCCGCCTGGCCGCAGATGCCCTGTCCGAAGGGGATGCGAACATGCTCCGTCGGCTCCCCCTCGAACGGCCCCAGCATAAGCTGCCGCTCCGCGGCCGGGTCGACCAGGTAGTACCCCACCCAGTCATAGTGCGCGAAGCTCTGCTTCAGCAGCCGGCAGACGGCGGCCAGAAACTCCTCCCGGGCCGCCGTGTTTCGGTCCAGAGCGCTTATTTTCCCCAGAACCTCTTCATGAATTCCCATGTCGGCACCTTACCTGTTCAGGATAGCGGCAAATTCCGCCGGATCGGCCTTGGGCTTGCGGTCGTAAGTCATCATCCCGTTGATTTCCTGCTCCACGTCGGTCAGCTGGGTGTAGCAGTAACCGGCGATCACGCGGTTGCCGCGGATGGCGTCGATCTGCCCTTTGAGCCGGGCCAGCATGGATTCCTTGCTCGGCTCGATCCCGGAGTAGCCCCACTGGTCCTTTTTTTCGGAGGCGTCCAGCCGATAGGCGATCCCGCCGAACTCGGTCAGCAGGACGGGCGTGCCATTGTATTTGTAGCCCAGGGCCAGGGGACCGCGCCGCCGGTACGGAAAATCGTAAATGCCTTTTTCCAGAGGCTGGTAGCGCTCGGCCAGCATGGCCCCCTGCGGAGAATAGTCGTGGATGGTGAACAGGTCGGTGGCATCGGTGTGCTCCCAGCCGTCATTATCCACCACCAGCCGGGTGGGATCGAGCGCCTTGGTCAGATAGTAGAGATTCTTGGCAAAAGACTGCTGGGCGGCGTCCTGGTACACCTGCGGAATGCCCCAGCTCTCGTTAATCGGCACCCAGGCAATGACCGAGGGGTGGTTCCAGTCGCGCTCCACCACCTCCTGCCACTCCGCCTGGAAAAGCGCCATGCTCCTGGGATTAAACTCCTGGGCGTTGGCCATCTCGCCCCAGACCAGAAATCCCAGCTTGTCGCACCAGTAGTGCCAGCGCGGATCCTCCACCTTCTGGTGCTTCCGGGCTCCGTTGAAGCCGAATTTCCTGGCCATTTCGATGTCGTAGCGGATGGCCTCGTCGCTCGGCGGAGTCAGGATGCTTTCCGGCCAGTAGCCCTGGTCGAGGACCAGCTTCAGATAGCAGGGATCGTCGTTGATCGTCACCTTGCCGTTGAGTACTCCGACTTTGCGCTGTCCGAAATAGCTTTCCACCCGGTCGACGGTCTGGCTGCCGGCGACCAGCTCCAGGGTCAGGTCGTAGAGCAGCGGCCTCTCCGGACGCCACAGCCTCTGCCCCTCGAGCCGCAGGGTTACCGTCGGCCGGAGGCTGCGGCACGCGGTTTCCGACTGCGAGGCGACCTCCTTGTCCGCCAGGGCCGTGGCCCGGAAGCGCAGGCCGGGATCGGCCTGGCTGACCACCGCCTCGATGGTCACCTGGGAGCGGTCCACATCCGGAATCACCCGCAGGGAACGGATATGCTGCCGGCTGCGGGCTTCCATCCAGACGCTCTGCCAGATGCCGCTGGTGCGCGTGTACCAGATGCCGCGGGAGGCCGGCTCCCAGTACTGCTTGCCGCGCGGGATGCCCCGATCGGCGGAAGGATCGTAGGCCCGCACCACGATCGCGTTCCCCTTGGGGCGAAGAAAAGGAGTGATGTCGACAGCAAAACCGGCGGTGCCTCCCCGGTGAAAGCCGGCCTGCTCGCCGTTGACCCAGACGGTGGCCTCATAGTCCACGGCGCCGAACTGCACATAAACCTGGCGTCCTTTCCAGGCCTCCGGAATATCCAGGTTCCTCCGGTACCAGACGACATCATGGTAGGCCGTATCGCCAATCCCGCTCCGCTTGCTTTGAAAGCAGAAGGGGACCACGATCCGGCGGGTAAATGGTTTTTCCTCCCGGTACCAGCGCTCCTCCAGGCCTCGGTTGGCATCATCGAAGGCGAACTGCCACTCGCCGTTGAGAGTAGCCCAGTCGGCGCGGACCATGTCGGGACGCGGATGCTCCGCGCGGGGAACCGCCGCCGGCTGCGGGAACGCCAGCGCCGCGGAGCCGATCCACCATAATAAGGCAACCCAGTTTCGGTGCTTGTCTTTCATATTTTCTCCAGATCCGATTTGCATTTTCGGGATCTAATTATCCTATTAACGCAACACCTTGACAACCCCGAAACCGCATTCTATAATGACATCCTGTTTTCATGACGCGGGGTGGAGCAGTCTGGTAGCTCGTTGGGCTCATAACCCAAAGGTCGGAGGTTCAAATCCTCCCCCCGCAACCAACCCCAGATCTTCAAAAGAAGGAAAAAAGAACACCATGACCGACGAAACGATTTGCCACTGCATGGATGTCAGCCGCAGCACGATCGAAGCCGCAATCCGCGAAAAAGGTCTCACCACCGTGGAACAGATCCAGGAGGAAACTTCCGCGGGAACCGGCTGCGGAGGGTGCATTCCCGAGCTGGAGAATATCCTGAAGGAAATCAACGGCTGATTGCCCCCACCGGGAGAAGAACTCACATGAACGCCTGCAACCGCCGCGGCTTTGTCCGAAACAGCTTCCTGGCTTCCGCCTCGCTCGGCAGCCGCCTGCCGGAGGGAATGGAAGCCCAGACCCCCACCCGGACGGATCCCGCTGCGAGCCTGGCTCCGCCGGCCTATGATCCGCTGCCGCCCGGCAGCATCCGGCCCGAAGGCTGGCTGGCCCGCCAGCTGCGCATTCAGGCCGACGGACTGACCGGCCACCTCGACGAGTTCTGGCCGGACGTGGGGCAAAGCCAGTGGTTCGGAGGGACGGCTGAAGGCTGGGAAAGGGCTCCCTACTGGCTCGACGGGCTGATCCCCCTGGCTTTTGCGCTGGACGACAAGGCCCTGAAGGATAAGGCGGCGCGGCGCATCGGCGCCATAGTGGACCGGCAGCGACCCGACGGCTGGTACTCCCCGTATCCGACGGATGCCGCTGCCAAGCCGTATGACATCTGGGCCATCCTGCTGGCCAACAAGGTGCTGGTTCAATATCACCAGGCTACCGGCGAGGGGAACGTGCTGCAGGCCGTAAAGCGCAACCTGAAGGCCGTCTGGGAAGCGCTGGACCGCACCCCGCTTTTCGGATGGGGGCAGTTCCGCTGGTTCGAAGGTCTGATCTCGACCTTTTATGTATACGAAAAGACGGGCGAGCCGTGGCTCCTGGAGTTGTCCCGCAAGCTGCACCGCCAGGGCTACGACTATATGTCCTTTTACCGGCAGATGGACGATGTCACCGTTCCCACTCCGCGCCGCGGGCTCTGGAAGTGGAACAAGCACGTGGTCAATACCGGCATGATTCACAAGGCCTACGCCCTGACCTGGCGAATGAGCCGCAGCGAGGAGGAGCGGGGCTTTGCCTCGCGGATGATCGAGATCCTGGACCGCTGCCACGGGCAGGTGACCGGGATGTTCACCGGGGACGAGTGCCTGGCTGGAAAGAACCCGGTCCAGGGAACGGAGCTCTGCGCGGTGGTGGAATTCATGTACTCCCTGGAATGGCTTCTGGCCCTGACCGGGGATCCGCGCTACGGCGACCGTTTGGAGCGGGTGGCCTACAACGCCCTGCCCGCAGCCTTTACGCCCGACATGTGGGCCCACCAGTACGACCAGCAGGCCAACCAGATGCAGTGCACCATCAACCCGGAGCACATGTGGACCACCAACGGCCCGGAATCCAACCTTTACGGGCTGGAGCCCAACTTCGGCTGCTGCACCGCCAACATGCACCAGGGGTGGCCCAAGTTCGCCACTCATTTGTGGATGCGGTGCGCCGGGGAGGGCATCGCCCTGATGGCCTACGCCCCGAGCACGGCGCGCTTCCAGGTCAAGGGAATCCCGGTGGCTGTCACGCTGGAAACCGATTATCCCTTCCGGGAAGTCTTCCGGTTGATTGTCAAGGCGGAAAAGCCGGTCCGCTTTCCTCTGCTGCTGCGCATCCCCTCCTGGGCGGAAGGCGCAGCGATGCCCTCCTCCGGCGCCGGGGAGCAGAAGGCCGTCCCGGGAACCTTCCACCGCATCGAGCGCGAGTGGCAGGGATCGTCGGAACTTTCCTGGCGCTTTCCCATGAAAGCCAGGGTGACCCGCCGTTACAACGAGGCCCTTTCCCTGGAGCGCGGACCGCTGGTCTACTCCCTGAAAATCGAAGAGAGCTGGACCCGGGTTCACGCCGACCAGCCGCACCGCGAGCTGCCCCACGGGGATTTCGAGGTTCGGCCTGCCTCCGCCTGGAACTACGGACTGGCCCTGGATGAAAAACAGCCGGAAAAAGGCGTCGAGTGGAAAGAGCAGCCGGTCGGCGAAAAACCTTTCTCCCCGGAAGGGGCCGGAATGGCCGCCCGGGTGCAGGGCCGCAAGCTGCCGGGCTGGAAAGCGGCTCACGGCTGGGCGGGCGAAATCAAGCCGGGGGACGCGGAATCCAAGGAACCGGTCGAGGCCCTGACGATGATTCCCTACGGCTGCACCAACATACGCATCACCGAATTCCCGCGACTCAAGCCGGAGACAACCTGACGGCATGAGCCCCACGCAATTCTGGTCCCACTGGGGATGGCCGGCGTGCACCGCGCTGCTGTGCGGTTTGTATGCCGTGCTGCTGCTGCGGCAGTACCTGGATCGCCGCAGGAATCACCAGCTGGCCTGGTTTGCCGGAATGCTTCTTTATGCCGCGGGGGCCGGAATGGAGGCCTGGTCCGAATTTTCGCAGGCCTGGGACCCGCTGGTCTACCGGATCTACATTGTCTGTGCGGCCTCCCTGGTCGGTTTCCTGGGCCTGGGCTCGCTTTACCTGGTCGGCCGCCGGCAGGTTCTCGGGCACCTCTACCTGGCATTCAACCTGCTGGCCATGACCCTCTTTCTGGCCGGCGTCCTGACCGCACCGCTGGCCGGCGATCCGCTGGTCGCCGGAATCACCGTGGGCGGAAAAGCCCTGGGCCCCACCTTCTCCTTCCCGCGCATCATGAGCTTCTTTTTCAATGTCCCCGGCACTCTTCTGCTGCTGGGAACGGCGGTCCTTTCCGCATGGCGCTTTGCCCGCAAGCGCGATTTCGCCTACCGCATGTGGGCCAGTCTTTGGATTGCCCTGGGAACCGCGATCATTGCCTTTGCCGGCAGCATGGCCCGGGCCGGCCACACCGTAGGTCTCTACCCGGCGGAGATGGCCGGCGCCACGTTCCTGCTGGTCGGCTTCCTGAAGGCCGGGACGCTGCAATCCGGGGCCGAGGCCATCCGACGCCGGGCCCTCAGCCGCGGTCCTTCCCCGCGTACGCCATAAACCGCCTCCGCACTTCGGCCGGGACAACCCTTGCGGGTTCCCGGTTTTTCCTGCAATCACATTCGCCATCCCGGCTTGGCCTCAACAGGTAGCCAAGTCTCTCGGGGGCGGGCCTTTTGCTTTTCTTCCCGGTTTTCCTTCCTGTGATCTTTTACTTTCCACAGGAAGGCGGGAAGATGAGGAAGGAAGGAGCCAGCAGCCAAGGTTTTGCCACTGCCAACCCGGGGCGGTCAGCGTGCGGCGGCGGTCGCCGCCGCGCCCGGGCGGGCGCCCTGCCAGCCGCGGCGCCACTGCTCCATCAGGCTTTTGACCCGCTCGGCCTGGGCGGGCTGGCGGGCGATATTCGTGTTTTCCTGGGGATCGGCCTGGTGGTCGTAAAGCTCCACGGCTTCCACCTTGCTGTGGTCCTCCCGCCCGACCCAGACCGTAAAGCGGTACCGGGAAGTGCGCATGGAGTACCCCATCAGCGCACCGGCTTTGGTCTGGCCCGGATTGCGCGGATACTGGCTGAAGGCCGCCGTCTTCCAGGGCCGGCCCGGATCCTCCAGCAGGGGCTTGAAGCTCGTTCCTTCGAGATGGGCGGGCAGCGGCAACCCGGCCAGCTCGCAAAGCGTCGGATAGATGTCCACGAACTCCACCAGGGCGTCCGTGCCGGCCCCGGCGTTTTTCATGCCGGGCACGGAAAGAAGCAGCGGGGCGTTGGTGTCGTTTTCGCAGGCGGTGTGCTTGCACCAGGCATCGTGCTCCCCGAGCTTCCAGCCGTGGTCCCCCCAGAGAACGACGATCGTATTTTTCCGCAGGCCCAGCCGGTCCAGCTCATCCAGCACCTTGCCGACCTGGGCATCCATATAGCTGACGGCCGCATAGTAGCCGTGCTTCAGCTGGCGGGCCAGGTCGTCGGGGATGGAGCCCTCCGGAATCCCGTGGTAGGCGCGCATCTCGCCGCCCGGCACAATGGCGTAATCGGGGGCGTCGGTCGGCCTGAATTTGTTGGGCGCCAGCTGAATCCGCGAAGGATCGTAAAGGTTCCAGTATTTTTTGGGAGCCACGAACGGCAGGTGCGGCTTGATAAAACCGACCGCCAGAAAAAAGGGCTCCTTCTTTCCGGACAGGTCCCGCAGAGTGGACACCGCCAGCTCGGCGACCTTGCCGTCCTGGAAGGTGTTGTCCGGCACGTCGGCTCCCTCGAAAGCCGGGCCGCGCGTATCGCGGTTGGAGGATGGCGCCCCCTGGGCGGAACGGTCCTGCTTCCGTCCCCCCTTGCGCTCTGCGGGGGTCCCGTCGGGCTCGCCCTCCAGGCGGCGCTGGTTGAGGGCCACGTTCTCCGGCAGAGCGTACATGACCGCCTTGGGCGTCTGCCAGGGCACCGACCAGGTGACCGGATCGTCGTATCCCCCGTGATAGATTTTGCCCATTCCCTGCACAAAATAGCCGTTCTGCTTGAAATGTTGCCCCAGGGTGACCACATCCGGAAGGGCCTGGCGAAAATGGGTGACCAGGTCCCAGACCCGGGTGGTGTCGGGCCGCGTTCCGGTCATCAGGCTGGAGCGCGAGGGGGAGCAGACCGCCTGCTGGCAGTAGGCATGATTAAACCGTATGCCGGCCTTGGCGATGCGGTCGATATTCGGGCTTTTGATATAGCTTTTCCCGTAGCAGGCCAGCTCCGGCCGCAGATCGTCGACGGCAATAAAAAGGACATTGGGCCTTTCGGCAGCCCACGCCATGGAAGCAAACAGCAGACAGCTCACGATTCGGAAAAGTACTTTCAAGCGGACCCTCCCCTGCAAGACGGTGAATATTTCATTGATAAAATCCCGTGTAATTAATAGCGGAAGGAAGAGGGGTTGTCAACCGCTCGAAGCCGCTCATTGACTTTCCCGACCGGTTCGCATACTCTCTTGTTGCCAAAGGGGCGATCCGCAGAGCGCCGGATCGGATGCCGCCGAGAAATTTTGATCCAGGGAGAAGAAAATGAAACGACGCGAATTTATCCAGGAAGCCGGAAAGATCGCCGGAGCCGCCATGATTGTGCCCTCCGCGACGGCGGAGGCTTTATCCGGCCAGGCCATCCCTGCCGCGCAGAGGCCGAACATCCTTTTCATCATGACCGATCAGCAGTCGGCCGACGCCATGAGCTGCCGTATGGGCAAGCAGTACCTGCACACGCCCGCCATGGACGAGCTGGCCGGGCGCGGGATCTCCTTCACCCGGGCCTACACCGCCAACCCCCTGTGCGTCCCGGCACGCACCGCCCTTTTCACCGGGCAGCCTCCGCACCGCACCGGATTTCAGACCAACGACCTGAAGCAGCCGCTGGATCCCGCCTGCCGCTGCCTGGGTACCTATTTCCGGGAAGCCGGGTACGACACCGGCTACTGCGGCAAGTGGCACCTGCCGTTTCCGGCCAAGGAAAAAGACTCGCACGGCTTCGACTTCACCGAATCGATCCGCAACAACGGCGTCGATCCGGATATTCCCGGCCCGGCCGTCGATTTCATCCGGCGGAAAAGAGACAGGCCTTTTCTGCTGGTGGCCTCCTTCGTCAACCCGCACAACATCTGCGAGTGGGCGCGGGGCGAGGAGCTGAAGGACGGGCCCATCGGCGATCCGCCTCCCGCCGAGCTATGCCCGCCGGCCGTCCCCAACCTGGCTCCCATGGAAAACGAGACCGATATCATGCGGCTCATGAAGCGCTCCATGCAGAGCAGCCCGATGTTTCCGGTCGGCAGCTTCGACGAGAAGAAATGGCGCCAGTACCGCTGGGCCTATTTCCGGATGATCGAGAAAACGGATGCGCATATCGGCCGCCTGCT
>CAINFC010000004.1 GCA_903847975.1 uncultured Acidobacteriota bacterium | reverse complement strand
TCAAAGGGCTTCGGATCGCAGCCCAGGGTTGGCGCGCTTCGCGCCTACCCTGGGTAGGAATGTGCGGAGGAGGCAACCCTGCAAGGGTTGCGCAATATCCAGCATTGGCAGGTGTTTGCGCAGCCCTTACAGGGCTGTTATTAAAACAAATCCGTCTACCCGGGGTAGCGCCTGCGTCGCAACCCAGGGCTGTGATCCGGAACCCCTATGGGGTTCCTGTGACTTTTTGCAGCATCATCACTATTGGGCGGAAATCAAAGAGGGGCCGCAGCGCTGCGGCTTCCGGCCGCTGTCTTCAGGATCCGGCCCGGGCCGAGGCCTTCTGTCCGAAACCGGCAGGGGAAGCCGGGGGAGCGCACAGACTCGCAATCCTGCGCCATTGCGTCCGGTCTTCCGGCAAAACCAGGCTGAGGGATGCCCCGTCGGCTCCGGCCCGGGCGGTCCGGCCGATCCGGTGCACGTAGTCTTCGGGAAGCTGGGGAAGATCATAGTTTATGACATGGGCAATCTTCGGAATGTCGAGGCCGCGCGCGGCGATATCCGTGGCCACGAGAATGCGGACGCTGCCCGACCGGAATTCCCGGATGGCGCTGTCGCGCTGCGACTGATTCCGGTCTCCGTGAATCCGCGCCACGGAGTGGCCGAAGCGGCTCAGGTACCGGGCGATGCGATCGGTTCTCCGCCTGGTGCGGGTGAAGATGAGCACCGATCCGTCGCGGGTTCCCAGCTCGTCCAGCAGAACATCATTTTTCTTTTCCAGGGTGGTCTCAATCACCGACTGGCGGATTTTGGCGATGGGGCGGGAAGCGGGACCGGCGGTGACCACCAGCGGATTCTTCAGAAACTGAACGGCGGTGGCCCGAATGCTTTCGGGAAAGGTCGCGGAGAAAAAGAACGTCTGCCGGGTGGCGGGAAGGTACGAGCGGATCCTCGCCAGCTGGGGGGCAAAGCCCATATCCAGCATCCGGTCCGCTTCGTCGAGGACCAGGAAACCGACCGCGGAGACGGACGCCGTCCCCTGCTGCAGGTGGTCGAGAAGCCGGCCGGGCGTCGCGACGATGATCCGGGGGTTTTTCTTCAGCGCCCGGACCTGGGGCGGCATGGGGGCGCCGCCGATGAGCAGCACGGAAGACAGTTCGGGAAAGGCCGCCCCGAGCTGTTCCACGACCTTGTGGATTTGCACGGCCAGCTCCCGGGTGGGTGCCAGAATGAGGGCGGTCTGGTCTTCCCGCTCCGCCAGGCGCACCAGGATGGGAATACAGAACGCCGCGGTTTTGCCGGTTCCGGTCTGGGCGCATCCGACCAGATCGCGGCCGGAAAAAGCGGCCGGGATGGCTTTCGATTGAATCGGGGTCGGGGTTACAAAGTTCATGGCCTCCAGGACGCTGTAGAGTCGCGGGGGCAGGTTCATCTGTTGAAAAGTGGTCAAAATAGGATCCTGAGAAAAAGGGGAAGCGGCCGCTCCTCTTCCACACGAAAAAGGAGCGGCTGGTTCCGGAAGAAATGCATGTTTCTGCCGCAATCGAAGGCTCAGCAATGGAAACGGCCTGAAGGCGGCAGACAAAAGAAAAGTGACTCGGAGTAAAACCGACCGGTTGTTTCGGGGAACCGAAGCCCCGCGTGAAGTTTCCTGCCCATACATCCTCCTTTTAAGGCTGGGAGCCTCAGGAGATAATGGGCGACTGGGCCGACAAACTCTGAAGCGACGAAAAATCCGCTTCTATTGTACTCCATGTGCAGGCGACCCCACAAGGGGGGAGTAAAATTCGGAGGAAAAGGGGAGGGTTCAGGGTTCCTTCTTCCGGTCCAGGAGATGATCCGCTCTCCGGAGGTAGGGGGCGGCGGCGCGGGCGAGCCAGCGGTTGATCCGGACGGCTTCTCCGAGGGCCGATCCGGCCTGGCCGGCCAGCGCCTGCCAGGCAGCGGGGTCACCGGAACCGGAAGGCCGGGTTTTGCTCTGCCACTCCGCGCGGATCAGGGCCATCCGGCCTTCCACCAGCTTTACTTCCGCCTGATTCGAGTAGCGCTCCCGACCGATGCAATCCAAATGGACCGCCAGTCGCTCCAGTTCCGCTTCCGGCGAAATCCCTCCGGCTGCCAGGGATTCGGCCAGGTCGGCAAAGGTGTCAATCAACTTCAGATTTTTTAAAAGGATCGCTCCCGAGCAATCCGAATAAAAGTTGCGAATCGATCTGATTTCTTTATCCCCGAGCTTTCGGCCGCTTCGCAGGGCATGAGCCGACTCCAGGAAGTCCAGTGCCCTTTCCCGGGCGATACGGTCCGCCATGCGCGGAAGAAGGCGGCGAAGAGCCTTAAAATCGGCCGCCGAATATCCCTTGCCTGCAGCGCTCCATAAATCCGCACGGGCGTAATGAAAATCGAAGAGAAGATCGCTCGTATTCCATGGAAACTCCCTGCTTCGCGGGTTGCTTTCCCATCGCTTCAACATTTGCTCCAGGCGCAGCAGCGGGGCTTCCCAGTCTCCTCCCCGGAGGGATTCAAAGCGGGCCCAGGGAAGGTAGCAGTACATCTCCGCGTTAAAATAGGGATAAAGGCGGTCCGCATTGACCGCCATGTTTTCGATCCAGGCCTGCTCCCCCGCTTCCAGATCGCCGCGCGGCTCCTCTCCGTGCGTCATCTTCCCCAGGGCGGAATAAGAAAGGACACCGGCCAGGTTGTCCCAGGCGTCATAGTATCCCGGGGAAAGCCCGATGGCCCGCCTGGAATGCCGAAGAGATTTCTGCAGCCACGGCTCCGGCAAATCCTGCCGAGCGCCCAGCACATAACTTCTTATTACTCTCAGAAAATAAAGGAAACCCAGATCCTTGTGCGCCGGAGCGAATCTCTCCTCCGCCCGGATCGATTTCAGCAGCGCCATTTCGGTATTTTCAAATTGACGGAGCCACTCCCCGGAATCTTCCTCGCGTGTCGTCTCCAGCAGGGTGCGCCGGGCGGCGCCGAGGTTGTGCCAGTCCTGAGCGCGCAAAGGCTGCAGCCTTCCGATCCGGTCTGTGATCCGGTCCACTTCCCGGACCGCCTGGTCCGGATTGTCCGGAATCCCCCCGACCACCGGACTGGTGATATATCCCTGTTTGGCGATAAAGGCACGGATCCGCCAGGCGGTGGCCAGGTCCCGCAGCGCCTCCGCATCGCGGGCGTTTCGGGACAGCGCGCGCTCGGCCTCTCCGTCGACCTCGGCGAGCTCCTCCCGGGCAAAATCGTTCATGGCAAAGCGCCAGGCGGCGTAAATCAAACGAATCTGGCGGTAGAAGCGGGAAGCGCGGTCGGATCCGGGCAGCACCTGCCGGAACGCCTCCACCGCCAAGGCCGCTTCCCGATAGGCATCCTCCGCCCCGGCCCCCTCCGTCGTGGCCAGAGTCAATCGCGAGACCGCCAGGGCGCAGGCCGCTTCGTGCCGTGCCGGATAGGAAGGGGTGATCGTCGTCTCCTGGAACAGCGGGTCTCCGGCCCGGCGATAGGCCTCCCGGGCCCGGTCAAAGGACCTGCGGTCGCGCTCCCCGTCGGCCCGCCGGGTCTCCAGGCGGATGCGCAAAGCCTGCCCTTCCATCGGCCAGCGCAGCCGGTTTTGAACCTGCGCCAGCATTCGGAGGGCCTCCTCCCACCGGCCGGCCTGCGCCGCCTGAAACACGCCGATGGGAATCTCATTCCCGCCGGCTTCGACCCGCGCCAGAAATCCCGCAATTTCCGCACCGTAGGTCCGGTCTATTTCCGCCAGCCGGGCCCGGCGCACTTCCGCATCCGGCAATCCTTCCGCAAAGATCCTCTGCCGCTCCTGCTCGGCCAGCAGCGCCCGGGCCAGGCTGTAGGCCGCCTCCGGCCGCTGATAGCCCGATTGCCAGGCCGTGCGCAGGCGCTTTACCGCCGCTTCCGGTTCCCCCAGGAGCAGCTCGCCCCTCCCCAGAACGTAGTTGCCCGGCCCTTCCGCCGAAACCCCCTCCCGGCTCACGGCCGTCTCGATCTCTTCCAGCCGCCTCCGCGCTTCCGCAAGATCGCTCCGCAGGTCATGGGCCGGCTGCAGGTAGGCATACATCAGCCGCAGCTCCACCCCGCTCAGCAACCCGATGTAGCGCTCCGCCTTTTCTCCCACCCTGCGCAGCTCCCCCACCTCCCGGGCACGGAGGAGAGCAAAGCCGAGAACGGCCAGCAGGGCCGAAGCCGCCGCCGACAAAACATAGCGATGCCGCCGGGTCCACTTCCCGAGGCGCCGCCACGGCCCGGACCGGCGGGCCCGCACGGGCATGCCGTCCAGGTATCGCCCCAGCTCCTCGGCTAGATCCCGGGCGGAGGCATAGCGCCGGTCGGGATCTGGTTCCAGGCACTTCCCGATGATGGCGCTCAAATCCGCCGGAACCGATCGGCTGATTCTTTGCAGCGGAATCATCTCCTCCCGGGCCATGGCCAGGGCGATGGCGCCCGGGTCCCGCTTTCCGTAGGGCGGCTGACCGCTGCAGAGCTCGTAGAGCGTAGCCCCCAGGCCGTAGACATCGGTGCGCCGGTCGATGGCCGCCGCATCTCCGCGCACCTGTTCCGGAGCCATGTAGCTCCAGGTGCCGAGGATCACGCCGCTCTGCGTGCCGCCGCCTTCCTCGCCCAGGTCCCGCACCAGCCCGAAATCGGTCACATAGGCGTGCAGGGACAAGTCCTCGCCCTGCTCGATGAGCAGGTTGGCGGGCTTGATATCCCGGTGAATCAGCCCCTCCCGGTGGGCGGCATGCAAAGCCTCGGCGGCCTGCCGCCCGATTTCCGCCTTCTGCTGAAAGTTGAGCCCGCGGGCCATTTCCGAAAGCGGCCGGCCCTCAATGCGCTGCATGGCGATGTAGGGCTCGCCTTCGCATTCCCCCGCCTCGTAGACGCGGCAGATCCCGGGATGTTCCAGCCGGGCCTGGGCCCGGGCTTCCCGCAGCAGCCGTTCCTTGCGCGCCGGGCTGTCCCGGTGCAGCAGCTTCAGGGCCACCTCCCGGCGAAGCTGCGGATCCCAGGCGCGATAAACCACCCCCATCCCGCCCACGCCCAGAACCCCGGTCAGCGCAAAGCGGCCGAAGGTTCTTCGTAAAGGCTCCCCGGGCAAACGGAAGCCGATATCGGCCTCCGCGCCGGAAAGCGCAGCGGGCTCCGGTCCGATACCGGTGCCTTCCGCGGATGCGGTAGGATTTCCCGGCGCGAAGTCCGCGCAACGGTCGTTTCTGGATTCCGGTTCCTTTTTTCGATTCATGGCGCCACCGAAGCAGCCGTTTTCCTTTTCGAAAGATTATAAGGCAGAACGCGGGCGGGCGCCGCTTCTTTCCGGTGACGGAAAAGGAATGGAGGTCCTGTTTGAGTTATAATCCATCCCATCGGATCAGACGAAGCAAATTCCCGACTGGTGGACCTGCTCAGAGCAGCCCGCGCAATTCCACAAAAGGGATCTGTTGGAATCCATAGGAGGTGAGGATGCAACCGCGCGATCACAGTTCAATCCTGTCGAGGCTGGGCATTGCCATACGGCAGCGAATAGTCGTTCTGGTTTTAATCGCCATCCCGATACCTTTCTGGCCCGCCTGGTGGTGCGGCCGTGAAGCCGACTCCTTCTTCGTGGGGGATTCCTTCGAAACATTTGCTCCCCTGGTGGCCGAAGCGGCCCACAGCCTCCAATCCGACTCGGGAGCGGGCCACTCCCCGACGGGAGACTGGCAGTATGACGGCGAGTGGAACCTGGTTACCTGGCAAATGAACGGGATAGGATTATGCCAGCTTATCGACAGATTCCCGGACCGGAAGAGCCGGCTTGCGCCGCTGGTGGAACTTTCGATCGATCGTTTGCTGGAACCAAAAACCAGAGCTTTCGATACCCGGCGCTGGAATGAAGATGCATTGGAAGGACTGTCCGGAACCAGGGGACATCTGGCTTTTCTCGGTTATGCCAACGCCCTGTTAAGCTTCTGGAGAAAAATAGAGCCGCATAACCGGTTTGCGGAAATCAATGATCGCATCAGCGAAGCCCTCCTGCAGCGTTTCCGTTCGAGCCCTCTGGGGCTGATCGAAACCTATCCGCAGGAAGTCTACCCGGTTGACAACACGCCTGCCCTGGCCTCCCTGGCCCTCTGGCGGAAAGCGACCGGACAAAAAGCGAACCCCCTGCTTCCCGGGCTGGTCCGCCGGCTCAGGGAACAGTATCGGGATGCGGTCTCCGGTCTGCTGTATCAGAGTGTTCTGGCCGGCAACGGAATGCCTGCCGATAAGCCCCGGGTCAGCGGCACCGCCTTGGCCGCCTATTTTCTCTCGTTTGTCGACCCGGCACTCTCGCGCGAATTGTACGGCTCGCTGAAGGCCTGCCGAAAGGAGCTGGCCGGGTTTACCGCTTTCCTGGAATACCCCGCCAATGTGGCCCCGGGAGACGGCGATGTGGACTCGGGCCCGGTCGTCTTCGGGCTGAGTGTATCGGGCACCGGCTTCAGCCTGGCATCGGCCCGAATCCATCATGACCGGGAGGTCTTCCGGGGAGTCTACCGGCAATTATATTTATTCGGTATGCCCTATGACTCCGGCGGGCGGCGTAACTTTTTAATGGGAGGGCCTCTCGGCAACGCTCTGGCTCTGGCCCTGCTGACTGCGGAAAAAGATGGGGGAATATGAAAACAGGAAGACGGATTATCATCGAGCTGGTCTGTATTCTGCTGGCCTATAACCTTGGGCTGTATCTTATGTCGCAGATGGCCTGGATGGATGTGCTGCTTTCACCCGGGGGTTCCGAATCGCTGGTATTGATTCTGGGTGCCTCCATTTTCCTGTTTTTCCGCAGCTTTGTGATCGTTTGTTTGCCGGGATGGATCCTGGCCCGGTGGTATCAGCTGGCGCAGGAATCGCGCCACACGAAATGAAAGGAAGCCGAGAGATTACTTTACCATCTGTCCTTTTTGAGCGATTTTTCGCCGAAAGATCCCATTCTTGACGCAAGCGTTTCCAGTTTATTCATTGTTTACAACGAGCTAAGAGCAATTACCTTTCCATTCAGGACTATGAACACAATCCCATTCTCCACACCAAAAGGCCAACGTACAATCTCTGCCATGGTGAACTTCAAGGCTTTGATTTATTCGATCATCCATGGCAATTCGTCTCTGCACCCTTCGGGCATTGCGAACCGGGTTTTTTGCCCGGCAGCGAAGCATTCCTTATGGCTGGTGTTTCTTCTGCTGCCTTTTCTCTTAGGAACTACTTCGATTCCAGCCCAGGCAAACGAAGAGATTCAGCAACATCTTCAAACGCTTGCCAAAGCGAAGAATTTTCGGGAGGCATCTCCTCCTGCCAATGCGATCATAGCCATGGGGTCAGGAGCAGTGAATGCATTGCCGGACATCGTGAAGCTCCTCGATCATCCGGAGTTTTCCGTGAAAAACTCAGCGCAAACCATTCTCACCAAACTTGGACCTTTGGCCTCCCCGGTTGCTCCTCTCCTCCTGCAGAGGCTTCAGGCCGGCAGTTCCTCGGTACGACTGCAAGCGATCGAGATCCTGTGGAAGATCGCGCCGGAGGAATCCCGTTCTGATATTGGGCCTCTGGCACGCAACGATACGGACTTTAACGTTCGAGCCGCTGCTTTACCCGCGATCGGCAAGCCCAGCGAGCTGGCCGAGATCATTCGAAAAGACCCATCGGAAAATGTGAAAAAGGCCGCACTCAAGCTGTTGTCGGACCAGCAGGAATTAGCGGCCCTCCTCAAAAATGATTGGGATCCAGGGTTCAAGGATGCCATCCTCAACAGGATTTCAGACCGCGCTACGCTTCTCGAATTGATTGCCGCCGGACCCTCCGTTTTGCGCCTGGAAGCCTTGCAGAAATTACCCTCTTTCGTAGTGGCGGAGATTGCCTCCAGGAATGCAGACCCTATGGTCAGGCGAGATGCCGTGTGGGTCGTGGCCGATTCGGCAATTCTGACCCGTATTGCCGAATCCGATACGCATGCCGAGGTTCGCGAGGCGGCAAAAATATCCGCTCTCGGCAAACGTACCGATTTGAAAGTAGGCGGGATGGATTGCAAGATCACCCAGCAATATGGGCCTATTCAATGTATTGTTCAGATCATCAACGAAGGGGCTGTGGCTTATACCAATATAAAGTACCTTGTGGGAGACACGTATTACGCGGGGATGGATGCCCAAGGAGAGACCAAACGACTGAACGCCACCATCGAGCCCGGAGAAACCAGAGAATTCGACATCAGCTACACTTCCCTTTCCTTCGGAAACGCTAAGGTTCAATTCCGCTTGATGGGTCTTCTAAAAGCGGCCCCCGCCAAGAAGCAGAATTGACGGCGCTTGTCGGCAGAGGATTGGGAAATACCGGAATGAGGATATCCCGGAGATGCCGGACCTTACAAAGGTATATCCGGGAACCGGCCGGATGATACAGATGGGAGGTCTTTCGTGCAGAAAATCACTAACAAGCGATTATTTCACAGCCGCCCCAAGTATATCGTCGTGGAATTATTCTTGTTATTGGCTGTGGGGATCCTGGCTTTTTACTACTACGATTTCCACTCCAAGGATCCCGAGCAAAAACTGATCGATCAGCTTAATGGAAAATGGTTTCCGGAACCCTGGGCGTCCGCCACCACTCGAAATTACCATGACAGGAAAATTCTATCCGCGGTTCAAGGGCTTCGCAGACTTCCTGCGCCATCCCCCAAAGTGGTTCCGGCCTTGATTGCCGCCCTGCATAAATACCACAATGTCGATTCCGGAGACGGCATTATCCCCATACGATCCGAAATTGCCGCGGTTCTGGGTGACCTGGGGGATGATTCGGCCATCGATCCTTTGATTTCCGTTCTGGCCTCCGACGATGTCGCTCCCCTTTCCTCGGCTGCCGTTCCGGTCGATTATCCGCGTTTGCAAAGATCCTCGCATGCCTCGGTAATGGAGGCTTTGGCAAAATTTGGCCGCCGGGCTCAAAAAGCGGTTCCCTATATCCTGCCCGCGTTACAATATACCGGGTACCACCTCGAGTATGTTCCTTGTAACGCCGCCGAGGCATTAGCGCAAATCAACGCCCGAGAGGCCATCCCGGCTATGACGGCGGCATTGAAAAATTACAAATGTGAGGTATGTATCGCCAAAGCCCTGTTGCAATTCGACTCCCTGCCTGCGATTACCGTAGCCGCCTTAAGAAAGGTGTTGCAGAGAAGGGATCTCCAAAACACCTGGTCGCAGCAGGTGATCGAAGATGGATTATTAAAGCAGGGTTCATCCGACCAAACGACTTCTGCCGTTTCCGGAAATACCCGGCGGATGGCCACCCCCACGACTCTCCGGTCGGTCTTTTTTCCTCCCGGGGAGTCTCCCCCCGAAAATAAGGCAAAAGGGAACAAAAAGAATGCGGGAGGCTCCGTTCCGCCCATCCCGGGAATGGAATTCGTATCGATTCCCGCCGGGGAATTCCAGATGGGATCCGAGGGGCCCAGGGCCAATGCCAAACCGATCCATCCGGTACGCATCCGCCGCGGGTTTGAGCTTGGGACAACCGAGGTGACGCAAGGGCAATGGGAAAGAGTCATGGGTTACAACCCATCCTATTCCGCGGACTGCGGTAAGGATTGCCCGGTTGAAATGGTTGGGCTGGACGAGGTTGAAGAATTCATCCGGAGGTTGAATGGTCGGAACGACGGCTACCGGTATAGCTTGCCAACCGAAGCGGAGTGGGAGTATGCATGCCGTGCCGGTACGACAGGAGACTTTCCCGGGGATCCCGTTTCCATGATCCGGCCTGGGAAACATTTCCCTTCCGCGCGTCAGACTTACCCGGTGGGAATAACGAAACCCAATGCCTGGGGGCTCTATGACATGCATGGAAACGTATGGGAATGGTGCCGGGATTGGAAAGGGGCCTATCCTTCGGAAAGCGTTACTGATCCGGCAGGTCCATCCACCGGGACGGAGCGGATTGTTCGGGGAGGCTGGTGGGGGCACGTTCCGGAGCCCTCTTACGTTCGTTATTCAATTCGTCCCGGCCATCGTCAAAGTTACCTGGGCTTGCGTCTCCGCCGAACACGCCTCGACCAGGTCCCGATGCCTTCCGGGACCAATGAGTGATCGTCGATAAAACCGATGGTCACGGGTCGCGAGAAAGGGAGCACTGCGCTTCCAGAAAGGCAATCTCTTCCGGCAGGACGGACCCGCGAAATCGGATGGCGGCGTAATCCTGGTACCATGTTCCGATTTTCCTTAATCGGTCTTTGTCCTCCCGGTCCTGACTCCCGTCCCGGAGGATGCGCTCGGCAAACTGGACGACGGTTTCATCGGGCGCCCGGCGGAAATTCGAGCGCGCCGACTGCCGATCCATGCGGGCCAGGAGGCGATGAAGGGCGGCAAGCTGCGCATCCGCTTCCGGCCGGGAGCGCTGCCGGCGCTGGCGGCGGAACAGGATCAGACCGGCCGCCAGAACAGCCGACAGGACGATTATCCCGGGGATGGTTCGCCGCAGCCGCAGAACCGTAGAAATGGTGATATCCGCGAGTGCCTGGAAAGCGGCGGAGACGGCCCCGGCCCGGAGGGCGGCGAACATTCGCTGGAAGGCGAATTGAATCGTATCGGACAGCTGGAAGAACATACCTGATTCCGCATGGGACGCACTTCCCGGAAGGCCTTCCGGAGGTGTGGCTTCCACCGTTACCCAGCGTCCCTCGGAAAATGCCTCTACCCAGGCATGAGCGTCGCGGTTGCGGGCGACGTAATACCCCCCCACCGGATTGGCTTCCGAAACGGCAAAGCCGGTCACATAGCGGCAGGGCACGCCGGCCAGGCGCAATAGCGCCGCCGCTCCCGTGGCGAAGTATTCGCAATGCGCCGCAGGCTTTTGGAGCAGAAAATAGCTCAGCGGATCCGCTCCGCCCGGAATCCTGATTCCGAGTCTGTATTTGTAGTTGGAATGAAAGTACTCCACGACGGCACGGATCCTACACGGGTCTGCATTGCACCCGGCCGTGATGCGTTGGGCCAGAGCGACCACTTCGGGGTCGAGCGATTCCGGGATGCTCCGATACTCCTGGAGCGCGGCCGAGGGAATGGGACCATCGGCCTTTGCCTCCATCCGGGTGTGCACCCGATAATGGTCGGCCTCCGACTCGTTCTGCACCTGCAGAGCGCCGTCCCGATCGGCGAGCAAAACAGGGGCAACCGTGCCGATATAACGCGCGTCCCGAGGGGAGAAGATGACACCGCCCACCTTCGACCCGTTCCATATCTCCAGGGAACGGATCCCACCGGTGCTTCCGGGAGCCACCCGTACGGCGGCCTCCTGCTCTTTCGCCGGCGGCGGAATCAGGGCAAGATCATACATGTTTTCGTGTGCCGCCCTGGGCACCATGCCGGCCGACGCTTCGGAAAGCGGCAGGATCCGCCGGTCGAATTTTTCTCCCCGCCAGGTCGATTTCTGAAAAACGCGGAACATCCTGCCGCGCATATAGCCGGGAGGAGAGGCGCTCACGATGCGCAGGGCGACTTCCCGGCCGTCATCCTCCTGCCATGCCGCAATGCTGCCCAGGCTGGCATGGAGCGAAAAACCGGCGGAGGCACGCGAGCCATAGAGAAGCTTCTCATACAGCCGGGTGGCTTCCGTCTCGGCCACGAGGACCAGTTTCGATACGCCAAAGCCGACGGCCAGCACCAAAAGAACCAAGGCGGACAGACCTCTTCCATAGGAAAACGACATGGATGCCGGACGCCTGGCGGAACCTGCCAGTGCCAGAAAAACCATCAGCGCCATTCCGAATACCACGGTGCAGAGCAGATAATAGGTATGGTCCGGCTGGTCGCAGATTTTGTTGCCGACAAAAACCATGGCCAAACACCCGATCAGCGAAAGGAAGACAGGAGGGCCGTCTTTCCACTTCAGAAAGAAACAGGCCGTCTGCACGATCAGGCTCCATTGCGCAATGGCCACGCCGTATTTGTAAGGGACCGCGATGTCCATAATTCCCTGCGCGTTGAAATCATAGGCCTGGGCCACAAAGGCAAAGACCGCCGCCAGCAACAATCCGAACCGAATCCGGTTGGCCGGATTCATTTCGATGACCATCCGGCCGGATACTCCGACAAGGCTGACCATCACGATCAGCAGGGGAAAGACGAAAAAGCCGGTCATCAGGCGCATGGTTTGCGCCTGGACGACGATCATCAGGAGAAGCAACAGCCTCAGTGCCATAGCCCCACGTCTTCCATGAGCTCCTTAAAGAGTTTCAATCCCTCCGCTTCGGATTTCTTCGGGCGAAAACACGGACCATGAACCGTCGGGAATGCCCCACCCTTTCGCCTCCGCGGCCGCGGAGCCGCCTTGGCAAACCACCAGGACTTTCAGGCTGCAACCGGACTCTGCGATGCGGCGGGCAAATTCCTGCCGCGTTGTATCCCAATCGAGGAAAACGCATATCGCCGTCGAGATGCTTTCCAGTTCATCGCTCAGCGCCGGCGCCAGCGTCGTGAAGGGGTTGTCCTTGCAGGCGTCAAGACAGGAGAGGATTTCCAGTATGTTGTCGAAGTGAGCGATATGCCGCCCGGCACGGAAAGTATAAAGCTCGGGCCCTGCGGCAAAAATATCGATCAGATATTCGCCGCGCGACAGTATGTCGGCCACCGACGCCGAAAGGCTGATGGCCGCTTCCAGTTCGGGATAGCCCTCGGGAGGCCCGGCTCCCGGCGGCGACAAGGCCAAAGCGGACCAGCGTCCACGCAAGGCGCGGCTGCCCGCGGCGTTTCGCGAGGCAGGAGGCACAAAGGTATCCAGGATGAGGGCAATGCGGCAGTAGTATTCTTCCTGATACTCGCGCACGACAGGTTTGCCCAGCCGTCCCCAGGAGCGGTGATCCATGCGGCGTATGGGATCGCCCGGCCGATATTCGCGATTGCCGATGTATTCCGGCGATTCTCCGATATTCGAGGTCAGCGAAACGCCGCCCGGCTGATAGCGGCGCCCGAGGGGAACATGGATATCGCTGACCGGATGAAACCAGGGCAGCACGAGCAGCGATGCTTCCTGGGCATTCGTGCGGGCGGTGGTGCGGAACAGGTGAAAGGGAAAGGTGGTGAAGGCGCAGAGGGGCGGCAGCACATAGCTGCCCCGCTTCCACGGTGTAAGCTCGACGGCAAGTCGGGCGGACTGACCGGGACCCAGCTGCGGAACCAGGTCGTCGGATCTGCTTTCGCGCAGCGAGGGCGACAGGCGGAAGAAGCCCGCCGAGAGATCGCGGACGCTGCTCCGGGAGACATTGGTCAGGGTAAAGTCTCCCCGAACTGCCTGGCCCACCGCGGCCCTGGCAGGCAGCCCGCCCGACACGGAGAGCCTGGCGCGCATCAGAAACCCGACCGCCCAGGCTACCGATAAAATGCCCAGCAGAAGGCTGAATAGCCGATAGATCGGAATCTGCACGGAGTGGGCGCCCATCCCGGCGCTCACCACAAAGCCGATGGCCACGAACTTGCCCGCGGCCGTCGTCCGGTAGAGCCACCAATAGGTGATGGGTTTCAGGAACGGGCGGAAAGGCACCATCGCCCTGTATTCGGATTCCCTCCTTTTCATACCGGCACAGGAACCTGCCCTAGAATGTCCTGAACAATGTCCCGCTTGGAGGCTCCGCTGTATTTGGACTTGGAGGAAAGAGTGAGTCGGTGCGCCAGTACCCAGGGCGCCAGGCGCCTGGCGTCATCCGGCAGAACATAATCCCGGCCGCAGAGGAAGGCGGCCGACTGGCAGGCCCGGAACAGCATCAGGGATCCGCGCGGACTGGCGCCGAGTTTCAGTCGCGGCTCCTGGCGCGTTTTTTCCATCAGCGCCACCATGTACTGCGCGACGCTTCTCTCCACCTTGACGCGCCGGACCTGCTCCTGCATTTGGCGCGCCGTTTCCGCGGTCATTACCGGCTCGATCTCTTCCAGGGGATGCTGTACCACCTGGGAATACAGAATGCCGACCTCCTTTTCCGGAGTGGGATAACCCAGGCTCATCTGCAGCAGAAAGCGGTCCAGTTGCGCTTCGGGCAACGGATAGGTGCCGTGAAACTCGATAGGATTCTGCGTCGCCAGGACCAGGAAAGGAGCCGGCAGAACATGGCACCGGCCTTCGATGGTGGCCTGGTGTTCGCTCATGGCCTCCAGCAGTGCCGATTGGGTGCGCGGCGAGGCGCGATTGATTTCGTCGGCCAGGAGAATACTGCAAAAGACCGGACCTTTCCGAAAATCGAATCCTCCGGAGACGGGGTTGTAGATCGAGCCTCCGAGAATATCCGCGGGAAGCAGGTCCGGAGTGAACTGCACGCGGTTGAACGGCAGTGCGATGGATTTGGCCAGTGCTTTGGCCAGCGTCGTTTTGCCTACGCCCGGCACGTCTTCCATCAGCACCGAACCGTCGGCCAGAAACGCGGTGAGCAACAGATCGATGCAGTCCGACTTGCCCTGGATCACTTTTTCCAGATTTCGTCGGAGCGCATCCAGCTCCTGGCGCCAATATTCCGCTACGTTGTCTGTCACGGTAAATCCTTGATCCTTATTTTTGATTCTCTTATAACCACAGGGCCGGCCAACCGTTTCGTCAACAATGTGTTCGTGTGTATCCATGCCAACACAAATAACCCCAGGGCCGGACCGAACCAAATCGGGTTTTTAACGCAGGCCACCGTACAGTACAATAATCCCAGGATGAAGACCCAACCGTATATCCGCTGGCCGAGTTCATTGTAATTCTTTTTCATGGCCACCCCGATCAGGATGGCGAACAGGAAAAAAAACATAAAGTAACCTGGACCTCCCCAAGATGGATCGGTTCCTGAAGGTTGTGAGCCGACGATATAAAAACCTAAATCGGACAATCCCAATAGAATGATGCCAAGAACAGCTCTGGTATTTAAAGAAACACGAGTGATTGCAAGCGGTTCCTGCGGCAGGTAAGAGTGCTCCATTTGGCCGGAAATAAAATCGTAACCGCAGTCGCACCGTATGGCCTCGGGCGGATTAATCAGTCTGCATTTCGGGCAGTTCATAACGGATCTTTCATCGCTCGATGTCGGATCTGAACTTGACTTTGCGATCACGTGCTCCACACACGGTTCCGAAGTTGCTGTGGTGATGAATTCCTCCCCTTTCAATTCACACCGGCCTCCTTCACGATATCAACCCAGGTGTCGTCCCACAAGACCATGAATGGTTGACGGAGAAGGGCAAAATGCAGGAAGCTGTCATTCCATCGGCTACATGGGACGGCTGTAGCCCTGCTTTTTGTACTGCTCCAGCAGCCGGGTCAGCTCCCGGACGATCTCCGGGTGCCTCTGGTAGAGGTTGAAGTTTTCGGCCGGGTCTTCGGCCAGGTTGTAGAGCTGGCCGGCCGGCCCGCCCTCTGCCGGCTCCACCTTGTTGGGCGGGCTGAAGCCGCCCGAGCCCAGTCCGAACTCCAGCTTCCAGCTTCCCCGCCGGATGGCAAACACTCCCTGGTTGGAATGGTGGACAATCGCCTGGCGGATCGGTTGGCGATCCCTGCCGAGCAGTGCCGGAAGCAGGTTGTAGCTGTCCTCTCCCGCATTCGGCGGCAGAGGGCTGCCCAGGATGGCAGCCACAGTGGCCATCAGGTCGGTCAGGCACCCCAGCTGAGGGCTTACCGACCCTGCCCGAATCTTCCCGGGCCAGCGCGCCAGGAAAGGGATGCGGTGTCCGCCGTCCCAGATATCCGCCTTTTCCCCGCGCCAATCGGCGTTGGCCAGGTGTGCAAAGCGGGCCTTGTCCTCCAGCTTCCAGTCGGCGCCGTTGTCGGAAGTGACGATCAGCAGGGTATGGGCAGCCAGTCCTCCCTCTTCCAGAACCTTCATCACCTGACCGACCGTGTCGTCCACCTGGGCCACGAAATCGCCGTAGTCGCCGGCTTTGGACCGGCCGCGGAATTCCGGAGAGGGAAGCCAGGGGGTGTGCGGGGAGGCCAAGGCCAGGTAAAGATAGAACGGTTTTTCCGGTTTGGATGACTGACGGCGAATAAAGTCGAGCGCCTTGCCGGTCAACGTCTGGTGCACCTGGTCGTGCCGGAAGCCCGGCGCCATGTCCCCTCCCCTCCAGAAAACTCCGCGGGGGCTGTTGGAACCTTTTGTGGCGCTGGTGGGTTGCTCGACGACCCGGTCATTTTCAAAGTAAAGGTAGGGATCCATGTCCAGCGAAGCGGGGATTCCGAAGTAATAATCGAATCCGTGATCGGCAGGGCCCGGGCGGAGCGGCTGGCTGTAATCCACCTTTTCCGCATTCCCCAAGCCCAGGTGCCATTTGCCGATGCCGCCCGTCGTGTAGCCCGACTGCTGCAGCAAGCGGGGAACGGTCAGCCGACCCTCCTCGATCAGGCTGGGGGAATAGCCCCACAGTACGCCTTCCTTCAGCCGGCTGCGCCAGCAGTAGCGGCCGGTCATGATGCCGTAGCGCGTGGGGGTGCACACGGCCGAAGGGGAATGCATATCCGTAAAGCGCATCCCCTCCCGGGCCAGCCGGTCCATGTTCGGTGTGGGGATGGCGGAAAAGCGATTATAGCAGCCCAGATCTCCCCAGCCCAGATCGTCGGCCAGAATGTAAACAATGTTGGGGCGGGCCACAGGAGCGGCAGCGGCCCGGAGGCCGGCTGCCGGTATCAGGCTCAGGGATCGGAAAAAATGACGACGGTTCATAGGTTATTTTTCCACCTCTATCTGAATAACACAGTTACGCCCCCCCTGCTTGGCCCGATACAGCGCCTCATCGGCACGCCGGATCCACAGGTGGGTGGCATGGTAATCCTGCGGGTGCAGCAGGGCCACGCCGATACTCAGGGTAAGCACGCCCGGCGGGGATTTGGCCACGTGCGGCAGACCCAGCGCTTCCACCGCTCTGCGGATGCGCTCGGCGGCCACCAGGGCAGAGCTGGGAATCTGATCGGGAACGATGATCAGAAATTCCTCTCCGCCGAACCGGTAAGCGGCGTCCCCGCTTCGGCAGGAGCGGGAAATCGTCTGGGAAACCTCGCGCAGCACTTCGTCCCCCGCCAGATGTCCGTAATGATCGTTGTAGGCCTTGAAGAAATCGACGTCGCACATCAGCGCGGCATAATGGCGGCCGTAGCGCTCCGCCTGGCCGGCCAGAACCAGAAGGTCCTCCATCAGCCGCAGCCGGTTTCCGAGACTGGTCAGCGGATCCCTGCGACCCTGTTCGAACAGCTCCTGATTGAGCCGCTCCAGCTCGGTTTTCTGCTGGGTCAGCTGCTGGTGCAAGGCGGTAATCCGCGCGGCCACCAGAAGCCGGGTGCGGAGGTCGTCGACGTCAAACGGCTTGGTGAGGTAGTCGTCCGCTCCCGCCTGGATTCCGTCGTGCATCTGCTCCTTTTCGCTCATGGCGGTCAGAAAAATGAAATAGGTGTAAGGACTCTGATTCCTTTCCCGCACCCGCCGGCAGAGCTCCAGTCCGTCCATCCCCGGCATGGCCCGATCGCTGATAATGACGTGGATCAGGGAGTTTTGATAAATGTCCCAGGCGGAAAACCCGTCTTCCGCCACCAGGCACTCATGGCCGAACTTTTCCACCGCCATTTTGAGGATCATTCGTAAAACAACATCGTCTTCGGCAATCAGTATTCTCATGATGATTCCTGCGAACAAACCACACAGGGGAAGCTGCGCTTCGATATTAGGATTCCTATTTCGTCCTTTGCTCCAATGCGATTCGCGCCTGCTCGCTTTCCGCCTCCAGCTGAGATTGCAGGCGCTCCAGGCCGGACCACTCCTCCTTTTTCCCTTTGGCTTCCAGCTCCTCACACAGCGAGGCCAGGCGGAGAACCCCCAGACTCGAGGCGCTGCCCTTCAAAGCATGGGCGCTCTGGCGCAGCAGCCTGCCGTTGCTTTGGGCGATGGCCTGACGAATCGTGGCCAGCTTCAGCGGCAGATCGCACACAAACAGTTCGATCAGCTGGACCACCACATCCGGATTACCGGCCTGCTGCAGCTTCTTCAATTTGTTGAGTGCCGATTCCTCCAGAACGGGCATTGTCAGGGCCCTCCCCTCCGCCGCCGCCGTCCTGCCGGAAATCGAAGCCTCCTGGATGGAAGCCGCCGGATCCTCGGCTTTGACCCAGCGGCGCAGGGTAGAAAAGAGCTCTTCCGCTTTAATCGGCTTGGGAACATAATCGTCCATGCCTGCGGCAAAACATTTGGACTTGTCGCCCTGGAGAACGTGGGCGGTCAGCGCAATGATCGGCATGTGCCGGCCGGCGCCCTCCCGTCTGCGTATTTCCTCTGCGGCTTCATAACCGTCCAATTCCGGCATCTGGCAATCCATCAGGATCGCCGCATAGGAACACCGTGCCGCCGCATCCACGGCTTCCCGCCCGTTGGACACCAGGTCCACGCGGTATCCCCGGGATTCCAGCATCAGCACCGCGACCCTCTGGTTCACCGGATTATCCTCGGCAACCAGAAGGCGGATTCCCAATCCTTCCTTCTCATGAGGCACACCTTCGCCCCCAAGTTCGCCCATATAACCCGCAACCGCCTTGTTGGAGCTTTCCGGTGTCGCTCCCAGAATACGGAGAATGCAGTCCAGCAGGTCCTGCTGTCGCACCGGCTTGACCATCTCGGCATCCAGCCCGATCTCCCGGATTGTCTTTTGCACTCCAATCTTACCCACCGAAGTCAGCAGGATCAGCTTGAGACCGCGAAGAGCCGCATCCGCCCGGATTTCGCGAGCCAGTCCGATCCCGTCCATGACCGGCATTTCCATATCCGTAAGAACCAATTCAAAAGGAGAATCCTCCCCCGCCGCCTTTCGCAAAATGGCCAGCGCCTCCGCGGCGCCGGCCGCACTCTGGGACACCATGCCCCAGGTGGCCACCTGATGTTCCAGCACCGCCCGGTTGGTCTCGTTGTCGTCCACAATCAGAACCCGCATGTTTTGCAGCGACCGGCTCCGATCTTCCTGGTCGGACGCTGCCGGCACTCCTCTTTTCATGACCACTTGAAAGCGGAAGGTGCTGCCCCGCCCGGGCGCGCTTTCGATTTCCAGTTCTCCGCCCATCAGCTCCACCAGGCGCTTGGAAATAGCCAGGCCCAGGCCGGTTCCCCCATACTTGCGGGTGGTGGATGAGTCCGCCTGGGTAAAAGGCTGGAACAGGCGCTGCTGCTGCTCCGGCGTAATTCCTATCCCGGTGTCCCGAACGCTGAATCGCAGCAACGCCTGTTCTTCCGTGGAGCTGATCCGCTCCACTCCCAGGCAAATCTCCCCTTCTTCGGTGAATTTCAAGGCATTGCCAATCAGATTGGTCAGCACCTGCCCCAGGCGGAACGAATCACCCAGCAGGGTGTTGGGAACGTCCGGCTCTATGAAAATGATCAATTCGAGCCCCTTCTGGTGGGTTCGCTCCGCGAACAGGGTTCCGATCCCTTCGATCACTTCACGCAGATTGAAAAAGCTGTTTTCCAGTTCGATACGATCCGCCTCGATTTTGGAAAAATCCAGGACGTCGTTGATGATTTTCAGAAGGTTTTCGCCGGAAAAGCGGACAATCTCGGCAAACTGGCGCTGCTGGGCGCTCATGGGAGTATCCAGCAAAAGCCCCATCATGCCGATGATTCCATTGAGCGGGGTGCGGATCTCATGGCTCATGGCCGCAAGAAAAGCGGACTTGGCACGGTCGGCCGCTTCCGCCTGATGCCGGGCCTGGACCAGCTCGGAAATATCGTGGTACATGCCGAGGGTCCCCGCGAACCGCTTCTCGACCGTTACCGGCAGGCCGAAGATTTCCACATCGACCAGGGAGCCGTCCTTGCGGCGTCGCAGACCGAAGTCGTGGACCAGCTCTCCCTGCATGGCTTTCCGGGTCAGGGACTCCGAGGTCTGCAGCCCGGAACTCTCCGAGATCAGGAGGTCCAGGTTCAGCCCGATGACCTCCTGCGGAGCATAACCGAAGAGCCTTTCGAAAGCGGGATTGCAGGAGGTAATGCACCCGTTCAGATCCAGCAGAACGATGGCTACCGGGCTGTTGCGGATCAGCGATTCAAGGAATTGCTTTTCCCGCGCCAGCTGGATTTCCATCTGCCGCCGCCGGGTAATGTCGCGGGCAATCGCCTGCAGCCCGACCACCTCGCCCCCTTCGAGGGAAAGCTGGACGTTCTGGCCGAGCCAGATCTCCGTCCCGTCTCCGGCCTGAATCGGCAGCTCGTAGTAGGTGCTCAATACTTTTCCCGCTACCTGAACCTTGTAATACTGCCCCACGGCCTTGCGATAATCCGGCCGGACCAGCTCAATGAGATAGCGGCCCACCAGCTCCCTCTCCGGATACTTCAGCACCCGCACAGCAGTCGGATTGAGGAATTCAAACTGTCCGCGGGTATCGGTCCGGAAAATCAGGTCATTGGCGTTTTCCACCAGATAGCGGAAGCGCTCCTCGTTTTCCTGCAGGGAAATCTCGGCACGCCGGCGGTCGGTAATGTCGCGGTCGGAGGCCCTTCTCCCCAACGATTTCCCTCCCTGGCCGAAAACAGGCTGGCAGGCATGCTCGATCCACTTGATGGTCTGATCGCTGCAGATAATGCGGTACTGGGCAAAGGACACTCCCTTTTCATCCTTGCGATGGCGATGCCCCCTGAAATGAGGGTAGTCCTCCGGATGGATGATTTTTCGCAGGAGATTGGCCCTTTCCATGAAGTCCGGAACGGTGTAGCCGGTTACGCGCCGGCAGGAGGGCGACATGAAGATCACCCGGTTGTCCTCGGAAAGCCAGTATTCCATGTCATAGGTATAATCGGCAACCGTGCGATAGCGATCCTCGTTTTCGCGCAGTATGATTTCCATGGCCCGCAGTTTGCTAATTTCCGTCTTCAGCTCGTTATTGACCTGAGTCAGCTGCTCGGTTCGCTGGACGACGGTTCTCTCCAGATCGTTCCGGCTGGATTCCAGCTGGTCCTGCCTGGTCCCGATCAGAAAGCAAAGCACTCCCAGAACCAGCGGAGAGGTATCCACTGCCCAGAGAATGGGCTGGGACAGCTGGGAGTTCACAAACCCCTCCAGGCTGATCGGCAGCCCGCGGGAAAGCATGTCAAAAGCCGTGGCCACCAGGGGAAAGGTGCTCCCGAATAGAAAGCCGAACAGAGCGTACCGTCTGCTCCAGATCTGGATTCGTTCCGGCCTGGGTTGGGGGTTAGCCATGGATTATTTCCGGAAAATGGGTGAAAATGAGAGAATAAGCTTATGAATTCTCCGTTTACCCAAAGCCACATTTTAGGAGGCGCGCGCCGCCTTTGTCAAACTTCATTTACGCCGCGCCAAGGGACGGCCACTGCCGGCAAAACGACAGTGGAACGCTTCCGGGAATAGGGACTATGCGAATTCGATTTCGAGAACCGGTCAACGGATGGAGCCATTTTCTGGCAGCCGTCCTGGCGGCGGTCGGCTGGGGGGTGCTTCTTTTTCTGGGCCGAGAGGACTTTGCCCGGCAGATGGTTCTGAGCATTTACGGATTGAGCATGGTTTTCCTCTTTTCCTGCAGCGCCGCCTATCACTCCGTCTTTGCCGCTCCCCGGATCCTGGAGCGGCTGCGCAAGCTGGACCATGCCGCCATTTACCTGCAGATTGCCGGCACCTATACCCCTTTCTGCGCTCTTGTTTTTCATGGCTTCTGGAGCTGGGGGTTGCTGGCCGTCATCTGGGGGCTGGCCGGGTTGGGAATCCTGGTGAAAATGTTCCTGATGCAGGCTCCCCGCTGGGTCTCGGCCGGCGTTTACCTGGGGATGGGTTGGCTCTCCGTCGCCGCGGTTGGGGAGATGTGGAGAACTCTTTCCGCGGGCGCCCTGATCTGGCTTTTTGCAGGCGGCCTTCTCTACACCGGCGGCGCCATTGTTTATGCCACAAAAAAGATGGATTTCTTCCCGGGAAAATTCGGATTTCACGAAGTCTGGCACCTTTTCGTGGTTTGCGGGGCGCTGGCCCACTTCGTTTCCATTGCCGCCTATCTGGCCCCTGCCTCCTGAGCTCCAACCAGCGACTTCAGGATCTCCCCAAGTTTAGAGCACAGGAAAAGGTTCGATCCAAGTCAATCGGAAATGGAAAATTCCTGGAAAGGAGCTGGAATGCGTGCGCTGCTGTTCGACGGTCAATTGCGGCTGGTCTGCGACTATCCTCTTCCCGCGGTCCCGCCCGGAGAGGTGCGGATTCGCGTCCTGCGGGCCGGGATCTGCAATACGGATCTGGAAATCATCAAGGGATACATGGGATTTCGGGGCGTCCTGGGCCACGAGTTCGTGGGCCTGGCGGAAGAGGGCCCCTGGCAGGGCCGCCGGGTGGTCGGGGAAATCAACGCCTCCTGCGAAAGCTGCCCCGCCTGCCGGCGCGGCGACCGGAGCCACTGCCCGAAGCGGACCACGCTGGGCATCGATCGCCGGGACGGATCCCTGGCGGAACATGTCGTCCTGCCGCAGCATTGCCTCCATGTCGTGCCGGAGGGAGTGACGGACCGGGAGGCGGTTTTTACCGAGCCCCTGGCCGCCGCCCTGGAGATCACGGAGAGGCTGCACATACGCCCGACGGACCACGTGGCGGTGCTCGGGGATGGCAAGCTCGGGCTGCTCTGTGCCCAGGTCTTGCGGCTGACGGGTTGCCGGCTGCTGCTCATCGGCCATCATGCCTCGAAAATGGAGCTGCTCCGGAAACAGGGCGTGGAGGTTACGGTCCGTGGAGAGGAGATTCGGGAGTCATTCGATGTGGTCGTCGACTGCACCGGCCACGCCGACGGATTCGATCTGGCCCGCCGGCTGACCCGCCCCCGGGGGACCCTGGTGCTCAAGTCCACGTTTCACGGCGGTCAGGCCGGCTCGTTCGTTCCGCTGGTCGTGGATGAGGTCACCCTGGTCGGCTCGCGCTGCGGCCCGTTTGCCCCGGCCCTGCGCCTGCTGGAACAGAAGCTGGTGGAGGTCGATGCACTGACCGACTCGGAATTCCCGGTCGATCGGGCCCTGGAAGCTTTTGCCCGCGCCGCAGCACCGGGCGCCCGGAAGGTGCAGGTCGTTTTCTAAGACAAGTTAGTAATAATTCCCTTCCCCCTTCTCAAATACACGGATAGCTTCCTTCTTCCTTTCTGATCTTCCCGTCTTCCTGTGAAAAGGAAGGACGTACAGGAGAGGAAGGAAGAGCAGGACCTTCTTTCGGCGTCTCCGGAAAGACGCTTCGCCGGACAGGCGGACCGCTTCCGTTCGGAAGCCGGACACCCGGTCAAAAAGCGGTCTGTTTGGTTAAGAGGTAGTCCTTGGTGGTACCGCCGCAGGATGGACTTCGGGTCAATCCGGACAGGTTGACCGAGAGGTTGGCAAGAACCGTGTAGTCAAAAGTCAGGGCCAGGTTCCCGCTGGACGTGTCGAACGTTCCGTTGGCGTTATCGTGAATCATTGTACCGTGAACCTTCACGTTTCCGTTTCCGGAAATCGATACGGAAGATCCCCGGGTATAAGTCATCCCGAAGAGGTCCGGCCCGCCGCTCCCGGACATGCTCAGGTTGCCTCCCTGGATCATCAGCACCGGGCTGGAGCTGGTTCCAAGCACCTGGTTGCTGCCCAGGGCTATGGAGGTGGCCGAGCGGGAAAAGAAAGCCCCGCCCTGCAAAATCTCTCCGTCTGTGGACACGGAGATGTTTTCGGCAAAAATGTTTACTCCGGACACTTCCGTATTCAATGCGACGGTACCGTTGGAAACAAGAGTCAGATTGCTCAGGGCGGTACTCAGGGTTACGGTCTGATTCGGGGCGTTCACGTAAACCCGGCCGCCGGTGCAGCCGCTCGGAGGAATCGTTTTGCAGGCCGGCTGTTTTTTCCCGCCGCACGGGCTCACCCAGCTGACCTGGCAGGCGGCAGGAATCGAACCCGCCCCCAGGCCGGAGGCATCCGCCCCATACTTCGATCCCAAGGCGCTGAGCAGCGCGGCCCAGTCGGTTGCGCCGCCAAAAAAAGTCGAAGCCAGATCGTTGGGCAGAGTGGATTTCTGCTGGACGGCCGGGTGCCCGTATACTCCTGTGGGATTGTTCGGGCAGTTGGCCGGAGTGGAATCGACAGGCGTATAGGATCCGTTGAGGGCCGCCTGGTAAAGAACCGCCGGCCCGCCGGCCGGACAGGTGGTATCGCAGTTGGCAATGGAGGAGCTGCCGCTCAGGTTCAGGGTACCCGAGCGGGCCACCATGGCCGACCAGTTGCCGGTGGGAGCGATCGGCATGACCACCATCTTGACAATACTGGCGTTTCTGAATTGGCCCACCCCGCGGATCAGGCAGTAAGCGTTCCCGGAATCCGGGATGCCTGCGTAGCGGCAGGAGAGTCCGGAGAGCGACAGCACGGGACAGCTGGTCTCCGTCGAAGAACAGGTGGGCAGGGCGGAAACGGCCTGGTTGATCGCATACTCGGCAGCCCATCCGGCGCGCTGATAGTTGTTCTCGCTGTTCTGCGTGTGAAAGCCGAAATAGGACATGGTCAGGGCGGCAACGCCCAGGGCAAAGAAAACCATGGAAAAAAGAAGTACGGTTATCAGGGCGAAGCCTTGCTCGCGGATCACGGGGTTACCTCCCATAGACGCCTGACAGTTGGATGGTATCGTACTGATTCGCCCTGGAGCTCCGGGTTTCACTGCGCAAAGTCAGGGTGATCTGCATGGCGCCGCAATCATCCCCGCCGCTGGCTGCGGTGCAACTGCTGGAAGCGGGATTCACCGCGGCAATGCCCTGCACGTTAAAGGCGTCCACGGGCATCACCGGCTGCGCCGTCGAATCGCCGGCATTGCAGGCCGCCGCCGTATCGGTCATTTTTACATACAGCCAGATACGGTTGCTGTCGTTCGAATTCTGCTGGCAGAAGAGCCGGATGTGAAAAGGACTGCGCTGGATAATATCCCCGGCCGCCAGTTGTCTGTTTCCGGAGGAACCGCTCATGGCGAAATTGACTCCGGTCTTATTGGGCGCGGTGGCAGAAAGACAGTCCACGCTGTTCATGGCGCCCAGAAAGGCCAGCGGAACCACCCTGGCGGAAGAGAGATCGTTGAGCAGACCGGAACTTCGCCAGACGTTGTGGCAATTCCACGAGGCCGCTTCCGTGCCGGCCAGTCGACAGCTGACCAGGCTGGCGGTCGTCGTCGTACCGGCGACGACGGATTGCACGAAACCGAAGCCGTTCATATTCCCGTAAAATGAGACATTGGAAAAGGAGGTTCCATCGATCAGGTTGGAGGTGATGGACAAGCTCTTTTCCTGGGGCGGACAGACCGGCAAGGTGTTGCCCAGGCCGTCGGACATCGTCCCCGTACAGCCGCTCAGCGCCGCCTGCGAGACAACCCCCACCCCCCAGCGGTCCACGTACCGGGAGAGCAGCTCCATCGACGGGGATTTGTTTTCCAGGTTGTCCGACTGGCTTTTGGTATCGCGAAAGAGCCGCGTCGAAACGACAAAAAGAAAGGTGGAGCTCATCAGGACGAATCCTGTGACCGTCAGAGCCAACAGCAGTTCCAGCATTCCGAATCCGGAGGTGCGCCCCTTCTCCTTAACTCGCATCTCTAATAACCGCAGACTTTGGAAACCAGGGAATAGGTCCGATTATTGCTCATGGTAGTTACCGCGATGTTCTGGCAGGCGCTTTGAGCCGGCAGGCAGTCCCCGCCCGTTCGGCTGACGGTCACCGCAAAGCCCAGATAGGTGACGGATGCATTGGCGGCAGCCCCGATCCGGCACCGCGCCATTTCGCTGGCGGCCACGTCCTGCAAGGCACTTTGCAGCCGGCGGTCGAGATACTGCTTGCCGAAGCTGGCCTGCATGTACGCCAGGCTCAGGAGAGACCCGGCCATAATGGTACAGGCGATCAGCGACTCCACCAGGGACATGCCCCGGCTGCCGCTGGCCTTCAGGGACAGGTACCGCATCCTCCGGCAACCTCCATCCTGTTGATTCTGGTTTTCCCGATACAGATATTGTTTGAGTTGCTTCCGTAAGAGGTACATAGGTTTCCCGTTGTAATCGCAAGGCCTCGGGGATCCAGGGCCGCATTGCTGCCGGAAAAGCTGAGGTACGGGTACGCCGACGGCAATTGCACGCTGCGGACGATCGTGCCGGCCGAGCAGATGTCCGCGGAACGGCCGGTTCCCAGGTCGCGCAACACGATCTGCCCGGTTCCCAGGCAGATCCCGACGTTGGTGGTTCTCTCCATGGCATACAGCCGGGCGAACTTGACCAGGTATTCCGCCTGCGAGGAGTAATCCTGGAACCGGGCCTGCCGGACGTACTGCAGGAGAGGCGGCACGGCCGCGCCCGTGGCAATGCCGACGATCAACAAAACGATCATGCTCTCGATAAGCGTATAGCCACCCGTCTTGCCTCGCATGTAGCGCATGGTCATTGTTATTATACTATCTAATTGTATAATTTCCAAAAAAGATGTTCCAACGATACTGTGGCGGGAACAATGAGTGTAATGTCCGGCGTTGCTCCTCTCCCGGGGGGATTCGCGCCTGCCCTCTGCCGAAAGAGAGACGGGGGAGAAGGAATAACCGCGATTTTTTGTTAGACTGATTCGTTACAAACGAGGAACGGAATAATGACACTGAACCCGAGCCCGATCGAACTGGTTACCGCCGGTACGGATTTTTTACTTGGCCTGATGGTGCTTTACATCCCGTGGAAGTTATTGAAAATTGCGGGTTTTAAGGCGGCAACCTGGAAGTGGGTGTGCCGGCTGCTGGCGGTGGCTTCTTTCCTCGGGACGGTGGCCCACGGCCTGGAGCTGACCCCGGAGGCCGGCGCGCTGGTCTGGAGACCGCTTAACCTGGCGCTGGGGCTGACGTTGGGACTGTTCGTCGTCGGTGCGGTGTTTGACCTGGCGGGAGAGGGGGCGGCCCGCCGGATTCTTCCGCTGATGCTTGCTCTGGGCCTGGGTTTTTTCGGGATCTCGGTGCTGATTCCGTATACTTTCCTGACCTTTATCGCCTATGAAGCGCTGGCGATGCTGTTTGCCCTGGGTGTTTATGGCTATCTTGCCGTCCGCAACCGGCTGCCGGGGGCGGGCTGGATGACGGCTGCGGTGCTGGTGACGCTCGTGGCAGCGGTGGTGCAGGCTGTGGGTCCATCCGGGCATGCCCTATTCTGGTATTTTGATAAAAATGGTGTTTTTCATGTCATCCAGATGGTGGGGTTTGGGCTGCTGGCAGTTGGCTTGAATGCCTGGGTGAAGCGGCAGGCGTAATCGAAAAGTGGAAAGCAGATTAGGGCTGCTTACCACTTATCCGGGTTCCGTGCGCTTTATCTCGCGGTAGGCAGTTCCATGCAGAAAGGGATGCGATTGATTCAGGCGGTCGATTAATTACCGGAACTGCCGCGCGTGCTGCTGTGAAAATGATTGCCGTGAATCCGCGTAAACATTCGGGGCGGCGGATCGTTCCGGACCGCTTCGAGAAAACCGACAGCCTCGGTCCACGGCAGGCAGGGCCGGCCGCCGAGGAGTGCCGCCAGCCGCCGGCTGTGGCGTTTCATGAAACAGAAGTCCCGGGTGCGGGGGAAATAGCGGCGCATCCGGCGGTAAACGACCGCCAGCGGCTCCTCCGCCAGATTCCCGAACCGGATCGGGATGAAATCGCAGGGCCGCAGGTATCCCTCGCCGTCGATGTACATGTGATAGACCCCGCCGGCACCGCAGCCGAACTGATCCGGCCCCTCCAGGCGCGCCATGCAGGTGATCTGCGGCAGCGAGGGGTCGCGGTTGGCGGCCTCGCACCATTCGATCAGCCGCGCGCGTGACCGTGCATCGAGGGGCGGCCGGTCGATACAGGCGCCGCTCGGGATGATGTCGAGTACCCGGATCCCGTGTACCCCGAGCTGGTTGGCGAACGCCAGATAGCTCGGGAACGATTCGAGGGTTTCCCCGGAGACGACAACCGAGGCGACCGTGAAGAGCCCGGCCGCGAGCGCGTTCTGGATGCCGCGGAGCGCCGCGTCGTGACTGCCGGGGAATCGGTGCGCATCGTTGACGGCGCGGTCCGCATGATCGAGGCTGATCGAGATCGCGAATAGGCCGGCGCGCTTGAGAGAGAGAGCCTTCGCGGCGGTCAGGCCGGTGCCCGAAGTGTAGAGAATGGTCGAGGAGCGGTCGTCGACCCCGGCCAGGAGCGTCTCGATGTCCTCGCGCATCAGTGCCTCGCCGCCCGTGAAGCCGATGATCGGTGCGGTCAGATCCTGGACCTGCTTCAGGATGTCGAGCATCTGCGCGGTGGAGAGATCCCGCGGCGGAGAGGCGCCCAGGTTGCAGTAGCGGCAGAGCTGATGACAGCGGTTGGTGACCGCCAGATGAACGCTCCCCGGGAAATCGAGGCAGTCGGCAACGATCGGAAGAAAAGCGCGTCCCGGAAAGGGCGGAAAGAACATGTTGATTACAACCTTGCCGTCGAAGGCGAGGCATTTCTCCCGCCACAGGGCCGTCAGGTAGTGGACTGTCTTTCGCGGCGCAGCGACGCGGGCGATCCCCCGGCTCTCGCGCAGGAGCCGCCACAGCACCTGCAGGAACGGAAGTGGTTTCCGGGCGGGTGGCATCATCGCTCCTCCCCGGGCACCAGCTCCCACTTCGGGCATTGGTAGCGGGAGATGTCCGTCTGCCCGGCCGGAAAGGCACCGCAGGTGAAATAGCGCCAGTGAAAGGAGCCGAAGGAGAGGCACTGCCGCGATTCCCGGTCGAGCAGGGGACACCCCAGATATTCGCAGCACCGCGCGCAACCGTGGCAGCCGATCGCGCCGTGCGCCCAGGACGCCTGGAGGCGGAAACCGCCCCCCGCCGGACCGTGGAGCGGCGGCGCGGTGAGCGGCACCGAGAAGTCGAAAGCGTAGGCCCGGGGATCCCGCAGCAACCGCCGGAGCAGTTTGTAGGGCTGAGCGATAAGTCCCGGATAGACCGGCCAATACCGCCAGAACCGCCAGGTACCCAGAAAGACCCATGAGCTGACCGGCGCGACCAGGAAGAAGAAAAGGCCGCCGGTCATCATGCCGGCAATCACGAACGCGTGGTAACCGAGGCGGGCCGCCGCCCAAAGAAAGGGAGAGAGACGCGGCGCATGCCGTTGGTCCGGGCCGGCGTTTATCATAGGAGCTAGAGCCTGGCCCGGACCAGGAAATCCCACAGGCCGAGAATGCCGGCCAGGTTGCCGATGATGAAGTGCGAGATGCTGACCCCGATGATGGTCCGATGCCGGTTGTAGAGCAGCCCCCAGAAGAAGCTGAAGGCCATGCTGACCAGCGCCATCGGCACCGACACCTGGAGATGAAAAACGCCAAAAACGAGGGCCACGATGAGGATTGCCCAGAACCAGCTGTGCCGGCCGGTCAGCACCCGCTCGACCGAGGTTTGCATCATGCCCCGGGCCACGAACTCCTGGAGCGGCGCAACCACCAGATAGAGGGCGTAGGTCCAGTCGAGAGCCAGCCAGGTAAATAGGGAATCGCCGGCCCAGAGGATGCCGCGGCTCAGCATCCAAGCCTTGGCGGCGAAGAGAAGCGCCACGATCGGAGCGGTCGCAACCAGGGATTCGGCAATCGACTGGCGGGCCCGAACCGTGGTCAGGCCAAGCGAGCCGGGCGGAATCCGGCTCGTCCGGATGAACCCGAAGATCGAGAGAAGTGCGCCGAATTCGACAACGCGCGCCACGAGGCTCGAAAGCTGGACAGTGGCCACAAGAAGGCTGTTGACCAGGCTGTAGAGCCCGAGAGCGCCGACCGTGGTGAGGAAGATGTAGGTGAATTCCTGGCGGAGCTTGAGCGATTCGGCCAGCTGCTCATTGGCGCGCCGCAAGTCTTCGATGGTTGCCTCCAGCGCGTGCTCGCGCGCCTCCAGCTTGACGGCCATCAGGCCGAAGGACTCGGCGAAACGTGCCACCCCCGGCGAAACCCCCGGCCAGCTCGAAACCTCGTGCACTTCCGCAGCCTCGTGATATTTACCGCGGGTAATCCGTTCCGCCTGACGGCGGAAATACTCGAGGTGATCCTCGTCTCCAACCGGCCCGGTCAGCCGGCCGTCCCCGGGCCCGGGCCCCTCGGGAAGGCGAGGCGTATCGGTATCCTTCTTGTCCATGGCTTGATATCGTCAACGCACCCGGCAGGCTTTCACAAAAGTTTCTTCTGCAGAAACCGGCCGACAGGAATAGTAGTTCGCTTTTATATATTTCTTTACCATTTCGCAAGTATACGGACAATTTACGGCGTATTCAAACATAAAAGGAGCCCCCAAGGATGCAGCGGGGAAAAGGATGGCGGCGATTTCACGGGAAGACCGAAAGAACGGGAATCGGGAGGAGGTCAGGCGCTCCCCTTCGCGCGAGGCGGCCGGGTCCGTTCCAGGATGGCCTTGCGGCGGCTCTCTTCGAAGCGTTCGATGGCATAGCGCAGGGTGGTGCGCGGTATGGCCGGCCCGTGCTGCAGCAGAAACCGCTCCAACCGCGGTTCGTCCACTTTGCCCGCCTCGCGCAGCAGCCAGCCGTTTGCTTTCTGGATCAGGTCATCCCGGTCCGCAAAATGACGGGCCGACATCCGGAAGATCGCGTCGTGCAGCTTGTTTCGCCTGGCCGGCTGGAGAAACGCCACCAGCGAGGCGCGCCGGACCCAGCGGTTTTCGGACCGGGCCCAGGGCTCGAGTGCTTCCGCAAGCCCGGGATCCTTCTCCAGAAGGGCCCCCAGCAGCTCCGGGCAGCTGATATCCACCAGAGCCCAGCTGCTGAGCCGATCTTCGGAAAGCCAGCGGTGGAGAGTTTCCAGAAAATCGGCGGTTAGCTGCTTTTTGTACCGGGCCAGCACCAGGATCCCCAGGCCTTTCGCCTCATGAAACGGACTCTGCAGCAGGATTTCGCAATGGGAGAGAACCTCCGGCAGGCCCCAGTCCCGGCGCACCCCCTCGTAGACTTCCGCCGCCAGATCCCGCACCGCCTCCGAGCCGACTCCGTAAAAGCGGACCTGGTCGTACGCTTTGAAATAACGGTAGGCTCCCTCCGCCTTCTTCGGATCCGCCTGCGCTTTCAGAGCCTCTTCTCCGCGGCGGGCCATTTCCCGGGGTACGGGCGACTTGCTTTTCATTTCCTTCTTCCTTGCCCAGCGGCTATTTTCCGGCAGCCACTTCCACATCCAGGGAGATCTTTTCGGTACGCGGAGGGAGGCAAACTTTATCGTTGCAGGCCTGGAATCGGGCCTGGACCACCAGCGTATGCTTCCCCGGCGGTGTTTTGGGCGCCACCTTCAGGAACAGGGTGAAGGTGGGAGACTCCTCGTAATACTCCACATCCATTTCGAAATTCTTGTCGAACATCTTGTGTGGCACGGGAAATTGCAGCTCCTTGGCCGGCTGAAAAACCTGCCCTTCCGCGAGCCAGACCCGGGTGGGTATCGGCCCGCCTTCCGGCTGGCTGGTCGAGTAAAGGTGCCACCCCGGAGTGATATGGGCCAGGATCTGCAAGGAAAAAGAGGAGCCGGCCGGGAGAGGCTTTTTCGGCCCGGCATCCTTAACCGACCAGCGGATGGGATTGGCAGGCAACCCCTGGTAGGCGGAAGCGGAGCCGGCCAGGGCAAGCATCAGCAGCGCCAGGCAGGCCGCCGTACAATTATTATTCTTCGCTTTCACTTTTACCCTCCTTTTTCGCAGGCAGCATCATCTGGACGGCCTGCAGCACGGTTTTGGACTTGGCGTCTTCCAGGAAGGCCACCACCCCCAGCTGTTCCCGATGGATCCGGCTCTTTTTTTCCAGGAAGCTGAACTTCCCGAACCGCTCGTTCTCATTTTCGAATTTATCCAGGTAAACCTTAAGGTCCTGCTCGATCTTCTCCAGGTCGAAGGAGTGCTCGATGCCCGCCGACAGGCTGCCGTCCATTTTGAAACCGGCCAGACTGCGAACCACCATGGCATGATTGCGTATGCCGTTTTCCCCCGAATAGCGGATCTGGTTTTCCACCAGGGCAATCTGTAGCTGGAGGTCCGGAGAAGGAGCCTTGATTTCGGGAACAGAAGCTTTGACCCGCACGGACTTTCCGTCCCGTACCGCCTCCAGGGAAAGCTTTGCCTGGGCCGGCTCCTCCAGGCGCTGATCGATCGGCTTGCGCAGGCGCTCCTCGAAAAATTCCTGGCTCTCATCCCGCCCGCCGCCGCCGACGCTCAGCTTCCCGTCAATGGCGTAACTGGGGGTGCCCCGGACCTGAACCTGTTTGCCCCGCGCTACGGTATCGGGGTTGGTCATCGGATCCGGACGGGGAACGTGCAGATGGTAAACGACCACGGCGAGCTCGCTGCGGCTGTAACGCTCCATGGCCGCATCGAAAGCCAGATCGGCACCGGCACAGGGCGGGCATCCGGCCCCGGTGTAAAGCTCCGCCAGAACGACCCGGTCGCTTCGCGAAGCGGTCGGGCTGAATTTCTCGTGCTTCACCGGATTCGGGTACAGCTGGCTGTACCTGGCATCCAGAAACTCCTCCATCCCTTCCGTCGATCCCTGATGAGTATCCCGGTAGAGTTCGGCAAACTTCTTCCGGCCATCGGCGGAAATTTTGCCGCTCAGCCGCGACTGCACCAGGTAATCCAGGGCTTCCGCTTTCCGCCCTTTGGCTTCGGAGAGCTCCGCCAGAGCCAGAAACGAGGCAGCGTCCAGGGTTTGGTTCACCGCATAGGCGGTTGTGAGCCATTTTTCCGCCTCCTCTTTCCGGCCCAGCTTCCAAAGAATCCTTCCCAGTGTTGCCTGGCTGCCGGCCAGAGTGGTCTGATAGCGTTTGATCATGCTGCTCTGGGGCGGAGCGGTCTGCTTGCGGCGTAAATAATCGGCTCTCTGCTCGGCGAGGTACTTCGATTGGTTGGTGGCCTTGATTCCCTTACGGGCATATTGCTCCGCCTGATCCAGGAAAATGCCGGCATCGGCCAGGGCGGTGGCGATCGAATTGCAATAGCGGCTCCGGGTCGATCCCCTGGTTCCCTTCAGCAGCTTTTCCGCACGGCGGAGGATGTCCTGCTTCTGTTCCGGCCGGCTTTTGATCAGCGCGCTCAGGGCTTCCCATTGCGCCGTTTTGACCGAGGCGCTCTTCGGGTAGGCCTTCACGAAGGCGTCCAAGGCCGCCTGCTTCTTCTGCAGATCCACGGTGCGCATGGCCTCCTGGAACGCTTTCTGGTCCGTAGGGCGCTCCTCGGCCGAAGACCCTGCAGGACGGGAAGGAGGTGCGGCATTTTGCGCCGGGCAGAGGGACGCAAAACACAGGAAAAAGAAAACGGCCGCCGGCCGCCGCCGGATGGAAAAAATTTTCATCATATATATAAAACTCATAACCCTTCCAAATGAATCCTTTCTCCCCTTTCTTCGGAAAAAATGCAGAGGAAAAAGGCAACGATCTTCAAGCGGTTTACTTTTCAGCGGGCGGTTTTTCCGGTGCAGGAGCAGCCTTACGGATTTCCTCGATCAGCTTTTTCTCCTCGGGGTGGGCTCCCAGCCATACGACCTTCCCCGAGTCAATATCGTAGAGTGCCCCCACCAGGGCGGTTCCCCCACAGGACACTTTTTCCCGCAGCAGATGACTTTTCCTGAAAATATCCTCCATGGACTGGAAGATATTGGCTTTGGTGGCCTCGGGCACCAGCGATTCCCCCTGCAGAGTGGGATTCAGCTCCCTGGCCTTTTTTACCGCCGGCACGATGTGTTCGACCAGCTTGAGGACATTGTCCCGGGCTTCGGCTCCGGTGGCCACAGCGGTGACCGCCCCGCACCGGGTATGTCCCATCACCACTACCAGGGTGGATCCCAGGTGCTCCACACCGTATTCAAGGGTACCTATTTCATTGGTGTCGGCCACATTCCCGGCGACCCGGATTACGAACAGATCCCCGATCCCCTGGTCAAAAAGGATTTCCGGAGGAACCCGCGAGTCGGAGCAGGAAAGAATGGCGGCAAAGGGCTTTTGCCCTTTCACGGCGGTTTCGTGCCGCCTTACCCGCGTCTGGTTCCGGTGCAGGCTTTTCCCGGACACAAACCGGGCATTTCCCTGTTTCAGCAGCTTCAGGGCGGCATCCGGGTAAACCTTGGCTTCGATCGACGGGGAAGAAGAGGATCCCATCGCCGAAAAAAGAAATAAAGCAAGCAGCAGCAAGCCGATCAAGGATTTTGAATTACGCATAGGTACTCCCTTGTATGGTCCGAGAGAAATTATACCGGGCGCCGGGTTCTTTCCCAACTGCTTTTTTCTGCGATGATTCAGAAAGCGACCTGCCGGAGCGACAAAACCCGAAAGGCGCTATCCTTGCTATGCGCAAGCCAGGCTTCGAGGGCGGCCACGGAATTCCGGGCCGCGGTGCGCCCCGGAACGTCAAATACCGCACCGCGAACGGCCGCCAGCACGCGCAAAACCGCCTTGCCGTCGGTATCCTTATATATGTTCCCGTCCGGCTCCCGGTTGTCGCTGATCCGGATCCAGAGATGCCCAACCAAATCCTGCCCGCCGGCCAAACCTCCGGAACCGAAGGAAAATCCTCCTCCCGTGACGGGGTAAACAAGCCAGCCCTCCGGACCCATCCGGTAGGGAAGCCCGGAGAGGCCGCCCAGAGTCCCGTCATCCCAACAGCGGTTGCGGAGAACCCCGATCGGAGTTTTCCAGGCATCCACCGGGTCCAGCGGATTCAGGTTTTCCGCGGAAAACGACCCCGAACAGGAAACGACGCCATCCTCTCCCTGGAAGAGCTGGTCCCAGGAGAATTCAGGGCTGGCCTCCGCCAGGGCCGAAAGATCGGCTGCCGCCAGGGAATAACCGGAAAAAGCAACCGCCCGGGCCGAGTGCCGGCAGCCCTCGTTGGCAGCCAGGGATTCCGCCAGTTGCGTCGAAAGGCAAAACGAGATTCCGATCAACAGCCCTACGGTCAACACCAGCAGAGCGGATATCAGTGCCATCCCCTGCGTGCCGGGGCTTCGGCCACGGGCGGATTCAGGTAATCGCATAGGATTATCTCATTTTCCCAGGAGCCGCGAGAGGACCGGAATCCTCCGGGACCCTTCCGCTCCAACCGTTCTTCCGCCGCCGAACAGGGGGGAGAGCTTTTCCGCTCGCACGTAAACCGAGACCCAGGCGACATTTTCCATGACCGCCGCCGGCTGCGCCGCAGCGTCCCAGCCCTGTACCCGGAACAGGGATACTTCCGTGGCCAGCGGCTGCCTCGTGCCTTTTCCGGACCGCTGATAAACCTGCCTGGTAGTCGGATCCCACTCCACGGTGACCTGTTCGAAGGCACCGTCCAGCTTGCCGTCCGGCGGCCCGTCTGCGCCGTCGTTGGTATCGCTCTCTACGGTGATACCGGTCGAGCCGTTCAGCTGGATGGGCGTCAGGCCGATCCCCAAGGGGTTGTTCCCGGCCTGCTCCACCAGGAGAGTGACCCGGTCGAGGACGATCTTCCGATTCGCTTCCATTTCCTGCGCCGCTTCTTCCGCGGCATTCTGCTGCCGGAAAGCGGCAAGAAACCCCAGGGCGGAAGGAACGACTAGCGACAGGATCCCCAACGCCGCCAGGCACTCCACCAGGCTGAAGCCTGCCATGCTTTTCCGGTCGAAACGCAGGGAGCCGGCCATAACCACGATCTCCTTATCGGCGGCGGCAGGCCGCCAGTTCGGTTAAGGCGCAAACGGGCCGCCCGGCGTCGGCGGGGCAGTGCACCGCGGCTTCGAGTTCCATCAGCGCCAGAGGGGAAGTCGACGGCAGGGGCAAGGAGGGCGCACCCGACTTCCAGCGCAGCACACATCGCTTGCCGGCGATGACCACCTCTTCCCGACCGCTTGCCGGCAAACCCGGACACCCCCCGGAGAGCAGCAGGGCCGCCCGATTCATCTCCTGGCGATCCAGCACCTTCCGAAAGGCATCCTGACGGACTTCCGCCCGGCTGCGCGCCGCAAATCCCGCGTAAAGAAGCGGACCGAGGCACAGCATTCCGACCAGCAGCAGGTGCAGGGCTGCCAGGCACTCCACCAGCGACAATCCAAATTGATCCTGGCGAACCGGGTTTTTCACGGCTTCACCCGCTCGAACCGCACCCGGCCGGTTAAGCCCACTACCACGGTCATGCGCCCGCCGGATCCGGCCAGCGTGTAACTCCCGGCCGGCGCCGCGGTCCCCCAGGGATGAAACACCACTTCCCGCGCGGGAACCTGGACGAAAGAGACCCTGGACCCGAGGTTTTTCTCCGAACCACGCTCGCAGGAGCGGTCTGCCGAAGAGAACAGCTGATAGCTGTTTGTTTCCTGGGCCACACGCACCGCCACCGCTGCGTTTTCGCTCAGGGCCAGCAGCCTGGCCCGCAGCAGTTCCCCGACAAAGGCCTGCGTGGCGCTCCGCAGGGCTATCTCCTGCAGCCCCTGCATGCCCACGGGATATAAGATTCCCGCCAGCACCAGAAAAACAGCCGTTACCAGACACATTTCCAGCAGGGTATAACCGCGCTCCTTGTTGTTCACCGCTCTGCTCCTTTCCGTTTTTCGTGAAAAATGACTTCTTTCATCCGTACAACGGACGGGAGGCCCCGGTTGCGAAAAGAAATTTGACAGGATTACGCCCCTTGGATACACTTGCCCAAATTCCTGGAGGAAGACTATGCGCAGCAATCAAATTAAGGCAGGTTTTGAGAGAGCGCCGCATCGCAGCCTTCTGCGGGCGGCCGGCGTCGACTCGCGAGACATGTCCAAGCCGTTTATCGCCGTCTGCAATTCCTATACCGATATTATTCCCGGGCACGTTCACCTGCGCCGGGTCGGCGACATCATCAAGAAGGCCATTCGCGATGCCGGAGGAACCCCCTTCGAGTTCAACACCATCGGCATCTGCGACGGAATTGCCATGGGGCACACCGGCATGAAGTACTCCCTGGCCAGCCGCGAACTGATTGCCGATTCCGTGGAAACCATGCTGCGGGCCCATTCGTTCGATGGGGTGATTTGCATTCCGAACTGCGACAAGATCGTGCCCGGAATGATCATGGGCCTGCTGCGTTGCAACATCCCGGCCCTGGTAGCCAGCGGCGGCCCCATGAAAGCCGGTCGCACAACGGAAGGGAAAACCGTCGACCTGATTTCCGTCTTCGAGGGAATCGGAAAATGGAAGGCCGGGAAAATTTCCGAGTCCGAGCTGGCCGAACTGGAGTGTTGCGCCTGCCCCGGCCCGGGTTCCTGCTCCGGGATGTTTACCGCCAATTCCATGAACTGCCTTTCGGAAGCCATCGGTCTGGCTTTGCCCGGCAACGGGACCCTGCTGGCGGAGGATCCGCGAAGGGAAGCCCTATGGGAAGCCGCCGGTCGGCGAATTGTGGAGCTGGCCAAGGAGGATCTCAAACCCCGGGATATCGTCACCCTGGAAGCGATCGACAATGCCCTGATCCTGGACATGGCGATGGGCGGCAGCACCAATACGGTCCTGCACACCCTGGCCATCGCCCATGAGGCGGGGATCCACTACGACCTTCAGCGGATCAACGAATTGAGCCGCAGGACACCCAATCTGTGCAAGGTCTCGCCCTCCTCCGCCTATCACATCGAGGATGTGGAGCGGGCCGGCGGGATCAGCGCCATCCTGAAGGAGGTCAGCACCCTTCCCGGACTGCTGCGCACCGACCTGCCCACGATAACCGGAAAAACGCTCGGGGAGAACATCGCCGACGCCGTGGTCCTGGACAGGCAGTGCATACGGCCGGTCGCGGAAGCCTACAGCCCGGAAGGCGGGCTTTTCATACTGTATGGCAACCTGGCTCCGGACGGGTCGGTTCTGAAAACCGCCGGGATAGACCCCAAAATGTGGAAGCATAGCGGGCCGGCGCTGGTCTTCGAATCCCAGGAAGAAGCCTGCGAAGGTATCCTGGCCGGCAGGGTTCAACCCGGGCAGGTGGTGGTCATACGCTACGAGGGCCCGCGCGGCGGGCCGGGCATGCAGGAGATGCTGGCCCCCACAAGCTACATCATGGGGCAGGGCCTGGGGGACAAGGTGGCCCTGATCACCGACGGACGATTCAGCGGCGGAACCCGCGGGGCCTGCATCGGCCACATCTCGCCGGAGGCTGCCGAAGGCGGTCCGATCGCTTTCCTCCGGGACGGGGACACCATCGAAATCGACGTCCGCGAAAGAAGGCTGCACGTTCATTTGACCGAAGCCGAGCTTCAGGAACGCCGGCTGGCCTGGAAGCCGCCTGTGCCCAGGATCAGCACCGGCTGGCTGGCGCGCTACGCCAGGCTGGCCTCCAGCGCCAATACCGGCGCCATCCTGCGCTGAACCGCTTCGAAAAACACGGCGCCGCAATAAATCTCACTCCCCATCCGAAATACATGGACGGCTTCTTTGTTCCTCCCTGATCTTCCCTTCTTCCTGTGAAAAGATTGGGCTCACAGGAAGAAAAGGAAGAGCGGGAAGAAACGATCAAGGCCCTGTCGCCAGCCGACAGGGCCTTTTTGCGGCTTCAAAAAGATGCGTTCGCAAAAAGGAGAGGATAGGAGCGGAAAGGCGGGCGCTACTCGACAATGCTCGGGCAGGGGTAGGAGGAAGCCGGCTTTTCCTCCCCGTTGGTGCTATCCTCTCCCGGCTCGAAAACCAGGCAGCACTTCAGCCGGCCGCAAAGGCCCATCATGCGCGAGGGAGTTACGCTCAGGCTCTGCTGCTTGGCCATTTTGAGGGAAACCGGATCCAGATCGTGCAAATAGGAGGCGCAGCAGGACGGACGCCCGCAATAGGCCAGCCCACCCAGCATGGCGGCGGCTTCCCGGACGCCGATCTGCCGCATCTCGACCCGGGTTTTGATTTCCACCACCAGTTTTTTCACCAGGTCCCGAAAATCGACCCGCCCGTCGGCAGTGTAATAGAAGATGGCGCGGCTGCCGTCGAAAATGTATTCCACGCAGACCAGCTTCATTTCCAGCCCCAGCGCCTCCACTCTCTGGCGGCATATGGCAAAAGCCTGCTGCTCTTTCACCGCATATTGCTCCAGCAGGTCCAGGTCGCGGCGGGTGGCCTTCCGCAGCACCTTGTGGACGATCGGATTGGCGTACATACCCGGATTGTAGACCGTGGTGCGCAGCACCTTGACCAGTTCCAGGCCCCGGTCGGTGTGAACGATGCAGGAATCTCCCGCTTTGAGCTCCAGGTCCTTGGACAAGAACCGATCCACCTTGCGGGTGGCGGTGTACTGCGCATCGACAATTTCAAGCATAGCGAGCCAATGGTCCTGCTTTATTATTTTCCCCCGGCGGGCACGATGCGAATCCAGTCGACCGAAATCCGGCCGGGAGCGTTCGAAGGGATGAACCGCAGCTTGCCGATTTCCTCCCGAAGGGGGCTCATTTCCACGTGGTATTCCTGCCACTCTCCGCCGGATGGAATCGCAATTTCAGCCACGTGAGCGGAGTCGAAAACATCGGTGAGCGGAGCCCAGTGCAATCGGGCACGGCTCCCTTTCGGCACGCGCATGCGCGCTTCAAAACGGTAGGCCTTATTGGCCGGAAGTCGCAGCCGGAGGATCTCCAGCCAGGGGTCCTCACCGGTAGCGGTGACCTCCAGCACGCCCCGGTTCAGCAAAAGCTCACTGATCTGCCGGGCGGCATACCAGCCCCACAAACGGTCGCCCTCGAACTCCCAGCGGCTAAACCCCTCGTAGGCCCGATAGAGGCGCGAGAGCGTGTCTGCCGCCTGCCGGGGATCCCGGGCGTCCTCCGACAACCGAAGGGCGCGCGAATACCATACGATGGCCGACGGGTAATCCGAAGATTGCAGGCTGCGGTCCCCCATCCACAGGCGGAAGCTCAGAGTGGACGCCGCCAGCAGATACAGCGCCCCTCCGGCCGGCAGCAGGATGCCGACCCACAACAGGATCCGAAAACGTGGTTTTCCCTTTTCCGCCTCTTCCACTTCCATAATTGAAATAGCATTTTATCATCACTTGCCCAGGGGGATCACCTCCCGCCGGGCTTCCATCCAAATAAGCTGGCCGATTCCATTCGGTCCCGTTGTACAATATCCATTTTAATTCCGGGCGCAGGAAAAGAGATCTGTTCCGTCGGCCCGATCATTCATGATCCCTAAGGAGCTGGATATGACGGATGCTTTATTAAAAAATCCAAAATGGAAAGGGCGGACCGGTCCGCTGGTTCTGGCAATTCTGGATGGAGTCGGCTACGGAAAATACGCCGAAGGGGACGCCGTAGCTCAGGCCATGATGGTGAACCTGCAGAAGCTGACATCCGGGTGCCCGCATACCCGGCTCAAGGCGCACGGGAAAGCGGTCGGGCTCCCCAGCGACGACGACATGGGAAACAGCGAAGTGGGCCACAATGCCATCGGCTGCGGCCGGGTGTACGAGCAGGGAGCCGCCCTGGTGTCCAAATCGATCGGCAGCGGCGCCATGTTTCAGGGCACGGCCTGGGTCCGATTGACCGGCCATGCCCGGGAAAACGATTCCAGCCTGCATTTCATCGGGCTGTTTTCGGACGGCAACGTTCACTCCCACATGGACCACCTCAAGGCCATGATTGTCCGGGCCAGAGAGGAGGGGGTCCGCAAAGTCCGCGTTCATATTCTGCTGGACGGACGGGATGTCGGGGAAACCAGCGCCCTGGAATACATTCTTCCTTTCGAGGAATTCCTGGCCGGGTTGAACCACGGGGGTTTTGATGCGCGGATCGCCAGCGGCGGCGGGCGCATGTACATTACCATGGACCGCTATGGCGCCGACTGGGAGATGGTCCGGCGCGGATGGCACACCCACGTGCTGGGGGAAGGCCGGAAGTTCTCCTCCGCGGCCGAGGCGGTAGAGACCTACCGCAAGGAAATACCGGGCATCATCGACCAGGACCTGCGCGAATTCGTCATCGTCGAAAACGGGCAGCCGGTCGGACCGATCCGGGACGGGGACTCGGTCGTCTACTTCAACTTTCGGGGAGACCGCGCTCTGGAAATTACCGCCGCTTTCGAGCAGGAGGCCTTCGACCGCTTTGACCGCATACGCCGACCCCGGGTGGAATATGCCGGAATGATGGAATACGACGGAGACCTGCATGTGCCGAAACAGTACCTGGTCGACCCGCCTTCCATCGAAAGGACGGTGGGCGAATTTCTGGCAGCCACCGGCATTCCGACTCTGGCGATCAGCGAAACCCAGAAATACGGCCATGTCACCTATTTCTTCAACGGCAACCGGACCGGCAAATTTGACGAGGCCCTTGAGGATTACGTGGAAATCCCGAGCGATATCGTTCCTTTTGAGCAGCGCCCGTGGATGAAGTGCGCCGAGATTACCGACGCCATCGTCCGGGCTATCGACTCCGGCAAGTACCGGATGATCCGGCTGAACTACCCCAACGGCGACATGGTCGGGCATACCGGAATTTATCCTGCGGTAATCTGCGCCATGGAGGCCGTGGACATTTGCCTGGGCCGCCTGGTCAAAGCGGTCGAAAAAGCCGGGGGCATTCTGCTGGTTTCCGCCGACCACGGCAATTCAGACGATATGTTCGAGCACGACAAGAAAAGCGGTGCGGTGCTGAAGAAGGAGGACGGAACTCCCAAAGCCAAGACCAGCCATTCCCTCAACCCGGTTCCCTGCATCCTTTACGATCCGGGATACCAGGGAGAGTACGAACCCGCTCTGAACGAAGGCCTGGGAATCTCCTCTCTGGCAGCCACCAGCATCCACCTGCTGGGCTACCTGCCTCCGGAGGACTACGACATGTCCCTTCTGAGAATGAAATAGGCAAAGGGTGCCTTTCGGCACCAGGAAAAATAACAGGAGGATGAAATCATGAAGACCGCACTGGAAATTGCCATGGAGAAACTGGCCGCCATGGACCCGGATGGAGCCCGGACGCTCAGCGCCGGGCAAAAAGCCGAACTGGCGGAAATCGACTCGAAGTTCAAGGCCAAATGGGCGGAGCGGGAGATCTTTCTGCAGAGAAAAATGAAAGAACTGCTGCAGGCCGGCGACTGGCAGCAGGCCGAGCTGGTCCAGGAGGAGATGAGGAGGGAAAAGCTCTCCCTGGACCGGGATCGGGAGGAAGCCAGAGCCCGCGTTCGCAGCCGGGAAGAGTAACGGAATGGAGGAGAGGTTCTTATGTGGAAAAGGTTGCTTCCATTGCTTTTGCTGGCCGTTGCGGTCCGGGCCGCGGAACCCCCTCAGGCCGAGCTGACCAACGGGATTCTGCGGGCCAGGTTATATCTGCCCGACGCCCGGGACGGCTACTACCAGGGGACCCGCTTCGACTGGTCCGGGGTGATTTCCAGTCTGACCTACAAGGGGCACGAATATTTCGGCCCCTGGTTCGAGCGTTACAATCCCAAGACCCACGATGCCATTACCGGGCCGGTCGAGGAATTTCTTCTGGACACCTCGTGCCTGGGTTACGAGGATGCCAAGGCAGGCGGAACCTTTCCCCGCATCGGGGTGGGGAACGTGCGCAAGCCGGAAGAAAAGGGCTACCAGCGGTTCCGCTCCTACGAGATCGTGGATCCCGGAACGTGGGAGATCCGAAAGGGCAAACAGCAGATCGAATTTACCCACCGGCTGAAGGGCGATTCGGGGTACGCCTTTGTTTATACCAAAAAAGTCCGGCTGGAGCCGGGCCGGCCGGTGATGGTGCTGGAGCATTCGCTGCGCAACACCGGCACCCGGCCGATCGAAACCCAGCAGTACAACCACAATTTTTTTACTATCGACGGGCAGCCCACCGGACCGGATTTCGCAGTCCGGTTTCCTTTTGCGGTCCGTTCCCTGCAGGACCTGAAAGGAATCGCCCGGGTGGAAAACAATTCCCTTGTCTACCTGCGCGAACTGGAAACCGGCCAGAGCCTGCTCACGGAACTGCAGGGCTTCGGACCGGAGGCCCGGGACTATGATTTCCGCATCGAAAACCGGAAAGCAGGGGCCGGGGTGCGGATCCGCGGCGATCAGCCGCTCGACAAAATCATCTTCTGGTGCATTCGCAAGACGCTTTGCCCGGAGCCTTACGTGCGCATCCGGGTGGCCCCCGGCAAAACCGTGAAGTGGACCCTGCGCTACGATTTTTACACTCTGCCCTGAAGGAGGTTCCCTTGCCCAGACTCAGCGATCCATTGCAGGTAAAAGGACTCCGGCTGCGCAACCGCCTGGTCATGGCCCCCATGGTTACAGGATTTGCGGAGGATCACCGGGCCAGCCCCAGGCAGGCGGCATGGTATGCCGATCATGCCCGCGCCGGCGCAGGCATGATCATCGTCGAATCGTGCGCGATCGTCCCGGATGCCCTGCTTCTGCCTCGACTGCTCGGAATATGGGAGGATGCCCAGATACCGGGGCTGGCCCGGATCGCTGACGCGATCCGGGCGGAAGGGATTCCCGCCATCCTGCAGATCGTCCATGGCGGAGCCCGCTCCTGGCGCGAGGACCTTTCCCTGGAGAGGGTAGGCCCCTCGCCGGTACCGCTTATGCCCGGGCCGGCGCCGCGGGCCATGACCGAAGCGGATATCGAGGCCGCCATCGCCGCTTTTGCCCGTGCGGCACGAAGAGCCGTGGAGGCCGGATTCGACGGGGTGGAGCTGCACGGGGCGCACTACTACCTGATTTCCGAATTCCTGTCCCCCTACACCAACCGGCGCACCGACTGCTGGGGCGGCGACCGGGAGGGACGATCGCGGATGGGCCGGGAAGTGGTCCGCGCAGTGCGCCGCGAGGTCGGAGCCGGCTTTCCCCTGCTTTGCCGCATGCATGCGGTGGAATTCGTGGAAGGAGGGATGAGCAGCGAGGATTCCGTTTATTTTGCCGGCGTTCTGGAAAAAGAAGGAGTCGATCTGATCGATGCCTCCGGCATAGGCACCTCCTCCCAGGGAAACTGGGAAGGACGGACGTTCCTGAACACCAGCTCGGTCCTGCCCAAAGGCGACAATGCCGGGGCATTCGCCCCCTTCACCGGAAAAATACGAAACGCCGTTCATGTCCCCGTCATAGCGGTCGGGAAAATGGGAAAACCCGGTCTGGCCCAGGATGTCCTGGACCAGGGCCAGGCGGACCTGATCGCCCTGGCCCGGCAGCTGATTGCCGACCCGCAGGCCATCCGGAAAATCCTGGACGGCAGGGAGGAGGAAATCGAGCGGTGCCAGGAATGCAATTTGTGCTTCAGCTCCATACGACAGGGAGCACTGCGGTGCGGAGTAAATCATAGTCTGGAAGAAGAGTCATTTGAAACAGAGAGGTCGCCCCGATGATTAGAAAAAGGAAAGATGTCGTTCTGGCTGGATTTTTAGCGTTACTGCTTGTCTTTGGCGCACTTCCGGGCAGGTCCCTGAACGCCAAAGACAAATTTCAATGGAAAAAAGAAGCGACTTCGGTCGGATTGTTCCAGGAGGAAAAAGCGGTCTGGCAATTCGTCTACACGCCGGATCCGGCCCGCAAGCCCTATTTCCACCCGGTGGCCCTGCCCGGCGGATCGTCCCTCACCTGGCTGAGCCCGCCGGATCACGTCTGGCACCTGGCGCTGTGGTTCGCCTGGAAGTACCTCAACAAGATCAACTACTGGGAAGCCAACAAGGAAGGATTCTGCGACGGGAAGACCGACTGGTCCGATGTCCAGGTGGACACCGGGTCCGATTTTTCGGCCCGGATCCGGATGAACCTGGTCTATCACCCGCACGGAAGCGACAAGACGGTCCTGACGGAAAAGAGAACCATCCGGATTTCGCCGCCCGCCCGGGACGGCTCCTACGCCATGGACTGGACCATGGTCTTCACCGCCGGCAGCGAGAACGTACAGTTCGATCGCACCCCCTCAACCCCTACCTCCATCAGCGGATACGCCGGGCTTTCCGCCCGCCTGGCCAAGGAACTGCAGGAGATCCGGATTTCCGCCACGGCGGACAAAGGGCAAAAAATCGGCGACCGCTACGGCTACCCCGCTACGGCCACCGACTTTAACGGGCGCATCGACGGAAGCGAAGCGGGAATGGCCATGTTCGACCACCCCTCCAATCCGCGCTTCCCGAGCCGCTGGTACGTGATCACCGAACCTTCACGCCCCTTCTGGTACATGAACGCCGCCTGGCTGCAGAACGAAGCATACGATCTGCCCGCAGGAAAAACGCTCACCCTGCGCTACCGGGTGATGCCGCACCCGCAGCGCTGGGACGCCCGGAAGCTGGAGCAGGAGCACCGGCGCTACGTGAAGGAAGCCGGCAAATAGCAGCCCGCCTCCGGGAAAGGACTGCCTTGCGAGCCGGGAAGAAAGGGATGGCGGCCGCCGCCATCCTTTTCACTTTAACCATCCACCCGTGGGGTCAGGACAGACGCCAGCCGCAGGCCCGCGGAGAAGCCGGCGTCTTCGATTTTTACGTGCTCAGCCTGTCCTGGTCGCCGCAGTACTGCGCGCAGGCGAAAGGCGCCGCTGCCGAATCGCAGTGCGCTCCGGGGAAGCGATACGGATTCGTGGTTCACGGGCTCTGGCCGCAGTACGAGCGCGGCTGGCCGCAGAACTGCTCCCCCGGCCGGCCGGTGGACCCCGCCCTGGCACAGCGCCTGCTGCCGATCATGCCCAGCCGCCAGCTGATCCAGCACGAATGGACCAGGCACGGCACCTGCAGCGGGCTGACCCAGGAAGAGTACTTCCGGACCATCGAGAAGGTCTTCCGCCAGATTCGTATCCCGGAGCTGTTCCGGAACCCGGTCCGACCGGTTACGATTTCTTCTGCGGAAATCAAGGAAAAGTTCCGTGCGGCCAATGACTCCATCCGGGAGTCTTCCCTCCGCACCTATTGCAGCGGGCGTTACTTCTCCGAACTGCGCCTCTGCTATGACCGCAGCCTGCAGCCGCGGCCCTGTCCGGCTTCGCTGCGCGACGGCTGCCGCAGCGAGCCGGTCCTCCTGCCCCCGGTACGCTAGATCCGGCTGTCTGCACGGGTTGCGCTGACGTTCGTTTTATTGGATTTTGCGCAACCCCTGCAGGGCTTTCCCCAACGGGATGCGAAGATGTGGGACCTTTAACGGTTTGGCAAAGAAGACGGCTTCGCAAAAAGTCCCTCTTCCCTTTCGAAATATACGGACGGCTTCCTTCTTCCTTCCTGATCTTCCCGTCTTCCTGTGAAAAGAAAAGGCTTACAGGAAGAAAGCAAGAGCGGGAAGAAAAGCGGAAGGGTCTATCGCCAGGAGATGGTGATTTTTCCGAAGCCATCAAAGAAAAAAAGCCCGCCCTGCCAAATACAAATCCTCAGCGGTCGGAGTCCGCCTGGCTGACTTTGCTTCCGGGCGGCACGCTGTGGGTCAGCCAGACATTGCCGCCGATGGACGATCCCCGGCCGATACAGATCGTTCCCAGCAGGGTAGCCCCGGCGTAGATGATCACGTCATCCTCGACATCCGGATGGCGCTTGATCCCCTTGATCGGATTGCCGTTCTGATCCAGCGGAAAGCTCTTGGCGCCCAGCGTCACTCCCTGGTACAGCCGGACCCGGTGCCCGATCGTACAGGTTTCCCCGATCACCACGCCGGTACCATGGTCGATAAAAAAACGGCTCCCGATTTTCGCTCCGGGATGAATGTCGATGCCGGTTGCCGAATGGGCCAGCTCCGTAATCATCCGGGGAATGAGAGGAACGCGGCGCTGATAGAGCTCGTGAGCCAGTCGCTGGTTGGTAATGGCATGCAGGCCGGGATAGCAAAGCACGGTCTCTGCCGGACAGGTAGCCGCCGGATCCCCCTCATAGGCAGCCATGACGTCGGTCATCAGAATGCGCTGCAGGCCGGGCAGAACCTGCGCAAATTCGGCGACAATTCTTTCCGTCTTGCGGTGGCACTCCACGCAGTCCTGGGGGCCGGTCTCCCGGCAGAAAAAGCAGAAGGCCCTCTGAATCTGCTCCGACAGGATTTCCAGAGCGGCGTCGAGCGTCGCGCCGATGGTATAGCGGGTGTTCCGGGCGGAAAAGGGCCGGTGGCCGTAATAGCCGGGAAACAGCACGCTACGCAGCATTTCCACCATCCGGCGGACCTCCTTCCCATTGGGCAGAGGCAAGTCGGTGCGCTTGCGCAGCAGAGGGCTGATGCTCTCGTTGATGTTGCCGACCAGCCCGTCGACAATCTCGGCAAACGCCTGCTCCGGTTGTGCATCCATGCTCTTTTTCTCCAGATTGAGGATGTAAGTTTCCCACAAAAGCAGAGCCGCTTGCAATTCACGGGCAAAAACCCGATAATCAGGGAAACCCGGAAAGGACGATTGGCATGAAGATCCTGGAGGCAATTCTCGCCCATAACGAAGCCTTCCTGAAAAACCAGAAGCCACCGGCGGCATGCCCTGCAACCCTGGCGGTATTAACCTGTATTGATCCGAGGATAACCCCCTATCTTCATTCCGCACTGGGGCTTTCCTCTTCGGAAGTCGTTTGGATCCGCAACGCCGGAAATATAGTCCGGGATCCGCTGGGCGACCCGCTGCGATCCCTGGCTTTGGCGATATTCCTCAAAGGGGCCACGGAAATCCTGGTGCTGGGGCATAGCGATTGCCGCCTGGAACAGCTGGAGGCCAACCACCTGCTGGAGGCCATGACCGCCAAGGGGGTGGTGCGACAGAGCCTCGGCCCCGTCGATCTGCGCCAGTGGGTCGGAACGTTCCACGATGTCCGGAAAAATGTGCAGGCCGCCGTAAAACAGATCCGCGCCTGCCCCTTTTTACCTGCTACTCTGCCGGTGCATGGAATGATCATGGATACGACCACCGGTGCTCTGGAAACTCTGGTAAACGGATACGAAGCGCCCGGCCGGCCCGCCCGGCTGCCGGACTCCGGCATCGCCGGTTTTGGCCCGATCCCGGCTTCGCCCGCCGGAACGGCTGCGGAGGCCGAAACGTCCAGGCCGGCAACAACAGCCAGGAACGGGAGCAGGCAACCGAAAGGAACGGCTGGATCGGCTCCCCCTCCTTTGCCCGGCCCACCCGCCGAGAAAAATCTTTTGGATGCCGTCAGCACACTCAGAGATTTCTTCACCGAGATCCGCAAGGTGAATCCCCAAAACAGGGAATGGCTGGAAATCAAACAGCAGCTGGCCGCAGCCCGGGATCCGTTCCATGCCCTGCAGGTTCTGGAACAGTCCGCCGGCCGCCTGACCAGGGAACACCCGGCCCTCCTGCAGGCCTGCCGTCTTCTGCGGGATCCGTCTTCGGCGGGAACGGCGAAATCACAACTGGAGAATCTTTTGCGGCGACTTCTGAATCCCTGACCGGAAAGCCCTGCCCGATGTCCTCTCCGCGGCGTTTTTAACCCCGGATCCCGGGACAAACTATAGAAAAACCGAAAAATGTGAGGTAGAGTTGTAGCTTAACTCTTAACCCTTGGGGGTCGATTTCCGTATCATGAATTTATCAATTCGAATTCTGATTTTTTTCGGCTGCCTCTTTCTGCTTTTTTCCTCCGTCGGCCGCGCCCAGGAAAACTCGGACTGCCTGGCCTGTCACGGCGACAAGTCGGCCACCGGCACACGCCAGGGAAAAACGGTTTCGGTTTACGTCGATGAGAAGGTAATGGCCTCCTCTGTGCATTCCAGCCTTCCATGCATCCAGTGCCATGCGGATCTGGAAAAGAAGGATTTCCCTCACGATACTCCGCTGAAAAAAGTGGATTGCGGAACCTGCCACACGGAGGAAAGCAAAAATTATTCGGTGTCCTTCCACGGACTGGCTCAAAAAAGAGGTGACCCCCTGGCCCCCGGCTGCGGCGACTGCCACGGAAATCACGATATTCGTCCTGTAAGAAGCCCGCAATCCAATCTTCTGCCGCTGCGCATTCCCTTCCTCTGCGGAAAATGCCACCGTGAAGGGACACCGGTTTCCCGACAGCGGGAAATTCCCCAGGACAACATCCTGGAAAACTTCTCCGAAAGCATCCACGGCGAGGGTCTGCTGAAGCGAGGGCTGGCCGTGTCGGCCTCCTGCGTCTCCTGCCACTCGGCCCACGAAATTCTGCCGCACACCGATCCCCGGTCCAGCATTGCCCGGAAAAATATAGCCGCCACCTGCTCCAAATGCCACGCCCAGATCGAGCTGGTGCACCGCAAGATTATTCGCGGCGAACTGTGGGAAAAGGAAGCCAGCGTGCTGCCGGCCTGCGTCGACTGCCATCAGCCGCACAAGGTCCGGAAAGTTTTTTACGACCAGGGGATGGCCAACAAGGATTGCCTGAGCTGCCATTCCAGGACCGACCTCAAATCGTCCAGGGACGGACGCACCCTTTTCGTGGATTATCTGGAGCTGGAAAAATCCCGCCACGGGGCCAAGGTTTCCTGCAGCCAGTGCCATTCCGAAGTCTCTCCTTCCCTGCTGCGGCCCTGTGCCTCGATCACCAAAAAGGTGGACTGCGGCTCCTGCCATGCCGCCATGAACGAGCAGTACCAGAAGAGTGTTCATGGCACGCTCGCCGCCAGGAACGACCTGAACGCCCCGACCTGCAAGGAGTGCCATGGCAGGCACGGAGTAGCCGGCCGGCGGGAGCCCAGCAGCCCCATTTTCCCGCCGAACATCCCGGCGCTGTGCGCCCGCTGCCACCGGGAGGGAGCCAAAGCCGCCCTGCGCATTACCGGTCCGGAAAAGGAGATCGTCTCCCATTACACGGAAAGCATTCATGGAAAAGGGCTGATGAAGAGCGGCCTGCTGGTGACGGCCACCTGCACCGACTGCCACACCGCCCACTATGAGCTGCCGCCCAGGGATCCCGCCTCCAGCGTAAATCCCGCCAACCTGCCCGCCACCTGCGGCCGGTGCCACCACGGCATTCAGGAGCAGTTCGTGCAGAGCATTCACTCCAAGGCGGTCTCCAAAACCGACAAAAAGCTGCCGGTCTGCAGCAACTGCCATTCCGCCCACTCCATCCGCCGGGCCGACATTCCCGGATTCAAGATCGAAATCATGAACACCTGCGGCAATTGCCACGAAGACATTGCCCGGACCTATTTCGACACCTATCACGGCAAAGTGACCCAGCTCGGCTATGCCAAAACGGCCAAATGCTACGACTGCCACGGAGCCCACGACATTCAGTCCATCGCCGATCCGCGCTCCCACCTCAGCCGCCAGAATGTGGTACAGACCTGCCAGAAGTGCCATCCCGGGGCCACCCGGCGTTTCGCCGGATATCTCTCGCATGCCACCCATCACGATCCGGTAAAATACCCGGTCCTGTTCTGGGTGTTCTGGGCCATGACCAGCCTGGTGATCGGCACCTTTTTCTTCAGCGGCCTGCACACCCTGCTCTGGCTGCCGAGGGCCTGGCAGGTACGCAAGCATCACCGCGAGGAAAAATACGACCCCAACGAAAAGCAGTTCCAGCGGTTCACCCGGCTCAACCGAATCCTGCACATCGCCATGGTGATCAGCTTCATCAGCCTGGCGATGACCGGCATGACCCTGAAGTTCTCCTATACCGGATGGGCGGTCATCGTCTCCCGGCTTTTCGGAGGCTTCGAAATGGCCGGCATCTGGCACCGCTTTATGGCCATTCTGATGGTCGGCGTCTTTGTAATCCATATTTATGACCTGTTCCGCCGCAAAAGAAAGGAGTACAAGACCTGGAGCGCGCTGCTGTTCGGGCCGGACACCATGCTGCCCACGCTGAGGGACTTCCATGAGGTCATCGGCTCCATCAAGTGGTTCCTGGGCCTCGGCCCGCGGCCCCAGTACGGGCGCTGGACCTATTGGGAAAAGTTCGATTACTTTGCGGTCTTCTGGGGCGTATTCGTCATCGGCGGCACCGGACTGATGCTCTGGTTCCCCGAGTTCGTCACCCGCTTCATTCCCGGATGGCTGATCAACGTGGCCACCATCATCCACAGCGACGAAGCCCTGCTGGCCGCCGGATTTATTTTCACCATCCACTTTTTCAATACCCACCTGCGCCCGGAAAAGTTCCCCATGGACATCGTGGTCTTCACCGGACGCATGCCCATAGAAGAATTCAAGCGCGACAAGCCTGGGGAATACGAGGCGCTGGTGGCCAGCGGCGAGCTGGAAAAATACCTGGTGGAGCCCTATCCGCCGATCGTGCTGCGAGCCGTCCGGACCTTCGGATGGGTCGCCCTGATCCTGGGATTCAGTATGGTCATCTGGATTATCTACGGCATGCTATTCGACTACCGTTAAACAGTTGATGCAGCCGAACCCTGCGCCCTCCGGCTTTCGCCGGCGCGCGCAGGTCGGCTCCCGGGGGGTTCGGGACGGGAACTGCGATGCCTTTATTCGAAGACCAGCGAGTAGATATCCGCTTCACGCAGGACGATTCGCAAGACCACCGGCTTGCCGGCCAGGGCCTCGACGCTCCGTTTCCCCTTCCAGCTCACCCGGCGGTCCAGGGAATCGCCATAGATAAGGTCGCAGTCGTCGAGTGAAAATCCGGGGAGCGGCGCTCCGGCGGGATCGCGGATTTCCACTCTTACCATTCCGGCGGCGCTGGTGGCCAGGTTGAGAGAAAGCTCCCTGCCGGAGAAGGTGATCGGCCGGGTGGTAAATTCACCCTCCTGCCGCTTGGCGTGCATCGAGGCGAATCCGTCGATGCGCATGGAATAGCGGCGCAGCCGGGAGTCACGCCCGGTGAAATACGATTCGGTGGCGTAGAGGGACAGTTCCCGAGGGGAGTCGTCCCGCGTCGATTCCGTTTCCACCACATGCCAGGCGATGTAGTTGTCGCCGTACGACCAGTTGTGCCGCGTTCGCAGCCCGGGGGCCAGGAAGCTGTCGTTGCTCTGCCGGAAGTTACGTCCGTCGCGGCTGACGATATAGACCGAGTCGGTGATGGCCGTTCCATACCGGCGCGAGACCGTCATTCGCTTCTCGCGAAGGTCCCATTCCGGCAGAAGCGGAGTGGACGCGGTCAATCCGTGATCGACATAGCGGGCCGGAAAGCCGATATAGATATGCGGAGCCCTTTCATACGGCTTGATCTGATTGACGTAGTATTGCGCCAGGGCATGGGGGCCCTCCCCTTCGGGAAAGGAGATGGTCCCTTCGTCGGCCCAGTGCAGAAAATCGTCCGAGACCGCACGATTGACCAGCCGCGTCCCCTCGGTACCCTTGCCGGAAAAAATCCGGTAATAGAGGACGTACTTCCCTTCCCTGGCCGACCAGAAAGAGACGTTCTGGGAATCGAAGATTCCTTTATCGAAGACCGGGCGGTCCGACATCGGGGTCCAGTGAATGCCGTCCGGGGAGTGATACGCCCATACCCCCTTGGCTGTTTGGATGCCGGCCCCGGTGGCTTTATACCGCGACTCCGGTCTGGCCTTCGGATTGGTGTCGATAAACGGCGAAAAATCGTGGCAGCCCGATCCGTCTCCCATCTTATCCAGCAGGATATTGTTTTCCCGGGAGCCCCGGAATTCGCAGATTCCCAGCTTCGGACGCTGCCAGCGGATGCCATCTTTGCTCTCAAAATAAGCGATGGTTAAGGGGCCGCCCGGCTCGAGTCCGGTAGGAATCTGCCAGGCATGATAGTACATCCGGTAGACAGCCTCTCGCTTGTCGTGCAGGACGGTATAGTAGCCGCAGCCGTTCCCTTCCCACGGTGCGTCGCAGGTTACGGCAACCTCCTCGCGGGTCGGCGGGTGAACCAGAAGCTGCACATTTTTCATTTCGCCAAGGAGAGAATCGTCCAGGAAGAGCTCCCGGCGGTTCTCCAGGGCAACCGCTTGAACCGGTGACTGAGCCCGAAGGCCATCGATCGGCAGGAAGACCCCCAAGGCAAGGACGACCAACCGTGTCGCTACGATTTTCAACATAATCTTTTTCTCGGAAACGAAAACGGGTTATGGGAAAACCTGAATTTTGCACCAAAATGGCTTCGTTTGGCGAGTCCGCCAAAAAAGATGACCCCGCAAAACCGGCAAAGGAAAGGGGGTGCTGCCGCCGACACTTGCTTTTACACCGGCCGTACCGTACACTTGTCCCATCTCTTGATAACAAATGGATTACAATGCGCTTTCCTTTCTTTATGAGGTGGCATGGTGCGAATCACCGGATTGAACGGTAGACCGTTTCTTCTCATTCCGATCCTGGTGTGCGGGGGACTCGGATGGACCATTCAGGCGCAAACGGAACGTACGCCAAGAGAACCGGTTCGACATATTACCGGGTTGCCCTTCCCAATGCCTCCCGTCAGGTTGCCGGATATCCCGGACCGCCAGTGGAATATCCTCGATTTCGGCGCCGTGGGCGACGGACAGGCCCTCAATACGGAAGCTTTTCGCCGGGCCATTGCCGCCTGCTCCCAGCAGGGCGGCGGACGACTGGTGGTGCCGGCCGGAATCTGGAGGACCGGCCCCATCCAACTGGCAAGCCGCATCGAACTGCACCTGGAGCGCAATGCCCTGCTGCTTTTCAGCCGGAATCCCGACGATTATCCCCTGGTCGAGACCTCTTTCGAAGGAGGACCGCGCGTCCGCTTTATGTCTCCCATTTACGGCCGGGGATTAACCGATATTGCCATAACCGGTCCCGGCATGGTGGATGGTTCCGGCGACGCCTGGCGGCCGGTAAAGAAATTTAAAATGACCGCCAACCAGTGGCGCGATCTTCTGGCCTCCGGGGGGGTGGTATCCAAGGACAAGAGCATCTGGTGGCCCTCCGAGGAAGCCATGCAAGGGGCCCGGACCGTTCAGGCATTGCAGGAAAAAGGTGCGGCGGTCTCTCTGAATGACTACCGGCAGGCCAGGGAATTTCTCCGTCCTGTCATGGTCGGGCTGTCGGAATGCAAAAGGGTCCTGCTGGACGGGCCCACCTTCGCCAATTCGCCGGCCTGGAATATTCATCCGCTCCTCTGCGAAGATGTGGTGATTCGAAATCTGACGGTGCGCAACCCCTGGTACTCTCAAAACGGGGACGGCCTGGATCTGGAATCCTGCCAGCGCGCGGTGGTGTACAACTGCACCTTCGATGTCGGTGACGATGCCATCTGCATGAAATCCGGCAAGGATGAGTACGGCCGCAAACGCGGCAAACCGACCGAATGGGTGTCGATTGCCGACTGTACGGTGTACCACGGGCACGGCGGTTTTACCATTGGCAGTGAAATGTCGGGAGGGATCCGGAATATTCATGTCCGCAACTGCACCTTCATCGGAACGGACGTGGGATTGCGTTTCAAAAGCAACCGGGGCCGCGGGGGAGTTGTGGAAAACATTTTCATCCGATCCATTTTCATGCGGGACATCCCGACGGACGCTGTCGGATTCAACCTGTCCTATGGCGAGGAAGCCCCCGCAGAGGATAAGGCACCCTCCCCCGCCGTCGCGACGCCTGCCGCGAACGAAGGAACTCCTCAATTCCGGAATATTTTCCTGAAGGATATCATCTGTCGGGGAGCGGCCCGGGCTGTTGCGCTGGAGGGATTGCCGGAGATGCCCGTCCGCAATATCTCGCTGGAGGATGTCGTCATTTCCTCCCGCAGAGGTTTTATTTGCCGCGAGGCGGATGGGGTAACCCTCAAAAGGGTAAGTATTCTGGCCGAGGATGGACCCCTGTTTCAGGTGGAGCAGGGCCGCAACATACGCCTGGAGGCGATCCGGGATGTGGAAACAATACCCACCTTTCTCCTGCTGAAAGGTGGCCGTACCGCTCATATACGCCTGTTGGACAGTCGGATCGCCGACGACGTCCGGAGAATCCGCAGGGAGGCGGATGTGCCGGCGGAAGCCCTGGAAAAACAGTAAGCCCCTTGGCCCCGGAAGACGCTTTCCGGGCAGAAGCAGACAACAGGACAACCGCCTCAACCTGAGCGTCTTCCGTCAGGTCTCCCACGAGGCGGATGTCCTCGATCAACTCAGCAGGCGGGTTCAATCCGCTTCCAGGCTAACGTATCGGTCCGGTGCGGATGCCGTGGCCGGGTTGAGCCGGCTTCGCTTTTCTTGTCTGCACGCGCGAGGCCGATAAAAAGGGTTCCTGGTTTCTGCGCTCCGAACCACCTCAGCAAACAAATTAATTGAAAGCTACGTATTATACCATATCCCGGCCCCTACAACCGGCCGTTTCCGACCCGACGGGTTATTTCCAGGTCTGGACATTCAGGAGCTTGTTGACACTCGCACCGTGCTGCAGGCTTTCGATCTCATAGACATTTTTTTTCTTATTAAAGCGGATGCTGGCGGCACCGATGGCGCTCCCCTTGCCCTTGCCGCTGGCATCCAGCTCCAGCTCGAGAATGGTAAAGGGATAATCGACCGAGCGTCCGCCGGAGCGCAGCTCGAGGAAGGAAAGATTGCGGGCGGTGACCACGCGAATCACGGTTTTGCTACCCTGCACCCGCTTGCGGGCCACGGCAATCGGGACCCCCACACGGCCGACGGGAGACAGCTGCCCGACATCCTCTTTTTCCAGGGTGCTGCGAAGCTTGTCCTGACCGCCTTCCTTAAGCACGGTGGCCAGGTTCATAATATCCTCATCCGAATTGTACTTGTTGATCCGAATTTCGATCGGAACGTTCTGGCCTGCTCCGACACCTCCGGTAACCACCCAGGTGGCAGAATAATGATCGGGCTTGGCTTTTTCCTGCCCGAAGGTCTCCCGCGGCCAGAGAAATCCTGCCCATAACGCTGCGATCGCATACAAAATCAAACGTGCTTTCATGGTTTCTTCTCCTTGTTCCTTGCATCTGATCATTAATAATGTAAGTGCGAATCGCGGGTCCGTCAACTTTGGGAAGGGGAATTTTTAGTCATCCGGGCAGCCGGCACCAGCCCCGCCAGGCCGGAAGCGGCTGCCCGGGAGAAAGGAAAGCGATCAGGCTACGCTGCGGCTTTGTTCCGCACCAGCCGCTTCGGGAATATCCCCGGCATCGGCGCGCAGATGCTTCCACCAGCCCGGACGAATCAGGGCGATCAGCTCCTTGCGGCTCTTGACGGTCATCGGCCGGCCCATATAGATTTTCCCCAGACGGGCCATCAGGCGCTCGGGCAAGGCTCCGGCAAAAAGAAAGAGAGGCCAGGTGAAGCGGGGACCGTTCAGCTTGCGCAGCCGGAAAAGCCACAGCCCGAAGGCTCCGGCTCGCCAGGCCAGCGGCGCCCACCATTTGAACTGCGCCGCCCGCAGGTTCATTTTCCAGCACTTCATCATCAGCTGCCATTGCAGGGCGGTGAGCTCGCGGGTCTCGGCGACTCCCTCCGAGCCCGCCATGCGCGTATCCTGCAGCGGAGTGAAGATCGAGGGAACGTAGAAGGCAAACAGCTTGCGGCGCTCGGTTTCATACACCAGATCCAGGGTCGCTTTGGTGTCCTCCTCGGTTTCCCCCGGGCTGCCGATAATCAGCGTTACCACCGGAAACCAGTGATGGCGATTCATGATGGTCAGGCCCTGGATAAAGACGCTGGGCCACTCCTCAATCGGAAAAGGCGCGGACTTTCCCGGCATGAGCTCCCTGGCTTGCGCCACCGAGCCGGTTTCCAGGCCGATCAGCGGCGAAAGGATCTTTCGGCTGGGGTGGGTGCTGATGCGGGGAAGATGAACCGGGCTCTTGGGCAGCAGAACCGTGGTCAGCTTCTCGATCAGCACCGGATCGACCACCGCCGGGGCCATGGTGCTGTGGCTGAGAAGGATCTGTTCCACGCCCGGCGTCCGGGCGATTTCCGCATACAGCTCCAGCAGGGCTTCGCGGTTGGGGAAAAAGAACGGCGTACCGGTGCGCACCTGGCCCCAGATGAACATGTCTTCCGTGGCCAGCGAGATCTGTTTGTTCCCCTGGGCCACATTGGCCTGCACCGCGGCCATGATGCTTTCCCGCGGGAGGTCCAGCTGCGGGCTCAAGTCGGGCATGCAGAAGCGGCACCGCCGGCCGCAGCCCGTGGTCATTTCCACAACGCCGAAGGTGGTCCGCCCGGTGGGCACCAGGATCTCTTCTTTCTCCTGGGGATGAGCGACATCGATGTGGGCCGGCAGGTCCTCCCCGCCGATGGCCTTGCGGAACAGATCCCGCGTTTCCCGCGCTTCGCTGCGCCCTTCCAGTACGCAATCGACACTCAGCTCCTGCTGACTTTGCGTCTGGGCGATCTGCCAGGCACCGGATCCGCCGACAATCACCTTGAAATTCCTGCGCCAGGGATTGTCGCGGAGGCCCAGGAAAAGCTGCCGGGCATAATGGGAATTAATCGGATTTTTCGAGGTGCCGAAAACGGAAGTGTATACCCCGGCCGCAAAAGTAACACCCAGGGGGTTGTGCGTAGAAATGCCCACGGCGCGCGTCCGCGGACCGACAAACCGGGGCAGATCCTCGGGATAGCAGGAAACGATATCCTCGGCCGGAAAGCTGAGCCGCAGCGATTCCTCCAGGATGCGGATCCCGGCGGGCATGACCCGCGCCGACCCGTCCTCGTTCCGCTCCAGATCCCTCCACTTCGGATACTTCTTGTTCAGGACCCCTTCCATCCAGACCGGCATGGAAGCCATGCTCATCTGAATGAAAAAACCGGCGTGATCGATGATCTCGGTCAGGGGAGCCGTCAGCACGATAAGCTTTCCCTCCGCCGCACCGGGAGCCGGCATGCGGCCATCGGCGCATTCCGAGGGTTGTGTTTTGTCCGTCGTTCCCATGTAAAGCCTTTCCGGGCAATTAAAAACTGCATTTTTCCCGGCTGGGCCTCACGATAACGATCGCATTCCTGCCGCAGAATCCCGCTTCCGTTTCGATCGGCTGGGATTCCCGGGAAAGAAACGGTAATTATATCGTACCTGCCGCCCCCTTTCGGCATTGGGAAATCTAAATTCATCCTTTCTGAATCCCACTCCCGCCCTGCCATACGGTCGCCGTCCCGGTTCGAATCGCAGAATCGCACCGGAAAGCCGGCTCAAACCCCTTCCGGCCGGCAAGATTTGTCGGAAACCGGTGTCGAATTCGACAGTTCTTGCCGCGCGAATCGCGCCGTCGGAGATCGGAAACAGGCTCTGCATAAGGGTTTCCGGTGATCCAACTCACGCGGGCTCCTCCTTGTCTGCTCCGGGTCCACGCTTCGCGGGAGCCGGGTGGTGATTTGGCATTCCCCGTGCATTAGCCCCATCGAACTCGATTTTAAAAAGCCAATTATAAAAACTTTTCAACCTAAGGAGGAGCCATGAAAAAACTACGAATGTTTCTTTGGATTCTGCTGGTAACAACGGTGCTGTTCCCGCAGGCAATGCCCGGCATAAGCCCGCAAACGCCGGCGCAGGCGGCGGCCGCCGGGACCGGTCTTTTGCTCGGCGCCGGCCGGTTTGAAGTCACCGCTTTCTGGAAAAACCCCGCCGACGGCAGCTACGGTCCGGGTACCGGGACTCCGATCGCCGATGACAGCGGCTATTTCTCTTTTCTTTCCGAAGGTGCCGTGGACCTGGGCATCAAGATCCTGGACGGTCAAGCCATAAACGGCTGCTACTGGGTGTTGTACAGCGGGCTGACAGACCTGCCGTATGCCATTCAGGTAGTAGACCGGGAAACCGGACTGCAAAAAACCTTTGAGCGCCCGGCTCTGCAGGCCGCCGGGTATTTCGACCCGCAGGCTTTTCCGGTTCCCGGCCTGGCCTCCTACGGATCTCCACGAGGCGATGAATACGGACGCTTTGCTTCCCTGCAGGGACACCGGAACATTCCCACCATGCCTCCTGCCATGCAGGTAGAGGCCGCTACCCCCTGCAAGGCGGACGACACCACCCTGTGCCTGAATCAGTCGCGCTTCGCCGTTAAAATCAACTGGCGTAACTACACCGACGGAACCACCGGTGCGGGCCATGCGGTGTCCATTGGCTCCGAAAGCGGCTATTTCTGGTTTTTCGGTTCCTCCCAAGCCGAACTGATCGTCAAGGTCCTGGACGGGAACAAGACCAACGGCTACTTCTGGTTCCTGTACGGCGCCCTTACCGATTTGGAATATACCATTACGGTCACCGACACCCAGACCGGTACGGTAAAAACCTACTTCAATCCCCCGCGGACCCTGGCCAGTGTGGCGGACGTGAAGGCCTTCCCCTGGAGCGCCACCACCGCCGGCAACAATCCCGGACCGAACAGCGGCGCCATGACCCTGGCGCAGACCATTTCCGACCAGGCCCAGCTCACCACCCTGGCCTTCTCCGGCCTGGCCATGATCACCGGCAACCTCGAAGCCCAGTCC
>CAINFC010000003.1 GCA_903847975.1 uncultured Acidobacteriota bacterium | reverse complement strand
GCCGCCGGTTGCCGCTTTGGCGGGACCCTTTACCGATGCTTTCATTACCGAAGACGAGTGGGATTACCCTTCCGCCTGGAAGGTGGACGGAATCCTGCACGCCAAGGGGTCCGGCACCGGGCTGCTGAAAGACCGGATATACCGCAATTTTACGCAGCGCTTCAGCCTGCGCCTGGCCAACGGGATATCCGCCGCCTGGCTGGTGAGGGCCACCGACAAGCAGAACGGCTATCTGGTTCAGGTCAACGGGGAGCGGCACCCGCGCGGCAACCTGCGCAATACGCTTTTCTTTTATACTTTCCGCGACGGGCGCACCTCCGGGGGGCAGGTGTTTCCTCTTCCGTTCGTGTTCGGCAAGGATCCGGGCAACAGGAAGGAGTGGCTCGAAGTGATCATGCAGGTATCGGGCAAAACCATCATCGTTAAAGGGTCCGGAACCGTATTTGCAGGAACCAAAACCACGGAAAAGGAGCTGGGGCGCTTTGAAGATCCTTCCGGGGCTTTCCCGCAGGGCAAGGTCGGCTTCGCCATCCTGGGAAACGAGGAGTTCGAAATCACCGCACTGGTCATCGATCCGCAGTAGACGCGCTTTCCATGAATTCCAACAACCGCAGAACCTTCCTGGGGAACATCCGCTCCACCGCGCTGGCTGCCGTTTATCCGGCCTCCTTTCTGCAGTACAAGGGGCGCTGGGAGGAACAGCCTCGGGAGATCCTGCGGCCGAAAGCCCTGCACCCGGGCGCCCGGGTCGGCCTGGTCTCGCCGGCCAGTGGAGTCTATGAGCGGGAGGAGCTGGCTATGGCCCGCGAAATCGCCGAGTCCTTCGGCCTGCGCGTGGAGATGGGGAGCCATGCCGGCGACCGCTACGGCTTCCTGGCCGGGCAGGACCAGGACCGGGCCGACGATTTCAGCCGCATGTTCCAGCGGCCCGACATCGATGCCGTCTGGGCGGTCCGGGGCGGCTACGGGTGCTCCCGGCTGCTGCCTCTGCTGGACTACGCGGCCATCCGCGCCAACCCCAAGCCTCTGATCGGCTATTCGGACATCACCGCCCTGCACCTGGCGATCCACCGCCTGTCCGGGCTGGTGACCTTTCACGGGCCGATTGCCCGGCAGCTGTTCAGCGATTACACCCTGCAGGCTTTCAAAAAGGCGCTTTTCCAGGCCGAGCCGATCGGAACCACCGCGGTTCCCCCGCCTTTCGTTCCCCGCGAAGGGCAGACCGAATGGGAAAACCGGGTGGTGACCCTGTGCGGCGGCCAGGCGGAAGGGCTGACGACCGGCGGCAATCTGTCCCTGGTGACGGCAACCCTGGGAACACCTTTTGAAGTCGATACCCGCGGCCGGATCCTTTTCCTGGAGGAAGTCGGCGAGGAGCCATATCGGGTCGACCGCATGCTGACCCAGCTCTGGCTTTCCGGGAAGCTGTCGGAAGCGGCCGGGGTCGTCTTCGGCAAATTCTCGAACTGCGGTCCGCGGGAATACAAGCCCGGATACAGCAACACCTTGAGCCTGGAAGAAGTGCTGCGCATCCGCATGGAGCCGCTGCGCATTCCCTGCCTGTACGGCCTGCTTTTCGGCCACGTGCGGGACAACGCCACCATACCGCTCGGAATCCGCGCCCGGCTGGATGCCGACGCCAGGACCTTCACCCTCCTGGAGCCCGCGGTCCGCAGCTGATATCGATAAAAGGCGATCTCCGGCATCGGTCATGACGTTCCGGCTCCATGCCGTTTGCGGTAAGGTTGTGCGCTGAAAGCAGATTGTATCTCGATGATCCTGCTTGACCTCATGGCCCTGTCCGCAGTAGCGGAGAAGGTGCTGGCTGCTTTGGCAGTCGGCGTATCGGCTGTGCTGTGCCTGCATAAACTCGGGCGATGGTACCTGGCCCGGCGCACCGGAACGAGCCATGGGGAAGAAAAAGGTCCGTGCGGACTCCCCTCCGGATTTGAGGGCAGGGCATTTGCTTTGATCCTGCTGTTCGGCATTCTGATCCGCGTCCTCGGCTGGGACAGCCTGCTTACCCCCCCTTTTTATGCCGCCGAGGTAACCCTCCTGCACCTGGAGAGGATTCTGGCCCAGGAGAACTTCTGGTCCGTCTGGAAGTCGCTTTTTCATCTGTACCAGGTCAGCTGGGAGCATGACAGCGCCGTCGCTTTGCCGGTGGCAATGGCGTTTCGGCTGGTCTTCGGTCCGCATCCCCACCTGCCGGTACTGATCGGCGCCTGGTGGGGCGCCCTGTCGATCTTTTTCGCCTGGCTCCTGGGCCGGGCCCTGCACTCCCGTGCGTTCGGCCTGCTTTTCGCCGCCTTCCTGGCTGTTTCGCCGCTGCAGCTGGCCTGGTCGCGGATCGGCGGCATCTATTGTGCCTCGGTTCCCCACATCCTGCTTGCCATGTGGCTGGGCTTTCTGGCGGGTAAAAAATTCCGGCCCTGGCTGAGCCTGATCGCCGCCGCATGCGCCTGGCTCTCCTTGCACCAGTACATGGGGGCGCGCATTGCCCTGCCTCTTACTTTGGCTGCCATGATCTATGGGCTGACGGTCAACCCGGAATCGGCGCGGCGGAAAATGCTGGCTGCCGCGGCGCTGCTTCTCTCTTTTGTGGCCATTTATCGGATTTCCGGGATCCCTCATTGGCGTGCGGCGCTTTGGCCGCAATATCCGGGCTACCTGGGAAACAGGGGAGAAAACAATTTTTCGGAGCTGATTTCCAGGAATGCAGATGCCATGGCGAATACCGCCCGGCTCAGCCTGGAAAAATATTTTCTTCGGGACCGGGCCGCTCTTTTCAGCACCGATGCCCCTTTTCGCTGGGGGATGGACCATGGAGGTTTCTGCTACCTGCCGGCGGCCCTTCTGGGCGGCCTGGGTCTGCTAGTCGCTTTCCGTCAGGTGCGCCGGACCTGGATATGGCTGCTCTTTCTCGGGGCCGGCTTTCTGCTGCCGGTCGCCAGTGTGCCGACGGCAAGGCGTTTCCTGGCCATGGATGCCGCCTGGTGCGCGGTGGCCGGCCTGGGCGGCCTGTACCTGCTCCGGTTTCTGAGCGGACCCGCCTGGGATAGGAAGAAGACGGTTTGGGCCTCCGGGCTGATCCTGTTCCTGGGAAGCGGCGGCTGGTCGCTGGCCAACCTGGCTTTGCTCACCGCCCGTCTTCCGCTCTCCGGCCCGACGGCCCTGCCCTTCGGGGACAGCGGTTTCGGCGACGGCCTGGCCTGCCTGCGCTGCTTTCAGGCAGCCATGGAATGGAAAGGGGAAATGGCTGAAAACCGCATGGTGGTGCTATTCGACAACGATCCCTACCGTGAAAACCGGACCAGTCCGGGCGGCCTGCAGGCTTACGGCAAACTGGCGGCCCTTTCCGTGGGCCGCCCGGAACACTTTTTTGACTTTTATTCCTGCCTGCGGAATTTCGACCTGGAGCCTCCTTACCCGGGCCGGATCTTTGACCCGAACCGTTCGACCTGCCTGGATTACCTCCGGGAGCGGATGCAGAGAATCCGACCGGCCGGGATCCTGTGGCATTTTGAAAGCGCCTCCCCTTGGGAAGAGTGGGTGGCATCCCGCCTGCAGTCCCCCTCGGCCCCGCGCCGGACGTTTGCCTCTCCGCTCGGCGAGCGCAGCGGGATAGGCCTTCGTACTCCCCGGGGAGAGATGGATGTCCCCCTCCGCTTTCTGGCTTCGCTCTGGGAAGGAGACAATCCCCGTTCGAAATCAACCCTGGAGATCCGTCACCGGGCCACCGTTCCAGGGATGGGGATTCCCCTGCTGGCGACCTGCAGCCGGGAGTGCGAGCAGGAGGCACCGATTTCCTGCTGCCTGATCGCCGATCACGGCCGGTACCTGTGGGAGGGACAATCGCGGACCTCCCCCTTCGAAATCGGCGCTGTGGCGATTGCGGGACCGGATGCCGGGGGAGGTCCGGGAGGCAAGCTTCTGGGGACCTGGGGTGAGGAGCTGTCGGTCGGCCGGGATGCGCCGGAGGAGATCCGGCGCATCCCGCTGGGCCGGCCATTGGGCCTGGGCTGCGGGGCCTGGCTCGACGGCCGGTGGTGGACTCTGGACCCTCGGAAGAGCGAGGTTCGGGATGCCGGCCAGCCGGTGCCCTGGATCGATCGGAAGCCTTGGGTTGGCATTGCGGCCGACCCTTCCGCCGGTGAGCTGCTTCTTCTTTCCGCGGAGCAGGAGGTGGCGGTTTATGGGGTTGCCGATGGAAAACTGCTCCGGCGGTTTCCGGCGTCTGCCTGGCCGAGGATCCAGGAGAAAGGGAACGAATGTACGCCGCTCCTGGTCGGGGAAGGCTGGGTGGCGGCTGTGAATCCGATGCTGGGGCAGGTCAGCTTCTATGACCGCCAGGGATTGTTTCTGGAAAAAGCGGATTTCGCGCGGCGGCTCGACCGTCTCCCGTTTCAGTTCAGCGGCTGGGGGGGAGGCGGCGGCACGCTGGTCGTCGGAGACGGCCGCCCGGAGGAGCTCCCCTTCTTCTCCGTGGCGGTCCCTCCCCGGCAGGACCGCTGATCGTCTCTTTCCGGACTTCCTTTCTTCCTGAAAGCCCTATCATTTCACAGGAAGACGGGAAGATCAGAAAGGAGGCAGTCAGGCCGCTCCTGACACCGCGCCGGGCTGTGTTACGAAGCCCTTTCAGGCTTTCGCGACTTTTTTCTCTGATGAAGGCGCAATAAATATGTATTGTTATGGCCTGCCGTCCCTTACGGGACTTGCGTGTGTGCCGCACGGGGCGAAATAGCGGATATCGTACCGTTGTACTCCGCCATCGCCTTGTCATGCCCCGTGAAAGCCGGCACAGGACTGTTATTCTGAGGCATAAGTCCGGTTAGGGACGACAAGATTATGGCCCGGCAATTGATTGCCGGGTTAGCTCCAGGCACGGGGCAAGTCCCCATCGGGAGGGCAGAACCGGACGAAAAAACGATTTTGGGGGAGATTATCTTCTTTACCGGGCCTGGAAGGGTACCACTTTCAGGCCGCGGATCCGAAAGGCGAAGGCATGCTCGCCGGGCTTCGTTTCCGGCATCCGTATGACCAGGCCCTCTTCCTCCTGCCGCCAGGAGAGCTTTCCGGCATGGCCCAGCAGCTGCACCTCGCGGATTTTTCCCTGGCACAGGCTGGACCTGGTACCGAGGGACTTGATCTTCGCTTCGGCTTCCGGCCAGGCCAGCACTAAGGCATAAAGGGAATCTCCCTTGACCGTGAAGCGGATGTCCTCCGGAGTGAAGGCTCCGCGCTTGGTATCGGTAAATCCGCCGCTGGGGATCTTCGTGGGCCCCTCGCCGAAGACCTGCCAGGGGCGCGTGCCGTACACCGCCTCCCCGTTCACCGCCAGCCACTGACCGATCTCCAGCAGCATTTTTTCCTCCGGCTCCGGGATGGTCCCGTCCGGCCGGGGGCCGATGTTCAGCAGCAGCACCCCGTTCTTGCTGACGATGTCGACCAGGTCGCCGATAATGGAACCCGCGGTCTTGTAATTCTGATTGCTAACGTAGCCCCAGGAATTCTTGGAAACGGAAGTGTCCGTCTGCCAGAAAAAGGGGCGGATTTCCGCCAGCTGCCCGCGTTCGATATCCAGGACGGCCGCCTTGTCCGGAAAGGATTTTTTCTTGTAGTTCAGGGCCACCCCTTTCCTCCACTGGGCTCCCCGGTTGTAGTAGTAGGCGGCGAACATCCGGCGGTAGGGCTCCATGACCGGCTGTTCGATCCACCAGTCGAACCAGAACAGCTGGGGCTGATACTTATCCACCAGCTCGGTGGTGCGGGCCAGCCAGTCGTCCATGAATTCCTTGTCCGGCGGAGTTTTCGGCGGCGTGCCGTCCTTGCCCGGCTCCGACTCCTTCTGGTCGCGGGCCGGGCCGTAAAGTCCGGCAAATTTGGGGTCCTTGACGTCGGAGTCGAACTTCATTCCTTCGCCGAAAAACCACCAGTGCTCGATGCGGTGGGAAGAAACCCCGAATACCATCCCCTGTTTCCGGACCGCCGCGGCCAGCTCCCCGATGATATCGCGCTTCGGCCCCATGCGGGCGGCGCACCACTCCGTGAGGCTGCTGTCGTACATGGCGAATCCGTCGTGGTGTTCGGCGACCGGAACCACGTAGCGGGCCCCCGCTTTTTTGAACAGCTCCGCCCAGTGACCGGCATCGAACTTTTCGGCTCGGAACTGCGGAATGAAGTCTTTGTATCCGAATTTCGACTGCGGGCCGAACGTTTCGAGATGATGTTTGAATTCCTTGCTTCTGGCGTCGTACATCCTTCGCGGGTACCACTCGTTGCCGAAGGCGGGTACGGAATAGACACCCCAATGGATGAAGATGCCGAACTTGGCGTCCAGGTACCACTGCGGAACCTGGTATTTTTCCAGGGATTCCCAGGTGGGCTGGAAGGGCCCTTTCGGGATCTGGATTTCTCCCTTTTCTTGGGCGGCTGCGGCCGGCAGGAGGAATAGCATGCCGATCAGCAGTCCGCAGATTCTGTCACATCGCCTCTTCATAGTGTTTCCTTCCTATCGTACAAAAAGGACCGGCCGGATCCGGCGTCCGGATCGAATCCCCTGGATTGTATCCATTCTGCACCTCGCGATAAAAGGGAGTCGGTATTTTTCCGGCTTCGGCATCCGGGAGCGAAGCCTTGACAAGCGCCTTCTCCGGCCCCTAAACTCCATGCAGCGAATCTGTAGACAACCGAAGCCGGATCCGGGAATACGCCTTGCTGTCATTACAGGAAAGATTGACCGGTCTGCTCCTGGGCGGTGCCGTGGGAGACGCCCTGGGCTTGCCCTGGGAAGGACTGAGCCGCTCCCGCCTGTCGAAAATGTGCCCCGGGGAGCTGCGGCATCGCTTTTTCTTCGGCCGGGGCATGATCAGCGACGACACCGAGCACGCTTTTTTCACCGCGCAGGCCCTGCTGGCGGCACAAGGCGATGCGGGGTGCTTTCAACGGCAGATGGCCCGGCAGCTGCGCGGGTGGTTCGTTTCGCTGCCGGCGGGGATCGGCTGGGCAACGGGGCGCAGCTGCCTGCGCCTGTGGCTGGGCGTGCCCGCGGCACGCAGCGGAGTTTTCTCCGCGGGCAATGGGCCCGCCATGCGCAGCGCCGTTCTCGGGGCGGCTCTGGCCGGGGAGGAGGAGCTGCGCAGCGAGCTGGTCCGCGTCTCTACGAAGCTGACGCACACCGATCCCCGGGCGGAGCGGGCCGCCCGGGCGGTAGCCGAAGCAGCGGCCTGG
>CAINFC010000002.1 GCA_903847975.1 uncultured Acidobacteriota bacterium | reverse complement strand
CGCGCTTCGCGCCTACCCCGGGTAGCGACACCCGCAGGCGACAACCCGGAAAGGGTTGCGCAAAATCCAGGCATACAGCCCTTACAGGGCTGATTTTCAAAAAAATTCGCCTTCCCGATGCAGCGCCTACGGCGCAACCCCGGGCTGTGTTACGGAACCCCTTTGGGATTCCTGCTACTTTTTGCGGCGCCATCCTGCCTTTGCGGCTCACCCATCAAGTAGCAGGCAAATGAGGAAAAGCAGAAACGCAGCGGTGGAAAACCTTACGCGGCTTCCCCGCCGGAGCGGCGCGCCCTTCCGGGGCTTGATCCCTCCCGGACCGCATTCCATACTTGCACCGTGCGGAGAAAAAGGGGCGACGCGGAGGCGGTCGATACGGGCCTCCGCCTCCACTCCCTCCGCGCATTCCGTCGGTTTGCGCCCGAAACCGTTTCTTCATGACCAGGGAGCTCGCATGACTTCTGGGATGACACATCTGGACTGGGGCATCATCGCCGCCTACATGATCGGCGTGGTCGGCATCGGCGTGGCAGCGGGATTCTTTCGCAGCCGCACCACGGAAGGCGGCCACTACTTCCTGGACGACCGGTCGCTGACCTGGCCGATCATGGAACAACGGATTGCCATCCACGGACTCGTAGGCTTGGCTTTCAGGAAAGCCGGGTGAGATAAGCAGATCGGACGGTCCTCCCCCGGCGGGAAAGCGCCCTATCCCGTGATTACCGGAATGGTTCGAGTGGTGAAAGATCCAGCGCCCATCGCGAGGCAAACCGGGAGTACTATTGGCCGTTGCTCCCGAAGTCACCCGACTGGGGCGCCCTCCATTCGCCCCAATTACCCAAATATCGAAGCGTCCTTCCGGCCCCGTTTCCATTGCGCCGTAAGCGATCAACCGCTCTCTCCTGGGCACTGTGCCGGGGCATTTCCTGCCTTTCTTCATGGCAACCATGGCGCACCCGGTTGCGATACGGATAGTTTCGTGTAACCCAGAAATGGCTCTTGGATTTCAAGGGTTGTTCAAAATAACTTTCAGGTCGGCTGACGGTAGCCAGCGCAGGGAGATGGTTTGACTTTTCGTCGTGCGGCAATTACAATTACCGCCAGGCAAAAACAAACACCTATTTCCGCCAAGGGCTTGAGATGCACCCGGAACGCTGGCAGCAAATCGAGAGCCTGTTTCGCCTGGTCCAGAAACAAGAGCCGGCCCGGCGCTCAGCCTTCCTCCGGGAAGAGTGCGGCGAGGACCATGACCTCCGTAGAGAAGTCGAATCGCTGCTGGCCGATCCATCCCAAGTGGAGGGATTTCTTCATACACCGGCCCTTCCTGCCATCGCCCGGACTCTGACCGCAAACTCCGCTTTGGCCTCCGATTCCCTCCTTGGAAAGACCGTCACCCACTACCGGATCCTCGAGAAACTCGGCAGCGGCGGAATGGGCGTTGTCTACAAAGCGGAAGATACCCGGTTGAGACGAAATGTGGCTCTGAAGTTTCTGCCGGCATTGCTGTCCCGGCACCCCCAGGCCCTGGAGAGATTTCGACGCGAAGCGCGGGCGGCTTCCTCCCTCAACCCCCCCCTATCTGTACCGTATATGAGATCGATGATGCGGACGGCCAACCATTCGTCGCCATGGAGCTGTTGGAAGGACAGACGCTGCAGGAGCATTTGCCCCAGGGAGCGCTGGGCTGGGAGAAAATTCTCGACATCGGCATTCAGGCGGCCGAGGCACTCCAGGCCGTACATTCCAAAAAAATTGTGCACCGGGACATCACGCCCGCCAATCTATTCCTGACGTTTCAGGGTCAAATCAAGATCCTCGACTTCGGATTGGCAAAGCCGGCGGCCGGGCAGCAGCCGACCGATACCACTCCCACGGCAGCGGATGCGCCGATTACCTCCACCGGTACGACCGTCGGCACGGTAGCCTACATGTCGCCGGAACAAGTGCGGGGCCAGAAGCTGGACGCCCGGACGGACCTGTTTTCGTTCGGAGTTGTGCTCTACGAAATGGCTACAGGAATACGACCTTCCAGGGGACCACATCCGGGCTGGTCTTCGAGGCCATTTTGAACAGAGCGCCGGTTTCGCCCGTGAGCCTGCGGAATGACCTGCCCCGTGAACTGGAGCGGATCATCCACAAGGCGTTGGAAAAGGACCGTGCCCTGCGCTATCAACATGCCGACGAAATCCGCGACGACCTGAGCCGGCTGAAACAGGCCGGCACATCGAATCCCGGAGCGGCGGCCGCCGCTTCGCCGAAACGGCCCATTATGCGGTGGCTCCCTCTCGCAATGCTTGCTGTTTTGATTCTGGCGGGCTTGTGGTTGCGGTTTGCCGGGGGGAGTGGATCAAAAAAGTATGCGCTGGCTGAGTCCTCCCGAGAGCAGAAGCTGGAGGGACAGGAATTCCCGGCCGTCTCGTTCCTGGAAGCGTCTCTGGGCCAGGCTGCCGCTGCCGAAAACAGCCTGCGTCTTTACGCGGAGGCATGTCCCTGGATGACCCCTGCCGGAATCGACCTATTCCGGGCCCGGAATCAGCTGATCTCCACGCTCCCGCTCCGGCCGTCTCGCGTGCCCTGGTTCCCGGAGCACTGGATGCCCCTCTATGAGGCTCGTGCCGCTCTGGCCCAAAAAGGCTATTCCCGCGCCGAACAGCTCCTGCACCGCACTCTCTTTCTTCACCGCTGGCTGCTGACCTTTGTGGGGCAGAGGCACCGCAGCTCTCCGCTGGTAAGTCAGCTCTGCCGGTTTCACCTCGGCCAGGGATACGAAGCCACCGCAAAGCGCGGACAGGCCGCCGACGAATACCGCATGTTTCTCTCCTCTTTCGAAGGTTCCCCCACCCGATTGCCGCAACTCGCCGATGCCCGGGACGCGCTGAAAAGGCTGGGGGCGCCATGTTCAAGCTTCAGCCTGCCTGACGCAAGCGGGAAATAGCTTGCCGCACTCCACCAGCCGGAGGTGCGCATGGCCGGTGCTCCGCAGCCTTATGGACCAGCCGACGAGCTGGTATCTGCCGGCAGATTGGGGCGAATGGTATGAAAACGCATCACGATGTGATACACCGGCGTGAACTGCCTGACCAGGAAGGGAAATCGCATTCCTCCCACCTCCCGATAATCTTCCATCTCGATCTCCAGGGGAAGACCATCTTCGGCATAGCAGTCGACGCGCCTGGGCAGACCGGAGGAGGTCTCAAAATACCATCTCTCCGCCCGGCCCGCCGGCGGTTCGGCCAGAATGATCCAGCAGTCGCGATCGGCGAGTCGCTCGCTTTCGAGCAGGGTCAGGCGAGGATACAACTGGCTGAGCTGAAAGACCTGCAGCAGCCGGGCTCTGCGCTGCATGCCCTGCAGGCGCTCTCCGGTTACCGGCATGCGCCCCCCCAGCAGCGCTTCGCTCCAGCCCTGTCGGCCATCGCAGGCGTTACGGATGACCCCCAGGCCCGGCAATGTCCAGCGCAGCGAGCGCCGATCCGGCGCCTGGTAGACAATCTCCACCGTTCCCTGCAGGGCAACATTGACCAATTCCAGCGATCCCGACATGTGGAGCGAGGTCAGCGTGCCGGCTTTCTCCCGGCCGCCCAGGGCAGCGGTCACTTTTTCCAGAATCTGCGGTACGGTAGGTCCGGCGTCCTGGACCGGGGAGAACCCCTGTGCCCGCAGAATTTCAGCACCGGAAAACAGCAGGAACCAACAAATGATCTGTCGCATTGCCTTCCCTTTCCACGTTAAGGCCGATTAGGGAGTGTGCACCGGCAGAAGGAGCACCGACGGATCCTCTCCCCCATAGAACAAACTCTGGGTGGCCGGCACCGGATCCCGCTCCCGGGCGATGTCGCCGCCGGTATTGGGATTGACGTCGTACCTCGGGGAATTGGAGGAACTGACCTCCAGGCGCAACCGATGCCCCGCCTGAAATTGCACGGCTGTATGGCCGATCGGGATGTCCAGGTTGACGATCTGGCCGGGGGGAAGCAACCCCGGCCGGGATAGACCGTTGCGGTATCGCAAGCGCACGATCCCTTCGCAGACGATCAGGGCCCGCCCATCGGGAAACACGTCGACCAGTTTCGCGGTGAAATCAGTGTCCGGTGCACTGGAAGAGACCCGCAGCCGCGCCTTGGCCTGGCCCATAACCAGCAGCGGTTTTGGCAGCGGCTGGCTCGAATAGACCAGCACATCGGGGCGTTCCTCCACCGCGCGCTGATCGGCCGGGCCGCAGTCGGCGGGCATGCCGTGAGCGCCGCCCACGGTAGGTACCGGGTAGCGCGGATCGAAGACAAACGTGTCCTGGCCGGTGCGCACGACATCCTTTTGCGGGTGTAGAATCCCATCGCCCTGCAGCGACCGGGCACTCCGCTCGGCGCTCAGAAAGTAACGTTCTTCTATCCCCCCGGGCGGAGGCCACTGCTGCTCGTCGCGCCAGACGTTCTGACCGAGGACGTAAAACCGCACCGGGGCCCGCTGGGACCAGCCATTAGCGGCTTGCTTCAAAGTGAAGTCGTACCAGTCTTTGATTTCCTTGACGAACTCGAACGGAATCAGTTCCAGGGTGCGCTGCGGTATGCCGTAGAGTTTCTGGTGGCCATTGAAGAAGGCGTGGTTCCAGGGGCCGATCAGCATGCGAATGTTCCGTCGCGCCGTCGCGGGCGCCGATTCCCGGAAGCGTTGGAAGTCCTGCAGCTGGGCATCGAGGAAAAAGTCATACCACCCTGCGGTCAGGAACACGGGAACGTCGGCCTCCCTGAATTGCCGATCGGCATTCAATCCATGCCAGTATTCGTCGGGCACGGGATGGGTCACCCAATCGTTGTAGAAAGGGATATCTTTCCCTGCCGCGTCGTCGGCCTCGATGAGCGGGAAGTGCCGGTAACCCTTCCGGATGGAGTCCGCACCCCGCCAATCGCCATATCGTCCGTAGCTGGTCAGTGCCCAGTGAAGAAAGGTGAGCTTGGAAAATACCCCCTCCCGATGAATGCCGTTGTACAGGTTGGCGGTGATCAGCACCGGAGCGATCGAGGTAAGGTGCGGATTGCCGGCAGCCATGGCCCACTGGGTGTAACCCATGTAAGAGACGCCGAAGCCGCCGATCCGGCCGTTGCACCATGATTGTCGGGCGATCCAGGCGGTGGTATCGAGCCCATCCTGGGTTTCGGCGCGAAATGGATAGAAGTCCCCTTCCGAGGCGTGCCGGCCGCGCACATCCTGGATCACCACGGCATAGCCGTAGCGGGCAAAAAAGTCGCCGACCAACCGACCATCCACTTTGGCGTAGGGTGTACGCACCATGATGGTTGGGTAGGGCGGCGGCATCTGCGGCAGATAAACATCCGTCGCCAGATGTACGCCATCGCGCAAGGGGACTCTTTCCTCGCGCAGGATGGGCCGCCCGCCCGAAAAGGACCCCGCACCGGAGCGCCAGGCGAGGTAGTGCGGAAATAGCCTGGCCATACCGGCCGCCAGCACGGATGACACCAGTTTAGGCCTGGCCAGATGGAGCACGACTACGCCGCCCAGCAGAGCCATCACAGTCAGGAGCATCCGGACGCCGAGCCGCCGTCTAAAGGAACGCGGCCGGCCGGGGTTCACCGCTTGACTCATGGGAAGAATCCTTTCCGCACCTGTTAATTGATCTCCAGCCTGTCCTTCCCGGGCAGCGGCGGGAAAGCGGCATGCGGTTCCGTCTGGTACCAGAAGGCTGCCGAGGCAATATCATCCTGCAAGGGAAGATAGCGGCTTGCCGATCGCCAGCCCAGGGCCTGGATGGTAACCCGCAGATCCTGCTCGAAGCGAACAGGGTCCATAATGTGCCACCGGTAAAGGCTAAAACGTTGCTGGGAGGCATAGAGACCATCCGGGCGCAGCACCTGGGCCAGCCCGCTATAGGGAGTGGTGAACTCCTGATAACGACGGGTTTCCTGGTTTTCGAAATTGTAGGAGCCGCAGAAGTAGTCTTCCGTGCCCGTGCCGCAGATGGTTGGAAACCGGCCGTCGCCGTCCAGATAAAACTTGATTTCCCCTTCCCCCCACCAGCCCCGGTTATGCACTCCCCAGGCGATATAGGTGCCGACATATTGCCCCCAGCCGCGCACTCCATCCAGGATCACATGATCCGTCTTCAGGGGAAGAGGGTTGGAACGGCGAAACTGGGCATGAAAATAGGCCGCGTCCTCGGGAATGTCCGTCAGCGTATAGTCTACCTGGTAGTAAAGAAGGGTCTGCTGGTCATCAAGGTTTTCCAGGGTCATGCGGCAGGACCGGCGAAACGGCATCTCCCAGTAGCAGTTGAAGGCATTCCCGGGGTTGACGCAAACGGCCAGCGAGGAGATCTGGGCCACCTGGCCCCAGCCGGAAGCGAAAAAGTCGCCCAGCGGCACCTCGACGGAAGGTCGCGTCTCTCCGTCCCAATAAATGCGCAGAATGAGAAATCGCCAGTTTCCGGTTGTCGTCAGCCAGAGGTGCTGGATGGCCCCGGGGCCTTTGATATCCGCCATGGTCAGGGTCCTCCTGGGCCACAGATAAAAGGAGGGGCTAACTTTCCAGCCCTGCCCCAAGTCCCGCGCCGCCAGCACCCCGGTGCCCGTGACCGCCATGCCGCCCTGGCCCTTTTCGCCGCTCCAGTTCTCCGGGCTGATCGACCGCGATTTCGCCCGGGACAGACGCGACAGGTTTCCCATGCTGAGATTCAAGCCGTTGTAACCGCCTTTTGGGTCGCGCTGCTCCGCACCGGCGGCGCCGATCAGCAGCATTACGGCCAGGCAGCAAAAGACTTTCTTCATGGTTTCTTCCTTTCTTCCATTGCACCGCTCCCCTCCGAGGCAGTTGCCGCGGCATTGCCAGCCGGCTGGCTGCCGGTTTCGAAGGAGGCTATGCCGCGCAGCCCGGGTATCCAGCGAAGGGCATTCTCCCGAAAAATTTTCTTCCGCACCGATAGCGGCAAATCCAGGCCGCGCACCGTCCGGCCCCCGACGGTAAATTCGGCGTCGGTGGAAAGGTACTTCCAGTCGCCGGCATAACTGTTTTCCCATCGCCGCAGGACCTCGCCAGGGCGATTCCACTGGAGTTCCAGCAAGTCCGTGCCCCAGAGTATGCGGTCCTGGTAGCGGATCATGAACGCCCGCACTTTGTCCCGAGGCTGCAGCATCAGGTTGGACATGCGAGCGGCCGTGTCCACCGCAAAGTTCGGGTAGCGGTCGAGGCGCCGGGCCACCATATCGACGTCGTGTTCCATGCTTCCCAGGTGGCATCCGATGACCCGGAGTTGCGGATTCGCCTGCAGCAGGCGATCACGGGCGGAAAGAATGCTCTCCCAGGAGGGGCGATCCGGATGGTTGAACATGTACCAATCCGGGTTGGCCCGGTAATAGGCGGCGTGGGGATCGGCCGGATCGAGCGGATACCAGGAGGAGCGTGGCTCGGCCAGATGAGTCAGCAGGGTCCGGTCATGCTCCGCGATCAGGCGGTAGGCTGGCGTAAAAACGTCGTCGTCCGGCAGGACATATCGCCCGGCAAGATTCTGGAGCAGCAGACCCACCGACTTGTACATTTTGACCGCTACGGCGCCGCGATCGAACGTCGACCGCAGGTGGCGTCGGGTGCGCTCGGCGAATCCCGGTTCCTCTCCTCCCGCCGGATCGAAGGTGGAGGCCCAGGCGATTCGCCCCCGGCTGCGCCGGGAAATATCTGCGGCCAGGCCGGTCTGCGGCTCCGTGGTGTTGAACCCCGGAACCAGAGGATCGACGATGGTCACATTGAGAACCCGTACATCCAGGCGCTCGAGCATATCCAGAAAGGCCTCCGCCGGCGGCCCGACGTGGACGTGAGCGTCGATACGCGAAAACGGTACGGGGGGATCCGGGTCTGCTGCGCGGTATCCCGGCGCAGCCGTCAGGGTCAATACCGCCGCCAAAACGCCGCCTGTAAATTTCATTCCTTTGCCATCTCCCGCCGAATCGTTCCCGCCTGCCGTTACCACGCAGCGCGCGCAGGGCAAACCAGCCCGATCCGTTCCCCGCGCCCCGGCTTCGCTTAAAAATGCAGGCGTATGGTGTATTGCATCTGCCGACCCAGATTGGCCTGGGTCGTGGACATGCCGAACTGCGGACTGCCCACGGTCATGTTCGGCAATCCCGGCACGAAACTGTTGGTCAGATTATAGGATTCGAATCGAAATTCGGCTTTCAGGATATCCGTGATCCTGAAATACTTGGCCACACTCAAGTCCATACTCCAGTTCGGTGAGCCGGTCACTCCTTCGTACTGCCAGGGATTGGTTCGCGGTGTATAGGAGGGAAGCAGAGAAAACTTGCTGGTGTCGAAATACCGGTCACGGGTGGGATTCTCGATTGCCGGATCGCCGGTGGCCACCATGGGGCCAAAGCGGAGAAACTCACCCGAACTGTACTGGAGGATGGGGCTGGCGGACCATCCGCCGATAATGTGGTTCAGCACGGCGGGAATTTGGCTGGCCAGGCGCCGGCCGCGGCCAAAAGGAAGATCGAACGTGCCGGCAAAAGTCATGCGGTGGCGCGGCTCTTTGCCGGGCATCATCGTAAATCGGTCGGCATAGCGGTCGATGTCGTTGAAGAATACGCCGGTACTCTGTCGGGCGTAGGCATAATTCCACATCATCTGGTAGCCTTGGCTGAACTGCTTGCGCACCCGCAGCTGCAGGGAACGATAGCGATCCTCGACACCCGGAGTGTTGCGCTGAATGAGGTCCAGATACTGCGGGTAGGGGCGCAGCTGATAGGTCGCCGGAACGTACGGAAACTCCCGAAGCAATCCCGGGAACTTCTCCTTGGGACCATATTGGTAGAAGGGATTCGGAGCCGGCTGCTCGGCGGCGCTTTTATAGGTGTAGAGCAACTGGGGATCCATCAGGTTGAAGTTCTTCTCGTAGGGCAGGTCGCGACCGAGGTTCATGAAAAAGGTGACCTCCGCGACCACCCCGGCCATCAGCGAGCGCTGCACGGAGATATTGATGCGCTCATTCACTCCGGTACGGAAGGTGGGATTGTCCCAGATGACGCTGTCTCCAAGCTGGGTATAACGTCCGTACTGCTGGCCCGCCGGAAGCAGCAGCGACGGAAAGGGATTGCTCAGCCTAGCCCCCGGTATGCCCAGCACCTCCGGCGCCGCCACGGTGCGCTGGCTGAATCCATATCGACCGGTGTCCTCGGTGATGGTTTTGGACACCACCAGCGGGGGCACCACGAATCTCGCCCACCCGACGCGCAGGACGGTCTGATCGTTTATGCGGATGGCGGCTCCGAGGCGAGGATTGAAGACCCAGCGGTTGCTGTCGTATTTGCCGGGGTGGTCGGGGCTGGTGAAATGAAAAGCGCCATTGAACTTGTAAGGTTTGCCGAACATGGCCGCCACCAGCGGATGAAAGGCCGGGGGCTTGGCCTGCATCTCCGGAATCGGGTCATTCAGGTCCAGAAACCGGGTGAGGGTGTAATCCTCATCCCGGGGCGCGGTTTCGTATTCCCAGCGCAAACCCAGATTCAGGGTAATGCGGCGACCCAGCTTGAAGTCATCCTGCAGGTAGGCGGCGTAATATCGGACCTTGGAGTTCTGGGGGGCAATGTAGCCGGAAGCGCCTGCCGGCGACAGGGTGGTACCTGAAATGGCCCCCAGGAGGAAGGTCGCCCAGCTGTCGCCGGTCAACCCCCAGTTGGGGTTTTGGAAGGTATCCGCCGTCGGCGTGGGCAGGAAACCGAATCCCATCAGGCTGGGCAGGTGCGTATTCCCCTGATGGTAACGGGTCTCCAGGCCGGCCTTCCAGTTGTGCGTTCCCTGCGTTCGCCGTACGCTGGCGTGGCCGCTGAAATGATTGGGCTGCTGACGCCAGTAGAGGTCCTGGCCGAATACGGCATCGCCGATATAGAGCGCCGGGTAGTAAATGGACGGCAAATCCTTGAGATAAGGCTTATACCAGGCATTACCGGGCCAGAACTCCGCCAGCTGCTGTTCGGAAACTTCCGATGCCGGGGAGTCGTAATTGTCGGCAAAGCTGGCGTAACCGAAGCGGAAGGTAAAGACGGTTCGCTGATCCCGAACCCAGACCGCATCGGCGGCTATGTTGCGGTTGTTCATCGCTCCGGCGGTGGAATCCCGCTGGGCCACGGAGCCGGAATATCGCTCCGGAGCGAGATTGGTGCGTACCTGGCTGAAGCGCACAAAGAGACGCCAGCGATCGCTCGGGTTCCAGTCAACCCTTTCGCTGAAGTTGAAGTATTTGGTATTCATGGCGAAAGTTTTTTTGAAGTTCTGCAAACCCATCAGCGTATCGCCGGAGCTGTTGGGCTTCCAGATATCCTTCAGGAAACGAACGGCCGTGGGGTCCAGCCGGTTGGCCGGGATCTTATTGCCTGGAAACGGCGTTCTGGTTACCGCGCCGGTAGCCGGATTGACGGTTGTCGACCAGGGATCGAAGATCCGCTGCAGACCGCCAATGGCGTTGAGGCTCTGCGAGAAGTCCCCGGTTCTTTCCAGGTCCGTCGGCAGGGTGAACAGGTTGTTGATGGGATCTTTGATGCGCCACTGCTCCCAGGAAGTAAACAGGAAAAGCTTGTTTTTAAGGACCGGATTGCCGAGCGTGGCGCCCCAGATATGATTGCGTGAGGTACTGGGGGCATGGGTGATGGAGTTGACCGCGGCGTTGAAGACCGGGTTGCGACCGAAATAGTAAGCCGTACCATGGAATTCGTTGGTTCCGGACTTCATGCCGACGCTCATGATACCGCCGGCGCTGTGTCCGTACTCGGCATCGACACTGTTTTGCTGCACACTGAATTCCTGCACCGCATCCATGGGCGGAGTATAGGAGCCTTTGGGTCCGATCTGCACCGGTGTTCCATCCACGAACAGATCGTTCTGTCGCGAATTGCTGCCGGCCACGTCGATGGTGCTCGAGGACCACATATAGAAAGGATTCGCACTGGCGGTCGCATAAGGACCGGTGTAGCGGTTGACCACCGACGGGTCGAGAGTGGCCAGCTGGAAGGGGTTGCGGCCCATGACCGGCAGCTCCAGGAGCATTTTCTGGTTGATGGTCATGTCCAGCGAGCTGGTGTTGAACTGTACTTCCGTGCCGGCGCCGGTCACCGTCAGGACGGTGGCGGTGCCCTTAACCTGAAGCCGGGGGTCGATCGTGATATCGCCCCGCACCTGCACGGGAATGTTCTGCTGCTCGAAGCTTTCGAATCCCGCAGACTCGACGCGCAGGGTATAGGTGCCGGGATTGACCAGATTAAAGACATAGCGCCCTTGGGCGTCGGTTTCCGCGGATAATGACACCCCTGTCTGCTGATTCAGAAGGGTCACCCTGGCGTTGGTCACCACCAACACGCTGGGATCGGATACCACGCCCTGGACCCTGGCACGGTATTCCTGCGCCGGTACCGCCAGCGCGCAAACCAGTACCGACAGAAAGAAGGCCAGCAATCGAACCGCACCATCGGCACGGATGGCCAGGGCCTCGGAAGTTCCACGAAAGAAACGGCTGAATTCGCTCTGGGAAAACATTCTGGGTATCTCCTGAGAGTAACTTGGATTAATAAAGGGGGTTCGATGCAAAGGACATCCCGTTGATTAATAGCCAATGACGATCGAATGTCGGTTTTTGCTCGGGCCGCCGACGGTTGCGTTTCCTGAATTATCACACCAGGACGAATCAGACCCCTGCTTCCCGAGTGCGCCGCCGCACGTCGGCCGGTTTGTCGTTCCCGCTTTTCGGAGGCCGGGGAGACGGAACCAAGGGCGCCGATTTCTGTATGGCCCGCAAGCCGGCGGCACCGAAGGAAACAAGCTCGGCGAGAAACCGATCCGTATCCTCAAGCATGCTGTGTCTGCCGGGCAGGCGCTCCAGGTCCTCAATGGAAAGAAGGGTGTGAATCATTCCACCGAATAAGTAGTGCATCCAAAAGAAAAGGTCGGGTCCGGGAGTTTCCGGAAGAGCCCTCATGGTGGCGGCCTGAAATCGTTCGATCACTTCCGCGTACAACCGGATAATGAACTTATGAAGATCCGCATCCGGTTCATTCTGAAGTCTTCCCGAAAGAAGGACAAAATTCCGGTTCTTTTTCCAGGATCGCAACATCGGCAGGAATAGGGCTCCAAGGATCGCCTCAATGCTTGGCGGGCCGTCTCCGGCCGCCGCCTCAATTTCATCGAGCCGGCGCAGCCGCTCCTCGTTGAGGGGCTTGAAGCTTCGTTCAATAACCGACCGGACCAGGGCTTTCTTGGTACGAAAATGATAGTTGACCGCGGCAATGTTGATTCTGGTCTGTTCGGTGATCTCCCGCAGGGAAGTAGCGCGAATTCCCTGCCTGGCAAAGAGCCGCTCCGCCGTGTCCAGCAACCGCTCTTCGGTAGTTTTGATCCGTGCCGGTTTTTTTGCTTTCATGAGCCCCCCTCCGCCGGGATTGTTTCATATGATGGATTCATTCGAACGTTTGAATCATACCCTTGCATGAATCAGCTGTCAAGAGACCCGCTTCGCACCCGTGAGGCGATGGGCCGAAAAAGACGATGGGAGCGAGGTGCAAGCCGACATTCCCTCCCGGGGCCTTCCTCCGGCCGGTCTCCTCCCGGTCGATCCCGGCGGCCGGCCTGGCCGGCGCAGGCCCTCTCTACAATCGCTTCAACAACCGGTAAACGGCCTCCGCTCCGAAATGCAGCGCCGGAACCGGGATGCGCTCGTCGGCTCCGTGAACCAGCTTGGCAAAATCGATTTCCGGCGGCAGAAGCATGGGCGTAAAGCCGAAGGTTTGCACACCCAGGGTGCAGAAGAACCGCGCATCGGAAACGCCGCTGCCGACAAACGGCACAGGGCGGCCTTGGGGGTCCAGCTCCTGCAGCACCGCCGAAAGGGCGGAAAACAGGCCCATGTCCAGTTCCATGGGGCCCGGCAGGAAGTGAATAAGATCGATTTCCACGTCCTCCTGCAACAGATTTCGGATTTCGCGGATCAGCGTTTCAGGCCTAAAACCCGGCACCAGTCTGCCGTCCAAATCCAGAAGGATCTCGCTCGGGACCAAATTCAGCCGGCTGCCGCCCCTCACGGCAGTGGGAGTCGCCGTGTTACGGAACAACGACTTGAAAAAGTCCAGACGTTCGTCGATCCGAGCCAGAAGGAACTCCGCGCAGAAAGGTTTCGACAGGAGCCAGGGCAACGGTCGGACTGGAAAGGGGAGAGCCGAAGCGATGGCCTCCAGCATGATCCTGACCGGTGGGGTGATGTGCACCGGAAGAGGCCGTCGGTCCAGGCGCTGGAGGATACGCGCCAATACAGCCATGATCCCACCGCGTGCGGCCAAAGAACTGTGCCCTCCCGGACCCGCGATTTTCACTCGCAGAGAGCAGCGCTGCTTCTCCGAAACCATAATGGGATAGAGGCGCCGGCCGGCTAAACATATCGAAAACCCCCCCAGCTCGCTGATTGCATACCGCACCCCCCGGAAGAGGCCGGCATGCTCGGCAGTCAGGTATTGCGCTCCGAAGGCTCCCTGGTCCTCCTCATCGCAGACTACCGCCAGGATGATATCTCCGGCTGGCGTAAACCCCTCCCGGGTGAGCCGCAGGAGAGCGGATATCATCATGGCCAGGCCGCCCTTCATGTCCAAGGCGCCCCGCCCCCAAACAAAACCCTCCGCTTCAACACCTGCAAATGGGGGATAGCGCCACTGCTGACCCTCGATGCCGACCACGTCGGCATGACCGTACATCAGAAAAGGTGGCGCCAAACCCTTTCCCGTCAATCGGACCACCAGATTCTGGCGGTCCGGCGACTTCCCCACCAGCAGGGGATGGAGTCCTGCCTGCCGAAGCAGGTCGGCAATGTACCGAACGCAGGCAGCCTCGTTGCCGGGCGGATTTACGCTCGGAAAGCGGATCAGCCGCTGCAGCAAATGCACCGGCTCCATCCCGCCGCCCTGCCCTGCATTTTCATAAAGCTGGCCCAGGGCCCAGGGCCCGGCCACCGCAGCCGGCCCTGTTTTTCCGGCAATGCCCGTTGCCGAGCCCGGTGGATTTCCCAAGACGATTTTACTCACCAGGTCACTCCTATTTTCCGCTCCACCGAGCTGCTGCGTCCATGCCTGTCCCGCACTGTCATCCGGATGGTCTTGATTCCCGGCCACAGGTACATGGTCCCGCTGGCGATACCTCTCCTGGACTTTGTCACCAGCCGCTCCGCAAGATTCCCGAAGCTCCAGGAGACATCCTGGATCCGCCCAATGCCTTCGCCAACCGAATGGCCTTTCCATACGATGACGGGAGAGCCGACTCTGGGGTTTGGCGGAATCACTTCGAAAAGAAGATCCTGTGGCGGACCGTCGACCCAGGGGTTCGGATTGACCGGCAAAGCCGACTCCGGCAGATCCGGGAGAGGAGGAAGCCCGCCCCGTACCTTCCGGAATGGATTGGAATTGGTAGCAATGAAATATCCCGGCTGGGAACTGAGCAGATCCGAGATAATACGGGCGGCAACCGTCATGCGCCGCCACAGAATTTCCGCCGGGATACGGTCCGGAGTGTCCAGAGGGGTGTGATAAAAAAGGTGCTTGCTGATGATCAGCAGGGTTGGAATTCCCAGTTCCGACAACGGTCCGTCCAGATCCGCAATATGGGCATGATCGAAAAAACGGAAGCTGAAAATATCCTGCTCGTACAGCGCACGGTAGGCCAGTTCCGCCAATGCATTGCTCGAAGCTACGATCCCGCACACATCGTTGTAGCCGGTCTCGATAATGTTTCCCTGGTGGTCCACTTCCCAGCCGGTTGAACCCGACCCATCCAGATCCAGAAAGCAGGTAATGCGAGCCGCTTTCCCCCGCAGCTCCTCTGCCAGGGCCCAATGGCCCAGATTGCCGAATTCGTGCCCAAAGATACAAGCCAGAACGACGGTGCGACACCGTTGGGCTTGCGGGAGAGAGGCAAGGTGACGGGCCAGTTCGATGATCCCGCCCTGGGAGCTCAGGTTGTCCAAAGCCCCGCCAAACCAGCTGTCGTAATGGCCTCCCACCAGAATAACTTCCTCCGTCTCGCCGTTGCCGTCGATCTCGGCGATCACATTGCAGGCGCGAACGGGGTTTTGCGATGACCGCAGATGAACCTGCACCTCCACCGAACCTTTCGAGAGACTGCGCAACAGCCGCTGGCCATCCGATCGACCGATGGAAAAAGCCGGAAGAGAATAGTTGGGAATACCTCTTCCTCCGCAGCGCATGACGTCCCGGTGGCTTATGGCGAGCATTCCCCCCGGGGTGTCCAGGAGCGCATCCATCACAATAATCGCGGCCGCTCCCCGGGCGGCCAGCTTCCGGAGCGTGTCGAATTTTTCGAAGCTGGGAATGAAATGAAAGATCCTCCTCATCTGCAGCAAAACAGCTTTGCCTCGAACATCTTTGCCTCGCAGCTCTCCGGGGGATCCAAAACCTGCATCCACCAGCGGCAGCATTCGCAAGGGCATATCGGCGGAGTACCAGAGCGGGAAGGCATTCAACGGCTGCGCCCATCCGGCTGCCTGCAGCGCAAGCCCGTACTCCTCCGGCCACCAGCGATCGGCTGTGAAATACTGCCGATACACCCGGCTGACCCCGGTCCCGGAAAGCTGTTCATACAGGTAGTCAGCCACTCTGTCTCCAGCCTCATTCAACCGGACACCGGAGGACAACCCCCCGGCGGAAGCCGATATCCCGAAAAGGCGCATCAGGTGATCCGACAGGGCTTCCTTCGAAAGGCCAGGCCCGGCGTCCATGCGCTCCGGGTTGGGGCGACTCGCGCTCATGCCGTCTCATCCTCGATTTTCCGGACGATAGCAACCATTTGCTTCCGGTCCAATTCATAGAAAAGGAAGGGAATCATGCCAACCAGCAGCAGGCACATCGGCAGGATCGTCCGCAGGCAGGCAATGCCCAGGACCGCAGAAGGCGTCTGCGCCTGTCCCGGGACGTAGCCCGCCGCATCCAGCACCCAACTGGCCAAAGCGACCGCCACACCCATGCTGAACTTCTGCATAAAGGTGAGCAAGGAAAAAACCAGGCCCGCGGATCGGATGCCGGTTCTCCACTGCCCATACTCGACGGTATCGGGAACCATGCCGAAAAACAGAGCGAACGGCACCGCCAGAAACAGGTAACTGAGACAGATTCCGACAATCGCCAGGAAAGGGCTTTGCGATGCCAGAAAGGTCAGCCCGATCAACGATGCTCCTACGCCGCACCCGGCTAATGCAGTGGACTTCTTTTCCAGCCGTTTCACCAGACTGGGCATCCAGCTCATCCCGACGATAGCGCAGAGATGGGCGCCAAGCATAGCAGCCGGGAACAGGTTGCCCCGGCCCAGCACGTATTTGAAATAATAGATCTCCACGGTCCGAAAAAGGCTGAAGGCCACCTGGAACAGGGTAAAAAAGAGGACCAGAAGGAGGAAGGGGCGATTCCGCCTAATCGCCGCTATCTGCTTCCTTACGCCGATCTTCCGAATCGCCCTGGCTCCCGGGACAGACCGCTCCCGGGTGCAGGCGAAGCAGATCAGGAGCATCAGAAAAGCCGCCAGGCCAAAGAGGGAAAAAGTGAGGGCATATCCGGTGTGCAGAGTTCCACCCAGCGATTCCGTCATGGGCTTGGCAAGGACCAGCACCGCCAGAGAACCAAGTACGGCAAAAATGGTTTTTATGGCGCTCAAGGAGGTTCTCTCCTGGGGATCGCTGGTGAGGTTCACCAGCAGCGCGTTGTAGGGGACGGCCACCGCCGTGAAGGCCATGCTCCAAAGCAGAAAAGTCGTGTAGGCCCAAACCAGCTTTCCGGTGGCTCCCCAGGCCGGAGTGGTAAAGGTCAAGGCGGTCAACGCTGCCACCGGCGCAGCCCCAAAAAGGAGGTAGGGGCGAAACTTACCCCAGCGGCTTTCCGTTCGATCCGCCAAAACGCCCATAAGGGGATCATTGCTGGCATCCCAAAGGCGACCGATCAACATGAGCAGGCCGGCGGCTCCGGCTGTCAGTCCGAAGACATCGGTATAAAAAAAGAGCAGATAATTGGAAATTCCCGCCACCAGGAGGTTCAGGGCGGCCTCCCCGATGCCGTAGCCGAACCGCTGAACAGCAGGCAGCCGGCCATCCGATTCCTTCCGGGCAACAGGAGCCGGGGGCACGGGCCTCATGACGGCAAGCCCTCGAATTCCAGGCTATCCCCCAGGCCGGAAACGGTCGGTTGGTCCATGCTCCTCCATGTTCGCTGCCGTGTTGCCCAATACTTCCCATCCCCCGTCCGAGCGAGGAAACAGGAGATTCTTTCAAACGTTCGCTTGAATCATATGATTTATAGAGTCGACTGTCAAGAGGCCGTTCGACCCGAGGGGTACAGGCAGGCAGGTTCGATGCGCACAGAGGCAAGGTAGGCCGGAGGGCCGTTCTGTCCGGGCCTGCTGAAATCCGGCCGCCGTCCCGAAACTGTGGCCCAGGAGACATCCGGGGTGCGAATCGGCGGCGGGATCCCCCCCCCGGAAGGCATTCCGGCAACAGCGCCAAGGAACCGCACGACCCGGACGTCTCCCGGCTCGATCCCAACACCGTCTCGACTTTCGGCCACAGCTTGCGCGCAGCTGGCTCCAACATCTGCCGGAAAAACAAGCGGCATATTACGAGGCGGACATGCTGGTCCCCGGCACGCACACTCCGTTGCCGAGTGACGATCCGAAGTCCGGCGATCGTGATCCCAACAGGGAAGCCCTCTGCGCGGGATCCGACCGGTTCGGCCCTTGCGGCTTTGCCGGGTGGACCGGTCCGGACTCCCCCACGGGCAGAATCCCCTCCGCGACACCGGGCCTGCGGCGCTGACAAGCAGCCATGGCCGGGACATGGGCGAAAGCCGCCGGATCTTCCTCCTGGCCGGCTCCCGTGCTGGAAATCCGCTATCGGTGCGCCGGGGCCTCCGCCTTCCAAAGTCCGCCGGCGCTGCGCGCCCTTCCGGGGCTTGATTCCTCCCGGACCGCATTCTATACTTGCACCGTGCGGAGAAAAAGGGGCAACGCGGACGCGGTCGATACGGGCCTCCGCCTCCATTCCCTCCGCGCATTCCGTCGGTTTGCGCCCGAAACCGTTTCTTCATGACCAGGGAGATCGCATGACATCAGGGATGACACATCTGGACTGGGGCATCATCGCCGCCTACATGATCGGCGTGGTCGGCATCGGCGTGGCGGCGGGATTCTTTCGCAGCCGCACCACGGAAGGCGGCCACTACTTCCTGGCCGACCAGTCGCTGACCTGGCCGATCATCGGCCTGGCCATGTTCGCGGCCAACATCTCTACCGTACACCTGGTCAGCCTGGCGCAGTCGGCCTACACCTCCGGGTTGCTCTACGGCAACTACGAGTGGATGGCCGGATTCACGCTGATCCTGCTGTCGTTGTTCTTCGCCCCGCTCTACCTGCGCTCGCGGGTGCCAACCCTGCCCGACTACCTGGAGCGCCGCTACAACCGCAACTGCCGGGATGCGCTGTCGTTCGTATCGCTGATTTCGGCCATCGTCATCCACATCGGCGTGGCGCTGTTCACCGCGGCGGCGGTGCTCTGCTTCATCTGCGGCATCCCGGAAACGGAGCCCATCGCCGGGATGAGCGCGCTGATGTTCTTCATCGTCGCGCTCGGCGTGCTGACCGGCCTCTACACGGTCATCGGCGGCCTGCTGGCGGTGGTCTGGACGGAAAGCATCCAGACCGTGCTGCTGCTCCTCGGCGCCGTCTGCATCACGGTGATCGGCTACAACGCCGTCGGCGGCTGGGACGCGCTCTCGCACCTGCTGGCCACCCAACCCCACCCGCTGCTCGGCCGGGAGGGCACGGCCGAGCTCTCCACGCGGTCGTTTCTCCACATGATGCACCCGGCCGACGACAGCACCGTCGTCGCCAATGTGCCGTGGTACTCCATCCTGCTGGGCTACCCGGTCATCGGCATCTGGTACTGGTGCTGCGACCAGACCATCGTGCAGCGCGTGCTGGCCGCCCGGGACGAGAAGAACGCCCGGCTCGGACCGCTGTTCTGCGCCTTCATCAAGATCCTGCCGGTTTTTCTTTTCGTGCTGCCCGGGGTCATTTGCGTCGCGCTGGTCCAGAAAGGATATTTCGGGCCCGGCGTCGGCCCGGCCTCCTCCAAGGACGCCTATCCGTTCATGATCACCCATCTGCTTCCGGCCGGGCTGAAGGGGCTGGTCATCGCGGCGATGCTGGCGGCGGCCATGCAGACCTGCTCGGCGGCCCTGAACTCCGCGGCGACCCTGTTCGCCTACGACATCTGGAAGCGCTGGCGCCCGCAGACCACCGACCACCGCCTGGTGGTAATCGGCCGCTGGACGACGGTCGCCGCCACCTTCCTGGCCATCGCGCTCTCGCCGATTTTCGGACACTACGACACCATCTTCAAGGGACTGACGGTCCTGATCTGCTACGTGGCCCCGCCGATCACCGCGGTCTTTCTGGTCGGGGTATTCTGGAAGCGGGCCGGCGGCCGGGCGGCCTTCCTCACCATGACCACGGGCGGCGCCGTCGGCGCGGCCGGATTCTTCCTCGATTTCTTCAAGGACCGGATCGTCTCGCCGGAGGCCATCGCCTCTTCGGCGGCATGGGGTTTCCTGTACAACATCCTTCTGAAGGACTTCATGCTGGCCTCCTTCGGCATCTTCTGCTTCTGCGTGCTTCTGCAGGTGGCCGCCTCGCTGCTCATGCCGGAGCCGCTGAAGGAAGAAGCCCGGATGCTGGTCTGGGAGCACTGGACCGAGCCGATCCGGGCCCGCTGCGGAACCGGCCTCGCCGACTACCGGCTCGTTTCCGGCGCGGTGCTGCTCCTCTTCATTATGCTGTACGCCCTGTTTCACTGACAAAGGAAAACCCATGAAAAGAACCGTCCTGCTGTCCGCCGTTATGCTGCTGGCCCTGGGCTGCACCGCGCCGCGGCCGAAGCGCTACGCCTGGGTCACCGGTCTGAAGACCGAGAAGGCCGCCCGCTACCGCGACCTGCATGCCAATCCCTGGCCGGCGGTCAACCGGATGCTCAAGGAATGCAACATTCAGAACTATTCGATCTACGTCCGGGAGATCGACGGCAAGCTCTTCCTCTTCAGCTACCTCGAATACACCGGCCGGGACTTCGAGGCCGACATGAAGAAGATGGCCGCCGATCCCGAGACGAAACGCTGGTGGCAGGAAACCGACCCCTGCCAGTCGCCGCTTCCCGAGGCCGCCCTGAAAGGGAAGATCTGGTCCGACGCCGAGGAGCTTTACCACCTGGATTAGACGCTCCTGGCCTGTGGGACCGGCGGAGCTCCGCGGCAACCGCGAACCGGTGCGCTTTCAGGCAAGATGGCCCGGCAAAAAGCCCGGAACCCCGAAAGGGGTTTCGGATCGCAGCCCGGGGTTGCGCCGCAAAGGCACTACCCCGGGTAGTGTTACGAAGCCCTATAAGGGCTATCGCCAACGGAAATCCGAAGGTGTGGGACCTTTTGCCGGGCCATCAGGTAAGATCGGCAATCATACGCTTTCCTGTATTTTGCCGCCTTTTTTTCCCTCTGAGTATTTCGTTCGCTCCCGGCGGCCATCCTCAGGAACACTCCTTTGAAAATTAATTTTTCCCTGCGCTTCCTGGT
>CAINFC010000001.1 GCA_903847975.1 uncultured Acidobacteriota bacterium | reverse complement strand
GGCCTCCTGCGGCAGACCTTTGGCGAATCCTCCCCCGGTATGGCGGGCGTTGACCGGGAGGTTGACCATGTTGACCTCCACCCCGATCTTGAAACCGGGGGGCACATCGGCAGGGGGTGTTTCCTTTTGCGGGGATGAGGCGGCAGGGGGGGCCGGCTTGTCCTGTTTTTCGTTCTGCCGGGCCCGGGCCGCAGAGCCGAGAACCAGCGCCGCCAGGAGCGCGGCCAAACATATCTTATTCACTTTGCGCATGATTAATATTACCTTACCCTAAATGCGGGAAGTCCACTCTTCCCGTAACTTAAGACGACAATATTTCGGTTCGGTTTCAGAAAGACGGAAAAAGCCGGGTCTTTCCCTGTCAGGATTCCCGTCTGTCTGCGGGGCCGCGGTCTTTCAGCTCCCGGGCCAGCCAGAAAAATTCCTCGCGCTCCAGGTCTTCGGCGCGGGCATCCGACCTTATGCCGCGCTCGGCCAGCAGAGAGCGGATCCACGGCTCGCTCCACCCCAGGGCCGCCAGGTTTTTGGCCAGCTGCTTGCGGCGCTGCGCAAAGGCGGCTTCCAGGACCCGGCGGAAAAAAGATTCCTCCGGCCGCAGGGGATCCGGCGGGCGCGGAACCATGCGGATCACCATGGAAACCACCTTCGGCGGGGGCAGGAAGGCCCCGGGGGGCACCGTGAATCCGCGCTGGAACGAGAAATGATAGCCAAGAAGGTGGGTCAGCAGTCCGATGTCGCGGTTGTGGGCCCCGGCCAGGATCCTCTCGGCCACCTCTTTCTGGACCATAACGGTTCCGGATTCCAGCCGGCTTTCCAGGCAGGAAACTTTATGCAGGATGGGTGTGGCCACGTTGTAAGGCAGATTGGCCACCAGTTTCCAGCGGGCGGGATTCCGCTCCAGATCAAGCAGGGCAGCCAGGTCCAGTTGCAGGACATCCCCTTCGATCAGCCGGAACCGCTCCCGGCCGCCATGGCGGCTGCGAAGTTCCCCCGCCCAGCGCGCATCGACCTCCACCGCGGTCAGATGACAGCCGGTTGCCAGCAGAAGATCGGTGAGCGCACCCCGGCCGGGCCCGATTTCCAGCACCAGATCCCCGGACCGTATGCCGGCATAGCTGACCATCCGGTCGGCATGACTTTTGGAAACCAGGAAGTGCTGCCCTAGGGCCTTGTTTGCCTTTCCATCCATTTTATGCTAATTTTCGCATGGGAACCGCCCAAACGCATAAGCACCAGCAACACCAAAAGGAGATACGATACACCATGAGCGATAAAGTTATGGAAGTAAGCGACCAGAATTTTGACACGGAAGTTCTGCAGGCCGCGCAGCCGGTCCTAGTGGACTTCTGGGCCGTCTGGTGCGGGCCGTGCCGCGCCCTCGCTCCCACGGTGGATGCCGTCGCCGAAAAATACGCCGGCAAAATCCGGGTGGTCAAGCTGAACGTGGACGACAACCCGAGCACCGCTTCCCGGTACAGCATCAAAGGGATACCGACGCTGCTTCTGTTTGCCGGCGGCCAGGTAAAGGGGCAGATTGTAGGGGTTTCATCCAAGGAAGCCATCTCCCAGCTGATCGACGCCAACCTCTAACCTATTTTTCAAGAAAACATATGCCGAATCTCGTGGTGGTTGGTGCCCAGTGGGGCGATGAGGGCAAGGGCAAGATCGTGGATCTGCTCACCCCTTCTTTCGATCTGGTTGTCCGTTATCAGGGGGGGCACAATGCCGGCCACACCATATGGGTTGGCGGGCGCAAGATCGTTCTTCACCTGATTCCCTCCGGCATTCTTCACCCCGGAAAGTGCTGCCTGATTGGAAACGGCGTGGTGGTCGATCTCCAGGCTTTCTGGGAGGAAGCCGATCTCCTGACGGACATGGGCATCGCCTTAGCCGGGCGCCTGTTTATCAGCAGCCAGGCCAGTTTGATCCTGCCTTGCCACCGGGTGCAGGAGAGGGTGGAGGAAGCCGCCCGCGGCGGGGCCCGCATCGGAACCACCAACCGTGGGATCGGGCCGGCTTACGAGGATAAAACCGGGCGCCGCGGGTTGCGGGTGGAGGACCTGTGCAGCCTGGAGCGGTTCCGGGTGCGCCTGGAGCAGCTCTATGCCCACAAGAAGCGGACCCTGGGTGTGGAATTCGCCCTGGAACTGGATGCCGGCGCGGCTTACGAGCTTCTGGCTCCCCTGGCCGAGCGCCTGCAGCCTTTCATTGTCGACGGGCCCCAAAAAGCCAACGAAGCCATCGACCGCGGTCAGACCCTGCTGCTGGAGGGAGCCCAGGGGACCCTGCTCGATATCGACCAGGGGACCTATCCGTATGTGACCTCCTCTACTACCTGGGCAGCGGGAGCCTGCGTCGGCGTGGGTATCCATCCGCGGTTTCTGCACCGCACGCTCGGCATTTCCAAGGCTTACTGCACGCGGGTGGGCTCGGGGGCCTTCCCCACGGAATTGCCCGGACCCGAGGGAGAGATCATCCGGGAAAGAGGTAGCGAATACGGTGCCTCTACCGGCAGACCCAGGCGCTGCGGATGGTTCGATGCCGTCGCCATGCGTTTTTCCAACCGGCTGAACCGGTTTGACGGCCTGGCCATCACCAAGCTGGATGTGCTCGATACCATGGCGGAAATTCCGGTCTGCGTGGGATACGAATACCGGGGTTCCCGGCTGACGGATTTTCCGGCGGAGACAGCCGCTTTGGCCGAGTGTCGCCCGGTCCTGGAGACGCGACCCGGCTGGGAGACCGTAACGCAGGGAATTCGGGATTTTGCGGATCTGCCCGGCAGGGCGCAGGACTACATCCGCTACCTGGAGGACGCTGTGGGAGCCGGGGTAGCCATTGTTTCCACCGGCCCGGACCGCAACGATACCATCCTTCGCCCCGAAGGATTCCTGGCCGACCTGGTCGTCTGAGCGCCCGGCAACAGACCCTTCCGCTTTTCTTC